>JAJFII010000037.1 GCA_021775095.1 Rhodospirillales bacterium
CGGCGGGGGACATGATGGCTGACGGAGCGCCGCCGCCGGAGGGTGATGCGCCGCCGCCAGAGGGTGATATGATGGCTGACGGAGCGCCGCCGCCGGAAGGTGATGCGCCGCCGCCAGAGGGTGATATGGTAGCTGATGGTGCGCCGCCACCGGACGGTGGTGGTTGGGGGGATGCTGCTGCAGAAACAGGAGGCGAAGGAGCCATACCAATGTTCGATGCGGGCATGGGTCCTGATGCTGCCGCAGGAGACGACCCCTTTGCCGGTAACCCGCCACCGGCGGATGCCTCTGTTCCTCCGGAAGGTGACGCAATGGCCGCTGCTGACGATGCAATGGCTGGTGCAATGGATAATGCTTTGACCGATGGCGCACCGGCAGAGGGCGATCATCCTCCCGGCGAAATGGCGGGAGATGATGGCGCGTCGGCACCGGTTCCCGACGCCGATACAGATGCAGATATCGTCTAGTTGGGTTTAAAGCTACAGCAAATGTAGGTTCCGGAGACGGAGCCTGCATTTCTGTGTCTTTGATCATTTGATCAGGTGGTTACTCTCTAAATAGGAGCTCTCTGTTAACATGCATTCTGCCCTCAAAAGCTTGGTGCTGACAGCCCGACAGCATGGTATTAACCTAAGTGTTGATCGGCTTTGCCATGATTATGCGCTTACTGATGCAGAAGTAGGCGACCAATTATTAGTAAAAATTGCCGGAGAATGCGGCCTGAAAGCGCGGCGGGTTCGGTTCAAATGGCAACAACTAAAGCGATTGGGTAAGGTGTTTCCGGTCATTGCCCGATTAAATTCAGGCCATACTGTGATCGTAACAGGTGTTGAAACAGCCGATAACAATGGATCCGAAGACACTGTACTTGTCATAGATCCCGTATCCGCTTCGCCGTCTGTGGAACGGGTTGCAAGCCCGTCTTTCCTGCAACAATGGTCAGGGATTTTGGTGCTGATCCGTCGTCAATATAAACTAACAGACGACGACCGACCCTTTTCATTCGCTTGGATTGCCGGAAGATTTTTACAGCAGAAAGGGTTGCTGTCGGAACTCGTTTTGGTCGCCGTTATTTTACATGGGTTTGCTGTTCTTCCGGCAATATTTATCATGATTGTCCTCGATAAAGTGGTCAATTACCAGTCAACCTCAACGCTATATGTGATAACCGCCGGCGTCGTCGTTGCCTATTTATTTAACGGAATCCTTGGTTATCTGCGCCAGTATATTATTCTTTTTGCGACCAGCAAAGTTGACGTAAGACTGAGTGTTCAGGTTTTTTCAAAATTAATGGATTTACCCCTCAATTACTTCCAGAAACGTTCAGTTCCAGCCATCACAAAGTCAATTTCACAAACCACGTCAATTCGCCAGGTGCTGACCGGGAAATTCTTCTCAGCCGTCTTGGATGCGACTTCACTTCTCATATTTATACCGATTCTGTTTTTTTACAGTCCGGTTTTATGTGCCATTGTGTTCTTTTTTGCGGCCATGATTTCGGCGAACGTGATCATCGCATCGCGGTATCAGAAAACCAAATTATCCGCCGCCGCCGCCGCTGACGGAGACAAACAGAATATTCTCATGAGTTCTGTTTCCGGAATCGAAACTTTAAAATCCTTAGCGCTTGAACCGAATCAAAAGCGCGAATGGGAAAATGCCATCTCCCGTCATATTGTCGCACACATGGGGCTCGGAAAGGTAAACGCGGCGAGCCAATTCATCAGCTCTACTATTCAGCAATTGATGACTGTTGCCGTAATATTTATCGGGGTGCAATTGGTGTTCTCTGGAGAATTGAGCGCCGGCGTTCTCATTGCGGTTAATATGCTTGCAGGGCGGGTAACAGGTCCGTTGGTACAGTTGGTTTCATTGGCGACTGATTTTGGGAAGATGACTGCGGCCGTCAACGCGCTCGGCTCGGTCCTCAACACCCGTGGCGAAATTGGCCGCCAGGGACTAGCCCCGGATATCGTCGGTGGGATTAGTTTTCAAGAGGTCAGCTATACCTACGAAGATGGACCCAAAGCATTAGATAAAATTTCCTTCAACATTCGACCGCGCCAAAGAGTCGCGATCATTGGCCCCGCTGGCGCTGGAAAAACCACACTTGCCCGTCATATCCAACGTTTACTGCGACCTGATGAAGGAACGATTTCGATTGATGGTCAGGATCTACGAAACATGGATCTGGGACATCTCCGTCTCAATGTCACCGCAGTTACTCAGGACAATACCTTCTTTCGGGGAACAATCCGAGACAACATAATGAAACCTTTCCCCAATGCACCTAATGCCAGATTGTTGTGGGCAACCAAGCTTGTTGGTGTTGACAAAGATATTGACCGTATGGCCGATGGGTATGAAACGGTTATTGATGAAGGTGCCTTAAACCTGTCAACCAGTCAGCGGCAAAAAATAGCCCTTGCACGCGCGCTCATACGTAATCCGAAAGTTCTCATTTTAGACGAAGCCTTTTCAAATTTTGACGTGGATAACCAATTGAGTATTAGGGACCATTTGGCTCAGATCAATAATGGTCGAACCTTGATTGTCGTAACGAACCGCCTTTCACAAGCGGCAGAAAGCGACCTGATTCTGGTTATGGAAAACGGCAGAATTGCCCAACAGGGCACTCATCACGAATTAAAATCAGTAGCCGGACTTTACGCCGATTTATGGCGCAAGGAACTTTTACTTGTCGGCGTTGACCCAGCTGATGTTTACAGCGGTGCGGCGGAGTAATCTAATGAACAACCTGCATTCCACCCCCCAACAAACGGCAAGTAACCAGGAATCAAGATCGGATTTAAGATCCTTAGCTGTTGGCGAGTTTATCTTTGATGAGGGAGAGATAGGTGATCTGGCCTTTGTAATTGTCTCCGGCACTGTAGAAATTTGCAAGTTATCGGGCACAGAGTTGATTGTCCTCCAGGAAATTAACGAAGGGACTTTGTTTGGCGAACTGGCGCTCATTGACAAATCGCCGCGGACGGCGTCGGCAAGGGCAAAAACAGATGTCGTGGTGCGCGAAGTCGACGAAAAAGCATTAATGGCGCATATCAAACGCTCTCCGGACGTTGCGATAAATATGATGCATCGTTTGTCAACTTATGTCCGTTCAACGGGACAAAGCCTGACAAGTAACGCTTTTGACGGCAACGCTGACACCTACAATGGGGGCGACGCATTACGATCTCGAAAACGCGACTTAGAAAATTCTCAGGATCTTAAGTGGGATACGGACGTCGATCATATAATTAATGATTATCAATCGCCTGAAGTTGCTTTGGAAAAACGGCGGGCTCCTCCTGTAATTACCTTTACGGTTGTTATCATTCTCGCCTTCATCGGATCGTTTGTCGCTTGGGCCTCGTTGTCAGTTATCGATACAACAATTTCTGCGCGTGGGCGATTAACCACGACCGTACCGACAATTTCCGTCCAAGCGACAGATAATTCCGTGGTCAAGCAACTGCACGTCAAGATCGGCCAGCGTGTGGAGCAAGGGCAAGTTCTGGTAAATTTGGATGCAACCTATGCGCAAGCAAATTTAGCCCGGGCAAATATTGAATTCGGTCAATTTGATACAAAGATCCAGAGGCTGCAACTGGAAATGAACAGAAAGGGACCGGATAGAATTGACGATATCCGCAATTCACTTGAGCAAAAAATATTTTTGAGCCGACACAAAGAATACACATCGCGTATTGCATCATTTGATCTGGATATTAGAAGTCAGTTGGAGAAAATTAAAACCGCGCGGAGCGATATTAAACTGGCAGGACAGCAGCTTGAAATCAAGCAGCAGTTGGAAGCGGCGCGCCGGAAGTTGTACCAAAAAGAGATCGGATCACACCTGAATTTATTGATCGCGCGAGACGGACGGATCGCGACGGAACGTATGTATCGGGGTTTGCAGAATTCAGTCAATAGTTTAAATGGTGAAGTCGAAGCCCTGCGCGCCAAGAAACAGGCGTTCATAAGTGGTTGGTTCTCACGTATTGGCGTAGAACTTTCACAAGCTTCTAATGATCGGGCGAGTAAAAAGGAAGATTTGATTAAGTTTCGCCGCCGCCTGGAAAACATTCAAATTGTTGCTCCTGCAGCAGGCACAATTATAGCTATTCAGGATCTGTTTGCTGGGGCGATCGTAAATGAAGGTACAACGGTTATGTCTCTGGTACCGAGTGGTGTTCCGTTAACCGTTGAAATCGACGTCGACCCGCGCGATATAGGAAATCTGCTGCCAGGGGCTTATGTATCAATTAAATTAGACGCGCTACCCTACCAAAAACACGGTGAATTGATTGGCGAAATATCCTTTATTTCGGATGATACGGTAGATACATCGTTGACCGGCGACAAAGGGACATTTTATCGCGCCAGAGCAACAATTTCGAGCGATGAATTGCGGGATCTGCCGGCAAAATTCCGGCTGGTTCCAGGGATGCTGTTAACTGCGGATATTCGCGCGGGACGTCGACGGTTAATTACCTACTTCATTTATCCGGTGATCCGTACCCTAGAAACAAGTTTCGCAGAACCTGGAAAATAATAATTCCGATCTTCGCTTCCAAAACAGAAATATCGAAAAATTATGTTCCGTTTGGGTGGGAAAAAGTTTCGGATAAAAAGTTACAAATTTCGGCGGCCCCTATCCACTGCGGTATCACGTCCAGCCCACCGAACGGCGTCGGGTCCCGTCTACGATGCGTCAGCATCGCCGCACGTACCCAACCTTGTCGGCCGCCCGGACGCGCTGTTTCGGCAGTTCCAATTGGGGTAAACAGGCCTGTCTTATAACAATTCTAGCTTTGCGGTGTTATCCTATTCGTGTCAGCCGGACCTATGACCCGGGGTAGGAGCCCCAATACGTATGAACGCCATTACCCTGCAAACCGACCGCCTGGTCCTGCGTCCCATATCCTTGGACGATGCACCTGCGGTGCAGAGGCATTTCAACAATTGGGAAATCATTAAACATCTGGCGGCCAGTGTGCCGTGGCCTTATCCGGATGATGGGGCAGAACAGTTCATCCGCGACAGTCTGCTTCCCCGCCTGAAATCCGACTGGCAGTGGGTCTGGGTTTTGGTTTTAAAGGGCGGGTCAGGTGAAGCCATTGGCGTCGTTGATTTTGGGGTGAGCCGAAGTGCCCTCGGTGACCGGGGGTTCTGGTTAAGCCCGGCCTTTCAGGGGCAGGGATTAATGACCGAGGCCTGCGCCGCCGTGAATGACTTTCTGTTCTTTGATGTGGGCATAGAGAAATTTACGGTTGTAAATGCCATTTCAAATATTGGCTCGCGTCGCGTTAAGGAAAAAACCGGTGCCCAATTTGTTGGGTTTGGCGAGTTGGCCCATCACAATGGCGACACAAAAACCGAAGTTTGGCAGGTGACGCAGGAAAATTGGCGGCAATGGCGAAGAAATCAATGAGCTGAGCCCCTCTGATAGGTGCCGACCGGGCCGCCGCCTGCTGCAGGGGGGCTCGGCCATGAGGTGTGATCACGACAGCGGGTAGTTTTGCCGGTTAAAAAATTGCCAAAAATGTCCTTATGGCGAATTTTCAGGGTTGGGTGATCCCTTTGCGCCCTATATAAGGCTGTTCGTTAGCCCCTTTGGGTGATGTTCCTCAAGCAAAAATCGAAAGCCCTTTTATGTTTAAAGATCACGACGGCCTCATCAACGATATTCGCGACCGGTTCGCCCAGGTGGATCGCTGCCCAGTGCAGGGTGAGCGTATCTTTTTTGAAAATGCCGGGGGTGCGTTGACCCTCAAATCGGTGGTTGAACGATCAGGCGAATTTGCTGCGATCCCGGATAATCAAGGGCGGGACAACGAAGGGTCGCGGGAACTGGTGCGGGTCATCAATCAGGCCAAGGCCGATATTCACACGTTTTTAGGGGCGTCGGCAGGGTCGGTTTTTGTCGGCGAGAGTGGTACGGAATTGTTGTTCCGCCTGATCAGTGTCGCTGTTCTCGGAGCCCCTGCGGGTGGCGATGTGGTGGGCAGCACCCTCGAGCATCCGGCCTCGGTCAGCGCCTGCGACCGATGGGCGAGAATTGCCAACCGTAATTTTGTCCGGGTTCCCCACAACAACGAAACGGGTACCGTGACGGCGGAGGACTATCGTCCTTTTGTCACCAAAGACACGCGGGTTGCGACCATCCTCCACACCTCACCGGTGACCGGCATGGCGGTTGACGTGGCGGCCATTGCAAAACTCATTCGATCCATCGCGCCGGATTGCTATATTATTGTCGACGGCATTCAACATGCGGCCCATGGGGGGCTGGATCTGGATTCCTATGACGTCGACGGTTACGCGATTTCACCCTATAAAGTGTTTTCCCGTCACGGCTATGGAATTGCCTGGGTATCCAAGCGCCTGGGCCTGTTACCCCATGACCGGCTGATCGGCTCGCCGGAAGACGGTTGGGAGCTCGGCACCCGTGACACCGGAGCCTATGCTACCTTTTCCGAAGTGGTCAATTATTTTGACTGGTTGGGCGGCCATTATACCCCGTCCAGTGACCGCCGCGACCGGATCATTGCAGCTGGAAAGGCGATCCATGCCCACGAAAAAGACCTGACCGATGCCATGCTCTATGGGGTCGATGGACAAAGCGGTTTGGCATCCATGTCGGAAATTCGGGTGATTGGCGGCGTTGACAACCCGCAACGCGAAGGGCTGGTCGCCATTACCGTGGAAAACAAAACGGCGGAGCAGGTGGTTAGCGCCCTGCGTGAACAGGGGATTCGCACCCATGCCCGCAAAAATGACCATTATTCAGGTAATATTCTAAATCCCCTGGGGCTCGACGGCTGCATACGGGTGTCCCTGTGTCATTACAACACGGAGCAGGAAGTGGCCAAGTTCCTGCACACCATTAAAACCATTGCCAGCGACCAGGACTAAACTCTACCCGTTGGAGCCGACCGGCGGCGGCCAACCCGGTACCCGATAAACGGCTTTAACCGCAGTGTGATAAATTAGACTCAGTGCTTTGAGTCTAATGATCCCTGGCGGTTGATTTCCTTTCTTTTTGAATGGGGTTAATCTATTGTTAATGAATGACATTCGAATTGACCCCATCTGTCCCCATCAAGGCCATGAGCAAAATCACACACCTGGTTCTGGCTCTGACACTTGTTGTATTTTCAAGTGCTTCAACTGAGGCTGGTGGCCGGGTTAAGGGCCAGTATGCAACCAGCAAAAAACCCTATTGGGACGTTGGACGGATGGACAAGAAACTGTCCGGGGCGTGTCAACGCGGTGAGTTTCGCCAGCGTAAATATGTGACCCTCTCGGTTGGCTTTATTGGTAAACAGGGCCGCGGCATGACTGGAATTGCCAACAAAAACTGGAACCTGATTGACCCCAAAGGCCTGGCAAAAGCAGGCTTTACCTATCATTTTTATAATCAGGGTTATTCCAATTGCAAGGTTTTTGTGGCCAAATCGCCGGTTGTCAAAACCCGCTGAAAATAGTCGGAAAATTTCTGCCTTGTCCAAAAGACATGTGCACTTCATATAATTAGTTAATGGTGAATCGGTTAATAAATATGGAAAAGAGCGACGAGCAAAAAAGACAGCGGTTTTTACTGGAAACGGAACAGGCGATCCGCGAGACCAACAAATCCATCATTCATGAGCGTATTCCCAAACTGACGCAAGCCCGTGTTCTGCCGTTTGCGACAACAGTTGCCCGATTGCGCGCCCGTTATCTGGAAGCCGCCTTTGAACTTTCCGACGTCGATAAATCGGCGCCAATTGATGAACAGAGCATCCGAGATCTGCGCATGCACCGGGAACTTTACGAAGAAACCCGATTGGCCTTCGATTCTCTGACCCGGGCCATCGAGCGGGGTTATATTGATCTGCAGGATGACTGATACCGGGACGATGAGGGCCCGGCGGTGAGTTTGCAGCAAAACCATGTGACGGACCTGTGGCCGACGAAGTTTTACAATCGACATCTCCCGGAATTCGAAGAGCCAACCCGTTTGCTGATCAAGCTGGTCCGGGAGATGGACAAGACCCATCGCAACCTCACAACGGACTACCGAGACAATAACCTGTTAAATCTTGATCATCCGGGGGCAAATTGGTTGCGCCAGCAGGTCAATCAGTCGGTGATCGATTATTTTCAATCCGTTGGAATTGACTATGCCGTAAACTGGCAAATCCACGCCTGGGCAAACATCAATCGTAGGGGCGATTACCACGACGCCCACAACCATCCCCGTTCCTACCTGTCTGGCACCTACTATTTAAAAATACCGCGTTCCAGAAAAACCAGCGGGCAGCGCCCGGACCTCCGCCCCGGTCATATCACTTTTTATGATCCACGGCCCGGAATTAACATGAATTCAATTAATAAAGACCCTTATGTGGATCCGGAACATACGGTGTTACCAAACCCCGGCGACCTGCTCATGTGGCCGGCTTTTCTCAATCATTTTGTGCATCCCAATTTGAGCGATGAAACGCGAATTTCCATCAGCTTTAATATTATCCTTAAATGGTCTGATCATTATCTGCCATCGCAATAAATAATATAAATACAGTTAATTAGTAGGGTTCAATCCCAGGCTGCGGCGATCAATGGCGGCAGCTTTGACCGACGCATAAACCTTCTGGCCAGCGTGTAAATCCAGTTCATCGACAGATTTCCGGGTAATGCGGGCAATCAGAGGCCGGCCGATATCCAGCAGGATTTCACAGTGCGGGCCTTGATCTCTGACAATTTCCCGGACCGTCGCCGCAAAAACGTTGAGAATACTGGTCGCTTGGGGTTTTTGCCTGCTAATGCTGACGTCACGGGCACGAATGCGGATCCGCAGGTTTGTGCCAATGGGCCGGTCAATTCCCGGCACCCAAAGGGTTTGCCCAGCCAGTTGTAAGCGGGTCAGTCGGTAGGCCCGGTCATGTTCTTCAATGTGCACCTGAAAGACTGCACCGGCCTCGTAGCGGCCGGTCAGGGGGCTCAGATCCAGCCGGCTCATGACCGTTTCCACGTCACCATGGGCAACCGCACGACCGCCATCCATGACAACCAGATTATCGGCCAGTCGTATGACTTCTTCCATGGTATGGGAGACATATAGAATAGGTGTGGTTAGCTGGTCGCGGAGGTTTTCAAGAAACGGTAATATCTCGGCCTTGCGTCCGCCATCCAAGGCGGCCAGGGGTTCGTCCATGATCAGCAGTTGCGGATCCGCCAGCAGGGCGCGGCCAATGGCGACCCGCTGTTTTTCCCCGCCGGATAAGGTGCCGGGCCGGCGTTCGAGAAGGCCAGGTATATCCAGCAATTGGACGATATTATCGTAGGTCTCGGGGTTCAGTTTCTGGTCCATAAAACGGCGGGCATAAATCAGATTGTTGTGGACGGACAGGTGTGGGAACAATCGGCCATCCTGGAACACATAACCGATCCGACGTTTCTCCGGTGCCAGATGGATGTTTTGATCGGAATCATACAAAATCTGTGAGCCGATGGAAATGTGACCATGATCGGGTTGGTCGAGGCCGGCAATCAGGTTGATCAAAGAGGTTTTGCCGGCACCAGACCGGCCAAAAAAAGCGGTTAGGCCACTTTTCAGTTGAAACTGGACATCCAGTTTAAAGTTCGCCAACCGGCGTTCCACTTCGATTGTTATTTGTGGTTTGTCAGGCACGGTGGCCCAACCGTTTGCCAATCCGCCGGGCAAGCGCTTCCGATGTAATAAGTGCGGTCAGGGCGATGGCCACGGAGATCAGGACTAGACGATAGGCACCGGATTCTCCATCGGGTGCTTGGGTGAGGCTGTAAAGGGCCAAGGGTAAGGTTTGGGTTTCGCCCGGAATATTGGAAACAAAAGTTATGGTCGCGCCAAATTCCCCTAAACTTCTGGCGAAGGCCAAGATTGATCCGGTCAGGATACCGGGCAGAATGAGCGGCAGGGTGATCGTCACAAACACCCAAGCCGGCGAAGCCCCCAATGTCCGTGCGGCCTGTTCCAAACCGCCGTCAATGGCTTCCAGCGACATCCGAATGGAGCGGACCATTAAGGGAAATGCCATGACTGCCGCCGCCACCGCCGCCCCCTGCCAGCTAAAGGCAATGGAGATCTCGAAGGTCTGCCACAGCCACTGACCGATGGGTCCGCGTTTGCCAAAAAGCGTCAGCAGCACATAACCGATAACAACCGGCGGCACGACCAGTGGCAAATGGACAAATCCGTTCAGCAGAAACTTGCCATAAAAATCATAACGTGCCAGGACCCAGGCCGTCATCAATCCCAGGGGCAGGCAGCCAACCAGTGCCAGGCCAGCCACCTGCAGGCTGAGGACAATAGCTTCCAGTTCAAAGGGCGAAAGAGTGAACACGGGCGGACCCTTGGTCGAAGAGTTGTGAGTTATTGGCGCTGAAATCCAAACTGTTCAAGAATTGCCCGCCCCTTCGCCGATTGCAAGACCCGCACAAAAGCCAGAGTTAATGGCGTTGCCCGGCCTTTGATGATCGCCAACGGGTATCGGATCGGGGTATGGGCGGATTCGGGCACCTGGGCAACGGCGACAACCGCCGGGCGAGCGATCAGGTCACTTGCATAGACAAGGCCCAAGGGGGTTTCACCCCGCGCCACATAGGCCACCGCGATGCGCACATTCGAGGCGATCGCCAGGCGGCGGCGCAACGGTGTCCACAGACCCAGGGTCTGCAACGCCTGTTTGGCGTAGATGCCTGCCGGTACATGACTTGGATCGGCGATAGCAATACGGCCCGGACCAAGACGGGCCAAAAGGTTCTCTAAGGTTATTGCCGACAGGGGCGTGCCGGCGGTTCGCGGTGCCGCCAGGACGAGGCGGTTGCCGGCGATATTGATCCGGCTCTCTGGTTGCAGAAGATCGCCCCTGGCGAGAAGATCCATCCACTGGGCATTCGCCGAAATGAACAGGTTTGCCGGTGCCCCATTGAAGATTTGCCGGGCCAGGGTCGAACTGGCGGCAAAAACCCCGACAATGCGTTTGCCGGTGATCATCTGAAATTCTTTACTCAAAGCCGTCATCACGCCGGTCATGCTTGATGCCGCATAGAGATAGGTTTTGTCTGCGGCTTGCGCCGGGAAACTGAATGTGCCAAGCAAAAGACCCACCCACAGCCACCGGCGCGGGGCGGTACGGTTGGGGGAAGAGTTAACGGTAAATATCCTCCGGATTGACATCTGGCGCGGCGATTGTCGTGATTTCGCTGTCGCGGACGGCGTTAAAAAAACAGTTGCGACGGCCCGTATGGCAAGCAACGCCCAGTTGATCAACCATAAGCAACAGGGTGTCGGCGTCACAATCCCAGCGAAAATCAATTAACTGTTGAGTCTGGCCCGAAGTTTCACCTTTGCGCCACAAACGGTTACGCGACCGCGACCAATAATAGACCAGATGGGTATCCAGAGTTTCGCGGACCGCGTCGTCGTTCATCCAGGCCATCATCAGTATTTCGCCGCTGTCGTGCTGCTGGGCAATGGCAGGGACCAAACCATCGCCGTTGAATTTGAGCGTGTCGATGATCGTGTCGACGGTTTTTGCACTTAAAGGTGACCCCATATGATTTGACCTAACCTACTGAAACACAAGATGGAAATAGTATAGGGATGGGCAAAGTTGATAACAACATTATGTTAAGTGTGATGGTTTGTGGTAAGAAAGGCGATGATGACAGGAAAAACCGCCGGATCCGCTTTTGTTGACCACGATCACGACCACAATGCCTGTCGCGGGCAAGCGCTTGTCCGGGCGCAGGCCATTTGCACGGAACGGGGGGTCCGCCTGACCGAGATCAGACGGCAGGTTTTGGAACATGTCTGGCGCGGCCATAAACCCCTTGGCGCCTACGAAATATTGGACATGCTGCGGGACAACCGTCAAAAAACGGCACCTCCTACCGTCTATCGGGCCCTCGAATTTTTACTGCAACACGGATTGATCCATCGCATCGAAAGTCTTAACGCCTTTGTCGGTTGCACGGATCCGGAAACCCCGCACCGGGCGCAGTTTTTAATTTGCAATCAGTGCGGTGTGACGGCCGAATTAAACGACCCGCGCATTGATGCGGCGATTGGTGAGCAGGCTGCGGCTGCGGGCTTTACCGTGAACCGGCGAACCATAGAGGTCGAAGGAACCTGCCCGCACTGCGCATTGACCGCCCGATAATCCCGGTGGCCATGTGGATCGGAATTTGCAGATCCGCCTAAAATTCAGGTTATTCCTAAGATCAGTGTTACTGGGAATTGACGCGATCCTTTACGTCGGTCCGGCTAACGGAGAGCCAGGGGCAGGCCAATAAAATCGGTTTATGCCAGCAGGTCAAAGGCAATACTGATCCGTTGTTGATCACCGGAAAAAGGGATTGTTCGATGGTAAATGTAGGAGGGAAATAACACCATCAGGCCTTCTTTGGGTTCAATCAGCCGCACCGGATGGGGCGCGTGACAGGCAAATGCGTCGGGCGGCCGGCAAAATTCAATCCAGCCCTCGGTTCCGTTCGAACCCCGGACCATGATCTCCGGCAACCGGACGTAATAAACCCCACTGATCCAGGCGGCCCGGTGCATATGGGCGGTTTGATGCCCCTGTGTCCCGAGCACCGTGCCCCAGATATCGAGTTTTGTGAGGTTGGGGATGAGCGGCGGGTAGGGGTGGTCGCTATTGCCGATGGCCGGCAAATAGTCATCGAGCGCGTCACCGATCAATTGCTGCAGGGCGGCAATGGGGCCCTGTTCACCCAAAGCCAGATTTTCCGTCTGGGCACCGTTGCGGGTGGCTTTGTTATGGACGGTACCGGTCAGGCTCGGGTGGGCCAGGACGTGATCTGCCAGGGCACGGTTAAAGGCTGCGATGTCGTCGAACCCGGCACAGGCGGTGTGTTGCCGAGGGTGGATCAGAAGATCCGGATCCAAGAGCCGGGCGGCGCGCTGGTCGGCTCCGGTTTCAATGGCGGCGATGGCGCTAAAGGAAAAGGCATCCCGATTGCCCGGCTCGGAGGCGAGGGCCTGTTCACTGGCGGCCAGCGCGGCCTGGGCATTACCCAGCTGCAAATGAGCACTGGCCAGGTTTGTCGCCGCCGCCGAGTGGGTCGGCGCGATTTTCAGGGTTTCCTGGTATTGGTTAACGGCTTCCAGGATTTTACCCACTTGGCGATAGGCGTTAGCCAGGTTGTAATGGGCGTCCGTATAAAAGCAGTCCAGACGCAAGGCGCGCTGATAGGATTTGATGGCTGATTTGAATTTGCCCTGGGCACTGAGCGCCGTCGCCAAATTAAAGTGAGCCTGGGCAAAATCGGGGGCCAGAGCCGCGACTTTTGTAAATTTTTTAACCGCCCGCGATATCTCGCCCGAATTCATCAATAGCGTCGCTTCCAGGTTCAGGGCATCGGGATGATCGGGCGCGATCACCAGGATATCGCTGAGCAGGGCCGACGCCTGTGGGCTGTTTCCACCAGTTATGGCACGGCGCACCCGGTCAAGATCGTGGTTGATTTTGTCCTGATCGGATGCGGACAGAGGGGTCCGTTCCGCAGAAGAGGGACTTCCGATTTTCTGATTTCGACGTCGCTGTTTGCGGTTCATGTGTGTTTTTTCGTATATTTTTCAACAAATGCACAGAATTAATTGGAGAATTTGAAAATAGCGTTAAATACCATTTGTGCCACGGTTTCCATTGGGATGTGCCTGAAATTCACAAATTTGACATTGATTAATCGGTCAGATTAACTGAAATTATGAGGGCATTAGAATTCTTAATGCTTGAGCCGGTTTCATTAAGTATGTTACGGATTCAAACTGAGCAGTCTGGAAACCCTTCCAGATCGTAAAAATCTAAGTGTAAGTCACACTGGGGAGCAAAATCTTATGAAAAAAACAATTACCGCTTTTGCTGCAGCAACTGCCGCAGCGTTAGTCACCACTGCCATCGTGGCGCCCGCCAGCGCAGGCCCGGTCCTCGACCGTGTCAAAGCTAAGGGTTTCATTCAGTGCGGTGTGAGCCAGGGTGTTCCTGGTTTCTCCAACCCGGATGAAAAAGGCGCCTGGAGTGGCCTTGATGTCGACGTATGTCGGGCAACCGCCGCTGCGTTGTTTGGCGACGCGTCAAAAGTCAAATACACGCCTCTTTCTTCGAAGGAGCGTTTCACCGCATTGCAGTCCGGCGAAATTGATATGTTGTCGCGGAACACGACCTGGACTTTGGTTCGTGATACGGCGCTGGGCATGAACTTTGCCGGTGTTGCCTATTATGATGGTCAGGGTTTCATGGTTCGTAAAAGCCTGGGTGTGAAAACCGCCCTCGAACTGGATGGCGCATCCGTTTGCACTAACCTAGGTACAACCACAGAGCTTAACCTTTCCGATTACTTCCGGGCCAATGGCATGAAGTTCAAAGGTGTTTTCTTCGAAAAAGCTGACGAAGTTGTTGCCGCCTATGATGCGGGTCGTTGCGATGTCTATACGACGGACCAATCCGCCCTGGCTGCACAGCGGACAAAAATGAAAAACCCTGCCGAGCATCAGGTGCTTCCGGAGATTATCTCCAAGGAGCCGCTTGGTCCGGTTGTGCCGCATGCCGATGATCAGTGGTTTGATCTCGTCAAGTGGTCGTTGAATGTGATGATCGAAGCCGAAGAGCTGGGTTTAAGTTCTGCCAATATCGACCAGATGAAAGCTGAATCGAAAAATCCTGGCATTCGTCGGATGGTTGGTGTTGAAGGCGATACCGGGAAAAATCTCGGAGTCGACAACAACTGGAGCTACAACATCATCAAACAGGTTGGCAACTATGGGGAAGTGTTTGAGCGTCACCTGGGTGAAAACACACCGGTCGGCCTGCCACGCGGTTTGAACAAATTATGGAGCAAGGGTGGTATCCTTTACGCCCCACCTGTTCGTTAAACGGACGTCTTCATAATGTCATAGAAGGATGCGCCTGATCGGGCGCATCCTATCTGTGTCCCCGGCTCAATTAAAAAAATATATTCAGGGGAGCTGAACCGTGGCCGTAGACTCAATACCGCAAGATCAACCGGCACCACCAAAAGTCGCGCTGATTAACGACCCCAGAGCACGCGCTCTGTTTTTCCAGGTACTGGTCCTGGGATCGATCCTCATTTTCGGCGGGATCATTATAAACAACACGATGGACAACCTGGCCAGCCAGGGCATTGCATCGGGTTTCGGGTTTTTGAACACGACGGCAGGATTTGCCATCGGTTACAGCCCCTTTCTGGAATACAGCGAAGAAAATACCTACGGATATGCCCTGCTTGTCGGGCTGCTCAATACCCTTCTGGTGGCTTTTATCGGTGTTGTTTTTGCGACGGTCATCGGTTTCATCATGGGGGTCGCCAGACTTTCTAAAAACTGGCTGATATCTACTTTGGCGCTCATTTACATTGAAATGATGCGCAACGTGCCCTTGCTTCTACAGATTTTTGTCTGGTACTTCGGCGTCCTGCGGGCTTTGCCCGGGCCGCGTCAAAGTGTTGATCTTGCCGGCACCATATTTGTCAATAATCGGGGCATGTTTGTCCCTGCGCCGGTTTTTGAAGCGGGATTTGGTCTCGTTACGGCGGCATTTATCATCGCGATTGTCGGCATTGTCGTGCTTGCCAAATGGGCCAAACAACGGATGGAACTGACCGGGCAACCGTTCCCGGTTTTTTGGACGTCCCTGGGTCTTATCATTGTTTTGCCTCTGCTGGCCGCAGCCATCATGGGGTTCCCCATGGGTTGGGATTACGCGGAGCTCCAGGGGTTTAACTTCCAAGGCGGGGCCGAGCTGCCACCGGAATTGGTTTCCCTGGCTCTGGCCCTTTCCACCTATACAGGTGCATTTATTGCGGAAATTGTCCGGGCGGGAATTCAATCTGTCAGCCACGGTCAAACGGAAGCCGCCTATGCGTTAGGTGTTAAACCCGGCGTTACCTTGCGGCTGGTTGTCATTCCACAGGCTTTGCGGGTGATTATCCCGCCGCTTACCAGCCAGTACCTGAATTTAACCAAAAACTCGTCCCTGGCGGCGGCGATTGCCTATCCGGACATCATTTTGGTTTTTGCAGGTACCGTTCTCATGCAAACGGGACAAGCCGTGGAAATCATCGCGATTGCGATGGGTTTCTATCTTTTGGTCAGTTTAATCATTTCCATGTTTATGAACTGGTACAACAAAAAAATGGCATTGGTGGAGCGTTAAGTCATGGCTGAACAAACTCAACACATAGTCGGAGAACACCCTGACCTTCAACCGCCCGCCTCCACAGTCGGAGCCTATGGCTGGATTCGGGAAAATCTCATATCAACGCCAATCAATACGTTTTTTACGATCCTCGCCATTTATTTGATTTACCTATTGGTTCCGCCGGTACTGGATTGGTTGATCTTTAGTGCGGCGTGGGTCGGAACCGATAATACGGTATGTAAAAACGAAACCGGTGGTCCCATTGCTGCGGCCTGTTGGCCCTTTGTCGTGGCCTGGTTTAAACCCTTCATGTTCGGGTTTTATCCGGATTCGGAACTGTGGCGCATCAAACTGACCTACTGGATATTCGGTTTGGGGGTTTTGGCCCTGGTCATTCCTGCCGTTCCCTTCAAAAAATGGGTTGCCGTCTTCCTTTTGATCCCCTACCCGGTCATTTGTTATTACATGTATGCGGGCGGGTCTTTTGGCCTGGTCGCTGTGGAAACCCCCTTGTGGGGTGGATTGTTCCTGACCTTGGTCATTGCCATAACCGGAATTGTCGCGTCCTTGCCGATTGGTATTTTGCTGGCCCTCGGGCGCCGTTCAAACATGCCGGTTGTCAAAGCCGTATGTATTGCCTTTATCGAATTGTGGCGCGGTGTGCCGTTGATATCCGTGCTGTTCATGTCGTCGGTCATGTTCCCGTTGTTCATGCCGGAAGGGGTTAACTTCGATAAACTGATCCGCGCCTTGGTGGGTGTTACCCTGTTTTCGTCGGCATATATGGCGGAAGTTGTGCGGGGCGGATTGCAGGCGATCCCCAAAGGGCAGTACGAAGGCGCCCAGGCGTTGGGACTTAATTTTGGTAAAATGATGTTTTTCATTGTCATGCCGCAAGCCCTGAAACTTGTCATTCCCGGCATCGTTAATACGTTTATTGGCCTGTTCAAGGATACCACGTTGGTTGGTGTTATAGGTTTGTTCGATTTCTTGGGAATGGTCCAGGCTGGATCCTCCAATAAGGACTGGCTGGGCTACCTGACAACAGGATTTGCGTTTGCTGCACTTGTCTATTGGGTCTTTTGTTTTGGTATGAGCCAATATTCGCAACACCTCGAACGCAAACTTCATACCGGCCACTAGGTCTGGAATACAAAAATCCGCAAGGATAAAGGGAGACTATAAATGTCTGATTCGAATGTAAGTGCCGACGATCTCCACGCGCCGACCAAAGAAATGACGGTTGGTGATGACCTGGTCATCGAAATTAACGGGATGCATAAATGGTATGGGTCCTTCCATGTCCTGAAAGATATCAATCTCAAGGTCAATCTTGGCGAACGGATTGTTGTTTGCGGCCCGTCGGGATCCGGTAAATCAACGATGATCCGTTGTATCAATCGGCTTGAAGAACATCAGCAGGGGCAAATTGTGGTTGGTGGCATTGAATTGTCCAATGACCTGAAAAAAATTGATGAAATCCGCCGTGAAGTGGGCATGTGTTTTCAGCATTTTAATTTGTTCCCGCATCTGTCGATTATGGAAAACCTGGTGTTGGCACCCATGTGGGTTCGCAATATTCCACGGGCTCAGGCAGAAGAGACGGCCATGAAGTATCTGGAGCGGGTCAAAATTCCCGAACAGGCTGCCAAGTTTCCTGGTCAATTGTCCGGTGGTCAACAACAACGTGTGGCGATTGCACGGTCCTTGTGCATGAGCCCAAAAATCATGCTGTTTGATGAACCGACATCGGCATTGGACCCGGAAATGATCAAGGAAGTGCTGGACGTTATGATCGAGTTGGCTGAAGAGGGCATGACGATGATCTGTGTCACCCACGAAATGGGTTTTGCCAAAACCGTGGCCAATCGGGTGATCTTCATGGATGGCGGCGAAATCATCGAAGAGAACGAACCCAATTCGTTCTTTGACAACCCGCAACACGAGCGTACCCAGTTGTTCCTGAGCCAGATTCTCGCTCATTAGGAACCCCTGAGAGACAAAAAATCGGTCCGTTCTACGGGCCGGTTTTTTTTGTGGGCCCACTGAACTCTTGCGAAATACGAAATAGGACTTACAAACGGTTTATGGAAAATCAATCCGCATCACCAAAATGGCTTAAACCGGCCGTCGAATACGGTCCCATCGGGATATTTTTTGCCGCCTATTATCTGGGCGACCTGTTTGCCGCGACATCGGCAATTATGATTGCCACGGCCATTGCGCTTTTAGTCTCTTATATTTTTGAACGGAAAATTCCCATGATGCCGTTGGTGACGGCCATTGTCATCGGAATATTTGGTGGGCTGACTTTGTGGTTAAAGGACGAAACCTTCATCAAAATGAAACCGACGATCATCCAAACCGTCTTTGGTCTAATCCTGTTGGCTGGACTGGCAATGAATAAACTGTTTTTAAAATCGGTGATGGGGTCGGTCTGGCAGATGAGAGATCCAGCGTGGCGAAGTTTGACGGTGCGCTTTGTCGGTTACTTTTTTGTGATGGCTGTCATTAACGAACTGGTCTGGCGCACCCAGTCGACGGATTTTTGGGTGAATTTTAAGGTGTTTGGCATTATGGGACTGACCTTCGTTTTTATCATGTCGCAAATGAAGTTTATCCAGTCCCATGTCGTCGAAGGGGATGCACCTGAGGATAACACTTAGCCCGCAAGACCTGCTGTCGGCCAGAGAGCTGAGGAATTGCGGCGCGGGCTGCATCAATACAATTGGCTCCGGCCTTATGCCGCCGGTGTCGGCGGGGGAAGGATCGTGCCCGTGCACGGGCCGAAACCGATGCGGTAGCCGTCGCCTTGGGCGTGTCCGTGCAGGGCCAGCGTATCACCGTCCTCAATGAACGTTCGTGTCCGGCCGCAATCGAGCGTCAATGGATGCTTGCCGCCCCAGGTCATTTCCAGAAGCGATCCGTACGTGCCCTTGTCAGGCCCCGAGATCGTTCCGGAGCCAAGCAGATCGCCTGTCCGCATGGCGCAACCCGAAGAGGCATGATGCGCGAGTTGCTGTGCGGCCGAGTAGTACATGGTGTTGTAGTTCGTTCGGCAGATGACCGTCGGCGGGCCCCCTTTTGCGGTCATGCTGACGGCCAGATCAATGTCGTAGAGCATCGGCCCGGTGTCGCGAATGTAGGGCAGAAGTTCCTTTTCTCGTGGCGGCGTGGCACACCGAAATGGTGCGAGCGAAAATTTGCTCACCACCCAGGGGCTGATCGTCGTCGCAAATGCCTTCGACAGAAATGGCCCCAATGGCTGGTATTCCCAGGTCTGGATGTCCCGGGCCGACCAATCGTTGAGAATCACATAACCGAAGATCATATCGTCGGCCTCGTCGACGCTTATGGGTTTGCCCATCTGCGAAGGAAGCCCGACGACCGCGCCGATTTCCAGTTCCATATCCAGCCGCTTGCAGGGGCCAAAGCTCGGTATTTCTTCGTGCGGCGCCTTCATTTGACCGAGCGGACGGTGAAAGTCAGTGCCGGATACGACAACCGTCGAAGCGCGGCCGTTGTAGCCGATGGGAATGTGCAGCCAATTGGGCGGCAAGGCGCTCTCGCGGTCGCGGAACATCGAGCCGACATTAAAGGCGTGTTGCCGACCCGCGTAGAAGTCGGTGTATTCCGTCACCTGAAACGGCAGGTGCAGGGTGACGCTGCCGACGTCATGCAGCGCAGCGCGCACGGTGCCCGTTTCGTTGCCGTCCCGCAGAAGATCGGTCAGCTTTTGGCGGACGTCCTCCCAGGCCTGTTTTCCCAATCCCATGAACGTGTTGAGGGCCGGCGCTTCGAACTCGCAATCCGGTAGCAGGCCGGTCGATTGCAGCGCCGCCAGGTCCAACACGTGATTTCCGATCGCCGTCCCACAGCGCGGTGTATCACCCGCCGCGAAAACACCAAAGGGAAGATTGTTCAAGGGAAAGGGGGTTGCCGGGTCGTTGGCGGTCTCAAGCCAGGATCGGATCAGGTCAGTCATGGCAATATCCTCCGTTAATTTGCGCCTGGTCGGGTTTCGGGACGGGCCGCATTGACCGCGGCATCGGTCAGGCTGCGGCCGTCGTTCTCGCTACGCCGCACGAAGGGTGCCAGGTCGCAGACCCATTGATGCGCGTTGGATAGCTGCGGAACGGGGCAGCGATCAGCCAGATCGGGCGAACCCATGTCGCTTAACGGCAATCCGCACGCCGCAGGGCGGGGTCGCTCGCCAGGAGGTGGAGAGCTTCATTTTTTACCCGGCGTGCCATCGAACTTTTTCTCGATGTCCTTCCAGCAATCAATGTAGTCGTCCTGCAGGGGTGCCTCTTTGCCGGCGAACTGGGTCAGGTGCTGCGGAAACCGGGTTTCGAACATGAAGGACATTGTGTTGTCCAGCTTCTCGGGCTTGAGGTCCGCATTCGAAGCCCCTTCGAAGGCATTGCGGTCCGGCCCATGCGGCAGCATCATGTTGTGAAGGCTTGTGCCGCCCGGCACGAAGCCCTGTGATTTGGCATCATATTGGCCGTAGATGTTGCCCATCAGCTCAGACATGATGTTCTTGTGATACCACGGAGGGCGGAAGGTATCCTCCATCACCATCCAGCGTTCGCGAAAGAGCACGAAGTCGATATTGGCAGTGCCTTCGGTCCCGGAAGGTGCGGTCAGCACGGTGAAAATCGACGGATCGGGGTGATCGAACAGGATCGAGCCCACCGGGCAGTAGGTGCGCAGATCGTATTTGACGGGCGCGTAATTGCCGTGCCATGCGACCACGTCCAGGGGCGAATGGCCAATTTCGCAGCGATGGAACTGGCCGCACCATTTCACGGTGACGGTCGAGGCGGCATCGCGGTCCTCAAAGGCGGCAACCGGCGATTTGAAATCCCGGTGGTTGGCCATGCAGTTCGCCCCGATCGGCCCGCGACCCGGCAGTTCGAACTTCTGTCCATAATTCTCGCAGACGAAGCCGCGGGCGGGACCTTCAAGCACTTCAACGCGGTAAACCAAGCCGCGGGGAATGATGGCGATTTCCTTGGGCTCAATGTCGATAATCCCAAGCTCGGTTGCAAAGCGCAGCCGTCCCTCCTGCGGCACGATCAGAAGCTCACTGTCGGCCGAGAAGAAGTAGTCTTCAGTCATGCTTTCGGTGACGAGATAGATATGCGCCGCCATGCCGACCTGCATGTTGACGTCACCGGCTGTTGTCAATGTGCGTTGGCCGGTGATCCATGTGAGCTTCTCGCCGGAATGGGCAACCGGATCCCATCGATACTGGCCAAGCGAGGTGACCTCCGGCAGGACATTTGGTGCCGACTTCCAATAGGGAACGTCGATCTTGACGTAGCGGCTCGAATGTTTGACCGAGGGCCGGATGCGATAACACCATGTGCGCTCGTTCCGATGGGCGGGCGCGGTGAACGCGGTTCCAGATAACTGCTCGCCATAAAGCCCGTAGTTTATTTTCTGCGGCGAGTTCATTCCCTGCGGCAGCGCCCCCGGCAGGGCCTCGGTTTCGAAGTCATTGCCGAACCCCGGCATGTAACCTGCGGTCGTTCCGACCGGTGTCGCTGCCTGCGTAAGTCGGCTGAGAGGGGTTTGGGTATTCATGAGAAATCCTCCTTTTTCGAGATTGAAAGATTGATCGGCCGTCGGCACTCCATTGCCACTAACCGCCAAGCCGACAGACCCAGCACGGGTACGATCAACTTAAGGCCGACGATGCCAGCGATCCAGAACGGCAGGATACCTCTGAAGACCGGTGAGATGGGAACCTCTTTCAGCATGGACTTCGGCACGACGACGTTGATGCAGACCAGCGGCGTGATAAGGCTGATCTCCGTTGCGACGACGATCACGATGGTGAACCTTTTCAATGCATCTTCGGGATCCATCTCCATCTCACTGAAAAATTGCAATTCGTACATCAGCGGGTAGAAAACCTGCACTGTCAACAGCACCAGCGACAGGCTCTCACGGACGCCGCCCAGAAGCAGATCGATGACAGCCTTGGCCCGTCGACCGCTGTCTTTATCGACACCCGTCCAACCCTGCCCTGGACCTCGTCAAAGCTATAAGTTGGCCTGTTTATCTGACGAATTACAGCGTATCCAGGTAAGGTTCGGCAGGGGTAAAGGGTCGGTCCTGGAGGCGGGCCGTTTCTGGCAAAATTAAGGTGCCGTTGTGGGTCGTCAGCCCCTTTGCCAACCAGGGTTCGGCTTTACAGGCAGCGACAAGGCCATGGTCGGCGATCCGGGTAATAAACGGTAAAATGGCCTGGCTATAACCGGCCGATGCGGTGGCTGGCACGGCGCCTGGAATGTTGTCGACGCAAAAATGTCGGATACCGTCGACATCATAGACCGGGTCGGCCCAGGTGGTTGGACGGCAAGTTTCAATGGCTCCCGCCGTATCACAGGAGATATCAACGATTGCAGCGGTTGGTTTTAAGGATTTTAACATACCCCGACTGATTAAATGGTCGCTCCGGTGTTTCGGCCACAAAACACAGTTAACTATCAGATCCGCATGGCTCAGCTGGCCTGATATTTCGGCCACAGGGGCTGATCGATAATCGCAACTGGCCCATGTCAGGGCAGAGGTTTTACGGGCCCGTGCGACGATATCGAAGCCGGTGACGGAACATCCCAAGCGAAGAAGTGTGCGCAACGCCCCTTGACCGACGGCACCCAGGCCAATGACCAGGGCCTTTAGGGGGGGAGCACCAAAATGCGCCATAAAATGTCTGCCAGTGCCGCCGTGCGGTGCCATACATAACCGAACCCCCTCAAAGGCACCGATTTCACCGGCCAAAGGACAATTAGGCGAGCCGTCTTCATGGGTATCTTCTGCCGAAATACTGTTCACCTGACCGGCCAGAAGCTGATCGGTAAGATCCCGGTTAAGGGCCGTGTGCAGATTGCTGTAGATAATTTGACCAGGTCTGAGAAAACCGTATTCTTCCGGCATGATCTCTTTGACTTTGGCGATCATCTGCGACGCTTTAAACAGCTTTTCCGCCATCGTCACAATTTCCGCGCCGATTGCCTCGTAGTCTTGATCAGAGGCACCCGATGCCACGCCTGCGGTCGATTCAATCCGTACCCGATGGCCTTTTTCGACAAGCCGTGCGACGTCAGCCGGCATCAAAGCGACGCGGCCCTCCTGTGGTTTAATTTCTTTAGGAACGCCAATATCCATGTCTGTTATCCAAACGCGTCGGTTGCCCGTGGATCGTCAATTTCTTCCGTTACCTGCTTATAGGGTTCAAACCCGTGCCGCTGATAGTTGTGGATGGCGGCAGGGTGGTCCTCGGTACAGGTATGGACAAACAGCCGTTTCGGATTATGCGACCAGGCTTGATCAATCATCCATCTCAAAAAATACCCACCCAGACTTTGGCCAATGAATTCAGGCATCAAGCCAAAATAAGCAAGTTCAATATCCTTCGCCCTGCGGCGATCCAATTCGCCAAATCCCGCCGGTACGCCGGCCACGTACAAAACGTAGATTTCCACCAAGTCGTCTTCGATGATGGTTTTTAGTTGCGGGTCCGTCAACTGACGCCGTTCCCACCAGAGCCAGTCCTGACCGATGGTCTCATAGAGATATCGATAAAAAGACACGGTTGGTTTCTCGGCCCGCAGAAGCGCCACCTTTACCGCCGGGCGTGGCGGTGTCGGAGATGTTGGCCGTGCTGTCATTTCCAGGTAGGTGATGACGGACTTTATTTTTTTTACCATGGAGAAACTTCCTGTTTGAGCGGTCGCTTATCCGGCATCCACGGGTGTCTCCGGGTGATCGCCCCATTCCGCCCAGGACCCGTCATAAACGGCAACGTTTTTGTGGCCGATGAGATACAGACCCAGGGCCAATACACAGGCCGTGACCCCCGAACCACAGGACGCAGCTATGGGTTTCGATGTATCGATACCCGCCTCTTCGACAACGGTTTTGATTTCGTCGGCAGACCGATAAACAAAAT
The DNA here is from genome assembly GCA_021775095.1 of Rhodospirillales bacterium. Classification (GTDB taxonomy): domain Bacteria; phylum Pseudomonadota; class Alphaproteobacteria; order Rhodospirillales; family Casp-alpha2; genus JABMNT01. Next base: position 24,178 of record JAJFII010000037.1, read on the forward strand.
TATTTTTAGGGTCCATCAATTGATTGAAAGGCAGGTTGATGCTGCCGGGAATATGGCCGACTTTGGCACTGGGCCTGGGTTCGGGATCTTCGCCCCGGTAGCGTCCGGCGGCCCGGGCATCGATAACCTGATCTTTCTTGCTGTCGAAGTTTGAAATAATTTGTCTAACGTCGCGAACCAGAGAATGATTAATGCGCGCCGTAAAATGACGATCCCGCCTGGCGGGAACCCGATCATCAACCGGCCGGCCTTCGGCAATCCATTTCGGCAATCCGCCATCCAGCACGGCAACGTCGCGATGGCCAAAGACCCGGAACATCCACCAAACCCGGGCGGCGGCCAAGTAACCGCCATTGGCATCGTAGACAACAATTTTATTGCCGTCGCCGAGGCCCAGTTTACGGACCTTACTGGAAAATTTTTCCGCCGACGGCAACATGTGAGGCAGCGGATTTTTTTCATCGGCAATGTCATTGATATCGAAATAGACGGCACTGGGAATGTGTTGTTCGTCATATTGGTCCTGGCCATTTTTACCCTGATTGGGCAGGTAGGAGGTGCCATCGACGATGCGCACATCGGGTGAACTCATGTGTTCGGCGAGCCATTCCGTGGTCACAAGGGCGTCTGGATTGCTGTAGGACATATCAGCCGACCAGCCATTTTGGCACCGGCAGGCCTTTTTCTGTCAGAAATGCCGGGTTAAAAAGTTTGGCCTGATAGCGGGTTCCGTAGTCGCAAAGGAGGGTGACAATCGTATGTCCGGGGCCCATGTCATTGGCCAGACGTACGGCACCGGCGACATTGATGCCGCTCGATCCACCGACACATAACCCCTCAAATTGAAGCAGATCAAAAGCCACCTGCACGGCTTCTGCATCCGAAACCAAATAAGGTTTGTCGACAGTCACGCCTTCCAGATTACCGGTGATCCGTCCCTGGCCGATGCCTTCGGAAATGGAAGAACCTTCGGTTGGCGTCAGTTCGCCCTTGCTGAAATAATTATACATACAGGCCCCAGCAGGGTCGGCCAGGCCAATAACAATATCAGGTTTTTGTTGACGCAGGTACATGGAACAACCCGCCAGGGTGCCGCCGGTGCCTACGGCGCAAATGAAACCGTCAACGGTACCATCGGTCTGGCGCATGATCTCCGGACCAGTGCCCTCAAAATGGGCCAGTCGATTCGCCGTATTATCCCATTGATTGGCATAAAGTACGCCGTTGGGTTCGCTGGCCGCCAGTTCGTTGGCCGTGCGTTCTGCCACATGGACGTAATTATCAGGATTTTTGAAGGGGACCGCCGGGACTTCGACCAGTTGCGCGCCGCACAGGCGCAACATGTCCTTTTTTTCCTGGCTTTGGGTCTCGGGAATGATAATGCGTGTTCGATATCCCAGGGCATTGGCACAAAGCGCCAGGCCAATGCCCGTATTGCCGGCCGTCCCCTCGACGATTAATCCACCGGGCCGCAAGGTGCCCCGGGCTTCCGCGTCTTTGATCATGAAGAGGGCGGCCCGGTCCTTGACGGAACTTCCCGGGTTCAGGAACTCGGCTTTACCGAGGATTTCACACCCCGTCTCGTCCGACAGTTTGTTTAATCGGATGAGCGGCGTATTGCCGACTGTTTCAACAAAACCGCGTCGGATATCCATAATTAACTCCTAAGATAATATTTTTTAGCTTACAGCTGTCCTACAGGAAGATAGAAGGGCCCAATGTGCCGATCAAGCGCGCGCTGTAATTTATTTGCTATTGGTTGCCCATTCCTGGCGGAGCCTTTGGCGGTTTTCCCGAAACCAGTACATGGCGATTATCAATGTGGCATTCTGGAACTGGCGCCGATCGAGCATTTCAAATGCCTTATCCGTGCTGATGCTAAATACCCGAATGTTTTCACCTTCTTCGACCAGACCATGAATGCCCGGCGCGTCGCTGGCGTCGACTTTGGCACAAAATAAAAACTGGGTTTCACTGCTGCAGCCGGAGGTCACCAGATACTTGTGGATCAGTTCGATGTCATGAATTTGACATCCCGATTCTTCAACCGATTCCCGTCGAATGACATCTTCGGGGTGTTCATTGCCTTCGATCACACCGGCAACGACCTCTATCTGCCAGGGCGTATCGGTTTTTTTGTCGTACCAGCGGGTTTCGAGGGCGGCGTAGGCCCCAGGTCTGAATTGTTCAATCAAAACCACCTGATCGAGATCCGGGTCATACAATAAACAGCAGGCGGCATGCCCGCGTTCAAGAACTTCCCGGCTGATCTCCGTTCCCCACCCACCTTCAAACAGTTTGTGTTTCAGAATGTATTGGTCGATGCGGAAATACCCTTGATAGGCTGTCCGCTTTTGTATGACTCTGACGTCTTCTGCTTTCATCCGGGTTTTCCTTCTGGTGAGCGGGGAATAAGATGTCTCTTACTTTTGAAACTTTGTCCAGATGGTTCCCGGCCATATGTGTATTGACGCAACTGAGCGGGTGACCATAATCACCAACCAATTTGGGGTGGCAGGTCACCCCTTAAGGACTTGGAAAGAAGACGGACCCGACAAATGCGTTTAATGATAAACGGTGAAGATAAAACCTACGATGAAGCATTGACCGTAGAGCAATTGCTCGGTCAAATTGGTCTCGATTCGAAAAAAGTTGCCGTCGAACGCAATTTGGAAATCGTTCCCAAATCACGCTATATGAAAACCGATTTGTGTGATGGAGATCGCCTGGAAATCGTCCATTTTATCGGCGGCGGTAATGATCGCCAAGGTATTGAAGATCCTTTAGTGATTGCCGGAAGAACCTTTTCTTCACGCCTGATTATTGGCACAGGTAAATATAAAGACTATGAAATCAACCGTTTGGCCTGTGAGGCAGCGGGAATTGAAATGGTTACGGTTGCTGTCCGGCGGGTCAATTTAACGGATCCGGAGCAACCCATGCTGGTCGATTATGTCGACCCCAATATCTATACCTACTTGCCCAATACAGCCGGTTGTTTCACCACCGATGATGCCGTTCGCACCCTGCGCCTGGCACGTGAAGCGGGTGGGTGGAATCTGGTAAAACTTGAAATCCTCGCCGATCAAAAAACCCTGTATCCCCAAATGATCGAGACGCTTGCGGCGACGGAAACTCTGACCAAAGAAGGCTTTCAGGTGATGGTTTATTGTTCCGATGATCCGATCCTCTGCAAACGTCTTGAAGAGGCCGGTGCCGTTGCGATTATGCCGCTCGGTGCACCCATCGGTTCGGGGCTTGGTATTCAAAATCCAGTAAATATCCGCCTTATTGTCGAACAATCGTCGGTTCCGGTGATTGTCGACGCAGGCGTTGGTACCGCATCCGACGCCGCCATTGCCATGGAATTGGGTGTTGATGGGGTGTTGATGAATACCGCCATAGCCGAAGCCAAAGATCCGATCAAAATGGCCCGGGCCATGAAAGCCGCAGTCGAAGCGGGACGCCTGGCCTATTTGGCGGGTCGCATGCCAAAACGCATGTATGCGGATCCGTCGTCACCCCTGGCTGGGCTGATTTGATCAACAGTCGTTGCGTCGATGGTGTCTGGGGTTAATACCCGTTGGTATAAGGCGGTGCGTGGGATCGCCGTGGCCGGCCAATGGGCTGGGACAGCAGAGAATGTCCCGCTCCGAGTTAACAAAACCCGTTGACAGCGCTATCTGTTGGCAGGATCATGGATTTTTATCCGGCGGGAACGCAGCACAATCACGCCGGTCTGCGGGTTAATTCAAAACGAAACGGATCCCAACCATGACAAAGGACGTTACCGAAATTGCCGACACTTTGGGTCCCTATTTCGACGGATTCTACGAAGGCAACGTTGCAAAGTTAAAATCAGTTTTTCATCCGTCGTGCCATCTGTATTGCGCCACTCATGATCCGATGACCGATTTTGATATGGCGACCGTTTACAAACGGGTCGAAGGGCGAACAAAACCATCGGAACGCGGCGACCCGCGCGAAGACGGTATTATTTCGATCGATCAGTCAGCGCCGGAATGCGCCTTTGCCAAAATCTATATTTCCTTAGGTAACCAGCGGTTTATCGATTATCTGACGCTTTTGAAGATAGATCACAGATGGCAGATCATCACCAAAACCTTCACTTACACAGAACGACCGGATGTCGCCCCCCTATGAGGAAAGTAAATTAATTTACCTGTGCGAACCGATGTGGCAATCATCTAAGGTCTGCATCTGAGGTCTGTATCGGTTCCTGTTTCCAGGGGTTCGTTCGCCGGGGCGCCATTGTTTTGGCGTCCCCATATGATCAAGACTACGGTTACCTCCTGTCGTCCTGCGAGAGGGTAATCTGCCGACAGGTTATTTTTTTGTCGGCGTTGGAACTGCCATTAAAAAGGCTGGCATGTGATCCCCCAAACCCTTCACGGCGGACGACGGTTTTGCCTGTTTCGACGTTTTGCCAGAATTTTTGGGTTGTGGTTTTGCCCGCCCCGGTTTTTCAGATTTGGTTTTTACCGGCTCCGGCGCCGTCTTGGGGGCGACCGTTTCAGGGCCTGAAGACGGCGCATTACCAGTCGTTACCGGTTCTGCTTTAGCCTCAGAAGATTTGCGCGAGCGCCGGCGTTTTTGATTGTTGGCAAGTGTTTGCTCTGCGTCGTCTTTAACGGCGGGCGTGGCGGAGTGTCCCGTTGCACCCTCCAGGGTAATCTCAGGGATCGGATAACCGGTAATTTGTTCAATACCAGTGAGGTATTTGCGGTCTTCACGGGTAGCGATGGTGTAGGCGTGGCCGCTATGGCCTGCCCGCCCGGTCCGACCAATTCGATGGATATAATCTTCCGGATGGGTTGGCACGTCGAAATTAAAAACGTGGCTCATTTCGGGAATATCAAGGCCGCGCGCGGCAACATCCGAACAGACCATATATTTAAAATCGCCGGCCTTAAATTTACCAAGGGTTTCCATGCGAGACGCTTGATCCATGTCGCCGTGCAAGCGGTCCGCTTCAAATCCATGTTTGGTCAGGGATCGGCAGACAACGTCAACATCGCGCTTGCGATTACAAAAGATCAAGGCATTTTTCGGCATTTCTCGGCGGATCAGCTGGCGCAACACGTTGCGTTTTTCCTTTTGCCCGCCGCCCGGACGCCTGCCGTCCTGATGGGCGACCAAAATCAATCCCTGGGTAATGGTTTCGGCTGTTTGGGAGGGGCGACTGACTGTGATTTCCTTCGGGTTGCTCAGGAATTTTTTAGCCAGCGATTTGATTTCTTTGGGCATGGTCGCTGAAAACAACAACGTTGTCCGCATGGGAGACAGCAAAGAAACAATTTTTTCTACATCGGGGATAAATCCCATATCGAGCATCCGATCCGCTTCATCAATAACCAAAGTTCGAACATCGTTCATTAACAGGTGCCCCCGCTCAAAAACGTCCAGAAGTCGTCCCGGCGTCGCGATAAGAACATCAACGCCTTTGTCCAGAACCTTTAATTGCTCCGCCATGCTGGACCCGCCAATCAGCAGGGCCTTCGACAATTTGTGGTATTTTCCATAGGTATCAAAATTTTCGGCAACCTGGGCGGCCAATTCTCGGGTCGGTTCCAGGATCAACGAACGTGGCATCCGGGATTTGGCTCGGCCCGATGCCAAAATTTCAATCATCGGCAGGGTGAAGGACGCGGTCTTGCCGGTCCCCGTTTGGGCACACCCCAGAACATCCCGTCCCATGAGGACAACAGGAATGGCTTGCGCCTGAATAGGTGTTGGTTCGGAATAACCCGCGTCTGTAACAGCACGCAATAGTTCTTCGCTAAGACCAAGATCAGAAAATTTCATGAATATATATATGTTCTCGTCCGCGACTTCGATGAGCGGCGGTATGTTAATGGCGATCAAAGCCACAATTCAGCGGCATATTAGGGGTTCCGCCACCGAAGTCAATCGTTGTCGGCAATTTCAACAAATAGGGTAACCTTGTTGCTTTTAATTGCTCCGATTTACCGTAAGCTATTTTGGCGAAAATAGGAAAAATTGATCTTATGCTTATTGAACCTAATAATTCCTGTCTTATTGTCATTGATATGCAGGAGCGGTTGGTGCCAGCCATGCAGGCCCCGGCAAAAACCATTAAAAATGCCGCAACCCTTATGCGTGCCGCCAATCTGTTGTCGGTTCCGGTCCTGCTGACGGAACAATATCCGAAAGGTCTGGGTCGAACCGTACCGGAGCTCTTACGATGGGCGGGAGACGCACCGGTGCTCGAAAAACTTCATTTCTCCTGCATGAAGGATTTGCGGTTCGCTGAACACTTTAAGTCCTTGGCACGACGCCAGGCGATTATCGCCGGCATGGAAGCCCATATTTGCGTCCTGCAGACGGGAATGGATCTGATGCAGCAAGGGTTTGAAATTTTTATTGTGACCGATGCAACGTCGTCAAGGACACCGGAAAGTGAAAAGGCCTGCCTGGATCGCCTCAGTGCGGCGGGTGCGGGGATCGTAACGACGGAAATGGTTGTCTTCGAATGGTTGGGAAAGGCGGCGACGGCAGAATTTAAGGAACTTCTGCCATTGATGAAGTAGGTCGAACGCGGACACTTTTAAATGCAAAATTTCATTCCGTTTAGAGATAAGGCCCCCGAAATCTCTTCCCGCGCCTTTGTCGCCTCGACGGCCCAAATCATTGGCGACGTTGCCGTTGGGGCTGGCAGCAGTATCTGGTTCAATTGTATTCTGCGCGGCGATTTGAATGAGATCCGCATTGGCAAGGACAGCAATATCCAGGACGGAACCATTGTCCATGTGGACAGCCAAAAATACGGCACCTATATCGGTTCCCGGGTGACCGTCGGACATAGGGCGCTGCTGCACGCCTGTACCATTGAAAATGACGCAATGATCGGTATGCAGGCAACGGTCATGGACGGTGCCGTTGTCGAAGCCGGTGCACTGGTCGCGGCAGCGGCATTGGTGCCACCGGGTAAAAGGATTCCGGCAGGCCAACTATGGGCCGGGTCGCCGGCTAAATATGTCCGTGACCTGAACCCGTCGGACCAACGGATGATGGATTACATTTGGCCTGTATATCGGGATTTAACGGACGAATATATAAAATCCGGGCTCGACGCCCGGTCGCCCCCATGACGTCGCTTGTCGAGGACGTTTTGGCGGGAAATCGCCGCGCCATCGCCCGCGCCATGTCGATTTTAGAGACTCTGAACGCCGAGCAACGGTCCCTGCACAGGGACATTTACCCGCATGCCGGCAGGGCCCATGTGGTTGGTATCACCGGTGTGCCGGGTAGCGGCAAGTCGACATTGGTGCAGTCCCTGGCCAAATTATTTCGCGCGTCCGATCTGCGTATTGGTATCGTCGCCGTCGATCCATCAAGTCCCTTCACCGGCGGCGCAATTATGGGCGACCGCATTCGAATGGGCCAACTGGCGCTGGATGACGGGGTGTTTATCCGTTCGCTGGCAACGCGTGGTGCCCTGGGCGGGCTTGCCCGGGTTTGCCTGGACACGGTTGATGTCCTGGATGCGGCCGGGTTTGACCTGGTAATCATCGAAACCGTCGGCGTCGGCCAGGATGAAATTGATATCGCCAGCGCTGCCCATAGCGTGGTTGTGGTTTCAGCGCCGGGCCTTGGCGATGGAGTGCAGGCGATCAAGGCCGGGGTGCTTGAAATTGCCGACGTGCACGTGGTTTCCAAATGCGACAGAGCTGATGCGGAACAAACTGTTCATGATCTGAAAGCAATGGTCAAACTGGGGTTCAGTGGCCGTGACCGGCGGGGCTGGGCGGTCCCTGTTGTCGCCACCAGTGCTGAAATCGGCACCGGTATCAGCGACCTGTGTGCGGTAATAAAATCCCATTTCGAACATCTGCGCTCGTCGGGTGAAATCACCCTTCGTCAGCGGGAAATCGCGCAAATGAGGATCCTTAAGACTGCGCAGGATCGACTAAGAGATATTCTGCAGCGCCACGGGCAGGATGAAATGAACGATCTGTTGGAGCAAACCCTGGAGCGTGCCATGGACCCAGGCAAAGCCGCAGAATTGCTCATTCAACGGCTCCGCGACAATTTGTTTGACACGTAGCCGAGCAACCGCTGCCGCCGGTCGGTGCCCGTGCTGTCCTGCCAGAAAAAAGCGGCCCTTAGGCGACCTTTAAAGCGACTTCGACCCGGGTATCGTTATAACAGGCACCGCCAATCAGATCGGCATAGGCGTCACCGGAGATCAAAGCACACGTGGTCTGACCGGTATCGCTGGTTTTAAACCACGCACCCTTCGGTGAATAAACCGTACCCGGACGTACCGCATCGGTTATTTTCAGCGTTAAATGGACGGTGCCAAGATCGTTCCAAACCTTGACAAGGGTTGCACCATCAAGGCCGCGGGCCGCCGCATCATCCGGGTGCATTTCAACAATTGGCCGCTCGTCACTGGCTTTCAGGCCACCGAACGTCGCATTGATTCGGTTGTCCGACGACGGGGTGATCAAATACAGCGGAAAGTCTGACTTTAGGTCCCGATAGGTTGGTGCCGCCTGGTTAAATCGCCGGCCGAGATCCTGTGAAATCAGTTCCACCTTGCCGCTTTTTGTGGTTGGGAAGGTGTTGACAAAGGGCAGCGCCGGGTCGCCGTCGAACCGCATGGGGATAGCCCTGTCCAGGGGGAGCCGGGACGGCTGATACCCCTGTAATCGGGGGTCGTGCAAATCCAGGCATTCGTCCATCAGTTCGTCATCGGTTTTTGTAAAAAGCGGGTCGTTAAAACCAAACCGCGCAGCCAAGCGGCGAAATATTTCGGTGTTGGGAAGCGATTCTCCCACCCGTGGGATGACCGGCTCGGCGCGCTGTAAAAACTGCTGTCCATAGGCACCATAAACGTCGGCAAATTCAAAATGGCTGGACGCCGGCAAAACGATATCACAGTAGGCCATACTGTCTGTCATTACCACGTCACAGCCCACCAGAAACACGCCGTCACGGGCCAGGGCCCGTTTCATGCGGTTTTGGTCCGGATGCACACTGACCGGATTGTGGTTGTAGATGAACACCCCTTTGACAGGGATTTCGAGGTTATCATCAAGCATATGTTTGGCCACATCAATAATATTAAAGGTCCGGGTTCCCTCGGGTATCAAATGGGTTCCCTTGCGACGGTCCGGTGTTACCGGAAAGGCATTGCCGGCTTTGCCGATCAATCCACCGCCTTTGACTGCAAATTTTCCAGCCAGAACGGGCAGGGCCATGGCGGCGCGGTTGCCGCTGCCACCGTTGCGGTTGCGCTCCATGCCATTACCAATCGTAATGACCGCCGGGTTGCTGTCTTTGTAAAGCTTGGCGAAGGCGCGAATGAGGTCAGCTTCAATGCCACATATTTTTGCAGCACTTTCGACAGTAACCTGTCTTGCCGCTGTCATATAGGCATCGAAACCGTCGGCCCATTGGTTGATAAAGTCCCGATCCAGGCCGTCGATCCGCTCCAGTTCCAAGGCAACGGCCCAGGCAAAAACCACGTCTGTCCCCGGGGTGATGGCCAGATGCATATCCGCCGTTTCGGCAATTTTTATGCGTTTGGGATCAATAACCACAAGTTTTGCACCGTTTTTACGGGCCTGTTTGGTAATGCCGCTGAAATGCAGATTGGAAACCGTCACATTGTTGCCCCAGACAACAATCAATTTCGAATGCACGGCCTGTTCCGGTGGCATGGTCGCCATACCGCCGTACAGGCTTGCATAGGCTTCGCTTTTGACGCCGCCACACAGGGCGCCACGGTTGAGCAGGGTGGCGCCCATTTTATGGAAAAACCGGCCGTCGATGGATGAGTTTGAAATCATTCCATGGGGCCCGGCATAATTAAGCGGCACGATGGATTGCGGACCATAGGTTTTGATCGCCTGGTTAAAGGCGTCATGAATGGCCTCGATGGCCTGGTCCCAGGTTATTCGCCGGAATTGACCATCGCCCTTTTTGCCAACCCGTTGCAAGGGATGGGTTAAGCGGTTTTCACCATGCACAAACTCCGGGTAATGACGGGCTATTTTGTTGCATAGAACCCCTTTGGTATAGGGGTTTGCGTCAGAGCCGCGAACTTTGATGACCTTGTTGTCTTCAACGCTCACCGTAAGGCTGCAGGTGTCGGGACAGTCCATAGGGCATACACTGGGAAGTTCGGTAATCATAATTTTCGCTCCGCCGTCAATTCATAGCTTTAGAATGCACCTATCAAACGGGAAAATTGGCTTTATGAAAAGATCCATTATAATATTTATAATGGAGCCATTATTAGGGCAAGATCCGATGCCGAAAAACCGCCAAAAATCCCCCCTTTTGTCCATTTCCATTGACCGAGAGGCAGCAGAATCCCTGCAAATTCAGATTTTTGAACAGGTTCGAGGTGCCATATTGGCGGGACGTTTGGCGCCGGGCACCCGGTTGCCCGCCTCACGCACCTTGGCATCGGAGTTAAAAGTTTCCCGCAATACTATTCTCGCGGCCTTCGAGCGGTTATATGCGGAAGGTTATACGGAGGGCCAAATCGGATCCGGCACTCGGGTTTCCAGAGTCCTGCCGGAGGACCTGTTATCTGCCCGTCGCCAGTCGACGGCGATGACCACAGGTCAGATGACGTCCGGAAAACTATCCAAACTGACTGCCGCACTGTCTACCCGCCGAGCCATTGACCGAAGCGCTCACCGACGCGCCTTTCGGCCCGGTCTGCCGGATTTGGACAGTTTCCCGTTTGCCATTTGGAGCCGCCTGGTCGGACGGTTTTGGCGTAATCCGCCAAAGGAACTGGTGTTTTCCGGGGACCTTTCGGGGTATCGCCCGCTGCGCGATGTTGTTGCTGCATATCTTGGTGCCGTGCGTGGATTGAACTGTACCGGTGAAAACGTGATCATAACGTCGGGTGCCCAACAGGCCCTCGATTTGATTGCCCGCACTGTCATCGATCCGGGCGACAAGGTCTGGGTGGAAAATCCCGGTTATTCTGGACTTCGTAACACCCTAAAAGCAGCCGGTGCCGAATTGGTCCATGTGCCCGTCGACCGACAGGGGGTGTCCGTACAAACGGGCATTGGTTTGGCACCGGATGCGGTTCTGGCGGCGGTCACACCGTCCCATCAATATCCCCTGGGTGTGACCATGAGTTTGTCGCGGCGCCTGGAGGTTCTCGATTGGGCCCAGGACCGGGGGGCATGGATACTGGAAGACGACTACGACAGTGATTTCCGCTATTCGGGTCGCCCGCTTTCGGCTCTGCAAGGGCTCGACCGGAAGGGTCGGGTGATTTATGTCGGGACCTTTTCCAAAATCCTCTTCCCGACCCTGCGCTTGGGCTATGTTGTGCTCCCGGATTTTCTGATCGACCCGTTTTTACGGGTTCGCTCGGCCCTCGATGATCACCCGGCGATCGCCCTGCAACCAGCACTGGCGGAATTTATTGAAGACGGCCATTTTGCCGCCCATTTGCGACGCCTGCGGCACTTGTACGGTGACCGCCAGAAATTCTTGATAAACGCCGTTGCCACCCAGGGTGCGGGGTTGCTCGAAGTCGAACCCCACGAGGCGGGCATGCATCTGGTGGCTCGGTTCGCCGAGTCCCAGCCTTTGAGCGACCGCCAGGTCGCCGAACGGGCGGACCGGGCAGGGCTGGTGGCACCCGCTCTTTCCGGTTATTACGCTGACCCCACGGTCGACCGTCGCGCTGTGGTTTTGGGATATGCCGGTTTAACGGAAGCAGAAATCGTTCAGGCGATGTCGACTTTGGTGACGGCCATAGGCCCAAACTAGTGTGTCCGTCGCAAAAAAATAAACTCTGGATGACGACCGGAAGATACGGTTGTCAGGTGTGATCATCTGGAAAAGCGCCGTCTGAAGACTTTTGAAACTGCGGGCAGGAATCATTGATTTCATAAAAGTCAGCTTTTTCACCGACAAATATATGGCCCATGGTCTTGAGTTTCGATGGTTGCTCCAGGGCACCGGCTAAGATGCCCGTGGAATCCTGTTGGTCCGGTTGCCAAAACAGGCTCGATCCGCATTCGCCGCAAAACCCCCGTTGGGCAATTTGCGAGGACCGATACCATTTTAATCCGCGCCCCTCGGTAATTGTGATCTGGTGATTTTGGGCCTTGGTATGGGCACCGGGGCCGCCGTGAAGTTTTTGGCACATTTGGCAGTGGCAGTAGACCACGTCACGCAACGGCCCGGAAACCTGAAACTTAACACCGCCACACAGGCAACCACCGGACCGGACGGGTGGCGCGCCGGTCATTTAGCTGCTGGCCTTTGTCAGGACATAAGTGCCCGGCGCATCACAAAGTGTCTTAAGGGGACCGTCGCCTGGGACCCGTGCCGCGACTTTTTCCTTGGGACTGGATTTTTTAAGCCACTGATCCCAGTCCAGCCACCATGAGCCCGGGTGTTGCGTGGCACCGGCCAGCCAGCTGTCCGGAGTTTTTGATTTTTTGTCGTTGGTCCAATAGCCGTATTTGTTAGATGCCGGCGGATTAATAATGCCGGCGATATGTCCGGACCCCGACAGCACAAATTTGACCGGGCCGGAATAAATCTGGGTTCCAGCGAAGGTCGCCTGCCACGGCGCGATGTGGTCTTCGCGGGTCGCGACAATATAACTGGGGAGTTTGATTTTACCGAGGTCCAGTTCCTGACCCGCCAGGGTGATCCCGCCCTTTTTGATCATTTTGTTTTCCATATACATATTGCGTAAATAAAAACTATGCATGGCTGCTGGCATTCGGGTGGAATCGGCGTTCCAATAAAGCAAATCGAAGGGAAAGGGTTCTTTGCCCATGAGATAATTATTAACAACAAAGGACCAGATCAAGTCGTTCGACTTCATCATGTTAAAGGTCGCGGCCATTTCTCCCCCTTCAAGAAATCCGCGTTCATTCATGACTTTTTCCAAAGATTCCACCTGTTTTTCGTCGATGAAAACCTTTAAATCTCCAGCCTGTTCAAAATCGACCAGAGATGCGAAGTACGTCGCTGAATTGACGCGGTTGTCACCGACCTGCTGCAGATAAGCAAGGGTCGCGGCTAACAGGGTTCCGCCAATGCAGTAACCGACCATATTAACTTTGGCGTCGCCGGTCGCTTTGCCAACGGCATCGATGGCCGCAACCGGGCCTTCCAGCATGTAATCTTCAAATGTTTTTTGCGCCAGGTTGGCGTCCGGATTGACCCAGGAAATGACAAAAACCGTGTGCCCCTGTTCCGTTGCCCATTTGATAAAAGAATTTTTTTCACGCAAATCGAGGATGTAATATTTGTTAATCCAGGGCGGCACGATCAACAGGGGCGTTCGGAGAACCGTGTCCGTCAACGGTGCAAATTGCAGCAATTCCATCAATTCGTTGCGGTAAACGACGGCACCTTTTGAAGTGGCAATATCTTTGCCGATGACAAAATCGTCCTGGTTGGACATCTTTATTTTTAGCTCGCCATTGCCCGCTTCCAAGTCTCTGAGCAGGTTCTGCAGACCGTTGATCAGATTGTCGCCGCCCGTATCCATGGTTTCCTTGAGGATTTCCGGGTTGGTCATGAGAAAGTTACTGGGCGACAGGGCATCGGCAAACTGGCGGGTTATAAATTGGACCTTTTTTGCCGAGGCGTCGTCGAGGCCTTGCACATTATTGACGGTCGACTGCATCCAGTTCGACGTTAAAAGATAGGATTGTTTTATAAAATCGAAGACGTTATTTTCGGACCAGGCCTCATCTTTAAAGCGCCGGTCGTCATGATCGGGTGTCGCCACCGGCTCCGTCTCCAGCCCCATCATCCGATTTGCCGTATTCTGCCAAAGGCCAAGATAGTCCTGCCACAAATCTAGACTTGCCTCAACGGCGGGCGACGGATTGGTCATCATTTGCGTCGTCAGCGCAAGGAAGGCATTTCCCACATTCAAAGGATCTATGTCCTTGGATTTGTTTTCCATGGCCTGTGTTGCCAAAAATTCCGTCACCAGTTTATGGCTGCGGGCGGCGATATCACTGACTATTTTTGAGAATTCTTCAGGATCCGTATAGGAATGTGACGTGTGTGGTTGATCGTTCATGGGTTTATCCTCTATGCTCGCATGCAATCGCGACGAGATGTCCTTGAAATATATGGAGATTTTGTAATAAAAACAATGTATAGCAAGACATAAGAAACAGCACGTTGTTTGGCGTCTGTTAACTAAATCGGGGACATTCTGTACAGGTTACGGAAATTAACCTTTCGAAATAAGGCATTTGGGGGAGCGTCATGACAATGGCTCGCGAAAAACGGATTAAAAATAAAACAAAATCAAATTCTTTATCGGGTTCTGTTGGGGCCCTGATCGCTGCCGGTCTGGTCGCTGGCTGTTCACAGGTGCCGGACGCGATTAATCCCGTTCAATGGTACAACAACTCGGTCGAGTTTTTTGCCGGCGAAGAGGGACCCGACGACGATGCGCCACAGGCGGCGGAGAACGCGGCCCCGGCAAATACCCAGAGCGGCAATAAATCAGAGGCGGAATTTCCCCTTTTGTCGTCCATTGACCAGCAGCAAAGGGCGGCAAAACGGCCTCCGGCGCGGCCCGTGGCAAAGGCACTGGTTGCCGACGTGGAAGGCCGCAAATATGCCCCGTCGGTTGCCCGTCAGGGCGAAGCCATAAATGCGTTGAATGCCCCTCCGCCGTTACCACCGACGGCCTCGGCGCAGGCACCTGAAGCAAAGGCAAAAACGGCAGCAACAACAACAGCAACAGAAACAGCAACAACAACAGCAACAACAACAACAGCAGTGTCACCGGCACCAGCCACGCCAGAGCAGGCAAAAGCCCCGGTTGCCGTGGCCCGCGCCCGGGACCTGCCGAGCGCCAATCAAACCGTGCCCAGCGCAGCGACCGGTAATCAGCAACAGGATAATTTCCAGGCCCGGTTTGCCCTTCGCCTGGCAGAAATTCGCTCCCGGGCAAGCCAGGGGACGGCCCTTCCGATCAACGCTGCGTCGCCCGTATCTGCGGCTGGATACGAAACAGTCGTTGTCTCATCAAGTGGCATTGAAGCCGGTTACGGCATGGCCGCAGCAGCTATCACCTCTCCGGCCATAAATACCGCGACCACCTATGTGGAACAGGCTGCGGGTTTTATCGGGCCAGGAGCAGTTAAAGTGGCGACCATTCGTTTTGCAAACGGCTCGTCGCGCCTATCCAGTCGGGATCGCCAGATTTTGGCAAATGTCTGGGAACTGAAAAAAGAACGTGGCGGGCGTATTCACGTGGTCGGACACGCCTCAAGCCGGACCCGCAATACGGATCCCGTCAGACATAAAATGATCAATTTTAGTGTCTCTGCAGCACGGGCCGACGCCATCGCCAAAGAACTGATGCGCATGGGTGCCGATCGTGCACAATTGGAAATCAACGCGATTTCCGACAGTGCACCGCAATATCTGGAGATCATGCCGACCGGCGAAGCGGGCAACCGTCGAGCGGAAATATATCTGGAAAGTTAATACGCCTTCATCTCACTCGTTATTAAATATGCGACGGAATAAGGCCAAACGGCCTTATTTCTGCTTGTGACACCCCCTTCAATCAGGCATTTGAAAACCATGGATCAGCAATTTCATAAAATCCGGCGCCTGCCGCCCTATATCTTTGCCGAAGTCAATGAAATGAAAGCCCGTGCACGGGCTGCAGGCGAGGATATCATTGACTTTGGCATGGGCAATCCAGACCAGCCACCGGCCCCACATATCATCGAAAAATTACGGGAAACCATCCTCAATCCGAAGGTTCACCGTTATTCCAATTCGCGCGGTATTCCTGGCCTTCGCAAAGCCCTGTCGGCCTATTACGCCAGAAGGTTTAATGTGGAGGTCGATCCTGAATCCGAAACCATCGTCACCCTGGGTTCGAAGGAAGGTCTTGCCAATCTGTCGTCGGCCATCACCACGCCGGGCGATGTGATCCTGGTGCCAAATCCCAGTTATCCCATTCACCCCTTTGGATTTATCATTGCCGGTGCGGCGGTTCGAAACGTCCCGGTTGGTGCCGATGAAGATTTTTTTGCCGCCCTGGAACGCGCCGTACAACACAGTGTGCCCAAACCCACCGCCCTGGTTTTAAACTTTCCCAATAATCCGACGGCGGCATGTGTTGGTCTGGATTTTTATGCTCAGGTCGTTGATTTTTGCCTGTTCCACGGAATTTATATCCTTTCGGATCTGGCCTATGGGGAAGTCTATTTTAACGACAATCCGCCACCGTCTATATTACAGATCAGGCGGGCCTGGGATATCGCCGTCGAGTTTACATCGCTCAGCAAAACCTACAACATGCCGGGATGGCGGATTGGTTTTGCGACCGGCAACAAAACGCTGATTTCTGCCCTGACCCGCGTCAAATCCTATCTGGACTACGGGGCTTTTACGCCCATTCAGGTGGCTGCGACCGCCGCCCTGAACGGTGACCAGAGTTGTGTCGATGAAATGCGTGGCCTCTATAAGAAGCGTCGTGATGTGCTGATCGAAGGCCTCGGTTCCGCCGGCTGGGAAATTCCCTCACCGCCGGCGACGATGTTTGCCTGGGCGCCAATTCCGCCACAACACCGGCATCTGGGATCGTTGGAGTTTTCGAAGTTACTGTTGGATGGTGCCCAGGTCGCGGTCGCTCCCGGTATCGGGTTTGGTGAACATGGCGATGGCCACGTGCGCATTGGTCTGGTGGAAAATTTGCATCGCACCCGACAAGCGATCCGTAACATAAAATCGTTTCTGGCGTCGTCTTCAGGTGCGGCGCGGGGCGAGCAGACAACACAAGGGGCAGACGAATGACGGATCCATTACGCATCGGTATCGCCGGACTGGGAACTGTCGGGGCCGGCACTTTGGATATTTTGCAAACCCATGCGGCAATGATCACCGCGCGGGCTGGCCGGGCACTGGTTGTTACGGCGGTTTCTGCCCGGGATAAAACCAAAGACCGGGGTGTGAGTACGGCGGGACTGGCCTGGTGTGACAATGCGTCAGACCTGGCGGATAGGCCGGATGTGGATGTGGTTGTTGAATTGATCGGTGGTTCCGACGGGGTCGCCAGGTCCCTGGCCGAACAGGCGCTTGGCAACGGCAAGCATCTGGTAACGGCAAACAAAGCCTTGATCGCCCATCACGGAACGGCGTTGAGTGAACGGGCGGAAGCAGCCCGGGTTTGCCTGTCCTTTGAAGCCGCCGTCGCCGGCGGCATTCCCATCGTCAAAGCATTGCGCGATGGTTTGAGCGCCAACAGTATAGAACGTGTGTACGGGATTCTAAACGGCACCTGTAACTATATTTTGAGCAATATGGCGGAATCCGGTCGGGCCTTTGACGATGTCCTTGATGAAGCGCAAGGTTTGGGATATGCCGAAGCCGATCCCAGTTTTGATGTCGACGGCGTTGACGCCGCCCATAAGCTGGCCATATTGGCGAGCCTGGCTTTTGGCACCCAGATTGATTTTGAAGCCGTCCACGTGGAGGGCATTCGCCAGGTTTCCCCAATTGATATACATTTTGCCAAACGCCTGGGTTACGGCATCAAACTGTTGGGCGTCGCCAAACAAAATTCGACCTCCATCGAACAACGGGTTCACCCCTGCATGGTCCCCGTCGATGCGCCGATCAATCATGTATCGGGTGTGTTTAACGGGGTTGTCGTCGATGGGGATTTTGTCGGCAGTACCATATACGAAGGACGCGGTGCTGGTGCCGGACCGACGGCCTCAGCCGTGATCGCGGATTTGATCGATATTGCCCGTGGGCTGCGGGTTCCGGCCTTTGGTATCGCCACCTCGACCCTTAAGGATCCGGTCACGGCACCCATGGCCGATCACACCGGGCCCTATTATGTGCATTTGCGGGTCGTCGATAAACCGGGTGTATTTGCCGAGTTTGCCGCCTGTCTGCGCGACCATAACGTGTCCATGGAACAGGTTCTCCAGCAGACCCGCGATCCCGG
>JAJFII010000038.1 GCA_021775095.1 Rhodospirillales bacterium
CATCAAGTCCCCCGCCGGTGGCGGCGCATCACCCTCCGGCGGCGGCGCTCCGTCAGCCATAATGTCCCCCGCCGGTGGCGCCGCATCACCCTCCGGCGGCGGCGCTCCGTCAGCCATCATGTCCCCCGCCGGTGGCGGCGCATCACCCTCCGGCGGCGGCGCTCCGTCAGCCATCAAGTCCCCCGCCGGTGGCGGCGCATCACCCTCCGGCGGCGCTCCGTCAGCCATCATGTCCCCCGCCGGTGGCGGCGCATCACCCTCTGGCGGCGGTGCTTCACCATCTGGCCCTGCGGCGGAAGCTGCTGCGTCAAATGCTTCTTCAGGACTGGAACCGTCGGCGAGTGCTTCGTCGAATGCTTCCTCAGCAGCGGTTGCACCGGCCTCGAACTCTTCCGCCGGGATGCCCATTTCCTCTGAAACAGCCTGTGCTGCATCGGTTGCCGTTTGAAAGGCCTCTTCCGGAGAAGCTCCAGATTCCAGAGCGTCATTAAACGCTGCGCCAGCAGCTTCGCCAACGGCATCTGCTGACGCAGGCATCATTCCATCCCCAGCTCCTGGGGGCGGTGCACCACTTCCGTCTACCATCGGTTCAGTTGCAATTTCTTCAGCCATATCAATGTCTCCAAATAAGTACAAATTATCCCTAAGTCGGCGCAAGGGAGGATCCAC
Organism: Rhodospirillales bacterium; assembly: GCA_021775095.1. Lineage (GTDB taxonomy): Bacteria > Pseudomonadota > Alphaproteobacteria > Rhodospirillales > Casp-alpha2 > JABMNT01. The sequence continues at coordinate 670 of JAJFII010000038.1, forward strand.
GAATTCACGACAAGCCTTAGTTCTATTTAATGCAAACCCTTATAGCTGATAGGACCAATATAAAACCGGCATGCGTGCCTTCGCCAGATTTGCCATACAGGTAATCTGACCGTGAATGTCAGCATACCAATGTATGCACTCGTGTTATATTTTGTTTTGTTTCAAAATGTTTCCATTTCGCTGTACGTGAAACAAATCGATATTCAGGACGCATTTCTGCGCAATTTCCGAACAATCTTCTGGCGAACCCGATTATAAATTGGGGTACAAAAATCACCTTCACTATTGAGTGCCTGACACGGGCTCCCGAATTCAGCCATGAAACAGATCCGCAATCGATCTCTAAGGAGATGGCGGTGAACGGCGGCCTTTGGCAAATCTGTCTGCACGGCAACCACCAAGGGTAAAACAAAGGTTTCTCTGACGAGAAACAGTCACGCACCCCTGATATATTTTGGTGGTTTGTCCGATCCAGTGGTAATTTATTTCCTATAATCGAATTGGTAAAAAAATACCTTTTACTTTTTTTCGGGAAAGGCCGATGTTTTATCGAAACAAGCAGTAAGACCCGAAATAGAGATCAGGAGAATAATTTTGAGCACGTTAAAAGGAATTATTGCCCCCTTCACGACACCTTTCAGCATAAGCGGTGCCATCGACCTGAATTTGGTACCCGCTCAGGTCGAATGGTTGATTAAAAACGGCGTCCATGGCTTGGCCGCCGGTGGCAGCACGGGGGAAGGTCATGCCTTAAACAGAGACGAATATCGAGATCTCATGGAAAAAACCGCTGAGACCATAGATAACAGGGTGCCTCTGATTGCTGGAATTATTGCCAATTCGACGGCGGAAGTCGTGGCCCGGGGACAATCGGTAAAAGACCTTGGCGTAGCGGCCTTGCAAATTACTCCGCCGTCTTATCTGTTCCGACCGGACGACGATGCCATGGTCCGGCATTTTCAAGACATCCATGAGGAATGCGGCGTGCCGATCCTGATCTATAACGTGGTTCCCTGGTGTTATCTGTCGCCGGATTTACTGCTCAGAATTATGGACGAAGTGCCGGGCGTGCTTGGTGTCAAACAAAGCGCTGGGGATATGAAATTGTTCGCCGACCTGGTGCGACGCGCCAAACCGCACAACCTGATTTTTTCCGCCGTCGATGCCTTGCTGTATTCGTCCTATCAACTGGGTGCCCCGGGCGCAATTGCCGCCATTCTGACAGCGGCACCCGGTCCGTCCGTCAAATTATGGGACGCGGTCATTGACCAGGATTGGTCCGTGGCCCGGGACCTGCACGAGCGTTTAATGCCCCTGTGGGACGCCATCGGCGTCGACAACATGCCGTCCCTTTGCAAATATGCACAACACCTTCAGGGTTTGGAAACCGGTTATGCCAGGCGACCCACGGCGCCGGCCACCGACCAACAGAAAAGTCAGGTGCGCGCCGCATTGGTTAATCTGGAACTGGTCGAAGGTTAAAAAAAACGGTTTGGCGGTCCCGGCAGGACTTGAACCTGCAACATCTCGCTTAGAAGGCGAGTGCTCTATCCAGTTGAGCTACGGGACCCGCCGTGATGCGGGCACGTCTATCGGTGCGCCCGCCGTAGGCGATCTTTTAACCGGAGTTTGCCGGATCAACAACTCAGAAAATTTAATCCCCGGGAAAATGCGGTTCCCTGAAATTTTTGGTCGAACCAGATCCCCTAATTGAGGGTCCGTTGGTTCCGGGCGTTATCCACCAGTCCCCCAGCCATCGCCAGATTGATCTCAATTAACGCTGCCAGTTTATCGCTGGCGGGCTGACGGACAGCGTCCAGGGTGTGTTTGTCGATGAACAAACTGAGGTTCAACATATTGGTGCGGACCGGTTCCGGCACCCGCTCGGGATTATCCAACAGGCCCGCCTGAATGGCCGTCCACAGGCGCTGATTAAACTTGAGGGCCGTCACATAAGCGCCGTAGTCCCGGATGTTTTCGCCGGCCTGCCGGAGCAGCGAGGCTGCCCGGTTAAAGGCCATCACTTCCGTTTGTTTGGGCGTCATGGCAGAGGTTTGCGCGCGCTGATAGGCGTGCAGAGCAGACTTTTGGTGCGAAGGATACATGGTTCCCCGGCCTCCATTCTGTTTGTTCAACAAGGATGGTTACCGTTCTGGAACCCGATTTGGCCCGGGCCTAACCTTTACTAGTTAAGCTGTAACAGGCTGGTCAGTGTTTTCTCGCTCGTAAAGACGGATTCGATCTGAACAACCGCTAGATCATGACGGGTTTGTAACGCCAATATGGTTGCGGCTTCTTCCTGTAGATCGGCTCCGGTGAGCTTCGTCGCACCTTCCCCTAACAAATCAGCAAGAGTTTGCACGAAATCGGCGCGAGAATCCAATATTAAATCTCTTGTCTCAAATGTCGCTTTTGTCGCGTTCAAGGTTACCAATGCCGCATCCAGTTCAGCGATCGATGTGGTAATGCCAGCATTGGTTGCAAAACTTCCGGCCGTATCAACCGCCGTAATACTTAAGGAAGCGGCGCTCGAGGAAACCCCAGAGATGGTAATTTTACTGGCTGCACTATCGGCAAGCTGCACGGTCAAGGTGCCCGGCGAACTGGCGATCAGGTTGGTCCCAAGAAACGTCGCACCGCCAATAACCGTGGCGATTTGACCCTGCAAATCATCAAAATCCGTCTCCGCGACTTCGCGAATGGCGCTGGAGACAAAGGTGCCGTTGGTCGACGAGGCAATGCCCAGATCAGCGGCAAGGGTATTTACCGACTCGGTGATCGTAATATCCTTGCCATCGACGGCCGTAACGACGATGCCTGCGCCATCTGAAACCGTCGCTGTCAGATCACTGATGGCATTTATCTGGGCCGCAATGGAGGTAAAGGTCGACCCGGCCGTATTGGTAATGGTCGTGGTAGTGCCATCGTGGGTAATGGTAAAGGCGTCATCGTCGACGGCACCGGCGATTGTATCGGTGACATCGGCCAGAGCTGTGGTCACCGTGTTCGAGGTAAGGGTTGTCGATACGCCAAGCGCCGAATTGGCTTCCGTTTTCAGAGAGTTGACGAGGGTGATAATCTCATCAATGGCAGCGATAGTTCCGGTGGTGACAATGGCCCCATTGGTGATTTCATCTTTAATGGTCAACAACCGCCCGGCGCGGCTGTTCAGGGCGCTGGCATCGAAAAATGCACTGACACCTTGCAGGGGACTGGAAACCCTAAGTCCCGTTGCCACCCGTTTAGAGGAAATTTCAATGAGATCTCTGGCCTGCTGCAAACCGATAAGAGTGGTGCGCAGGCGAGAAGACACAACTGGAAAGTCTGCCATCTTTATCCCCTTCCTGAGGCCCCAGATCGCGGTACAACCGCAGCCTGGATTTTTTTCGGACATGTCTCAGAGGGGGCGCACAACCAAGCAGTTCCCGACTTTCCTTCTCCGCACAATTCTTGCGCAAAGCACAACACATCCACCTTACCGACAATTCTTGCCGCAAGGCGCAATCAACTAAGTATTAAGAGTACACGATTTCCACCAATTTCTCAAGTATTGGGCCATCGGTCGGCCCTATATCAGTAAAATCGCTTTTATTTACTGAAATCGAAATCGCGGACTGAAATTTTCGGAATAACTTTTGGGTCGAATATTCCGTGTTTTGGCTTCCTGAACCCGGTAGGTCAGGTTTTTATTACGGGCATATTCGATCGCCTGTTCTTTACTGGGAAAAGTCAGTTTTAATTGACCGTTCATATCACCCGAGCCAATCCACCCCATCAGTCGATCCGCCTGTTTGGCTTCCGTCGGTTCAAATTCCAAAACCCAGGTTGCCAAATTGGCCCGTCCGGACTGCATGGCATTTTTACTCGGTTTGAAAATTCTGCATTGGGTCATTGGCGAACTCCGCACAGATTATGACGGAAATAATTGGTCGGGGCGAGAGGATTCGAACCTCCGGCCTCACGCTCCCAAAGCGCGTGCTCTACCAGGCTGAGCTACACCCCGACACCGGGAGTTAATTAGGCGCTCCCTGCCCCATAAGCAAGCCCCAATAGTCCGCGAGAAGCTTTTTCTTTATTGGCTCTTGCAATCTTCGCTTCGGTTCCCTCGGGCCCGCAGTTGCGACCCCGGTAGATGTCTCCTTGAAACAGGGAATCACCGGCGATTCTCCGAATTTTGACACTGCCATGAAAATCCGGTTTTACAGAAACCCTTATTTTTAAAGGGCGTTTAGGATCTGCTGTCCGTTAACAGATCTTTGTGACAATAGTTTGCGGGCGCAGATGACTCGCACAGATCCCGTCGTGTTGGGGACAATAGGAAGCCGGTTGGGAACAAGATGGAGTACACGCCATGGGGCAATATTCAGTTCCAAAGATAGCCATAACCTTTACAGAACTTCCGATTGCCAAAATGCCCGACTCGTTTTGGTCTGTTTATGCCTACTGGAATGCGTTAAGGGGCGATCGTTTTGCGCCGCACTGGCGGGAATTTGACATGATGCAAATTCCAGCAAAACTACTGCCGTCAACCTTGGTCAAAGACGTCGAACGGGTACCCCTGGATTTTCGGTTTCGATATTACGGGTCACAGTATGGCCATTTGCGAAACCGTGAATATACCGGGAAAACCGTCGGCGAGATGCAGGGCGATATTTTTTCCAGTGCAATGACGGCTTCCTTGCGATCATTTATAAAACAAAAACATCCGGTCTATTACACGATCGATAAATTAACCAATCACCAGTCGACGCGGATCCAGACTCAATTAAGACTTCCCGTCTCCAATGATGGTACATCTGTTACCACAGTGATTTCTTTGGTCGATATTGCGCTTGCTGCATTCGACTATGTGAACCTTGAATTGGACGGCAAGGCGCTGCCCTATTTCGGCCACACCTAACCGGCCTATTTTGCAAACAGCGGGTGTTGCACTTTGTCGCCGGCCCTGATCCCCAGCCGCCGGGCCGTACCCGCAACAACTTCCAGAACCGCCAGCACGGGCCCGGCTGCATTGATATGTTTCAGCGACAACGGTTGTGTATCGCGGGCAATATTTATGATTGTCCCGTCAGCGCCGATAAAAAACATATCAAGCGACAAATAGGTGTTTTTCATCCACATGGTTACCGCTTGGGTTTGCTTAAAATCAAACAGCATGCCCCAATCGGCGGCCATCTGTTTGCGTCCCTGTAACCCCTGAGATCTTTGGCCTGGGGTTTCCGCCAGTTCAACCTGGAACCTGTGCAGGGTGTCGCCGGAGAAAATCGCAATGCGAGAAATACGAAAGGATTCGGCTGTTTGCGCTGAATTTACGCCAATCAGGCCAACAATCACGACCAATACAAAGGTCCTGAGGATATTTGTTGCACCGTCACATATTGTTATTTTATCGTTTATTTTCAATAGTTTATCCAATATTTTTCTAGTTATTTGCAGCGTGATTTAAGCAAGTCTTACAGCATGTGATGGTTTTTCCTGGAGTCACAACCTCGGCGATTTTATCCTTGGACGACAGATACGCACCTATAAAATCGCAATGAGATTTAAAGGGATGCGTGTCATTGGTTTAATCGGGGTCTGGTACATGCTACATACATTCAGTTTAGCCGTTCTTTTGAGTGGTGTCTGGTGGTTATTGTCCGGTTATACGCTGGTCCTTATCATCGGGTTGGGAATTGGCTCCGTCATCCTCGTCTTATACATTTGTCACCGCATGGATGCCATTGATCACGAAACCCACCCCGTCCATCTGGCTGCAGGATGCATTACCTATTATCCCTGGTTGCTGTGGGAAATCGTCCTCGCCAATTGGGACGTGGCAAAGGCCATTTTAAAAAACGATGACACTGTTCGTCCGCGTTTGATGCATGTGAAAGCGTCGCAGGTTTCTGAAGTCGGTCGTGTTACCTATGCCAACTCCATTACCCTGACACCAGGTACCGTCACCCTGGATATCGAAGGGGCGGATCTGTTGATCCATTCCTTGACACAAGGATCGAAGGAGGGACTGGAAACGGGAGAAATGGATCGCCGGGTAACTGCCCTTGAATTGGGTAAGGGGGGCCCGTCGGCGTTCAGCCAACCAGCCTTACATGACCATCCTGAGGACACGTCGGTCAAACGGGATAGCGAAACATAATGTTTATCACCGCCGCAGCGGCCGTTCTGGTGACCATGGCGCTGGCCCTGTTTCGGTCGCTCAAGGGCCCGACAGTGTTTGACCGCATTCTGGCAATCAATTCCTTTGGTACGCTCACGGTCATATTGATTTCCGTGCACGGGTTCATGGCCGGACGTCCCGAGTTTCTCGATTTGGCTTTGGTATATGCACTGATCAATTTTATCGGAACCATTGCAGTCACTAAATTTGTCACCTACGGCGCGCTTGAAAACACCACCGACGAAAACGAACCGGGGGATATCTAATGGAACTGGTTCTCGATGTCGTCAGTTGGGGGTTCATCCTTGCCGGAAGTGGATTTTGCCTTATTGGGGGTCTTGGCCTTATTCGCCTGCGCGATATGTACGCGCGCAAGCACGGGGCCAGCCTCATTGACACCCTGGGGATCGGATTAATTTTGACCGGTTTGATGGTCCAGGCCGGATTCACCCTGGTTACCGCCAAGCTCTTTCTGATTTTGGTTTTTGTCTTTTTCACCAGCCCGACAACAACCCACGCCTTGGCCCGCGCCGCGCTCAACAGTGGACTGGTACCCGATGTCGACAAGGACAGCCCAATCAAGCAAGGAGCCGTGCCATCGAAGAAGTGATCGTATTTACCCTGCTCGGTTTCATGTGTGCGACCGTCGTTGGTATTATCCGCATCAGAGATTTGTTTTCCGTCGTCATGTTGACCGGGATGTTCAGCCTTCTGGGTGCCGCCATCTATGTGGTTATGGATGCCGTCGATGTGGCATTTACAGAAGCCGCTGTTGGCGCGGGTGTCTCCACCGTCCTGATGTTGGGAACGCTGGCCTTGACCAGCCGCGAAGAAAAAACCACGGGGTCCTCACGGGCGGTTAGCGGCGGTTTGATCGCCTTGGTAACCGGCGTAATTCTGATTTACGGGACTTTGGACATGCCGTCCTATGGCGACCCCCAATCGCCCATACACAACCATGTGGTGCCAAGATATATCAACCAGTCACCAAACGAAGTTGGCCTGCCGAACGTCGTCACCTCGGTGCTTGCCAGTTATCGGGGATACGACACCCTGGGTGAAACGTTTGTTATTTTTACGGCGGCCATCGGGGTGATAGCAATCATTGGCCGGGGACGACGTCGACGCAAAAAACCGGAAGATCAGACGGAGGCGGACACATGAACCTCGGTGAACTTCGATTTATGCGTCGCAAGGTAATCTTGCGGGTTGTCTCAAAATTTATTATTCCGTTCATCCTTTTGTTTGGACTTTACGTGCAATGGCATGGTGATTTTGGCCCCGGCGGGGGGTTTCAGGCGGGTGTCATCTTTGCTTCGGCGATCATTTTATATGCCCTGATATTCGGCGTTGAACAAACCCGAAAAGCGATTCCCGCCTGGGTCACGCGCTCGGGCCTGTCGGTTGGTGTGCTGCTCTATGCCGGGGTTGGTGTTGCGACCTTGCTGCTCGGTGAAAACTTTCTCAACTACAATGCTTTGGCGAACGACCCTGTCAATGGCCAGCACCTCGGTATTTTGCTGGTCGAATTGGGTGTCGGCATTACGGTCTGTTGCGCCATGGTTACCATATTTATCGCCTTTGCCGGTCGGGGGCACCGTTAATGGAATTTTCGGGCCTCTTTGTATATTGGATTATTGTTGCCTTAATGATGTCCGGTTTGTACATCGTCATCGCACAAAATAATCTGGTAAAAAAAATCGTCGGATTGAACGTCTTTCAGGTTTCCGTATTTTTGCTGTACATCACCATGGGCAAGGTAACCGGCGGCACGGCCCCGATTTTGGCGGATAACATAACGGTTTATTCCAATCCGCTGCCCCACGTCCTGATCCTGACGGCAATTGTCGTTGGTGTCGCGACAACGTCATTGGGCCTGGCCTTGGTGGTTCGAATTCATGAAGCCTATGGCACCATAGAAGATGATGAAATTCTCGAACAGGATGACGACGCATGATCGAAGCGCATCTCCCGATCCTGCAGGTCATAATCCCACTATTGGCGGCACCGATCTGTGTCTTCCTGCGCCATCCGGTGGCAACCTGGGCGCTAACGACCGTGGTCAGTTGGATTTGCCTGGCCATTTCCATATGGCTTTTACAACAGGTACAGGCAGGCGGCGAGATCATCTACGAAATTGGCGGTTGGGCGGCCCCATGGGGGATTGAGTACCGGGTCGATATGCTCAGTGCCTGGGTGTTGGTTATTGTCACCAGCATTGGTGCCGTTGTTATGCCCTACGCCAAACTCAGTGCAGAAAAGGAAATCGACCGCGACCGGTTATACATTTTTTACACGATGATGCTGCTGTGTGAAACGGGATTGTTGGGAATCACCATAACCGGCGACGCCTTCAACCTGTTTGTGTTTTTGGAAATATCGTCGCTGGCCAGCTATGTGCTGATCAGTCTGAGCCAGGACCGACGTGGATTGACGGCGGCCTATCGCTACCTGATTATGGGCACCGTCGGTGCCACTTTTTACATCATCGGCGTCGGCCTGATGTACATGATGACCGGCAGCCTCAATATTGCCGATTTGGCGAAACTCATCCCGGACGTCGCGGCAACGCGGACCATTCAGGCGGCCCTGGCATTTCTGACCGTTGGCCTGGCCCTTAAATTAGCGCTTTTCCCCCTGCACTTTTGGTTACCCAACGCCTATGCATTTGCGCCGTCCGTTGTCACCGTATTTCTTGCGGCCACGGCGACCAAAGTCGCGGTTTATGCCTTTGTCCGCATCATTTTCACGGTCTTTGGTGGCATCAATATTCTGCAATCCCTGCAGATCCAAGACTTACTTGCGGCGCTGGCAATCGTTGCCATGTTTGCCGGTTCCGCCGTCGCCATTTACCAGACAAATATCAAAAGAATGCTGGCTTATTCCTCCTTGGCACAAATTGGATATATAATTTTGGGTCTGTCCTTAAACAGCGTTGGCGGTATATCTGCCGGTCTTGTCCATCTGTTTAATCATGCCCTTATGAAAGGCGGCCTGTTTATGGTAATGGGCTGCGTGGTTTATAAAATTGGCTCGGCAAAACTGGACGATATGGCCGGCCTGGGCAAGCGCATGCCGGTAACCATGGCGGCGTTTGTTTTGGGCGGGTTAAGTTTAATTGGTGTTCCTCTGACCGTTGGTTTCGTCTCCAAGTGGGCGCTTTTGCAAGCTGTACTGGATAAAGGCTGGTGGCCGGTCGCTCTGCTGATTGTCATCAGTTCACTGCTTGCCGTTGTTTATGTATGGCGGGTCGTTGAAGTGGCCTATTTCAAGGTGCCATCAACGGCTGCCATGGAAAAAGACGAAGCGCCTTTTTCCATGGTTTTACCGACTTTTATACTCATCAGTGCCGCTATTTATTTCGGCCTCGACGGGACGACGGCTCTGGATATTGCCGGAGATGCTGCTGCTACGTTGGTCAGGGGACTTAAATGATCGTCGATCAAATGATCCCCTGGGCCATTGCCCTCCCCTTGTTGGGTGCCGTCGGCATTTGGCTGGCCCGCAACCATGCCAACGTGCGCGAGACCATTACTCTAGTCACCGCCGTGCTTTTGTTCATCATCGTCGCCGCTTTTTTCGATGATGTGGCCGCAGGGGATCGACCGGCCTGGTCCTATGGCGAAATGATACCTGGTCTGTCCATTGCCTTCGAACTGGAACCCCTCGGCATGATTTTTGCCGGTATTGCCAGTTTTTTATGGATCGTCACCACCGTGTACGCCATCGGTTACATGCGTGGTCACCATGAAAAAAATCAGACCCGGTTTTACGTCTGCTTCGCGATCGCTATTTCCAGTGCCGTGGGGATCGCTTTTGCCGGCAATATGCTGACGTTGTTTATCTTTTACGAAATCCTGACCATTTCAACCTTCCCCCTGGTCACCCATTCCGGCACAGATGCTGCAAAACGCGCCGGGCGTATTTATTTGGGAATCCTGATTTCCACGTCCATTGGTTTGCAACTGGTGGCAATTATCTGGACCTACTCCCTGACCGGCACGCTTGATTTCACCCCGGGTGGGATTATGGAAGGTAAGGTTCAACCGGTTCTCGCTGGCATTCTTCTGGCGATGTACGTCTTTGGGATCGGTAAAGCCGCCGTCATGCCGTTTCACCGTTGGCTGCCAGCGGCGATGGTCGCGCCGACACCGGTCAGCGCCCTGTTGCACGCGGTTGCGGTTGTCAAGGCGGGTGTTTTTACCGTGCTCAAAGTCAGTGTCTATCTGTTTGGAATTGACTTCTTGCGCGACATCGGTGCGGGCACATGGATCGCTTACATGGCGGCCATGACAATACTGCTGGCGTCAATTGTCGCCATGAGCAAGGACAATCTAAAGGCCCGACTGGCCTATTCAACCATCAGTCAACTTTCTTACATTGTCCTCGGTGCGATGATGGCAAGTGGCCTCGGTATCATCGGCGGTGCCATGCATATCGTTATGCATGCCTTTGGCAAAATCACCCTGTTCTTTTGCGCTGGCGCGATCATGGTCGCCAGCCATAAAACGGAAATCAGCCAGATGCGGGGACTGGGCCGAAAAATGCCCATCACTTTTTTCTGTTTTCTCATCGGCAGTTTATCAATTATTGGACTGCCGCCGTTTGGCGGGGTCTGGAGCAAATGGTATTTGGCCCTGGCGGCAGCGGAAACAGAACAGGTTTTGTTCGTCGCCGTGCTGATGATTTCGTCCCTGTTAAATGTCGCTTATCTGATACCGATTGTTGTGCGTGGGTTTTACAACGATCCGCCCATTGAAAATCATGATCACGATCTGCCCGTCTCGGAGAGTGATCATCTCGAACCCTTGGAACATCTGGCGGGCGATGTGTCCGGACCGCATCAATGGAAGCTGGCCGGTTGCGCGGAAGCACCACCTCTCTGTTTAGTTGCTCTGGCATTTACCGCCATGGGGTGTGCGGGACTCTTTTTCTATGCGGACTCCATCTACCAGTTCGTATTGCCCATAATCCAGGGAGGGGCGTCATGAGCGATCATCACGACAACAATGGCCAGCAGGAAACAGGTTGGTTCGAGAAGAAACGAAACGTTCGGAAAATTATCTGGGCGTTGGTGATCATCTGCGTTGGCTTATTTTTCGCTGACGGCCTCTACCACAAACACCCTTATTTCGCCGCTGAAAACATTTTCGGATTTTACGCCATATATGGCTTTGTAATGTGCGTCGGTTTGGTTCTTGGCGCAAAATGGATGCGAACAATTTTGATGCGAGACGAAGACTACTACGACAAGGACGACAATAATGATTGAGTTCAATCCAGGCTTAATCATGATCCTTGGCGGCCTTTTGATTCCGCTGGCATCTGGAAATGCCCGCCGCGCGTTGTTATTGGGATTGCCCATCGTGGGGTTCATCTACACTATCGCCCTTGTGCCGGGCATGTCAGTAGATTTTGTAATGTTTGGCTATGTCCTGGAAGTGTTACGTGTTGACGACTTAGCGTTGGTTTGGGGGTATATCTTCCATATCGCAGCCTTCCTCGGTGTTCTTTATGCCTTGCACGAGGATGACCCGCTGCAAGGTGCCATGGCTCAAATCTATATGGGCAGCGCCGTCGGTGCCGTTTTCGCTGGCGACTTGATCACACTGTTCGTGTTTTGGGAACTAACGGCCATTTCCTCCGTCTTCTTGATCTGGGCTTCGGGTACGGAGCGAGCCCTTCGTTCAGGTATGCGTTATTTGGTTGTTCAGATTGGATCGGGTGTCCTTTTATTAGCCGGCGCAATTCTAATATTCAATGACACAGGATCTCTCGCATTTAATCATATTGGTATAGAGAGCCTGGGTGGAAAGCTCGTCTTGCTGGCTTTCGGTATCAAATGCGCCTTCCCACTATTGCACAATTGGCTGCAGGATGCTTACCCTGAGGCAACGGTTACCGGCACGGTCATCCTTAGCGCGTTTACCACCAAACTCGCCGTCTATTCGTTGGCGCGTGGCTATGCGGGAACAGAAATTCTTATCGTCATCGGTGCCATCATGACTGCGTTTCCGATTTTTTACGCGGTAATCGAAAACGATCTCCGACGGGTCCTCGCCTACAGCCTAAACAATCAGCTTGGTTTCATGGTGGTTGGTATCGGCATTGGTACGGAACTGGCTCTAAACGGGACCGCTGCACATGCCTTCAGTCATATTCTATACAAGGCACTGTTGTTCATGTCGATGGGGGCGGTGCTATTTCGTACTGGAACGATTAAAGGGTCGGAACTGGGCGGTCTCCACAAGACCATGCCCTGGACCACGGGCTTTTGCATTGTAGGCGCTGCATCAATCTCCGCATTCCCTCTGTTCTCAGGCTTTATTTCTAAATCGATGATACTCACTGCGCTGGGTCACGAAGGACACTGGCTAACATGGGCAATTCTGATATTCGCATCTGCCGGCGTGTTTCATCATTCGGGAATTAAGATCCCGTATTTCGCTTTCTTTGCCCATGATTCCGGCAAACGTCCGCAAGAAGCCCCACTTAATATGCTATTGGCTATGGGACTTGCGGCATTCCTGTGCATTGGCATTGGTGTCTATCCGGATGCGCTTTATGCAATTTTGCCCTTCCCAGTGGATTATGTGCCCTACACGACCGCGCATGTAATTACCCAACTCCAGCTTTTGATGTTCTCAGCCTTAGCATTTACATTCCTCATGTTAAAAGGTCTCTATCCGCCTGAAATCAAGTCAACAAACTTGGATTTCGATTGGCTTTATAGAAAGCTGTTACCGAAAATTGTCAATTCCATGGGCCGCAAAATTATCAAGATCGATCGCGCCGTTCGCTCCTATTTGCTCGAAATTTTGAGCGCATTCATCGGACAGGTCGAGCGATGGAATGGCATGAATGGCGCACTGGCAAAAACAGCAAGCATTGGTTCTATGGGGGTTTTTGCAGTAGGTTTGCTGGCGGTTTTTCTGGTGCTCTATTTCATCCTATAGGCAATGCCGGAGATTTTAAGGCATTTCCGGGCGAATAGGACGCACTCTGACCCTGACCTTTATATTCGCGACGCGTACGGCACCAGGGTTTCCAGGATCAGCGATCGACTTCGTCACCCCATGCAGGATTTGGAAGTTCTTCGTATAATTTACGCAAACCTTCGCCCCACTGGTTGCTCACCCGTGTGAAATAGGGGTCGTCGTCATGGATCCGTTGATGGGTCGCTGCGCGGCAACTGTCCTTGCGATAAACCAGAATATCCAAGGGAAGTGCGACCGAAATATTGGCGCGAATGGTCGAGTCCATTGACACGATTGCACATTTTGCTGCATCCAAAAGCCCCATAACCGGGCGCACGACCCGCTGTAAAATGGGTTTCCCATATTTGGCTTCGCCAATTTGCAGGAATGAAGTATCTTCCGTTGCTTCAATGAAATTACCGGCGGAATAAACCTGAAACAATCGCATTCGGCGGCCGGAGATCTGTCCGCCAATCAGGAACGTCGCCGAGACATCCGCATCCTGCGCCGCAACGTGGGTCCCGTGCCGTTCCGTCACATTACGCAGTGCGTCGCCAACAAGCTGCGCTGCGCCATACATCGACGATACCGTATAAAGCGTTTGACTGGCAACGGGTTCGATACCGCCGATGCCCTCCTCCAACTGAGAGAGAACTGATTGTGTGGTCGCCAGATTGCCTGCCGAAAGCACGACAATCAGGCGTTCTCCCGGCTCTTCAAAAACATGCAGTTTGCGGTAGGTGGAAATGTTATCCACTCCCGCATTGGTCCGCGAATCCGCTGCAAAAACGAGACCATCATTTAACATTATACCAAGGCAATAGGTCATTTGAGTGTTGTTATTCCGTTACTGAGATTGCTGAACATGAACCCGCACGTTCATATCTTCAATGCCACCGCCCTCACGGACCCCGCGAACCGGGCTGGCGTCACCGAAGTCATAGGCGACGGCCAGGCGAACATAGGCATCCGTTGCCGACTGTTGATTTGACGGATCGAAACTAACCCATCCGAGGCCTTCAATAAAGGCTTCCGCCCAGGCATGACTAGCCAGATTACCTGTGCCCGCCAGCAAATAACCGCTGACGTATCTGGCGGGTATGTTCAACACCCGGGCCCCCGCAATAAACAGGTGAGCGTGGTCCTGGCAAACCCCTTTGCCGGTCTGCAGGGCGTGATTGGCATCGGTTTGCACGTTGGTAAATCCACTTTGATACTGGACCGCACAGCCAATGCCCGTCATCAAGGCATGCATGGCTGCCAGATTACCATCCTGGTTCTGCACATCGCGAAAAGCTTCGGCAAAATGTGAAATTTCGGGGGTTAGGGAGGTGAATTCTGTTTCCCGTAAAAAAATCAAGGGTGGCAGACCGTCGTCGGCCGGCAGGATCCCAGCCGTATCGAACGTCTCGACTTCACCTTTGACCAAAACCGATACCTCGTCATGGCGGGAATCCTGAACCGACACATGGGCCGCATTATTAAATCCATCGACCCAGCAGGTCAATTTTCCCGGCGACGACAGATTCCACGATAATATGCGCTGGCAGGAATCCTCGCGCGGGGTTAACCGCAGATATTGAATGGAATAATTCGCCTGGCCCGCAAAGCGATACCGGGTTTCGTGTTCAATTGTCAGTTTCATCGGACCATCATGAAGTCAATTTGAATTTGAAAACTCAAGCCGTTGGCACTGGTACGAAATTCGGTCAGATACTTTTCCAGGCCCGATCGAAACAAACGATCGACCCGTCCGGCAACCAGTCGTGCCCTCAAAATGTCCGCCTTTTGAGCGCAAGGTGCATCACGCCGGACCCGATTAAGAATTTCAAAAACTTCGTCAATGCAACTGCGCAGGGAACGCGGCATATCCGGTGTGAAAACCATGAGTTCGGCAACCTTACGGGGTTCTGGCGCGCCGCGATAGATTTCCCGATAGGTTTTGTAAGCATTGACCGATCGTAACAAGGTTCCCCACTGATAAAAATCAATGGCGTTCTCCTGTCGTGACTCAGGGCGTTGGAAACTTTCAGATTTCGCCAGCATTAGGCGCGCCGTGTTTTCAGCCCGTTCAAGATAAGTGCCCAATCGCCAAAAATCATAGGCTTCACCACGCCGCATGGTGCCGTGGACAATGCCCAGAAACAAATGGCTGCGTTCCTTAACCCATTCAAAAAACTCGTACGGCCCCATTTCCTGGATGTCCGCATAGGTCATTGCCCTGATTTCCAACCAGGTTTGGTTGATGCTCTCCCACAATTCAGCGGTCAGCACGTGGCGGGTCGCCCGCACGTTTTCTCGGGCCGCCCGGATGGAAGCGGCGATGCTGGCCGGATTTTCCAAATCCAGGGCCAGGTAGGTTATCACCGCAGCCGGTACGAAGGCCTGTTGATTTTCCAGGAAAGCCCGCTTTTCCAGATCGGATATAAATAGGTTTTCCCAACTGTGGTTGGTACCCACATCATCGACCGGCAACAGGGACATTCGGTAGGTGCCGGCTAAAAGTCGGGCGGTATTTTCCGCCCGCTCCAGATAACGCGCCATCCAATAGAGGCTATCAGCCGTTCGTCCAAGCATCTCTACCCCCTCAATACCCAGGTATCTTTGGTGCCACCACCCTGTGAGGAATTGACGACCAGTGACCCCTCTTTCATGGCGACGCGTGTCAGCCCGCCAGGCATTACCCGGGTCTGTTTCCCAGAAAGGACAAAGGGCCGTAAATCAACGTGGCGCGGGGCCACGCCACTGTCGACAAAGGTCGGGCAGGTCGATAACGCCAATGTCGGCTGCGCAATATAGTTTTCAGGTCTTTTAAGAATACGTTGACGGAACCCTTCGACTTCTTTTTTTGTACTGGAAGGCCCAACCAGCATTCCATACCCACCGGAACCGTGGACTTCCTTAACAACAAGATCGGCCAGGTTATCCAGGGTATATTTCAGATCATCGGGATTTCGCAGCATATAGGTGGGCACATTGTTCAGTAGGGGTTCCTCACCCAGATAAAAGCGAATCATCTCCGGTACATACACATAGGTTGCTTTGTCATCGGCAACACCGGTTCCAATGGCGTTGGTCAAGGTCACCCAACCATTGCGGACCGCCGCCAAAATTCCGGGCACACCCAACATTGATGTTGGGTTAAACGCCAACGGATCCATAAATTCGTCATCAATCCGACGGTAGATGACATCAACCCGTTGGGGGCCTTCTGTCGTCCGCATGTAAACGCCGTTTTCGCCGACAAACAGATCCTGGCCTTCGACCAGTTCGATCCCCATTTCCATGGCCAGGAAGGCATGTTCAAAATAAGCCGAGTTGTGGACCCCCGGGGTCATCAAAACGACCGTTGGATCGTCAACTCCTACGGGCGCAACGGCCTGCAGATTGGCGAGCAGATGATCGGCATAGCGGTCGACCGGGGCGACCGCATGTTTGGCAAACAGATCCGGAAACAACCGCATCATTGTTTGCCGGTTTTCCAACATGTACGAAACGCCGGAAGGCGTTCGTGCATTGTCTTCAAGGACGTAAAAGTCTTTTTCTCCGACCCGTACCAGATCAACACCAGCGATATGCGCGTAAACCTTGTTTGGCATGTCGACACCAAACATCTGCGGCTGAAAAGCGACGTTCGCCAGTGCCAGTTCTGCAGGGACAATACCCGCCCGAATAATTTCCTGGTCATGATAAATATCGTGTAAAAAGGCGTTGATCGCGTCGACCCGCTGAATGCATCCCCTTTCCAGATGGCTCCATTCGGCTGCATCGAGAATACGTGGGATGATATCAAACGGAATCATCCGTTCCGTGCCTTCATCCTGGCCATAAACCGTAAAGGTAATGCCTAATCGCCTGAAAAGAATATCGGCTTGTGCGTGTTTGCGGCTTAAGACTTCGGGCGGAGTGGTTTGCAGCCAATCGGCATACGCGCCATAGGCGTTGCGCACACCGCCACCGCTTAACTGCATTTCATCGAATGGAAGGCTTGTTTTGGTTACGCTCGGCCTTTTTTTTGCCGCCATCATTGCCCCGAGACATATGCTGATCCAAGGATCAGTATGAAGAGCAAATTTCACAAGAACAAACAAAAACCGTTCAATTGTTGTAACATTGGTGCCACAGCAAGCGTGATTGGCTGTTGTTGACAAATGCGAAGGAGACGGTGCCGGAACCGGCTTTCGCCACATCACCTTCAATGTCAATTTGCAGTTCCTCATGGGACAGGGGCAGCGTCCTGTTTGCCGCCGCCCAACCACGCGGGTCGATGTCTGACAAACGCAATTCAAAAACCACGCCTTCGCCGGACAATGTGCATTTCACATCTATGAAACCGATGTGTTGCGAAGGCCAAAAGGGGAACCGGGCGGTCTCGCCGGGGAGAATTTCATGGGGATGGGAATCTTCCGTTTGCATATAAATCTGCTGCACTGGTAAACTCGGGGTCGCCTGACATGCCCCTAAAACCATCGCCGGTAACAGGGCCAAAATTCGATAGGGGAACGGCCTGATACCTGCTCTGATCTTTGCCAACTCTGTGCCCCTCCCGTTAATCACCACCCATGAAAGTACCGACCTATGACTGATAAGAAAACCGGAATGCGCAAAGGATTGACCAAATACGGTGACGAGGGATTCTCGCTCTATTTGCGCAAAGCCTTTATCAAGGGAATGGGATATACGGACGATGCTTTGGATCGCCCGATTGTCGGAATAACCAATACCTTTTCCGAATATAATGCCTGCCATGGCACCGTGCCGCAATTAATTGCCGCCGTTAAACGCGGTGTCATGCTGGCTGGCGGATTGCCGGTCGAATTTCCAACCATAACCATCCACGAATCCTTTGCCTTCCCAACCAGCATGTACATGCGAAACCTGATGTCCATCGATACGGAAGAAATGATCCGTGCCCAGCCCATGGACAGTGTGGTTTTAATCGGCGGTTGCGACAAAACGGTGCCGGCCCTGTTAATGGGTGCCGCCTCCGCCGCCCTTCCGGCAATATTGGAGGTAACGGGTCCTATGCTGCCGGGTTCACACCGTGGCGAACGGCTTGGTGCCTGCACCGACTGTCGGCGGTTTTGGGGCAAATACCGTGCTGATGAAATTGATCTTGAGGAAATCGCCCAGATCACCGACCAACTGGTACCCTCTGCCGGCACCTGTGGGGTCATGGGAACGGCCAGCACCATGGCAATTATCGCCGAAGCCCTGGGGATGATGCTGCCGGGTGGGGCCTGTATACCGGCGGTCCTGGCCGACCGGTATCGACATGCGGAACAAACCGGGGCCCGGGCCGTGCATATGGCCAAGGACGGCTCTCCGGCACCGGACAAAGTCATGACCGCAGACGCCTTTCACAATGCCCTGACCGTATTGCAGGCGATTGGCGGATCAACCAATGGAATCGTTCATCTCGCGGCCCTGGCCGGCCGTCTTGGTCTTACCCTTGATCTCAATGAATTTGACAAAATTGGCCGCAATACACAGGTTCTGGTTGATCTAAAACCGTCTGGAGAAAATTACATGGACGATATGCACAAAGCAGGTGGTACCGGACCTTTGTTTCGCGAACTTGGCGACATGCTCCATTTGACGGCCCTGACGGTGAACGGCAAATCCCTGGGAGAAAATATTGACGATTTGCCGCCCCCTTTTGATCAGGAGATCATCCGCAGCAAACAAAACCCCGTCGCAAAAAGCGGCGGTATGGCCGTCCTGAAAGGCAATTTGGCACCGGATTGCGCCGTCATAAAACATGTGGCGGCGTCGCCGGAACTCCTCAATCATACGGGCAAAGCAGTGGTTTTTAAAAATATGGAAGACCTGGTCAATCGGATCGACGACCCCGACTTGGAGGTCGACAAGGACAGTGTTCTGGTGATGCAAAACGCCGGTCCAAAGGGTGCCCCGGGCATGCCCGAAAGTGGTTATTTACCTATTCCCAAAAAACTCGCGGCCGCCGGCGTTAAGGATATGGTGCGTATTTCTGACGCACGAATGAGCGGCACGGCTTTTGGCACCATTATCCTGCATGTGGCACCTGAATCCGCTGTTGGCGGTCCCCTCGCCCTGGTCAAGGACGGCGACCTGATCAAACTGGACGTTGAAAACCGAACGCTTGACGTCTTAATCAGTGACCAGGAACTCGCCAAACGCCGGGCGAACTGGACCCCGCCAACGCCCCATGCAGGGTCAGAACGGGGATATTCCAAATTATATCAAGATACGGTCACCCAGGCCCCCGAAGGTTGTGACTTCGACTTTTTGCAGGCAAGGAAATAAACCCAAAGGAATTAAACCCATGAGCATGATGTCATTGAGTGATACGGACGGACTACATTACGAGTACAATACGCCCCAGTCTGATTCCGGCAAAACTTTTATCTTTGTCAATGCCATTACCGGCGACACATCCATGTGGGAAAATGGCATCGCCCCCCTGCTTCGGAACCAGGGGCACGGAACATTGTCCTATAACTTTCGCGGCCAGGCCAACAGCCCCTATCGCCCCGGTCTTGAACTCACAGAAACGGTAATCGTTGATGACCTGGTGCATTTGATTGGAAAATTGACCCCCAAAAACATCGTCCTGGTTGGCCTGTCCATTGGCAGCCTTTATGCCGTCAAAGCATTATTTCATGGCGTTCAGGCGGATGGCATTGTCATGATCAACATGCTTCGTCGCATCGGAACCCGCATTCAATGGATGAATGACATTGTTCCACAACTGATGGCAGCCGGCGGCCCAACCCTGATGCGTGATGCTTTCACCCATTTGATCACCGGACCGGAATTTGCAGAAAAGGCGCGGGCCGCCGTATTTAACGCACCGCCCGAATACGTCGCCATGGACCCCGACAGTGGCCCCATGAACCTGGTTACCCATATGGGTAAAGCGGACTGGGATGTTGCCTACGAAAACATTTCCGTTCCGGCACTTGTTATAACCGGCTTGCACGACCGGGTGTTTTACGACGCAACCATTTTTGAAGAACTTTTTGCCCGGATCCCAACGGCGACACGGGTCGACATGGATCATGTTGGCCATATGATACCGCTTGAAGACCCCGATAGGCTGGCCCAGGTTATTCTTGATTTTATTGAACCCCCAAAGCAATGACAAAAGTCGTCGTAGTCACCGGTGCGGCACGTGGTATTGGCCTGGCGACTGCCGGGAAGTTCCTAAAAGAAGGTTGGCAGGTAACGCTTCTGGACATAGACGGGCCAACACAGTTTGCGGCATGTGCCGCCTTAAAGGAGCCGGAAAGAACTTTGGCCGTAACCTGTGATGTTTCAATTCCCGAACAGGTTGGCAAAGCCGTTAATGATACGATCATCCGGTTTGGCCGTATTGATGCGCTTATCAATAACGCCGGTATTGCCGTCTTTAAACCTTTGATGGAAACGACTTTCGATGAGTGGACGCGGGTTCTTGATGTCAACTTGAGTGGCTCTTTTATTTGTACCCAGGCCTGCGTACCGTCCCTTCGGAAAAATCACGGCGGCAGTATTGTCAACATAACCTCGATTTCTGGAACTCGCGCCTCAACATTACGTGTTGCCTATGGAACCAGCAAGGCGGCTCTCATGCATTTGACCAAACAACAAGCGGCAGAACTTGGGAATATGGGCATTCGGGTAAATGCCGTTTCTCCGGGGCCGGTCGATACGGCCATGGCAAAACAAGTTCATACATCTGATATTCGGTCCGACTACCACGATGCCATCCCGCTTAATCGATATGGTACGGAAGAGGAGCTTGCTGACGCCATCTTCTTTCTGTGCAGTGATAAGGCCAGTTATATAAATGGTCAGATCTTAAACGTCGACGGAGGATTTTCCGCAACCGGAATAGGACTTCGTAATTTACGTAACTCGGATTAGTATAAAAAACTATTGCCGAAAGGCCGATTTTAAGTCTAAAGTCATACTTTTCAATCGGTAAAGTGGCGAGCAATCAAGTTATGGCCCTAAAAAAGAGTATTTTTGGTGCATTTCTCGGTTTGTTGATGGTACAACCTTCAGCGGCATCTGATCCCCTGTTAATTGGCTATAATTCCGACTGGGCCCCCTATTCCTCGGGCGGGTCCGATCGGATTCGTGGTGTTTTGCCGGACATCCTCGACGAAATATTAGAATTTCATATGGGCATAAAAGTACGCCATGTGGGATACCCCTGGAAACGGGTACAAAAAGCCGTCGAAACCGGCTCCATAGACGCGATGATTACAGTGCCAACAAAAACCCGGACGGCCTATGCTTACAGGTCCCAAGAAGTTGTGTACCAAATAGAAATGCGCGGCGTTGTCAAAGCGGGCAGTCCCAGTCTAAAAAAACTCGGGTCGAAACCGATGATCAATACACTGCGAAATCTCAAAAGTTGCGAAATCATCGGCAGTGGATGGGGCCAACTGTTTTATAACAAACACAAAATTCAGCCTATTATGGCAAATAACGTAGACAATTGTTTACGTATGGTTGCCGGCAATCATGCCGATGTCACCATTCGTTCAACGGTTGTTGCCAATCGTCATATCCTATCGGAAAACCTGCAGGAAAAACTGGTCGTCATGCCAAAAGTTTGGGGGGCCCTACAGTTCGCCCTTTTGTTGTCGAAAAAATCCAAATACGGACCGAACTTCTTAAAACAATTTGATCAAGTCCTAAAGGCCATGAAAACATCAGGGACCTATCGC
Source organism: Rhodospirillales bacterium (assembly GCA_021775095.1). Lineage (GTDB taxonomy): Bacteria > Pseudomonadota > Alphaproteobacteria > Rhodospirillales > Casp-alpha2 > JABMNT01. The sequence continues at coordinate 22,509 of JAJFII010000038.1, forward strand.
ATTCTGGTTGAGAGAACCCGAAAACTAAGGCCCGCCAGTTAGCGCGTTAGGCGGGCCCAGCGAACCTACCGACCAACCAGAATCAGGCGTTTTCTCTGTTCTTTTTTAACCAGACATCAACGGCAGCTACCATTTCATCGACGGTCTCGTTGTGCAGGCCTTTTTGCGCCGCGATGGTCCGGACAATGCAATCCGCCCGTTCGATATTTGTCGCGCCTGCCAGCAACGCACGTGCCGCTGAGGATGGTTTGGCAAGGCCCAACGCAGCATTGGCATATTTGTCAAAAGGCACCTGATCAGCCGCGCTGGCACCAATGGCTTTACACACTTCGCCGACCCAGTTGTAGACGGATTTCGACAGTTCCAGATCGCTGTGGACAGCATCTTTGATGGAGCGCATATCATCCGCCTGGACACATCTGTAATTTCCGGCAAGCAGCATATTCCATTTTGCCAGAGGCACGAAGACCGAGGCATGAACCTTTAATTTTACCGGCAATTCAATTTTTTCGCCATCAACCTCAAAACGAATGGCTTCGATATCGGTTTGAATGTCGCGCAGGATTTTTGTGTGTTCATCGCGCACGAAAGCCGCCGCCTTAAAATTGGTCGGAAGAGCCACCTGCAAGACATTTAATTCTTCTTCCGGTGGTCGAAAGGCCTGTGGGTCCGGGCTGCACAGGGTAAACAGCTCGGGATCAAAACTGTCCCAAACACTGGCGTCCGTATAACATTTTTTAAGGGAGTCCGTATCAAGACCAGGAATGCGTTTAAGAAAAGGCAGGGGCGGCATATTCATAATGGACATACATGGAACACCGGACTGGCCAACGGCATCCAGCAATGTCCTGACTTCCGGCGACCGGTATTGCGGTTCCTGCATGGCGAGGGCAATCAAATCATAATCGGCTGGGTTTACGTCACCCGGGCTCGCCGCCGTTAATTTTCCAGGCGCCTGGCGGGAATCCAGGTGGACAAAACCGGCGCGTCCGCGAACCGGCATCCGCACGTGAGCACCTGAGCTGTTAAAAAGTTCAACCTCTGCCGGCAGACAGACCAGGTTCACATTGTGCCCGGCCATTGCCATTTTAGTGCCCAGGAGCGAGCCATAGGACGCGCCCATAATTAGTATATTATACGCCATTTTTCGTAAGTCCTTTATTGTATTGATCGTCTCAGTTAACCACCCAGGAACAGGCGACCAACGTCCGGATTTTCCAGAAGTTCATCACCGGGCCCCGCAATTGCCAATTCACCGGAAACCAGAACATAACCCACATCGGCAAATTCCAGACCCTTTTTCGCATTTTGCTCGACCATAAGAATGGTTTTGCCTTCATTGTTTTGCAAGTCATCCAAAATCTCAAAAACCATGTCAATAAACCGGGGTTCCAAGCCAATTGAAGGTTCATCGACCAGCAAGACATCGGGCTCCATCACCAGGGCCCTGGAAATCTCCAACAGTCGTCGTTCCCCCCCCGATAATACGCCAGCCGCATGGCCCCGCCGAGCCGCCAGACGGTCATACTTCTGGAATACTTTTTCGGCGGCTTCCTTGGCCTGGTCCGGGTGGTCCTTCAAAAACCCACCCATCCACAGGTTTTCTTCAACAGTCATTCCGGGAAAAACCGATTTATCCTGGAGAATGTAGGCGATCCCAGCCCGCTTTAATTTTTCCGACGAAGTCAGATGAGTTACATCCTGTTTTTTGTCACCTTCACCAACAGTTATATTACCCGAAAAAATATTGGTGAAGCCAAAAATCGAATGCAAGATGGTTGATTTGCCGGCACCGTTCGGGCCAATCAGGCACAGGGACTGACCTTTCGCCACTTGCAGGTTCAGATCATGGAGAATTTCCATTTTCCCGTAACCGGCGTTCAGTTTATCAATGCGCAGAAAAGGATCGTTTTTTGCCAACGCTTCAATGCGCGACAGCGGAATGGTTTCCGCCATGGCTTTGGCCTGCTCGTTGACGTCTTCAACGGATATAACCGTATCCACGTCGCCCATATGATACCCGGAAGCGCGGGTCTCACCAGTTTCGGGATTTTCTGTCGTTTCCTCTGACATCTACATAAACTCCCTAATGCGCGCCCAAATAGGCGTCGATAACCCGTTGATCACTTTGAATGTCTTCCGGTTTGCCGTGCGCCAACATTTCTCCATGGGCCAGACAATAGATATTATCTGCCAAATTCATGACCACCCGCATATTGTGTTCTATAACAAAAAGTGTAATGCCAAAATCCGTATTGGCCCGACGCAACCGGTCAATCAAACCGTTAATCAATGTGGGATTAATGCCGGCAGTCGGTTCATCCAACAAAAGTACCTTGGGTTCATTCATCAGCGCCATGGCAAACTCCAACAGTTTCTGTTGACCAAAGGACAGGTCACCAGAGGGCAGTTTGCGTTTCTGATACAGACCAACATATTCCAGCAGGTGCTCGGCTTTGTCGGTCAGTTCCTTTTCATGCGGGGTGAACATGTCAAAAAACTTGGCGTTGCGATGGGGGATCGATACCAGCAGGTTCTGGATACAATTCATTTTACCATAAATGCGGGTTTGCTGAAAAGTCCGCAGCATCCCCAGCCGGGCAATTTCCTGCACGGTCATTTTCGAAATTTCTTTATTTTCGAACTTGATCGAACCTTCGTCTATGGGATGAAAACCGACAATCGAATTAAATAACGTTGTTTTTCCCGACCCGTTCGGGCCAATCAGGCCAGTGATCCCGCCCGCCGGCACCACCATCGACACCTGATGGTTTGCGATAACGCCACCATAGGCCTTGGAAACACCGGCGACTTCAATGACATTTGTCATAAGACCGCCTCCTTAGCGTCGCCATCGGCACTCGTTCCCCGGTCCACTTCAATACCAAACTTTTCTGGCCATTTTTCCTGCATCCAACCAACAAGGCCCTGCTGAAAATAGACAACGTTAACGATGATAATCAGGCCCAAAGTAATCCATTGCCAGCCCAGGAAGTAGGTCCAGGTGGCTTCTTTAATAATGTGAAACAATATCGCCCCCAATACCGGCCCCCAAAAGGTTCCGGAACCCCCAAGCAAGGCCATGGCAACCATAAAAATACCAAAAGTGATGGTCGGAAAGGCAACTTCCAGAGGTTCGATGAAACCCGTTAAATTACCGAACAGAGCCCCCGCGATACCTAAGAAAAATGCCGAGCAGGCCCAGGCAACGGTCTTGTGACGCAGGGTGTGCAGGCCCATGGCATCGGCTTTGCTTTCGTCATCGCGGATGGCGTTGACGGACAGGCCGAAACGGGTTGAAAACAGCCATTTATAAAAAGCGAACGTCACCATAGCCGCTGCAAAACTCAGGCAATAAAACAGGATCGACTTGCCGTCACCGGAACCCGGATAAACCGGCAAGGCGATCCCGCCGCCGCCGCCAACCCATTCCCAGGCACCAAACAATTCTCCGGCAGCCAAGGCGATACCCAATGTACCGATGGCAAAGTAAGGACCGCGAAGGCCAAAGACCGTCCAGCCGAGACAGGCCGCAATCACCGCCGAACCAACACCGGCAAAAACGATCCCTATGGCAAGCCCCGTGTAATACTGGGGATCTGTGAAGGTGACGTTACTTCCCGTCGCCGACGTATATTCCCCCACATCATGAAACAACCCGATCTGAGTGACCGCACAAATATACATGCCGCAGCCAAAAAAGAAGATGTTGCCTAAAGAGTTATAGCCCATCTGACCACCCATGGCGTCCCAGGTTTGGGCGAACAAAACCATGATCCAAAGAATGGCGATTTGGAAGGTATAGTCAGGAAACAGAATCGGCCCCAGGATGCCAAAGGCCAGGAGGCCCAGCGTATATTTTTTCTCAATACTTGTCATAATTAGGATACCGCCTGACGACTTTTACGCATCTGAATTTGCCGGACGACAAGAACCAAAAGCAGCAATCCAACAACCGTTACCTGCTGAAATTCGGCACCAAAAACAAACCCGCCATATTGTTCCGAAACACCAAGGCCAAGCGCCGCAACAATCACTCCGGGCAAGTTACCGAGACCAGCTGCAACCACGATCACAAAGGACCTGATGGAATGGGGAACACCATAGAACGGTTGAATGACCCAGATCATCGATACCAAAACCCCGGCAGCGCCGCAAATGGCGCAATTCAGCGCATAGGTGAAGGCGTAAACCCGTTCTGTGTCGATGCCCATAACCTTAGCCGCCCGGGCATCCTGGGCGGTCGCTCTGATGG
>JAJFII010000039.1 GCA_021775095.1 Rhodospirillales bacterium
GTTAAGGAAATCTGAGATGACCCTCAAACCGATCCGAACAAAAATCGAACAAAAATCTGCTCTTAAGCGGATGGATGGCCTGATGGGAGCCAAACCCGGCACGGAGGAAGGCGATGAGTTGGATATTCTGGCTGAATTGGTCACTCTTTACGAACAGCGGACGTTTCCCATTGATCCGCCAAATCCCGTTGCGGCCATTTTGTTTCGCTTGGATCAAATGCACCTGAAAAAGGGGGCTTTTGGTGAATTGATTGGATCACGTTCCCACGCTTCGGAAGTGCTCAATTTTAAGCGTCGACTTTCCATGTCCATAGCGCAAAAACTCCATAAGGAATGGCGCTTACCTGCTGATGTTTTGTTACAGACCTATGAACTGACGGAGCGTTAGTACGTGGTGATCACAAGCATTTGGAAAGAAAACCAACAGGAAGTTTATATCCGTCTATTCACCGGCTGCCCCTGAAACCTTCAACGGGGCTGATAATCCCGTCTTCGGGTTTGTATGGTGCGCCATCAAATGCTAGGTTCGCCGCCACCTTCGGGCGGGGCCATCGGGCCTTGCAGATCGAGATTAAATAGTGGCAAAAATTCTTTCTTACATCGGCTTGTTTATCGGCCTTGCCGTAATGACCGGGCTGATTGCCTGGCAGGGCCTGGGCGATGTCTCCGACATCATCCTGGCGTCAGGCTGGCCGATCCTGCTGGTACCGCTGGCCTGGAGCCCGACGGTGTTTCTGGGCACGCTCAGCTGGCAGTTGCTGTTTGCCGCTGACCGCCAGCCACCCTACCGCCAGCTGTTTATGGCCCTGTGGATGGGCCGCTCCATCAATACCCTGCTGCCCGTTGCCAGCCTCGGCGGTGAAGTGGTCAAGGCCCGCATGTTAATCTTGTGGGGATACCCAAAGGCCGAAGCCAGCGCGTCCGTGGTGGTTGACAAAACCGTGCAGGTGTTTGGCACCATCATCTGGGGCCTGATCGGGGTTTTGTTACTGGTTCATTATTCCGTTGAGCAGGATCTGGTTGCCGCCGCCTTGACCGGCTTTGCGGTGCTCGGTGCCGGTGCCGCCGGATTTGTCATGGTGCAAAAAATCGGCATCGCCAGCGCCATGGTCAAATCGGCCCACCGGGTCACCAAGGCCGACATGTTTGAGACCATGAAAGACGGTGCCAGCCAGGTCGACACTTGCGTGCGTGAGACCTACGCCCGGCCGAAACGCCTGATCCTGGCAACCCTGTGGCGGACCATCACCTTATTATTGCAGACCGCCGAAGTCTGGGCGGCGGCCTATGTTTTGGGCCATCCGATCACCGTCATGGAAGCGATGTTTTTAAAAAGCATGACATCGACCCTGAGCGATGTGGCTTTTATCATCCCCAATGCCTACGGCATCCAGGAAGGGGCTTTTGTTGTTTTGGGGGCGATGATCGGCCTGCCGCCGGACTTGATGTTAGCCGTTTCGCTGTCCATTCGTATTCGTGAACTGATCGTTGATATTCCGGGTCTGGCCATCTGGCAACATGCGGAGGGTAAACATTTTTTCGCCAAACGTCGGACCTCCGGCACGGAGAAATCCTGAATGTTGGTGGTTTTTTATCTACTGTCGGCGCTGTTTCTGGCCTCCATCGGTTATTTGCTGGTCGCCTGTTTTTGTGTACTGCGGTTCCAAACACAGCTTATAAAACCGATTCCCCCACTGCCGGAGCCACCTGGCGTGACCCTCTATAAACCGCTGCATGGCCTGGACTATCAATTGAAGGAAAACCTCCGGAGTTTTTTCGAGCAGGATTACGGCAAACTGCAAATCATCTTTGGCCTATCCAGGGCCGATGATCCGGCGATCGCCGTGGTCCGCGACCTGATCGCCCAGTTCCCCGAGATCGATGCGGAACTGCTGATCAGCGACAGATCGAACGGGGAAAACCCAAAAGTCAGCAATCTGATGAACATGGATGGGCGGGCCAAACACGATATTTTGATCATTTCCGACAGCGACATGATTGTCGAGCCCGACTATACCCGGCGGATCGTCGGCGGATTTGAGGGTGCCAGGGTGGGGCTGGTGACGTGTCTTTATAAGGGCACTCCGGCGCCCGGTCTGGCGTCGCACTTAGGTGCGATGTTTATCAGCCAGTGGTTCACCCCGTCGGCCCTGATCCCGGCGACCTTTGGTAAAATGCGCAACTGTTTTGGTGCGACCATGGCCATCAAACGCTCTGTTTTAGTAGAAATTGGTGGGTTCGAGGCTTTGGTCAGCAATCTGGCCGATGACTACACTCTGGGCCGGCTGGTTCTGCAAGCCGGCTATGAGATTAATCTGGGTTCGGTTGTGGTCGAGAACATCGTCCAGGAACAAAATCTGAAATCGTTAATCCTGCATGAACTGCGCTGGGCCCGAACCATCCGCTCGGTCGAACCCGTGGGCTTCGCTTCGACCTTCCTGACCGATGCCATTCCCCTGGCGCTGATCACCAGTTGGGCGGCCCATATGGCGGATTTTGGGCCTTTGTTGGCTGGCGCACCCCTGATGCTGGCTTTTTCCACTCGTTTGCTCTTGCATTACTCGACAAAACGCACATTTTCCTCTAAACAACCCGTCTCGTTTTGGATTATTCCGGTTCGCGATATACTTTCCTTTATTGTAAGACTTTTATGTTATACAGGTCGGAAAGTCAGTTGGCGAAATACGGAACTTTCCGTTGATAAAGGGGGCGAAATTACACATTTTGGCCCCGCAGCTCGGTAGAAGATAGACATGAAAAAAACCCTGTTTTTAAGCCCGCCGTCGTTCGAAGGATTTGATGGCGGTGCCGGATCGCGATATCAGTGCAAACGCGAAGTCACGTCGTACTGGTATCCCACCTGGTTGGCACAATTGGCCGCCCTGGTCCCCGACAGCGTCCTGATCGATGGTCCGGCTGGCGGATATACCCTGGAAGGCCTGCTGCCGGAAGCTTCGAAATTTGAGATTTTGATCGTTTATACCTCGACCCCGACCTTTGCCAACGACGTCATGGTCGCCAACGCCATGAAAGACCAGAACCCGGATCTGCTGATCGGATTCTGTGGGGCCCACGTGATGATCAACTGGCAAAGTTCCATGGCCGCGTCACCGCATATTGATTTTGTCTGCGACAAGGAATTTGATTTCACCATCAAAGAAGTCTGTGAAGGCAAACCCCTGGCCGAGGTCAACGGGCTCTATTACCGGGTTGGCGACACGGTCAAAAAATCCGGTGAACGGGCGACCATCGAAGACATGGACAGCCTGCCCTGGGTGACCCCCATTTACAAAAAATTCCTGCAGCCAAAGAATTATTACAACGGTTATATGTTGCACCCCTACATGTCATTGTATACGGGCCGTGGCTGTAAGTCGCGCTGCACCTATTGTCTGTGGCCGCAAACCATTTCCGGTCACAACTACCGGACCCGCTCGGTCAAGGACATTGCCGCCGAGATCGCCTATGCACAAAAAGAATTCCCGGAAGTGAAAGAGTTCTTTTTTGACGACGATACCCTGACCGACAACATCGAACATGTGGAAGCCCTGGCCCTTGAGCTCGGCAAACTAGGCGTTACCTGGTCATGCAACGCCAAGGCCAATGTCCCCAGAAAAACCCTGGAGGTCCTCAAGGCCAACGGCCTGCGGCTTTTGCTGGTGGGCTACGAGTCCGGCAACCAGAAAATCCTCAACAACATGAAAAAAGGCGTGCGCCTGGATTTTGCCCGCCGGTTCACCAAAGATTGTCATGATCTGGGGATCTTGATCCACGGCTGTTTTATTATGGGTCTGCCCGGGGAAACCCAGGAAACCATCAAAGAAACCATGGCCTATGCCAAGGAAATCAACCCAAAAACCATCCAGGTCTCCCTGCCCGCCACCTATCCGGGAACGTTTCTCTACAAACAGGCCATGGAAAACGGCTGGTTGCAGACCGACGAAGTGACCACCGGGCTGGTCACCCAGTCCGGGACCCAGGAAAGCATTCTGAGTTATCCGCACCTGAACAAAGACGAAATCTTTGAGGCCGTGGAAACCTTCTACAAGGATTTTTATTTCCGCCCGGCGAAAATGGCGCAACTGACCGTCGATATGTTCCGCGATTGGGAGGTTATGAAACGCCAGCTGCGGGAAGGCAAAGAGTTCTTTAAATTCCTGTGGGGACGCAAGGAAACCGCTTGAAACGCCTGATCGTCACCGCCGACGATTTCGGGATCTCCAGAGAAGTCAATGAGGCGGTGGAAACCGCCCACCGGTTCGGCATCCTGAGCGCCACTTCGCTGATGGTTGGTGAAACTTTTGCCGCCGACGCGGTTGGGCGGGCCCGAAAGATGCCAGATCTTGGCGTTGGTTTGCACGTCGCCCTGTCGCGTGCCATCCCCCTATCACCACCCGCCAAAATCCCCGATCTGGTGGATACCAACGGGCTTTTTAAGGCCGACCTGGTGGCCAGTGGTTTCCGGTTTTTCTTTTTGCCCCGGGTGCGCCGGCAACTGGCCAGGGAAATCGAGGCCCAGTTCAAGGCCTTTGCCAAAACCGGCCTGGACCTGGACCACGTCAATGCCCACAACCATCTGCACCTGCATCCGACGATCCTGTCGTTGATTTTAAGGATCGGCAAATTCCATGGCATGAGGGCCATACGGCTACCCCTGGATCCCAGGGTCCAGGGCCTGGGCGCGGTTTTTTTGAGGCCTTGGCTCAAACTCATGAAAACCCGGTTGCGGCGCCATGGCATCCGCCACAATGACGTGCTTCTGGGCTTGGCGGATACCGGTCACCTGGACAGCAAAACCTTGATTTCCCTGATCGAAGGTTTATCAGAACAAACGGCGGAGCTGATGTGCCATCCGGCGACCGGGTCGTGGGCCCATATGGACCCCCTGGCCCGGAATTTTCGCCACGATCTGGAATTTGCCGCGCTGATCGATGCAGCCGCCATCGCCGCCATCCACGATCAGGGGATTAAGCTGATTGCCTACAGGGATCTAAAATGACCGACGCCGATAACCCGCCGAAAAACAAACCCGATTATGTATTGGGCCGTTCCTGGACCCACCGTCTGGCCTTGATTTTTGTCCGCCCCCTGGCCAACACACCAATCACCCCCAACCACCTGACATTTCTGCGCTTGATCTCCGGCCTGGCGGCGTGTTTTTGTTTTGCTACCGGCGAGCGCGAGTTGGTGATCTGGGGCGGCTGGATCTGGGTGTTATCGGCCTTTCTTGACCGGGCCGACGGCGAGCTGGCCCGGGTCAGCGGCAAGTCCAGTCCTTGGGGTCACAAGTTTGACATGATTTGTGATTCCGCCATCACCAGCCTGTTTTTTGTCGGTGCCGGCATTGGCTTACGCCATTCGGAACTGGGAGACTGGGGTATATATATGGGGATCGCCGGCGGTCTGGGTGTATTGGCCGCCGAGTATTTTGCCGAACAGATCGACAAACGCAGCGACGATCCGGCAGAGCGGGCTTATCCTGGCATTTTCGGATTTGATTTCGATGATGTGTTGTATTTGTTTGCCGCCGTCGCCTGGCTCGACTGGTTCCTGCCGTTTGTTGTAGGTGCATCCGTCGGGGCCCCGGCCTTTGCCCTTTTGACCTGGTACAAATGGCGCCAATTACCGCCCCTCGAAGCCGCCTGAACAAAAGGCGCGTTACCCGGGAGTGTCTTTGAGCCTGATTAACATTCAAAACTCGCCTTGCGCACGGCTTGCGATACCCGTATCGCCGCACCGCACGCGCCTTGTCGAAAACCTTGCTTTGTCGTCTTTGTGAGTCGTTATCCCTACGCGTTGGTTGGGGTGTGCCCTTTGACCGAGAACCGGAAACGGCATTTACTTATTGAGTTTACCCTTAACATCAAAGATCTGGCCCATTCACAACAGATATACGCCATGATTTTTCGAGAATTCTTAATAATTCATACATGTTCATAGGTATTACACATTAATGCCATAGGCCCTACCCACCCTTTTGTTTAAGTTAAGGGGGGTATTTTTTTGAGAACCCCTTTGATGACGTTTTCATAAGTCGTAAGAGATATCTCGATATTAATAAATTCAATTCTTTAAGTTGTTATCTTGTGTTGTGGGATTTATTAGAAGTATTGTTAGTTTAGCAAACGTAGAGAATCGAATATTTAAAACTTTGGCAAATAAAAAACGACCAACGGACATATCATCACATTTTGTCGATCCCTGTTTATATAAGGGTTTGGCAGGAGAACAAAAATTACCGCCTCTTCGATCGTGGCAGATTGATCAGGAAACCATGATTAACCAATCGAAGGCGAGGTTTGTTAGTCTCCCGGCGCTGAACGGCAACTAATTTTTTTGGGAAATTGACCTATGAGTAACCAATCACTTGAATCCAACTTAACTGACGGAGCTTCGTCGAATTTTTTTTCAGACATGGTTGTGAGCCGAAAACTTTTAACCGGGTTTGGTAGCGTAATCTGTATATTTACCGTGGTTCTGGCACTGACGTACTGGAATTTTGTCAGGGTCGGTCACGAGGTCGAAGAAATGGAGGAAGCGGCCGAAGAATTAGCGTTGGCTGCTAACATTGAACTGCAGTTCCTGAAAATGAGCCGAGCCGCCCGGGCCTTTGTGCAAAAAGGCGACAAGGAATCGGAAGATGCGGCCCGTAAGTATCAGATTGCGACGACCGAAGCCCTTACACGGGCCTTCAATACCATAACGAACGAAGAACATCTCAAGATGATTTCTGACATCCAGGTGGCCTTTGAAAAGTACACCATGGGTTTTCAGACAGTTACAGAGAAAAAACACGAATTCCATACGTTGGTCGACGAACAGTTGGAACCTGCGGCCGATCTAATGATCAAAGATTTAGACGATCTGATTGCCGATGCACGGGCGGAAGGCAATGATGTCCTTAGGGATCATATTCTTGAAGCCCGCGAACACGCTTTTTTAATCGAGGTCGATACGGGGCGGCTGTTATTTGAAGGCAAAAAACAATACGCAAAAAAAATTGCCGCTGAGTTTATTGCCTTTGATAAAACACTCAAGGCTGCCGAACCAAACCTGCACACGGATCGCGAACGTAAATTGTATGCGGAACTCAAAAACCTGCGGGCAAAATATGAGACGGTATACGAGAAGGTGTTGCGTGATCAACTTGAATTGAACGAGGCAATGGACGTCGAGATGCCAAAATATTCGACGATCATTTTGCAGACCGCCGAAGAACTGGAGCAATTGGCGTCGAACAAAGAACATGAAATTGCCGAACAGGTCGCCGAGCAAATTGCCTTTGCTGAACTCGAAATTATTGTGATTTCGATCATCGGCCTTGTCGTTGGTCTTGGACTTGCGCTGATTTTAGGGCGTATGATCGGCAATCCGATCAAAACCATGACCGACGCAATGCAGAACCTGGCCGACGGCGATAAAACCGTTGATATCCCGGCCGTAGGCCGCGGCGATGAAATCGGTGCCATGGCCAAAACCGTATTAATTTTTAAAAACAGTATGATTGAAACGGAACGGTTGGCAAAAGAGCGGGCCGCCAACGAAGCATCAAAACTGGCCCGCGCCGAAGACCTCGCGCGACTGATTAAGGAGTTCGATAGTCAGGCAACAAACCTGATGACACAGGTGACGGAGGTTGCCTTACGCATTGAAAAAGCGGCGTCGGCGTCAGGTATCGAAACAACAAAAACCGGCAGTCGATCCTTTGAAGTCGCCGAAGCTGCCGAACGCACCTCGTTCAATATCGATTCAACGGCTTCGGCCGCAGAACAACTGTCGGCGTCCGTATCAGAAATTGCCAGCCAGGTGACGAAGTCATCCGAGATAACTGAAAATGCCGTAAAGGAAGTCGACCAGGCAACAACCATGGTTCGCGGGCTGGACCAGGAAAGTCAAAAAATCGGAGAAGTTGTACAGATAATTTCCGATATTGCCGAACAGACCAACCTGTTGGCGCTAAATGCAACAATTGAGGCAGCCCGCGCCGGCGATGCAGGTAAAGGATTTGCCGTTGTCGCATCGGAGGTAAAAAATCTGGCAAGTCAAACGGCCAAGGCGACGGAGCAGATTTCGTCGATGATCGCAACCATCCAGGGAGCTACAGGAGACTCCGTGCAGGCGATTGAAGGAATTGGCAGGGTGATTGGCGAAATCAATGCCATGGCGACGATCATTGCCAGCGCCGTTGAAGAACAAAATGCGGCGACCCAGGAAATCGCAAGGACAGCTGGTACTGTTACTCAAGACGCAACCGTTGTGCTTGAGAGCGTTGGTGCGCTGACCCTATCAGCCGCCCTATCATCGGGAAAATCGGTTCAGATGTTATGGGAGTCACGGTCATTGGAAAAGATCATGGTGACCTTCCGGGATGAAATTCGGGGATTTTTGGGCTCGGTCAAGTGAGGCCAATAAAAACTGTCAGATCGATCATTAATTTTATCTGTGAGAGGTTATGACCTTTGAATGATTGATCAAATCCACAGGGTTCAACAGGGGTTTTTCTGAGCGGTAACTGTGGTTTTTCGGGCAATGAAAAAGTGGGGGTTGTTTAATCAATGGCAATTGACGCGGATTGTGCGCTGTAGATCTCGGTCGAAGGAAACACTTCCAGATCTGTCATGGGGATGTTGTTACAGGGCCGATTTAGGGTCAGGCGTTCGAGCCTTTTGATATTTCAGCAAACCAAGATCAATGAACCCTCGACAACGGACTTGATCTATCTCAAAGCACCGGCGGCTATTTCCCCATACAGTTGACCGTGCATGGGGAGGAAAAATGCCTGAAGTGTTAGATAAACTGATCAATGATCATCGCAATTTCGAAACTTTGATGCAAATCATTGAACAGGAAATGCGGGTGTTTGAGACCGGCGAACACCCGGATTATGAACTTGTGCGCTCCGTTCTGAACTACCTGCTGACCTATCCGGACTTACACCATCATCCGCTGGAGGATGTTGTGGTTCGCAAACTGATATGCCGGACCACCGAAAACCAGGTGCCGGGTCCGGCTGAGCTTGCCGAAGAGCACCGCCGATTGGCATCGACCATCCGACGTTTTCTGGCAGCCCTCAATAACATCCTCATTGATGTGATGCTGCCGCGTGACTGGTTTTGCAATATCGCCCGCGAATTCGTGGCGTTTCAGCGCAAACACATGCAAATGGAAGAAGTTGTCATATTTGCGATGGCTAAGCGGTCTTTGAGTGCGGCCGAATGGTCCCGCATCGCCACCCACATGGGCGCTCCCGCTGATCCGTTGTTCGGCCCCGACCCGGATGCGGATTTCGCCGAACTCCGGGCCCGTCTTGGGACCGCGCCAATGAGCAATTAATACCAACGAGTTATGCCAACGACGGAATATCTCCGTAAAACACCCGAAAATGTACTAACTGACCCGAATTTCTCCCGTCGCCGGGTCGACCGTCACGTGGTCGCCGGTATGGATCAACTTGGTGATGTCGCCGTCGAACCGATCAACCAGGGGGATCCCGCCAAAGGCGGCACCCTGGGCGATGATCGGGTTGGCGTAATTCAGTAAAAGCGCCGCCGGTGCCATGGTGCGCGAGGCCATTTCGTGGAACATCCAGGCCGTGGCGACGCCGCCTTTGGCAATGTTGAGAACCAATATTTTGCCGACATAATTCTGCCCGTAGAGTTTATGGCTGGGACGGGAAAACACCCCTTCGATGCGGTTCAAATCATAACGTGCGCTGAAATTATCGTCAGCGACCAGAGCTTCGCCCGTGGCCCTCGGGCCGATGCCTGCATGACCTTTGAAAATACGCGCACTCATGGCACGATCCTGCCGGCGACGGCGGACGCGATACAGCGCTCCATAGGCGCTAATACCGGCTCATACCCATAGCCGCCGATGATATTAACCAGTTTGGCCGAATTGGTCATTAACCGGGTCCAGCCGTTGGCCTCACCCAGCTCGCGGGCATGCATCTGATAGAAACACACCCCTTCCAGCAGGACCGCGCCGGATGCGACAATTTTATCATCCAGGCCCAGGCGTTCCGCCGCCCGTTTGTTTTCCGGGCTGGTGGCAATAACCAGCGAGACTTCGTCATGGATCTGCTGGTTTTCCAGTAACCCGGCCAACCGATCCAGTTCAAACAACGACAATTGGGGAGCCGCAAAAACCACCACGTCGAGGCCATCATCGGCCATGGCATAACTGGCAAAAAACCGGTCCAGGTCTTTGCTGGTAATGCTATGGGCGGCAGGCACCCGACCGGCAAAGGCGGTCTCCAGATCGGGTGCCTCCGGGGTCACCCCGACCATATGAAACAGCGCCGTCGAGCCGAAACTGGCCATTGCCGCACCAAAATGTTTGAGATCGTCCGAACTCGGCGGATCAGTGATACCGGTCAACACGGGGACCTCGTAATAGGAGCCCATTTGGCGACCGATAAAACCACCCAAAGCACCCCACTGGCTCCAGTCTTTTGGTTGATATTCGGTGTGGAATAAGCGGCTGCCGACGCGGTTTTGATCGAGATGAAAACCGTATCTTGGGGTGCGACCGGTCAAAGCTGCGGCCAGAGCTGCCGGCCCACCTTCATAATTGGTACGCGCCGCAAACACCGAGTTGCAATAGATCACAACTCCGGTATCACCCATCGCCAGATGTTCGCCACGAACCGGCGGCAGGATGGTTTGGTAATTGATGCAAGTATCGGTCATCAAAATGCCGAGGGCGCGAAAGGCTTTATCGGCACGCTGTTCCAGGGCCACATAGGCCGGGTCGTGGTTAATCCGCTCAAACTGGTTAAAATCGGCACCGCGGGGGTCGGTGATGGTTGGAATACAGACCTGATTATCGGTTTTTTCCTGGGCCGCGAGATCCTCCAAAAAGTCCACCCCGGCTTCGCCGAGGGACTCCGTATCGGCCATAATATGGGCCTGCGCCACGGCGACAAAATCTTCCGCGTCGAAAAAACGGCCCACCTGAATTTGTTGTTCGATGGCGCGCTGGCGGGCCGCGCCCAAGTCGCCGGCCAACATCGCCTGTTCCCGATCTGATAGCTTCATGTCCACCTCCTAAATTCTGCCCGCGTTTTTAATGTTACGCACCCCCTGGCATCATTTCAAAACCTATTTATTTGATGTCGAGATAGGAACCAGGACAGTCAACTTGCGATCTTTTTGGTTAGAGCACTTCCGGGATAATATACTCCACCGAAGGCCCTGTTCTTTTAATCCGTGACAGCGCCGTGCACCTTACCCGATACACCGCATCGCGTTGCGATGCCCTCCTGTCACAAAATAAAAGAAACGGCTCAGAGTGCGTCATATTATCCCGGAATTACTCTCGGTTGCGCTGCCGCCATGTTCAGCTCCGCATAGGCCGTCATCAGGATGCATGATAGATGAGGGCGCTTTCGTTTGAGCAGATCGACAAGGTCGATACCGTTTTACTGCCCAACCGGTTATCAACGAAGATCAGGATCTAAATCTTCCAGAGCCAGATCGGCTTTCGCGGAATTGTTCGCCGTCCGGGTCCGATAGCCTTGGCGCATCGGCAGCGTCGATGTTGTCGATAAGTAACAACCGCTCAAAATCGGCAGGTCCATTGGGGAGAGGAGAAACCCTAATGGCTGCCCCAGATATCATCGAGAAATTCCGGTTGCCTGCTCAATGGCTTCCAGCATTTTCAATGGATTAAACGGCTTGACCAAACACCCGGAAGCGGATTCCTGACACAGAGTCCTGATCGCTGCGGCTTCTTCGTCGGCATAACCGGTGACGATTATAATGGGCACTTTCCTGCCGTTCTTTTTCAACTCCAGAAATACATCCAGTCCGTTTATCACCGGCATCCTGAGATCAAGTATCATCACCCCAATATTATTTTCCAACCCGTAGCGCAGCGCCTCGTCACCACTTTTTGCAACAGCAACAGAATAACCCGCACGAACCAGGACTTCTTCAAGACTTGCGGCAAAATCTGGATCGTCATCGGCGATCAGTACCAAGCCTTCGGGTTTGATATCATCCAGAGTACGCAGAACACGATCAAAATCGAGCGGCTTGTTGAGCACACCCAATGCACCATTATCAACGGCCTGCTGCAGTAACTGCTCGACACTGTAACCGGTCATCATCATTACTTTGGCCTCCGGTTTCAGCTTGCGGATTTCGAAAAAACTCTCCACCCCGTTTTTACCCGGTAGCATGACATCCATAAAGGCAATGTCGAAGTCGAAATTGCGGAATTGCTCGACCGCCGCCTCGCCGCTATGCGCCAACTCAACATGATGGCCACGGCTTTGGAAGACTTCTGCAAGGCTTTCGGCGAAGTCGACGTCGTCATCAACGATGAAAATCCTGAGCGCAGTCATGCGGTTACCTGCTCTGGTTCTGACAGGGGCAGCCATAAAGTGACTTGTGCACCTCCGCCGTCTTTATTAGCAATATCAATACCGCCCCCGTGTTCTTCCGCAATTTTCTTGACCACCGGCATCCCCAACCCGACACCGAAGCTTTTGGTACTGTAAAGCGGTTCAAATATCTTTTCCATCACTTCGTTCGCTATGCCGGGACCATTGTCATTAACTTGAATTTCCAGGCGCTCACCATTAATCCGGGTGGTGATCGTGACATTCTTGTCTGCGCCGTCACCGTTTTCCTGAACTGCATGACAGGCATTGTCAAAAACATTGATAATAGCACGCCGAAAGCGATCCCGGTCGATCCTCACCTCAATCCCCGAAGCCAGGTTCCTTTCGACCGACAATCCTGCTGGTACTGATTGCTCATCCAGCACAGCCTCAAGCCATGTGTCGACATTTGTCGGCTCCTGGTTCGGTAGCGTGTCACGCGTGTAATCGAGTAATTCGCCAATAATGCCGTCGCAACGTATGACGTTGCGCTCAATTCGGGCTATTGCCTTTTCGATACCTAGTTCCTTGTCTCTGGTCAGATCGGCGACGGTGATCATTGATGTACGAATGGTCCCCAGGGGGTTGCGGAGTTCATGACTAATGGTGGCTGAAAGTTGACCGAGTGCCGCTAGCCGTTCCTGACGGACAAGCGAACTTTGCGCGTTATGTAGGTCCACGGCATTTTCCCTAAACACACGCATTGCCGACGTCATCGTTTCAACCTCAGTGATGCCCTCTGAATCCGGAATTTCTACATCCAGTTTGTTTCCGGCAAGAAGTCGCATGGCCTCGGCAATTGACAGCAACGGATTGGCGATCTTTTGCGCAATAAGGATCGAAATTAAGATCAAGGCGGCTATGGCAATACCGCTTATGACCAACAGCCTGACACGAATATCTGTGACAAGTTGGGAAGCCAGGTTGACAAACACCTGTGTGGCTTTCAGCGTTTCGTGACTAGATATTGCCGCGCAGCTGTTGCCGATGACGATATCACCAAACCCAGTCAGCGGGTGGCACATGAAAGAAAAGGGTTCATTTCCGACGTTTTGTATTGTGATTATTTTATCGGTTTTGCTATAAGCTACTGCCATTTCTTGTTTCAGTTTCGGAATATCAGTTGGGAATCCGATACTCGTCAACGGATCGGACCCCGAATAAATCGCAAATGCGCTTCCAGTCAGATCCTGGGCCATCACCAATCCCTGAGTCCATCGGTCCAGCAGCTTGCCGAAAATCAGAATGCCCAATTTATCGTCAAAATCGTTCTCGACAAACTCGACAATAACCATCGCAATTCGATCTGTTGTCGTCGCCGCTTGTGAACCCATGCCCAGATCGGCCAGTAATTTTTTGTCCATCAGTAAAAGCCCAAGTTGATCTGCGGGGGGATCATCCGTATCCACGAACGCCTTGATGAATGGAGCGATACCGGATGCCATGTAGCTTTCGGCAATACTGATATCGTCCGAATTGGCCGGTATAGATGAAAGGACCAGACCATCAATATCTATGACCGTGGCAAAATCCAGTTGATCCGTTTTCAGACTTTGTTTCAGTATCTGGTTGATGGCATCGTGCTGACTTTTCATGACAAGACTATGAAATTCGTCAGATGTCCCCAACGCCCTGGCGTTCGAATATATCTGCTCAAGTCGATTATGCAGCAGTTGGTTATAAATTTTCAGGTTGCCATGAAGACGGGTTTGCAGTTCGTTGTTTGAGTGGCGGGCCAGCTCAATGCCTTGTTTGTTGATGGCCCCTGAGATCAGTTGTGATAACACAACGCCAATCAAGACGACAATAATGACGACGACAGGAACGAACGCAATAATGATCCGTGTCCTGAGTTTATATTTGTCCTTTTCCTTATTTAATTCAGGCATCTGTCAGTCGGCGCGCCCGTGAGCGTTTCTAATCGCTTCAGCTGCTGCGGGTGACGTCGCGAATTTGACAAACTTGCCGATCGCCCCGGTGTTGTTTTCCTTCTTGAAGATCAGGGCGAGAACAGCGGCGCTCTCATACGATGGGTCATTCGGGTGCTGGCCATCGATAGATACGATGCCCAATCCAGCCTGCCTAGCCTCGGGGTATGGACCGAAGCCAATGGCACCGGTGGTATCGGAAACAACTTCGACAGTTTGCTGTGTCGTTGTCGTTGTTTTCGACTTTTCCGTCAGCACAATATCGCTAAACCCGGGTAGATAGGCTTGCAGCACTTGCAGGGAACTGTCGCCATCTTCTCGTCGTACCACCCGGATTTTACCTGAAGGTGCTCCTACGTCTTGCCAGTTTTTAATTTGACCACTGTAAATTCCAAGAATTTCTTTGGTACTTAAATTGCTGACGTCGACGCTATGGTTGACGAAGAATGTTACAGATACCTTAGCGAAGGGACGGTAACTCAGGCCATATGGTTTTTCCTTGTTTTTGATTTTACGGGCAACTCGTCCGAGCCGGTATTTGTCATTACCCACGGCCTTGATTCCACCTGAAGATCCGATGCTTGCGGGTACTATGACAGTGATTCCGGGATGAATTTCGCTGAACACCTTACCAATACTTTGCAATACTTTTATGCCATCCCCAGTTCCAACGATCGTGATATTTTCTGCTGCGACTGCCGCCGGTAGCAAGCCCACCAAGACGGCCATAGGCAAGACTACTTTTTTCAATTGAGAGTGATATACCGTCAATTTAGTTTTCCTTTGCGTGCGATGATTTGTTATCCCGAAACCGGTAGGGTGAAGAAGAATGTGGAACCGACATTGACTTCCGATTCAAAATCTATTTCACCGTTATGTCGTTCAATGATTGACCGGGAGATGTTCAATCCCAGCCCCGTTCCGCCTTTCTGACGAACATCGGAAGAATCGACCTGGGAAAATCTTTGAAACAAGTGCTTGCGGAATTCGTCGGGTATTCCTGGCCCACTGTCGGAAACGGAAACTTTGGCCATATCGCCATTTTGGGTAACCGAAATTTTAACTTCACTTCCTTCGGGAGAGAACTTCGCTGCATTGGACAGCAGGTTGGCGATGACCTGTGTAAGTCGGTTAGCATCTCCCTGAACCCTGGTTGACGGAGATGCTAAATCCAAGACAAACCTGGTATTGAATTTGTCAGCAAAACCGACGTTAATCTTGGTAACTTCAGTCACTAATTCAGACAGGTCCAGAGTTTGGAAATCGAACTCCAATTCCCCGGACTGAAGTTTTTCGACATCCAGAATATCGTTAACGAGATTGATCAACCGTTCGCTGTTGTTCAATGCTATCTCAATCAAGTCCTTTCCACCTTCGGTCAAGGGCCCAAAGGATTCGGAATGCAAAAGCCCCAGAGATCCACGGATCGATGTTAGTGGCGTGCGAAGTTCATGGCTAACGGTTGCGACGAACTCGCTTTTCAAACGATCAACTTTTTTGCGTTCGGTCGTGTCGCGCCCGACTCCGCGATAGCCCAGGAAGGTGCCGTCATCGTCAAATCGCGGGTTTCCAGTCAAATTGATATTGCGGATTTCGCCATCCGGTTTTGGCCAGGTTATCTCGTAGTCGGTAAAAGGTTCGCGGGCTTCAAGGGCTTTTGTATGTTCTTTCCATTCCGGCGATTCCAGGTTCTGGCTATCGCGATAGAGTTCGGCGCGGGTCAGGCCTATGAATTCCTCTGGCCTCATTCCCATCGCCCGTTCGACCTGCCCGGCCAGAAACGTGAAACGCAAATCCGGCCCGATTTCCCATAACCAGTCTGCGGCAATATCCGCGAAATCCCGAAACCGGATTTCACTTTCCCTTAACGCATCGGTGCGCTCATCGACCCGTTGTTCCAGATTGTCGAGGGTCTTTTGAAGGGCTTCTTCGGCCTGCTTTTTTTCCTGGGTCAACCGCACCATTGTTCGGCAACGCTCGAGGGCGGCCTCTAGCAGATCCATATCGATGGGTTTGCGGAGGAAATCGTGGGCACCATGACGCACAGCACCAATTGCCGCGTTCAAATCCGCGTAGGCCGTCATCATAATGCATGGAAGCTGGGGGCGATTCTGCTTGAACTGGTCGACAAGTTCAATGCCATTTTCATGCCCCAACCGAACATCGACCAAAGCGATGTCGGGATTGGATGCCAGCAAGGCTTCGAGAGCGCCCTTTGAATTATTTGCCGTTTGCACGCCGTGACCTCGACGGGCCAACACCTCGCTTAGAGCGTCGCCAGCGTCAATGTCGTCGTCGACGACCAACAACCTCAATTGGTCGGTCGTATTATTTGCCGGTGAAGAATATGCGTTCGATGTAGCCGCCATCAACCAGAGGCTTCCCTTGCCACATTGATGGCTTTCAGCAGTTTCGGTCGATCAAGAAGCCAAGTTAACGAGTTGGTGCGAGCGGTCCAGTAGGAAAAGGACATTGTCGTTATGTTGCTCCCGGATGCACGAGTAATCTGCATGTTGTTTGAGTTTTATGAATACTACTATTTTCCAACCGCTTAGAACACCCATAAAAAAAACCTCAAAAAATCCGGACAAATCTATTTATCTCTTGCCATGACAGCCCTGATGAAGTCTGACATAATTTTAATCCAGACCAATCCATCGGTACTTAAATGAACCTAAAATCGTGATAAAATCCACAGGGAGATTTAAATGAAACACCGCCTCAACGCCACCTGGCACCGCAGCCTGATTGCCGGATCCGCATTGGCCCTTATCGCCCTTGGCACCCTGGCCCAGGCCGCCGAAGTTGTGAACTTGGGTGCGCTCCGCTTCACATCCCATGCGGCCGGCTACATTGCCTATGAAAAAGGTTATTTCAGGGACCAGGGCATTGATCTTAAATTTAAGTTTTTCCAGGCCGCACAACCGGTCGCCGTGGCCATTGCCTCGGGCGACGTGGATTTTGGCGTAACCGCCTTGACCGGCGGGTTTTTTAATCTGGCCGGCAAGGGCGCCCTGCAGGTGATCGGTGGTGTCTGGCATGAAGAAAAAGGTATGAACGGCTCGGCCATCCTGGTTTCGAACAAAGCCTTCGACGCAGGTTTTAAAACCGTCGACCAGTTCCCGGGAAAATCCATTGGCATTACCCAGTTGGGATCGTCTTTCCATTACATGGCCGGACAAATCGCCGAGGCCAACGGGTTTGATTTTAAGGAGATTAAACTCAAACCCTTACAAAAAGTCGGTGCCATCATCGGTGCCTTGAAGTCCGGCCAGGTGGATTCCTTTATTATCGCCCCCCATATTGCCAAGGGTCTGGTCAATGCCGGTGCGGCCAAACAAATCGGCTGGCTGTACGACTACGCCCCCTATCAGGTAACGACGGTCTTTACCTCGACCAAAAACACCAAGGAAAAATCCGATCTGGTCGGTCGTTTCATGAAAGCCTACGGAAGGGGTGTCGCCGATTTTCGTCGTGTCATGCTCGATCAGGACAAGGATCCGGCGGCGACGGAGGCCATGACCAAACTGATCCACAAATACGTTTATGCGTCCAGGCCCTATGCCAAGGCGGCACCGTCAATCAAGAGCGGTGCCATTAACTTGAATGCGGGCAATGCCCTGGACGTTGGCGATGTCGACAAACAACTCAAATGGTTTCAGGCACAAAAGCTGGTTTCCAGCGGGTTCAGCGTCCGCGATATTGTCGATCTCAGTTACGTCCAAGCCTACAACATTCCCAACTAGATCCCTCTCCATAAACCGCAGACCGGGGCCTTTGTGAACGGCCCCCGGTCGGCGGTCCGGGCGGCCCCTGCCATGAACCTGCAGATGCAAAATATTGGTCATTCATACGAAGACCTTCAGGTCCTCGACGGGATCGATTTGCACATCGACGAAGGCCAGATTGTCTGCATCGTCGGCCCGTCGGGATGTGGAAAATCGACCTTGCTGCGGTTAATCGGAGGTCTGGAAGTGGCCGACAGCGGGACCGTCCTCATGGACGGGGAACCACCGGAAAGCTGCCTTAATCCCCTGACCTATGTGTTTCAGGATTTTGCCCTGTTGCCCTGGCGCACCGTTGAAAAAAACATATCGCTGGTGTTGGAAGATCACCCGCTGTCACCGGCGGCTCGGGCGACAATCATTGACGATGTCTTGCGGCGCACCCACCTGTCCGAGTTCAAGGACGTGTTCCCCCGGCAATTGTCCGGCGGCATGAAACAGCGGGTCGCCATCGCCCGGGCCCTGGCCGTTAAACCCGCCGTTATGCTGATGGACGAACCCTTGTCAGCACTGGATAGCCAAACCCGTGAATTGCTCATGGAAGACCTGGTCGATCTGTGGGGCCGGGAACGGTTTACGGCGGTCTATGTGACCCACAATTTGAGCGAGGCGGTCCGCCTCGGTCATCGTATTGTCGTCCTGTCGCGCCGGCCCGGCCGGATCTGTGAGGTCGTCGATATCGACACGCCGCTCGATCAACGCGATACCGCAAACCCGGAGCTTGCCCAAAAGGTAAAAATCCTGTGGCAGTTGCTGCACGACGAGGCCCGCGCCGCAGACCGGGAACTGGCAAATGTCTGAACAGCCGCCATCGCCAGCGTCGCCACCCCGGCCCACACCGCACCCCGTGCCTTTTCGCGGTGGCGGCTTTAACCCGCGCCCGCTCGGCATTGTCGGCCCTTTGGTTTTTGTCGGCCTGATCGGCTTGTGGGAACTGGGCTCCCAAACAGGGGTTATTGGCGCCTTGTTTTTACCGGCCCCCAGTGAGGCCTTTGCAGCGCTCAATGAACTGTTTCAATCGGGTTTTTTGTGGAAACATCTGTCGGCGTCCCTGCAACGCCTGGCCATGGGTTGGTCTTTGGGGTCCCTGGCCGGCGTCCTGGTTGGCCTTTCCATTGGATTGTTTTCCCTGGCCCGGGCTGGTCTGGTTCCGGTGGTTTCGGCGTTGTTTCCGATCCCGAAAATTGCTTTGTTGCCGTTGTTTATCATCTGGTTTGGCATCGGCGAAGGATCAAAGGTTGCGACCTTGTTTTTTGGCAGCTTTTTCCCCACGGTAATCGCCACCTATGGCGGTGTCGATGCCGTCGACCGTGGCCTGATCCGCATGGGCCAGTCGTTTAATTTAAGCTGGCTGTCGATTGTCCGGAAAATTGTTTTGCCGGGTGCCCTGCCGGCGATCCTTTCGGGATGCCGGATCTCGGCCTCGATCGCCATCATCCTGCTGGTCGCAGCCGAAATGATCGGTGCCGAGTTTGGCGTCGGCGCCTATATTCTGCTGGCCGGCAATCTGATGGCCATGGACCAACTGATCGCCGGCGTCGTGCTGCTGTCATCCATGGGGCTTATTGTCGCGTTCCTGATCGGCAAGGCGGAACGGCGTCTGCTCAGGTGGCGTCGCTAAGCAACGCCATACCGAGATCAGTTACCGCTAATCTGGTAGTCATCGGCGATTGGCCAATGGGTACCCGCCGAGGCACCGCCATCGACCCGGATCACCTGACCTGTAATATAAGCCGAAGCGTCGGACGCCAGGAATATCGCCGTACCAACCATATCCACCGGATCCGCCATACGCTGCAGCGGCGTCACCACCTTGCCCCAGGCTTTCATGTTTGGGTCAGACCACAGTTTTGCCGTCAGATCGGTCAGCACAAACCCCGGTGCCAGTGAATTAACCCGCACTCCGCTGGGTCCCCATTCCGTTGCAAAGCCACGGGACATGGCACTCATGGCGGTTTTGCCCATGGCATAGGGCACAACCTGAGTGATTGGCGCATGGGACGACAAAGAGTCGATATTGATCTGACTGCCACTGCCCTGGAGGATCATTTGTTTGCCGACCCGCACGGACATCAAAAAGCTGCCGCGCAGGTTAATGTCGAAAATAAAATCGTAATCTTCGGCGGTAAACTCGACCGCTGGTTTACGGATATTCACTCCGGCACAGTTGACCAGGGTATCGATCCGGCCATATTTTTCGACCACCTGAGCGACACAGGTGTTAATCGCCGCCTCGTCGGCAATGTCGCAGACCAGCCCTTCAACCGAACCGGCTCCGGCCGCCAGCCGTTCGGCGGTTGTGCTCAAACTATCCTTGTCACGACCGGTGATAATGACGGTGGCGTCCCGTTCGGCAAACCCCAGGGCAATGGCTTCGCCAATGCCCCGGCTGCCACCGGAAACCAAAACCACACTGTTGCTGACATCAAATATATTCTCAGGCATCGTCACTTCCTTGTTGTTAAACGTCGACCCATTGGCCGGTTTTGCCGGCATTAAACACCGCGTCAATGACCCGCATATTGGCGATGGAATTTTCCAGCGATACGGTCACCGGTCCCTCATTGCGGATCGCCCGGGAAACCCCTTCGCCTTGCAACATATACTGGTCGACGGTTGGAAATTCTTCGGTTTTGAGCCCCGAGCCAAAATTATCCTGACCATCGTCAATAAAAATCCGGCTGGGCCGGTCATTGGGGGCATTAAACGGCACTTCGACTTCGATCCTGCCGGTGGTGCCAACAAAGTTCATGCGCTGACGCAGGTTCATTTGCGTGGAACACATCCAGGTTGCCTGCACACCGCCGGGAAAGGTCATGATTGCCGACGTCAGGCGGTCGGTTTTCATTACCGGGTCACGATCAATGACGGCGGCCAGCCGGTCCGGTTCCTGTCCGGTGACCAGGCGCGACGTGGTGATCAGATAACAGCCGATGTCATAGATACCGCCACCGCCGATGTCGACTTTATTGCGAATATTAGCAGGGTCGTCATTGAAATAACTGAACATTCCCTGGATCGCGCGCAACTCACCAATCGCCCCGGTTTTGACCAGTTCGACAACCCGCATCCATTGCGGGTTATGGCGCACCATAAAAGCCTCTTCGACAATTTTGCCGGTTCGGTTGCTGACGTCGACCAGGGTTTCGGCTTCCGCCGCGGTCAGGGCGATGGGTTTTTCACACAATACATGTTTGCCCGCTTCCAGAGCCTGGATGGTAACAGGGACATGCAGGTGATTGGGCAACGGGTTATAGACCGCTTCAATTTCAGGATCGGCCAGCAACTCCTCGTAGGATCCATAGGCCGTCGCGATGCCCAGTTCATCGGCATAGGCCTGCGCCGCCGCCACATCCCGGGAGGCAACCGCCATCATGTTCACAACGCGGCTTTTCATCATCGCCGGGACGACGTGCACTCGGCCGATTTTAGCCGTGCTGATGACACCCCAATTAACCGGTTTATTCATTTCCGTTCTCCCAAGAAGATTTGTGATTGCGAGGGCCGTAGGATAGGGCTCAGGGACACAGATAACCAGAAATTTCCACGGCCGGATATGTCACCGTTCCAAACCCGCCATTTGTTCCAATATACGGCATACGGCGGCCGTATCCTGTTTGGCAAAACCGGCATCCAGGGCCTTTTTGTAAAGCCCAACGGAAGTCTCGAAAAGCGGTGTGGGGGTGTTTGATTGTTCGGCAAACTCACCAATAACCGTCAGATCCTTTTGCCAGACATCCATTTTCATGGCGGCGTCGTCATAGGATTGGTCGACCATCACCGGGCCCCGCACCTGAAACATCCGCGACGCACCTGCCCCATCACCGAGAATTTCCAGCATCATTGCCGGATCCAGTCCCGATTTCATGCCAAGGGTCAACGCCTCGGCCGCCGCCACATTATGTATGGCAACCAGAAGATTGGCGACAAATTTCATGCGGCTGCCGTTGCCAAATGCACCGACATAGTGACTGGAGCGGGCAACCATCGCGAACAGCGGTTTGACCGCTCGATAGGCCGGTTCGCTGCCACTGGCATAGATCGAAATGTCTTTGCTTATGGCCTGTTTACCGGTGCCGCTGATGGGCGCGTCCAGGAGCTCATACCCGGCCGATTGCAGCGCCGTCTGGGCGTTTTGTTTTTCTGCAATGCGCAGGGTCGACAGCTCGATAACAAACCGCCCCGTACCGTCGGTTTGAATAAGACCACCACCACCGCCGACGACCGCATCAAGGGCCTTGGCCGACGGTAAGGAGGTCAGGATATGGGTTGCGTTTTCGGCGACGTTTTTGGGCGAAAGGGCGATTTTGACGCCGTTCCTTTGCGCTGCGGCACAGATCTCCGTGTCGATGTCATAACCCCAGACTGTGGCACCAGCGGCCACCAGATTGCGGCTGATCGCGCCGCCCATGATCCCCAAACCAATGACACCAACGGCGTTATTCATAAGATACTGCCCCGCATCAGAGATTGGGTAAAAGCACACTGGAGCCGGTCGTCAGCCCCATCTCCAGGTCGCGATGGGCTTTGACAACCTGATCGAAGGGATAACGCTGAGAGATGTTGACCTGCAAAGTGCCGTTTAACAGATGGTTAAAGACCGCATTGGCCGACATATCCAGTTCCGCGCGTGACGCGGTATAGGTTACCAGGGTCGGGCGCGTAAAATATAAGGACCCGGCCTTTTGCAAGCTCGACGGTGCGACCGCCGGTGCTTCGCCGGTAACCGATCCAAAGGAGACAAAAAATCCGCGTGGTGCGAGAGAATTTAACGACGCGTCAAACGTTGCAGCACCGATCGGATCGTACACAACGGGCACACCACGGCCACCGGTAATCTGTTTGACCCGGCCAGCAATATCGTCTGTTTTGCGATCAATGGTATGGCGATAACCGTTGGTCATTGCGACCGCACATTTATCGGCACCACCGGCGACGCCAATCATTTCGGCACCCAGATGGTTTCCCCATTGACCGGCCAACTGGCCGACACCGCCCGACGCCGCGTGAAACAACACCTGCTCGCCGGCCCGAACCGGGTAGGTTCGGTTTAACAAATATTCGACTGTCATGCCTTTTAACAAAACCGCTGCCGCCATTTCATCGGAAATGCCTTCGGGAATTTTTACCAGACGGGCCGCCGGAAACAATCGATGGGTCGCATATGACCCCGGTGCTCCGCCCGCATAAACCACACGGTCGCCGGCCTTTACGTCGGTCACATCCGGCCCCACCTCGAGGACAACTCCGGCGGCTTCTGAGCCGACGCCACTGGGCAACTGCATGGGATATTGTCCGCCACGATGATAAATATCGATAAAATTGAGGCCAATAGCCGTCTGTTCAATCAGTGCCTCGCCACTGCCGGGTGCCGCCAGGTCCTGATCCCTGATTTGCAAGACACTGGGGTCCCCCTGGGCCTCGAAGATAACGACCTGGGCTTTCATTTGGCTCTCCTGACGGCGGCGTTGGTTTTAGTTAAACAACAAATGGGGTAAATAAGTGGCGATCGCGGGAAACGCGATGATCGCGATCATGGCAATCAACATAATAACCCAATAGGGGGTCGAGCTAATGAAAATCGGGACCACACTCATATCCGGATCGATTTCCTGGATCGATGCTTTAACCGTATAAACCAGCAAACCAAAGGGCGGGGTCAATAATCCAGCCTCGATGGCAATGATACCGATGATCGCAAAGGCCACGGGATCGTAGCCGATTTTTACGGCGATCGGCGCAAATATAGCGGCGGTCAATAACATGATGGAAATCGAGTCGATAATCATGCCCAGGGCAAACCAGATCAAAACCATGACCGTTATAATCATCCAGGGTTCCATGCCCGAGCCGATGAACACCCCTTCAATGGCATTGGCCAAGCCGGTCATGGCCAGGGTTCTGGAATAAAGCGAGGCGGCAACCAGGAGCAACAGGATCGGTGCCGAAGTGCGGCCCACCAACAAAATGGAATCGATCACATCGCGAAACCGCATGCCTTTGATCAGGCCGAGGACCAGCCCAATGAGGGCACCGGCGCCGGCACCTTCTGTTGGCGTAAAGACGCCAAACCAGATGCCACCCAAAACTGCAACGATGACAACAACGATGCCGACCAGGCTGATCAGGAACTGGGTGTTTGAAATATCGTCTTCGCCGGCTGCTTGATCGGCGGCGGCGGACCTTAAATCTTGTGCATCCTTACCCATGCCGACGGTCGCCGGTTGGAACAGCGCCACGCCAATGACGTAGAGAATAAACAGGCTGGCCAACAGCAATCCGGGCATCACCCCGGCAGCAAAAATCTGACCAATGGATTGTTCCGTCAGGATGCCCCAGACAATCATCAGCACCGATGGCGGAATCAACATGCCGAGGCAGCTCGAGCCGGCGACCGTACCAAGGGCAAACCCCTTATGGTACCCAAACCGTTTCATTTCTGGATAAGCGATCCGTGAAAAAGCGGCGGCCGAGGCAATGCTGACGCCGGTGACAAAGGAAAACAGGGCGTTGCCGATAATCGTGGCGATCGCCAGCCGGCCCGGAATATGATGTAACAACCGATTGATGCCCCGGTACACATCGGTAACCACGCCGGATTTACCGATAAACTCGCCCATCAGCATGAACAACGGAATAACTGCAAAAACATAGGCCCGAATGGCTTCGTAGGCGGTCGCCGCCAGCATCCGTTGGACCGTCGCAAAGGCATAGGAATCGGCACCGGTGACCAAAAAGATGCCCAGCGCACTGGTCATTCCGAGGGCAATGGCAATATGAACGCCGATCGCCACCAGGACGATCAGGCTGACAATCAGCAAAACGGCAGTATTGACTTCGAACACGGGACTAAACTCACTTATTGCCGGTGGGGGTTAATGGGAAGCGACATCCGCAGCGTCATCGTTGACCATGGATTCGGGTTTAAAGACATCAATATAAGCCAGGACCAGGTAATTGATAAAAGCCAGAGCGCTGCCAAACAGTACGGTCCAGCGGGCCGGCCAGGACGGGACCTGTAAGGCACCCTCTCCCTCATATTCGCCCTCGACGTAGGAAAGGATGCTTTCCTCCCAACCGCCGGTAATAATCATTAAAAAAAACGCGGCACCGAGCAGGTAACCAATGGCCAGGAACAACCGTTGCACCTTATCGGGCAGGTGGATCACCAAAAAGTCGGCGCGCAACATAGAGCGGCTGCGAATGGCGTAGCCAACCTGCAAAAAGACGACAATGACGATCGATGCGGCAACAATTTCCGCCGTACCGTAGATCGGTGAGTCAAAGACAAAACGACCGATGATGTTGCCCATAACCAGAAATGCCAATCCGAAAGCCCAGGCCGCCGCAACGACCATCAAAAATTTGGACAGGCGATCACTGAAGGTAATGAGCGACAAATTGGTTCTCCCCGGGGCCTGTAAGATGACGATGCGTCAAGCTGCACTGCCGACCAAAGGTATAACAGCATGCCTTTGGTCGGCAATCAACAGATCGAACGGGCCAAAGATAATGGCCTTATTTCGATGTTGCGCCTATTTGACGACGTAACGCACGGGCCACGTATAACCAACCTTTTCGGCTTCATCCAAGGTCGCGTTCAAGATCGCCTTGGCTGGAAAACCTTTTGCTTCAAGTTCATCGGCATAGGCCTGCGGCCAATCCTTAAGCCGCTGTGCCCAGTCCAGGCGGACGGAGGCCGGCAGGTCGGTGACCGTAATATTTTTGCGCAACCAGTCCATATCTTTCTCGTAACCGGCTTTGTTGAAAACCCCGGTTTGCACGGAATAACGGTCGGCAACTTCCTGGATGATCGGCCTGACTTCTGCCGGCAGGCTGTTCCAGAACCGATTGTTGACGTTCAGGGCATGCCAGGTAATGGAACCAAAACCAATGGTCGTGTAATATTTTCCGACCTCATGCAACTTAAAGACCGGACCCCAGGCACTGGGGAACATAATACCACCTTCTGCAAGGCCGGTTTTAATCTTCTGGTACCAGCCGGGAAGTCCGTCGGTTACCGGAATGATGCCGATACCAGCTTGTTTCATCCAGTTCAAATTCAGGCCAGCGCCAAGGATCTTGTGGCCCTTGAGGTCAGAAACTTCTTTCCACGGAAAGTTGGTGCCGAGGTTGTAACCGCCGTCTCCAATCCGCGCGAGCATGGTCTGATCGTATTTCTCGAAGGCTTTTTCAAGGCTTGGGAATTTTTTGTAGATGGCATTGGCAATGGCGACACTTTGCACCGGATCCATGGTGCCAAAGGGCAACATGATCTGGAAGGCGTGCATGGGTAATTTGGACGCTTCAAAACAGAAACAGAACCCGCCGATGTCGAGCACACCGTTCTGGATCCCTTCAAAGGTATCAAAAACCTTGGTTATCGAACCACTGTATCCTTCAATAAATTTAACCGTATGATCGGTATTCTCTTCAATTGCTTTTTTCACTTCAGGCTGAAAAAAGCTCTTCATAAGGCCCGCGTAAACCACTGTCGGGGGGTGGCCGGAGCCGATCCGAATGACGATTTCTTTGGCGTTCGCAATAGTGCTGACCGCTCCCATTAGGCCTGCGACGGCGATAACCGAAGCAACCGATGTTACCAAACTCTTAATTTTCATAATAATCCTCCCGATTTATGGAAACCCAAACGGCACTTACCCCGCAATTTTAACATTACAAGGCGTGGCGTAAAGATTATCTCTAATTCATCTTTGCAAGTCTGTCGAAAATGGTCGAATACATAATCTGACTATTGCTATGAAAATTCGGAATACAAAAATTGATTTCTATGCAAATACTGGAGGAAAATACGTGAACAATGGCCTAATGCAGTTCGAAATGGACGTCAAACAGAAGTTAACAGGCGCCCCACAGCGGTTTGCCAACCGGTATATTTTTTGTCGCGCACGGCGCTGTCCATCTGGGCCTCGAACCGCCGTTCCAGCTTCCAGGATTCAGCAAAAACCGCCGGTCCTGGATATAAACCGGCTTTCATGCCGGCCAAATAGGCAGCCCCCAGGGCTGTGGTTTCGAGGACTTTTGGCCGGTCAACAGGGGCGGCTAAGATATCGCTGAGAAACTGCATGGTCCAGTCGCTGGCGACCATGCCGCCGTCAACCCGAAGCACGGTTTTTTGACCGGCAGCGCCCGGCCAGTCGGCCTGCATGGCGTCAAGCAGATCGCGGGTCTGATAACAAACCGCCTCCAGGGCGGCGCGCGCCAGTTCATTGGGTCCGGTGTTGCGGGTTAAACCAAACAATGCGCCCCGCGCGTCGGCGTCCCAGTAGGGCGCGCCCAGGCCGGTAAAGGCGGGGACCAAATAGACGTCTTGGTGATCGTCAGCGGCGGTCGCCATGGGCCCGGTTTCTGCGGCATTTTCGATCAATCCCAAACCGTCGCGTAACCACTGTACGGCGGCACCGGCGATAAAGATTGAGCCCTCCAGGGCATAGGTCGGAACCCCATCAAATTGATAGGCGATCGTCGTCAACATGCGGTTTTTTGAGACAACCCGTTCGGTGCCCGTATTGAGCATGGCAAAACAACCGGTGCCATAGGTTGATTTCATCATACCGGCGGCAAAACAGGCCTGACCGATGGTCGCCGCGTGCTGGTCACCGGCCATACCCAAAATAGCAACTTCGCCGCCAAACAGCGACGCCTCCGTCCGCCCAAAATCAGCCGCATTGTCGCGGACTTCCGGCAAAAGCTGTTCGGGAATCGTCAGCATTTTCAGCAACTGCGGATCCCAACGGCCGGTTTGAATGTTGTACATCAGGGTTCTGGCGGCGTTGGTCGCGTCGGTGGCGTGCACCTGACCACCGGTCAACCGCCACAGCAGGAAGGTGTCGATGGTACCAAAAGCCAATTCTCCGGCTTCAGCCCGGGCACGGGCCCCCGGAACGTGATCGAGCAACCAGTTGACTTTGGTGCCGGAAAAATAGGGATCGAGTAACAATCCGGTTTTTTCGCTGACTTCCGCCTCAAATCCGTCGGTTTTTAACTGCCCGCAAAATCCTGCCGTACGCCGATCCTGCCAGACAATTGCCCGATGAATGGGCTTGCCTGTTTGACGATCCCAAATGGCTGTTGTTTCGCGTTGATTGGTGATGCCGATGGCGACCAGATCGGCGGCACGGGCGTCGACGTAGGCAAGGGCCTGACGGCAAGTATCCAGGACGCTGGTCCAGATCTCTTCCAGGTCGTGCTCGACCCAGCCGGATTCAGGAAAATGCTGGGTAAACTCCTGCTGAGCTGTGGCGCGGGCCCGGTAATTCTGGTCAAACAATATGGCGCGGGAAGACGTTGTCCCTTGGTCTATAGCCAGAACATATTTTGTCATGTTTCCTCCCGTTCAGGTCTGACCGCAGCTACGGCACGGTAACCGTTGAAAAATTATTCTCAAGCCACTGGTCCAACTCTTTTACCTCTTGGGGGGCAAACCGAAGCCCCAGCTTCGAGCGTCGCCACAAAATGTCCTGGCTGGTCATTGCCCATTCTTTTTTAAGTAAATAAACAACTTCGACTTCATAAAGATCGGCACCAAAATGCCTGCCGAGGTCGTCGGTCGAGGCGACCCCATCGAGCACCTGATCCGCCAATGTACCATACGAGCGGGCCAGACGGGCAATCAAGTGACGGTCAATGGTCGAGTGGGTATTGATCAGACGGTTTTGCAGGTCGGCAAACTGATCCACCGCAAAATCCCCGCCCGGCAGTTGCGCCCGTTCGGTCCAGGCACCGCCCTTAGGCTGCAAATGGGCCTGCAATTTTTCCATGGCCTCTTCGGCGAGACAGCGAAAAGTGGTGATTTTTCCACCAAACACATTCAGCAGAACTGGTGCGCCGGCTGGCGCATCGAGCTCCAACACATAATCTCGGGTCGCCTTTTGCGCAGATTGTTCACCGCTATCAAACAGCGGGCGAACACCTGAGTAGGTCCAGACAACGTTTTCCTTGAGCACCGGCCCTTTAAAATAAGTTCCCACAGCTTTACACAAATAGTCGATTTCATCGTCGGTGGCGGCGACATCTTTTGGATCGCCCTGATAATCCACATCGGTCGTCCCGACTAAAGTGAAGTCATTTTCATAGGGTATGGCAAAAATGATACGGGCATCGGCGTTTTGAAAAATATAGGCACGCTCATGGTCGAACAATTTTTTAAGGATGATATGGCTGCCCTTGACCAGCCGAACCTTGGATTTTGAGTTTGACTTGAGCCGTTGACTGAGGACTTCGGCAACCCAGGGCCCGGCAGCATTTACCACGGACCTTGCCTTGACCGTCCGCCTTTGCCCAGACAACCGATCCTCGACAACCAGTTGCCAATGGTCCGATAACCGTGCAGCCGACACAATTTCCGTACGCACGTGGATTTCCGCGCCGCGATTTTGTGCATCTTTAGCCGCCAATACCACCAGACGGGCGTCGTTGACCCAGCAATCGGAATATTCGAAGGCGCGGGTCATATCATCCTTCAGGGGTTGACCGGCCGGATCCCGTCGCAGATCGATTGTCCGGCATCCGGGCAGAACCTTGCGACCGCCTAAATGATCATAAAGGAAAAGCCCCAGACGAATGAGCCAGGCCGGACGCAAGCCTTTCAGGTGCGGCAGGACAAACCGCAGGGGCCAGCTGATGTGCGGTGCCATGGCCAGCAGCACTTCCCGTTCCTTCAGGGATTCCCGAACCAGGCGAAATTCATAATGTTCCAGGTAACGCAAGCCGCCGTGGATAAGTTTTGTCGACGACGACGAGGTCCCGCTGGCCAAATCGTCCATTTCGAACAATCCAACCTTCAAGCCGCGCCCGGCCGCATCACGGGCAATGCCACAGCCGTTAATGCCGCCGCCAATGACCACGATGTCGTAAATTGCATCCGACGCGGTTTCTTCCAAAGCCCTTGCCCTTCAGTTATTCGAAAGATAAAGAACGTAAACGAAGAAAAACGAACCGACAACTGTTTTTATTAGCACCAGCGGTTTATTCCGTCGGGTCGGCCAGTTCAATGAGGACTTCGTGCTCCGCACAGACCTGACAAAAGGCTTCCGGCGGCTGGCGATCGGTGACAAAGGTATCGATCTGAGAAATATGGCCAATCCGAACCGGTGCGGAGCGTTCATACTTCATGCTGTCAGCGACCAGTATGGAATGCCGGGCATTTTCGATTATCGCCTGGGCAACCTTGACTTCCCGGTAATCGTAGTCGAGCAGGGCGCCGTCCAGATCAATGGCCGAGGAACCGATAATGGCGTAGTCGACCTTAAACTGGCGAATGAAATCGCCAGCTGTTTCGCCGACAACACCGCCGTCCGATGGGCGAACCGTGCCTCCGGCGACAATCACTTCTATTTGTGGTTTGCCCGCAAGAATATTGACAACATTTATGTTGTTGGTAATCACGACGATGTTTTTGCGGGTTAAAAGGGCCTGCGCAACCTGTTCCGTTGTGGTCCCAATATTAATCAGCAGGGAACAATTATCCGGAATAAGGGAGGCCGCTTTCAGGCCAATTCTTCGTTTTTCATCGGATGCGATGCCGCGCCGGGATTCATACCCCAAATTGGTCACCCGTGTGGTTAGAACGGCACCACCGTGGACCCGTTGCAGGATACGTCGTTCGCAAAGGTCGTTTAAATCCTTGCGAATGGTTTGCGGCGTCACATCAAACCGTTCGGCCAGATCTTCAACGCTGACACGGCCCACATCACGGGCAACATCGGTGATATCCGACTGCCGTGGTGACAGGGGTTCCAGATCCAAAGGGTTCGAATGGATATCCATAAAAACCTTATACACCGATTGTTCACCAAAACCAATAATGCGAATGGAATAGTATTCATTTGACTTTCGTTTTTTTTCGCTTGTATAGTGAAGTTCATTTTCACAGGGAGGGAAACCTAAAATGAAAACCAAACTTATCGCTGTCCTTACCGGGGCCGCGTTGGTGTCTGCAGCAAGCATCAGCTTTGCCGGCACAGAGGAAGCCAAGAAATGGGTGGACAGTGAATTCCAGCCGTCGGCAATCTCAAAAAGCGATCAAATGAAAGAAATGGAGTGGTTCATCAAGGCGGCTCAACCGTTCAAAGGTATGGAAATCAACGTGCTTTCGGAAGGCATTCCGACCCACGATTACGAGTCCAAGACCCTAACCAAAGCCTTTGAGGAAATCACCGGCATTAAAGTTAACCACCAGATTCTGGGTGAGGGCGAAGTTGTCCAGGCCGTGCAAACGCAAATGCAGACAAAACGTAATCTTTATGATGCCTACATCAATGATTCCGATTTAATCGGCACCCATTCCCGCCTGCAACTGGCGGTCAATCTGACGGACTGGATGGCTGGCGAAGGCAAAGATGTTACCAACCCGATGCTTGATATCGATGATTTTGTCGGCAAGTCCTTCACGACCGGTCCCGATGGCAAACTCTATCAATTGCCGGACCAGCAATTTGCCAACCTGTATTGGTTCCGCAAAGACTGGTTTGACCGGCCGGACCTGCAAAAACAGTTCAAGGACCGTTACGGGTACGACCTGGGCGTTCCCGTCAACTGGTCGGCCTACGAAGATATCGCCGAGTTCTTCTCTGTACACGTCAAGGAAATCGACGGCAAAAAAATCTATGGCCACATGGACTATGGCAAACGTGCGCCCGATTTGGGTTGGCGCATGACCGATGCCTGGTTATCCATGGCTGGTGCCGGATCGAAGGGCGAGCCCAATGGCGTGCCGGTTGATGAATGGGGCATCCGCATGGAAAAGGGTACCTGTAACCCGGTTGGTGCGTCCGTGTCGCGTGGTGGTGCGGCGAATGCCCCGGCGGCGGTTTATGCGATCCGCAAGTGGGACGAATGGCTTCGTAAATATGCACCTCCCGGTGCTGCGAACTATGACTTCTACCAATCCCTGCCGGCTTTGTCGCAAGGCAATGTCGCTCAGCAGATTTTCTGGTATACGGCCTTTACTGCCGTCATGGTTGGCCCGAAAAGCGGCGGCAACAACACGGTTGATGACGCTGGCAAACCCTTATGGCGGATGGCGCCATCACCACATGGCCCTTACTGGGAGACCGGCCAGAAGCTGGGATATCAGGATGCCGGTTCATGGACCCTGTTC
This sequence comes from Rhodospirillales bacterium, assembly GCA_021775095.1. Taxonomy (GTDB): domain Bacteria; phylum Pseudomonadota; class Alphaproteobacteria; order Rhodospirillales; family Casp-alpha2; genus JABMNT01. The sequence goes on from JAJFII010000039.1 coordinate 32,224, forward strand.
AAGTCGACACCTGTTGACCGTCGGAAAGCCGCCTGGTTGTATGCACAGTTTGTGGTTTCCAAGACCGTCGACGTGAAAAAAAGTCATGTCGGTCTGACCTTCATTCGAGATACCACAATCAATCATGCTTCGTTCACGGAACGGGCACCCAATCTGGGGGGACTGATTGAGTTCTATCGGTCTCCGGATCGTGTCATGTGGTCGCCAACCGGCGTCAACGTTCCCGATTATCCAAAACTGGCGCAAATCTGGTGGCAGCAAATCGGTGATGTGAATTCCGGTGCATTTACCCCGCAACAGGCGATGGATCGTCTAGCGACTGAAATGGACCTGGTCATGGCCCGGATGCAAGCGGCAGACGAAAAAGCCAACACTTACGGCGGTTGTGGTCCTCGTTTGAATGAAGAATCCGACCCGTCGGTCTGGTTGAATAAACCCGGGTCTCCGAAGGCTAAAGTCAACGAGAAACCGCAAGGTGAAACCATCAATTACGACGAACTCGTGAAACGTTGGAATAAAGGTTAGGCGTCCCCTATTCGCCTGGCTTTTGGGATCACCGGGGAGCCCGTTTAGGGCTCCCCGGCTCCTAGCCAAACTCTTGGCCTCCGGCCGCTTAAGCAATTTTTCAATAACCGCGCACCCGGACCCGTGATATAGGTGTCATAAGGGTGCCCGAGATTTTGTCCGATCGATTACGATTGAGAGACTGACCATGACACTTGTCTTTAAAAATGTCACAAAACGCGTTGGCGCGGATGTTCATATATTCGACACCAGCGTCGAATTCGTGGAAAACGAATTTAACATTCTGTTGGGCACCACACTGGCCGGCAAAACCACTTTGCTGCAGTTAATGGCTGGTTTGGAAGTCCCGACATCCGGTGAAATCTGGTTCAACGGCAACAACGTCACCGGCGTTGCCACCCAGAAACGCAACGTCTCCATGGTTCACCAACAATTTATCAATTATCCGCATTTTTCCGTTTACGACAACATCGCCTCGCCGCTGCGCGTCGCCGGATTTTCCAAGGCCGACATCGAAAGCCGCGTCGACAGTGTCGCCAATCTACTAAAATTAACGCCGATGTTAAAACGTCGCCCCAACGAATTGTCCGGTGGCCAGCAACAGCGCACGGCCCTGGCCAGAGCCCTTGTGAAAGATGCCGATCTTGTCCTTTTGGACGAACCGCTTGCAAACCTCGATTACAAACTGCGCGAAGAATTGCGTGATGAATTACCAAAATTGTTAAGTGATCGCAAATGCACCGTTGTCTATGCGACGACGGAACCGACGGAGGCGCTTTTGCTGGGCGGTTATACGGCGACCGTGCACGAGGGCCAGATTACCCAGTTTGGCAAGACCCCGGACGTATACCGGCGTCCGACCGACCTGGAAACGGCGCGGGTGTTCTCTGATCCGCCCATCAATACCACGAAGATCATCCGCAAGGACGGGCTCATGGTGCTTGATGAGGAGGTCAGTTGGCCAGCCCAGGGTGCCGCCGACGGCCTCGCAGACGGCGCCTATATGATGGGCATTCGCCCGCATTTTGTCACCGTTCAGCCGACTTCGGAAAACGCGGTTGCCATTCAGGGGCGGGTCATCGTCTCAGAACTGAGCGGCTCGGAAAGTGTCGTCCATTTTAAGCTCGGTGACCTGTCCTGGGTGTCGCAATCGCACGGCATTCACGCCATCGATATTGGTGCCGACGCGACCTTTTATTTAGACACCCGTCATTGCATTTATTTTGGCGAAAACGAAAAACTGATGGCGGCCTGATATGTCAAAAATTAGTCTCAAGAATCTGCGTCACAGCTACCAAGCCGAGCCGGGGCCAGACAGCGAGTGGGCCTTAAATGAAATGAGCGTCGATTGGTCCGACGGCGGCGCTTACGCCCTGTTGGGGCCGTCCGGATGCGGCAAAACAACTCTTCTGAATATTATATCCGGGTTAATCGAACCCAGTGTCGGAGAAGTTTGGTTTGGCGATGAAAACGTAACCCAGTTGCCGCCCGACCAGCGAAATATTGCCCAGGTTTTCCAGTTCCCGGTGGTCTACGATACCATGTCGGTTTACGACAATCTGGCATTCCCCCTGCGCAACCGCCAGGTCCCGGAACCGGATGTGGATAAGAAGGTTCGTGAGATTGCGGCAATGCTGGATCTCAGTGAAACCCTGATGACCCGGGCGGCTGGCCTGACCGCCGATGGCAAACAAAAAATCTCCCTGGGCCGCGGTCTGGTCCGATCCGACGTCAACGTAATCATGTTTGATGAGCCGTTAACGGTCATTGATCCGCACTTGAAGTGGATTTTACGATCGAAGCTAAAAGAACTTCATCAACGCATAAAAACAACCATGATTTATGTGACCCACGACCAGACGGAGGCTCTGACCATTGCCGATCAGGTTGTCGTTATGCAAGCCGGTACGGTGGTTCAGATCGGCACGCCTGTGGAATTGTTCGAACGTCCGAAACATACCTTTGTCGGCCACTTTATCGGCTCACCTGGGATGAATGTGTTGCCCTGCCAACTGGATAATGGGCGGCCGGTCTATGGTGGCCAAACCCTGGAAATTGCCAGTCCCATCAGCCAACGGGCCAACGGGGCGCGGCTTGAACTGGGGGTTCGCCCGGAATTTGTCCAACTGGCCGATGCGGGCATTCCGGTTCGCATTACCAAAGTCAGCGACGCCGGACGATTTAATATTGTCGACACCCAACATGGCGATGACTCGATCAAACTTTTGGTGCCAACGGGCGAAACCCTGCCGGCCGGTACGGCCCATTTAAAGTTCGATCCGACCCATACCCAGGTTTACGCCGACGACTGGATGATTTCGTAAGGAAAGATGATGAATAAAAAAATCTCAAATCAGAAAGCCTGGTGGTTTGTTGCGCCAGTGATCGTACTGGTCGCCTTTAATGCGGTTATCCCGCTGATGACCGTCGTCAATTATTCCGTCCAGGAAACCTTCGGCAACAATGTGTTTTTCTGGGAAGGGGTCAAGTGGTTCGAGACGGTACTCAATTCGGAACGATTCCATGCGTCCCTGGGCCGGCAAATGATGTTTACCTCAATCATATTGCTGATCGAAGTGCCGCTGGGTGTGGCGATTGCCCTGACCATGCCCAAAAAGGGCGTTTGGGTTTCGGTCTGCCTGGTCTTTATGGCCATGCCCCTGTTGATCCCCTGGAACGTGGTTGGTGCCATGTGGAACATTTTTGCGCTGCCAGATATTGGTCTGCTGGGCCGCGCCATCAACGCCCTTGGCATCGACTACAATTTCACCAGCCAACCCTTGTCGGCCTGGTTCACGACAATCCTCATGGATGTCTGGCACTGGACGTCGCTGGTTGTATTACTGGCCTATGCCGGTTTGAGTTCGATTCCCGATGCCTACTATCAGGCCGCCAAAATTGATGGTGCCAAACCCTGGGCAGTCTTCCGTTATATTCAATTACCCAAAATGAAGCGGGTGTTGACCATCGCCATTCTGTTACGCTTCATGGATAGTTTTATGATCTATACGGAACCGTTTGTGCTCACCGGCGGTGGCCCCGGCAATACCACCACGTTCTTGTCCATCGACCTGGTTAAAATCGCCCTCGGCCAATTTGACCTGGGCCCGGCCGCCGCCATGTCTTTGGTTTATTTCCTGATTGTTCTGCTGGTCAGTTGGCTTTTTTATACGCTGATGATGAAAGATGAGGCCCAGTGATGAGAACCACCGCACGATTCATTCCTGCCATATACATCTTTTTACTGATGACACCGATTTATTGGCTCATCAATATGTCGTTCAAAACCACCAACGAAATTCTCGGCACGTTTTCCCTGTGGCCCAACGAAGTTACTTTCGACAATTACATCACGATTTTCACCGACCCGACCTGGTACAACGGATATTTTAATTCCCTGAGTTATGTCACCATTAACATGCTCATATCGGTATCCGTTGCCCTGCCGGCGGCCTATGCGTTTTCCCGGTACCGGTTTCTCGGCGATAAACACTTGTTTTTCTGGCTGCTGACCAACCGCATGGCGCCGCCGGCGGTATTCGCCTTGCCGTTCTTTCAATTGTATTCTGCGGTTAACCTGTTCGATACCCCGCTGGCCGTGGCGCTGGCCCATTGTTTGTTTAATATCCCCCTGGCCGTGTGGATCCTCGAAGGTTTTATGTCCGGTATCCCCAAGGAACTGGACGAGACCGCCTATGTGGACGGATACTCTTTCCCGCGGTTTTTTGTGCGGATATTTGTGCCGACCATCGCGTCCGGGATCGGCGTCGCCCTGTTCTTTTGTTTTATGTTTTCCTGGGTCGAATTGTTATTGGCAAAAACCCTGACGTCGGTCGCCGCCAAACCCATTGCCGCGACCATGACCCGTACCGCCAGTTCATCGGGTTATGAACTTGGATTGCTGGCAGCCGCCGGAACCCTGACCATCATACCGGGTGCCTTTGTCATTTATTTTGTTCGCAACTACATTGCCAAGGGTTTTGCCCTTGGCCGTGTCTAAGCGTTAAAAAGAGGAAAACGCCATGGGATTATCGTGGATGGCCTGGACGGCACCAACCGCAGCCTTTTTCATTTGCATTGTTTTGGCGATCAGTCTAATGGGGTTTTTGGAGTGGCGGAACCCAGGTGGAGAACCGCGCCGGGGAATTCTGACCCTCGATACCACGCGCGGCGACCGGTTGTTCATCTCGATCCTCGGCAGCGCCTTTATCCATCTGGGATGGCTGGGGCTCATGGGGACCCCACTGTGGGGCGCCGTTATTATATCCGTAGTTTATACCTACTGCGTATTTCGCTGGGTGTAACTTGCCGTTGACAAACCGCGCGACGGCCTGATCGAAGTGGGGCGGGGTGCCCATGTGGTTCGCTGCAGCGGACTAGCTGTTGGCATGGAAAACTGCCCGAAGGCTTGCTACTCGGCACCGGTGAGGCGCTTGCCAGGGCCTGCGTCATCCTATTTAGTAAGGGATTGATATAATGTCGAATTTGATATTATGATCGATTTTTGCCATTACATAGGGTCAGGACCCTAGGCTTACACAGCCCCGCAACCGCCACCAGTGAGGTGCTCCCATGGACATGGCCATCGAGCAGATTCAAGCCGGATTTGCGGCGCGGATAACGGGTATTGATTTGACCGGCCCGATCAGCCCACCGGACCAAGACAAGATGAAAGCCGCGACCCGCACCTACGCGGTTCTGGTGTTTCCGGGTCAAGCCGTAAGCGATGAGCAGCAACAGCAGTTTTCAACACTTTTTGGCACCATTGAGGACAAAACCGGCGGTTATATACCTGACCCGAAAGGCGAACGGTTGTCGCGCGGGATGAATGATATTTCCAACCTGGACACGGATAACAAACTGCTGGCCTGGGACAGTCGCCAGCGGCTTTTTAATTTGGCCAATCGATTGTGGCATTCCGACAGTTCCTATCGCGCCATTCCGGCTAAGTTCTCCCTGCTGTCCGGCCGTCAGGTGCCGACAAATGGCGGCGGCAATACGGAATTTGCCGACATGTGCGCCGCCTACAGCGCGTTGAACCCACAGACCTTGAGCGAGATTGAAGACCTGGTTTGCGAACATTCGCTAATCCATTCCCGCGGCATATTGGGATTCGAGACATTGGACAGTGAAAAGGAAATGTTCCGGCCGGTGCGCCAGCGCCTTGTCCGCAGGCATCAAGTGACGGGTCGCAAGTCCCTATATCTGTCGGCCCATGCCGGGTCGATCATCGGATGGCCGCTGCCGGAAGCGAAAATCCTGTTACATGATCTGACCGAACATGCCACCCAACGGCAATTCGTTTACAGTCACCGTTGGCAAAACAATGACCTGGTCATGTGGGACAACCGATGCACCATGCATCGAGCCCGCCCGTTTGACGCCGCACAGGTTCGCGATATGCGCCGGACAACCATTGCCGGCGACGAAATGACCGTTGAACAAGCCATCTGATCAACCTCCTGAGCCAATCGTCGTTAATTGGAACCACTGAGACAGCGCGTCCAGGTGGCGCGACAAAAAATTTAATTCGGGTCGATGGTTTCGGGCGGCAGAGATTTTACTCCAGCGGCCGGCCTGAGCTTTGGTTTTTGTAAGCCGATGACGGGCGATGGGAGGGTCGCATAAGGCCCGGTCACAGGTTTGTGTTTTAGACCAAATCGTTCCCTATGCTATTTAAACCCTACGAACGCCATATGCTGTGACACACTGTTGCACCTGTGCGCGCCCGGCACTTATTTTAACAGAGGAACCAGGTTCATGAAATCTCTCAACTCCGCCATGATCGGTGTCATATTTTCTGCGGCCCTTACCGCTAGCCTCGGCCACGCTGCGGCGGATACGGTCTCCAAGTCCGGCACCTTTTCCGGTGCCAGCAACCACGTAACAAGGGGCAGTGTCGCCGTCGTCAAAACTGCGTCTGGCGGCATGTCGGTTGTCATGGGTACGGATTTCAGCTTAGACGGTGCGCCGGACCCGATTGTCGGATTTGGCAAAAACGGCAAATACGCGGGATCCAGCAAACTTGGCAAACTCAATAAAAACAAAGGTGCGCAAACCTACGTCGTGCCGCACACTGTGGACACCGCCAAATATAATGAAGTTTATGTGTGGTGTGAAAAATACAATGTCCCGCTCGGTGTGGCCTTGTTGAAATAAAAAACTTTGGCTGACGGGCATTGCGCTCGGGCGCATTTTAGAGCGCGTCCTCCCTGGCCCTGGGGCGGGTACGCCCCTTCATATAACTGGGCGGGTACGTCTCTTCCTTTAACTGGGCGGGTGCGCCCCTTCCTTTAACCGACGGCAATGGTTGTCAGCAAATCCTGCGCACTGATCACACCGACCAATTCGCCGTCCCTGACAATTGGCATATGGCGCATTTTGTTTTGGTTCATGCTTTCGATGACCTTGGCAATGCGGTCATTCGGTGAACAGGTCCACACGCCGCGGGTCATATGGTCTGCGATGTGATTTTCCAGGGCGGCGCTGCCCTGGTCATGCAGCGCCCGGATAATATCGCGCTCGGACAACACACCGACCAGTCCTTTTTCCGGGGTGGCGACAACGATCAATCCGATTTTATGGATCGCCAGGATCGATACGGCGTCGCGCAGTTGGGTTTCCGGCGGCAGAGTTTGAATGCCGGCTCTGGTCGTGTTGACGAGTTCATGGATGTAAATTTTGGCGGCCATGGCCAGCTCTTTGCGCCGGTCCTTACCGGACCGCCGGCTCTGGGACCGCCGGTCCGCTGCCCGGCGGCTGATTTTATCGGGGTCATCGGCCCAGGTATCTTTTTGCCGACGTTCGGCGACCCGCCGGTCCTTGCGAACCCGACGGTCCGCCCGGCGGCGTTCCGCCAGTCGGTTGTCTTCTTTGGCCCGGGTTTTTTCATCCCAGGTATTGCGGCCTCGCCTGTCAAAAACCCGTTTTACCAATTCGATCACCTTTCCGGCGTGCCCTGCAATACCGCCCATTTCCAACCGATGTTAACCGACCCCGGGCCCCGGCGGAAGCCAATAACACCGCCACCGCCTAACTTTAAACCCTGTGTTGCCCCAACCCGCCACTTTCGCTACAAGACGCTCAGTTATTCCTCACCGGATTTGTCACCTCTTTAACGTCTATCACTGTGGAGCGCCCCGATGGCCAGTTACCAATATTCTTATGTTATGAAAAACCTGACCAAAGTTTACCCGGGCGGGCGGGAAATCTTCAAGGGCATAACATTGTCCTTTCTGCCGGACGCAAAAATTGGCGTGCTCGGGGTTAACGGTGCCGGTAAATCGACCCTTCTCAAAATTATGGCCGGCCGCGACGGGGAATTTGGCGGCGAGGCCTGGGCGGCGGAGGGTGTCCGGGTTGGTTATCTGGAGCAGGAGCCGGAGCTCGACCCGGATAAAACCGTTGCCGAAAACGTCACCGACGGGCTCGGCGGCGTCAAGGATCTGATGGACCGGTTTAACGAGATCTCCAATCGCTTCGCCGAACCCATGGACGACGACGAAATGAATGCGCTGATGGAAGAACAGGGCGAACTGCAGGAGAAAATCGACGCCGTTGACGGATGGGAACTGGACCGGACCATCGAGATCGCCATGGACGCACTCAGATGCCCGCCGGGCAGTTCATCGGTGACCAATCTGTCGGGCGGCGAACGGCGGCGGATCGCGCTTTGTCGATTGCTTCTGCAAAAACCGGAAGTTCTTTTGCTGGACGAGCCGACCAACCACTTGGACGCGGAATCCGTCGCTTGGCTGGAACGCCATTTACGCGACTATGTGGGCACCATTTTGATGGTCACACATGATCGCTATTTTCTCGATAACGTCACCGGATGGATCATGGAAATCGATCGCGGTCGCGGCATTCCCTACGAAGGCAATTATTCCAACTGGATGGAACAGAAATTAAAACGCCTGGCCCAGGAAGAACGCGAAGAGTCGGCCCGCCAGCGCGTTCTGAAACACGAACTGGAATGGGTTCGCCAGTCACCCCGCGCCCGCCAGGCCAAATCCAAGGCCCGGGTAAACGCCTATGATGATCTTGTCCGGCAAAGCCAGGAAGCGGCTTCTGAAGTTGCACAGATCGTCATTCCCATGGCGCCGCGTTTGGGCGATCTGGTCATCGAGGCGACGGATCTGAAAAAGGCCTACGGCGAAAAAAACCTGCTCGATGGGTTGAGTTTTAAAATCCCTCCCGGCGCCATTGTCGGAGTCATTGGTGCCAACGGTGCCGGCAAAACCACCCTGTTCCGGATGGTCACCCAACAGGAGACTCCCGATGCCGGCAGCATCCGTATCGGTGATACGGTTAAACTTGGTTATGTCGATCAGTCCCGCGACAGTCTGGATTCAAGCAAAACCGTCTGGGAAGAAATTTCCGACGGTCAGGATTCCATTGATCTCGGCACCCGGACCATGCAGAGCCGGGCTTATGTGAGCCAGTTTAATTTCAAAGGCACGGATCAGCAAAAGAAAGTTGGTCAGTTGTCCGGCGGTGAGCGCAATCGGGTGCATATGGCAAAAATGTTAAAATCCCAAGCCAATGTTTTACTGCTCGACGAGCCGACCAACGATCTCGATGTGGAAACTCTGCGGGCCCTGGAAGAAGCCATTGCTAATTTTGCCGGCTGCGCCATTGTCATCAGTCACGACCGCTGGTTCCTGGACCGCCTGGCGACCCACATCATATCCTTTGAGGGCGACAGTCAGGTGATCTGGTTTGAAGGTAATTATCAGGACTACGAAGACGACAAACGCCGTCGCCTAGGCGATGACGCGACGGAGCCCCACCGAATCAAGTACAAACCGCTTCAGAGATAGACGGGAAAACCCCGTGAGGTAACGAAAACCGTCTTTTCAGATCGGTGAAGATATCGCGCGGGTTGGCACCTTTCGCCATGGCCTCAATAGGGGCGATCTCGCGCACCCGCCATCGGTAAGGCCAGATCACGACGCAGCGTCGCATGATCGGTAACGTCTTCATAACCCAGCGCAATCGCCAGGACCGGCTGGCGCAGCCGATCAATAAACCAATGTTCGACCTTGCCGTGCCGCCGATCACCGCCGCGACACGGGTGCCGTCAGACCTGAAAACCGGTCCGCCGGACGCCCCCGTAAAACGCCGCCATTCGATGTGATCTCACCACCCGATATATCTGTCTCAACACGACGGTTAGGACAGGCTGAAAATTCGGAACCAAAAGAAGTCCAATCTGTCGCCGCTGATCTCTTTGTTAAATTCGATTTGAGAAATTGAAGGGTAACGTGTTATTGCCTATCAGCGGCAACTTTTCATGAACCGTTCAGGCTGATGTTGCGAGCGATTTGAACACTGGGAACTCCATTTCCCAATCGCCCTTTATAACCGCTCTCTTATGATCGTTCTTAAGAGCCGAAATCTGCATCTACCGAACTCCTCATAATCATTTGGGTCGCCAAGGTCTGTTGCAGCGACCCGTTGAAGTTATTCCTACTATTAGTAGAACCCACTTCGGCTCGTACTTTTGGGTCGGATCCTAAAAATATCCCGTGTTGAGATTTCTTCAAGAGCATGTATCGGGATACGGCAGCCGAAGAAGTCAGACGTCATGGGGTTTATTGAACTGAAAAAGGCTCTAAACAAGGTAGAAAAATATTTACACTTGCAAATTGCAAACGAATCAAATTATGCTTTTTTGCAACTTTAATGATAAAAAATAAAAAATCCTATTTTGTGAGGCTCGGGGGAAGTGCAAATGTATCCGGTTTTATGCCCATTAAAATCAATTGGTGTGTCTATCGTTGCCCTATTGGCACTCGCCGGATGTTCCACCTTTTATTTACATAATGAAGAGGTTCAGCAGCTCACATCAGAAGCAAACGAGGCCGCTGACAGGATCAGCCTCGGCGCGCAATTTGACGCTCAGGAAACCTTCTTATCCGATCTTGAAAACAAAACACGGAAAATTCAAATCAAAGCGAAATTGGTGGCGCGGGACCTGACTATTGCGCAACTTCTGAATGCCAGAGAAAGCGTATTTATGGAATTTGATATAAGAAAAAATTTATTTCTTGGGGGAGGACGTCGTGTCGCGCCAAATACACACCAGCTATACCTAAAGGAAACGTCGCGACGGGACGCCGCGATTGGTCAAATAAACGAACATTTATCAGATCTTTCGGCCGTCAATGGGTCTTTGAAAAAAGGTATTGAAGTTTGTTCACAGGCGTTTGATAAAACTGCATTTCTAACGGAAAATGTAACCGGCGACGAGAATATAAAAATCGCCAACGGCCTTATTGATGTGGCCATAAATTCCAATAACGACTGTATCAAAATACAATCTGACATCACCGATCTGGAAACGCGGTTCGCCGAATTGGTAGATCCTGACACCCGCAAACGGCTTACCAGAGTTAAAGCAACTCTGGCGGTCATTAAAGATACCCAGGAAAAGGTAAAAAATGATCTAGAGACAATAACTTCTCACCTGATATGTCTCAAAGCTCAAAAATCCCCGAGTGGCGAAATCGCAGCCGTTCTATATAAAATGCGTGATTATCTTTTGATCATTGGCAGTCGAGACGTTGTGCTCCCCGATGGCGATGAAGACCAAAAAAAAGATAACAAAACAAAAAAACCAGACCTTTCGAAATGCCCAGACGTCGCAACGGCCTATAAGACGCTATCCAATATCGGTTTAGGAAAAAAGGTTGACGGTAAACCCGACGACAAACCAAACCCTGCGGAGATCCTTGAGGCAAGACAGCAGCTTTTTAGAAACATCGATACATACGCTACATACGCAGAGAAAATACTGCCGGGCTTAAAAGAAGCCAGAGCTGAATTCATGACGATCCAACTTATGGCTGTTCTTGCGGCCCTCGCCAATCAACCGTCGACGGACCCGACAGACACGATCGACGAGACCGCCCATTCTGAAGAAATCGCCACCGCAAAACTTTGGATGCGTACCCTTGGCAGTTTGATGAATGCGGCGGCACAGTTGGGCCGTACAAATCAACCGAGTATGGACGCATTGCTTGTGGAAATTGCCTATCAACAATACCAATCGGCGCTTGCCGCAGCTCAACTGACCTCCTTGAAAAAGCAACAAGATCTATTAAATTTGAGCCGTTTGGCGCAAATTCAGAGAACTGTCTATTGGGCACAGGCTGCGAATGCTCGTGATTCCCTTGAATTACCGGCAACAAATAACTCGTGCCCCGGTGTCGACTTAAAACAGGCGACGGGCCTCGCTCGGGTTATTGATAAGTGTAAAGGAACCAAGGCGGCACGCCATGCAGGCGAAATTCTGTTGTTTGTCAGTCAGGCCTTTAATCGGGGTGATGTCCAGGCCCATATTGTCGAATTTGATCTTACTAATCTTTCCCGTAAAACCGCAGTTTCCATGGACCGGGTCGCCTTTGAAGGACGGGTCGCGATCTTAAAACCCGTGTTGTCTAAATTAAAAGAATATGGCGAAAGCGGAATAAAGACCGAAGAAATTGTCGAATTGTTGAAAGCGTTTGGCCTGAGCGCAATTGCTTTTGGGGTGAATTGATATGAAAAAACCATATGCGGTAAAACACCGGGTTCTTCTGAGCTTGCTTTGCATTGCTGTCTTCGGCTGTTCCGTTCCGAAGCCGGTATTAACGGCAAGCGACGCAGTTATCAAACACACCACAGCTCTTAAAAAACAATCGAATGATTTTGTTGCACAGGCCAACGCTGTCCGGCAACGGGCGGAAAAACGTCTCGCCTCGGCCTATGGGAAAATAGCAGGAAGTCAGGCATTACTGGCCAATGAAGAGAAATTATATCTGCTATTATCTGACAAGACGGGTCCATCAATCCTCAAACAGATTCGATCGGACGACCCGGTTATCCTAAAGGACCCCTATGGGCATCTGTCTATTGTCAACGGATATACCGCAGATGAAATTAAATTCGGTCCTATCAAAAAAGATACAAAAGACTTGGACATCATCATTAAAAACATCAATGCCGTTCGCAGCGAGAAGCCGCAGTTGGAAGGTGCGACGTTTATTTTTAAAACCATTGAGAAAATAAACGCATCCCTTAAAACGGCTAAAGATCAGTCAGAAAATGATGACACGACTGACAAGGAAAATAAATAGACCCTACAAATACCGCAGGTGCGGCGATAGAGAGCAGGAGACTGGGTTATGGCCTTAAGCGACGAATCGATAAATAACTTAACCGAGCGGGATCGGACCCGTTACGCAATCAGTGAAAAAATGAAATCGATTGATCGCACGATTATTCAGGCCATTAAACAGAATGACCAGGCAACGGTTGCGCATTTTGAATCGAAACGAAGTGTCTATGAGGATCGTTACGACGCGGCTAAGGATGCGACAAATGTCATTGATGCGGCGACCGTGGCGGAAGTTATTGCAATTCGTGATGCAGTCAACGGTTTGGACAAACTCATCGCCGATAATAAGGCACTGCGCGACATCATCAATGCAACAACTGAACTTCTCTCCAAACCGGCAGGTACGGTTAAGGTGAAAGCCTGATCATGGGATAACGGGCCTTAAATTCGCAAAGAGGATAACATGCGCAGATTCCGCCGACAGATATCGCAAGCAATATTTGGTTTATCCCTATCGATAATTTCCATTGTCGGCACTGCTGGAGGATTAGCGGCCGCGGAAATCACTATCGCGCCGAAATCCATTGCCTTTCCCTCTTCCATCGACCCTTCACAAAAACAAAAGGTTTTTGTTTCTGCAGGATCCGATGAAACCCTCGAACTGAGCGCAGTTTTGATCCATTCCATCATCGGGCCGTCCGGTGTTGAAATGTCTAATACCGCGGTCACCTCGACCTATGAGAATTCTCCCACTTCATTGGCAACCATTTCATTGTCGTTGAAGCCGTCTGACTTTCAATACCCTGGCACTTACCAAATTGCGATCCGAATTCGGGGAGACCATAAGACAAAGACCGAAACCACCGGATTCGATAAAATGATGGGACTTGTCCTGGTAAGACCGGAATTAAATCTCAATCTCTCAATCGAAAAAGACCGCTTGTTTATTCTTGAACGTTCCTTTCCGTGGAAAGACGCGCAGGCCTCGACACATTTTTTAATTTCCGCAGAGAATCAGGTCCGGGTAGATGCTGTATCCGTTAAGGCAACGGACGTATCACACCAGATAACAGCGAGCGGTTCTACGTCCGCTGTTTCAGATACACAGGGTAGAATAACGCCATCGTCGCCTATATCTTTAACTGAAAATCTTGGCTCCGGCATTCTCCAGTTTTCTTCCTTTGATCGGTCTGGCGATTTTCGATCGGCCTTGTTTTTTTCCGGCGCGGGCCTGGCAAAACCTGTGAAAGTGCCCATTCAAATTCAGGTGAAAGACAGTTGGTATTTTCCTATGTTTGTTATTTTTTTGGGGGTGATGCTGGGTTCCGTTGTCGATTGGATCGTTCGAAGATGGCGGCCGGAGCAAATGATTCGAATCCGACTGGCGGAGCTTCGACATCGGGTCGAAGTTTTTGCAACCATTGTCGACACCCACCAGAACACGCAAACGATACGCAATTTATTAAACCAGATTTGGAAACTGGAAAACAATGTCGAGATTTTAAATGTTACAGATGCGGACATTACCGCTCTCGACTTGGCGATTAACGACTTACAGGCAGTGCTGGTAGAAACCCAAAACAAGGCCAATTTGGCCCATGAGACTCTTGAACGAGATATCAACACCGCCAAAAGGTCTCTGACCCAATTTTTAGAACCAGATGATTTTGATGACATTGAAGTTGCTACCCGACGATCTAACCAGTTACTCATCGTCGGACGATCGGATGCCGCGTTAAAGGAAATTCAACAAACAGACCTCCTATTGCGTGACGTGCAAAAAACGGTTGTAGAGAGAACCCTAACAAAATTAGCGACCCTGCTCGAAAATATTCAGGAAGAAACAATAAAAGTTCAATTTACGTCACGGTTGAAGGCGTTGTCGGATTCTTTCGTGCAGACGATGTCAATTGCGGATATCGGACAAAAGCTCATTAGCCTCGAACAGGATCTGATTAATGTACAGTCACCATCTCCGCTCAGGGCCCATGCGTCGAGCCCCAAAAGCCTGACGCAAGAACCAGTGACGATACTCATGTTGCCAGAAAATTCTGCGCAACACCGTGTCAATGAACCGGTGACGTTCGCGATCTCCGGTACCATTCCAGACATTAAAACCATAACCTGGAACTTTGGTTCGGGCGGAGTGCCGGGCGATGGGGCTTCCAATTCTCTTGTCCGAACCTTTATAACACCTGGGTTTTATTCAGCGCGCGCTGAAATCGAATTGGTTGGCGGGGGTGTGTGCAGCGTCGGCCCCATCGCCTTCATGATTAAGGCCAGTGAAAACCAAAATAAACTGGCTGCGGCTGCGCGGAGAATTCGCGGTTCGGACAGCATTATTATCCTTTTTTCTTTGATTGCCGCGACAGGCGTTGGGTTTATTGCAAACTATTCAGACAAGCCGTTCGGATCCTTTGAGGATTATTTGATTGCCTTTTTGTGGGGGTTTGGCATTGAGAAAACGGTTCGCGGGTTCTCTGCAACATTTAATGTGTTGAATACAGGCAAGTAAATTATTTGGGGACACTTGATGAGCAATTATTCAACGCCAACAAATCGAAGACTTACAGTTATAGCGCAAGACCCCGGTGTAAGGACGGCAAAGGGTGGCGTGCTAATGACCAGGGTCAATGTGCCTGCCGAAACGCTGCTTGCCGGCCCGCGCGGCCATCGTGTTCAGGTTGTTGACTTCGATAGTTCGAAAAACGTTTTTTATAAATCAGGTGCCTCACGACTGGACAAGGACCTCTATTTGGATATCGACGATGGGAAAGTTCTGGAGTCTGATCCGCAATTTCACGCGCAAAATGTCTATGCCATCGTTTCTTCGACGATTTTAAACTTTGAAAAAGCCCTTGGTCGGCATGTGAACTGGGGGTTTGACTATGGCACCCATCAAATCAAGGTTGCCCCGCACGCGTTCTCCGAAGCCAATGCGTTCTATTCACGCCGAGATGAGGGCCTGCTATTTGGTTATTTTCCCTCGAAAAATCGAAAAAAAAAGATATTTACCTGTTTGTCCCATGACATTGTCGTTCATGAAACAACCCATGCCCTTTTGGACGGTTTAAAACGACAATATATTCGTCCTTCGTCGGCGGATCAGGCGGCTTTTCATGAAGCTTATGCGGATATCGTTGCTCTTCTGTCTGTGTTTAGCAGTCAAGACCTTGTGGGCCACGGTTTGTCATCGTTGCGCCGGGACGAGGATGGGACCTGTTCACTGAAAGACGTTGAGCAAACAATTTATGACTCCTTTCTCTCTGGACTCGCGGAACAAATGGGTACGGAACTTTTAGGCCTTAATCGCAATGCGTTAAGACGATCCATTGATTTGCCTCCGTCACCGAGATATCTAAAAATGGCCGCATACGAAGAACCCCATTTACGTGGCGAGGTTCTTGTTGCTGCGGTTATGCAGGCTTTTATTCATGTTTGGTGGCGTCGCCTTATTGGGAAGTCTGGCATTAAAACAATATTTGATCACAAGTTGCGGCCGAGTGTCGCCAACAAGAAAGTTGAGGTTTGGCGTGTCATAGAAGAAGGAGCGACGGCGGCAAAACATCTCTTACAACTGGTGATCCGTGCTCTGGACTATATGCCGCCCGTTGATATTTGTTTTGGCGATTTTTTAAGCGCGGTTGTTACCGCCGACAGCGAAGCATGTCCAGATGACAGCCGATATGAATACCGCAAAAGATTGCTTCAGTCGTTTGCCGATTATGGAATAAAACCATCGTCTTCAAATGCCAGGGTACCTGGTCGATGGGCGACGCCAGTGGGGAATTTTACTTACGGCCATTCCCATTTTGAGCCTATGCGGTGGGACCGAGAGGCGGTTTTTAGATTTATTTGGGAAAATCAAACGCCCCTGAATTTGACGAAAAAGGCCCTAACGACCGTTGAATCCGTGAAACCTGTGGTCCGTATTGCGCCGGATGGTTTTACCCTAAATGAAGTCGTCGTTGAATATTTTCAGTCGATAGCGCTGCGCGCGGACGAACTTCAGGCAATGAACGTTCGTAAACCAAAAGAGATGCCCGCTTGGCAAACCGTCCAGCTTTACGGCGGGTCTACATTGATTTTTGATGAATTTGGCCGGCTCAAGTTTGATATTGGAAATCACATTAACAGCCCCCAGCAAAATGAAAAACTAGAAGCCCTGTGGGCAAGAGGTGCTTTTAAAAAAGAATTTTCAACGGAAAGAACCTTTGCGCGGTTACACCGTGAAAAATCCTTGCGGCAATCGATCTTAACTGGGGAGCAATGGTAACAATGCCAGCAACACATCAACCCGAAGATATTGAGATCCACACTTATCAAGTGGGGTTTGGCGACTGCTTCTTATTGGTCTTCAAATATGCTTCCTGTGACCGGCATGTCTTAATCGATTTTGGCTCCATGAAAAAACCCAAAGGAGCGGGCCGCAATCATATGGTTAAAATCGCAAAACAAATTAAGCGGGACTGCAAAGGAAGCCTCGATATCGTTGTGGCGACCCATAGACATAAGGACCACATAAGTGGATTTGCGACAAATAAAAGGGGGACGGGTCCGGGCGACATTATTGCTTCCTGCAAGCCCAAAATCGTATTGCAACCCTGGACGGAAAATCCGAATGCCGAAACAGATGCAAAAACCGCAGAAAAAGAAGCGGTACGGGCATTTACAAACTCTTTGAATAGCATGCACTCGGTCGCGTCTTCTGCGATAGATACGGCAAAATTGTTGCGGAGAACTACGAATAGAGTGACAACCGATCAATTGAACTTTATCGGCCAGGACAACATTACGAATGAGTCGGCTGTTGTCAATTTAATGACAATGGGGAAAAACTATTATGTCAACCATGGCGACAAAATTCCCATTGCGAATATATTGCCGGGCGTGAAACTTCACATTTTGGGGCCGCCGTCCCTCAAACAGTCAAATACAATTCGCAAACAACGGCACCGAGATGCTGAGGAGTTCTGGCATTTACAAGCGGCGTCGAGCCAGGGAATTGGCAGTTCCAATCGAGACATTCTTTTCCCTGGTTATGAGACCAAAAAAGCACCCATACAAACACGCTGGTTTAGAAATCGAATGCGTAACTTGCAAGCGGAAATGATGTTATCCATAGTGCGAATTCTTGATGGTCAAATGAACAATACAAGTTTGATTCTTCTTTTCGAGACGGAAAATAAATCATTGTTGTTTCCGGGAGATGCGCAACTGGAAAACTGGCAGTATGCCCTTAGTCGGAATGAGAATACCGATCTATTAAGCCAGGTGGACGTCTACAAAGTCGGTCACCACGGAAGCTTAAACGCCACGCCAAAGTCGCTCTGGAAACTCTTCGAAAAGAAATCGATCAAGGCTTCGCCAACCCGCCTAAAGAGCCTTTTGTCGACCCTTGAGGGATTTCATGGCCACAAGGAGTCCGGGACAGAAGTGCCGAGAAACAAATTGGTAAGCTCCTTAAAAAGGAACACCGATTTTGCTACCACACAAGCCTATACCACGTCCGAACTCAGCCGGGTTGTTCATCTCAAAGCTTAAACGGAAAGGAATGAACCATGTGTCGCGAGCCAATGATTTGCAAACCAAAGTCTTTGCCACAAAATCAACTTGTTGAAGCCGCTAAGCGCGCCCAAACAATCAACCCAGTGAATGCACCTTCATTGGGTGGCTTCGTACGGTCGGTCAGAAATTTTAATCCCACCCCCCTGAGGCTAGCCGCTCTAACAAGTAAATATTGGGGGTCCCGGGGCGTTACTCTGACTGTAGGATATCTCGACAATCCACCTTACGATTTACAAAATCGAATTCTGTCACATTTGAATGCCTGGTCGGCCTATTCAAATGTGAAATTTGAGGAAAGCCAAACGGACCCTCAGGTTCGAATTTCCCGCGATGGCGGTCCGGATGGCGGATTTTGGTCCTATATGGGAACGGATATCCTAAGTATCGACAATGATAGAGCGACGATGAACCTCGAAGGGTTCACGATGCAAACAGAGGATGCGGAGTTTTTTCGAGTTGTAAGGCATGAAGCAGGCCACACCTTAGGGTTTCCGCACGAACATATGCGGCGACAACTGGTTAACAAAATAGATCCCAAAAAGGCGATCAAATACTTCAAAAAGACCGATGGATGGTCGCCTGAGGAAGTAAAACATCAGGTGCTTACGCCGCTAGAAGTCCGGTCAATTATGGGGACTGAGGATGCAGATGAAACATCAATTATGTGTTATCACATCCCAGGAGAAATAACCAAGAACGGAGACCCAATACTTGGCGGTAAAGATTTAAGCAAAGATGATAAAGAATTTGTTGGGCTGATTTACCCAATTCATTGAAATGGCGCTGGATTGTCTTCAGCGTCGTTGCGATCGCCGAAACCGCGTGGATCCCAGACATTTCTTGAAGGGGATCGATGAGCGAAATTTGCGCGTATTGTGACGATTTTTAATTGTGCTCCTGGTTTGCATGGGGTTCGCCGTTGAATAGAACAATCCGGGTTATTTACAGGTGATTTACTGGCGGGAACCTTGAATTTGGCCGAGTGCCAGGGTCGGCCTGTCGGGGCCGCGTCGTTTTCGGCTTTTGCGCGTCGTACCGGTTGTCTATCTGGTATTGACCCTGCCGGCCGATCTCCGCCGCGACACAGATGCCGCCGGACGCACCCGTAAAACGCCGCCATTCGATGTGTTTTCAGCACCGGAAAATCCGCCTCAACACGGCGGTTACGACAGGCTGGAAATCCGAAACCAAAAGCGTACAATCTGTCGCCGCTGATCTCCTTGTTAAATTCGACTTAAGCAATTGAATTGTAACGTGCTATCGGAAATCAGCGGTAACTTTTCATGCTTCTTTCAGGCTGGTGCACCACGGTGTCCTTTAATTGGCGTTCCTGCACGGTGACGCCGACCCTTGCTCAGACGGTAATGACCCGGTTTCGTCCCTGCTCTTTGGCCATATATAATCCTTCGTCGGCGCGTTTTAACAACAGGTCGATATTCTCGTCAGATTTACGGCCTTCGGTCATGCCGATGCTCATGGTAAATGTCAGAGGACCGGTTGGGGTTTCGACAACGATTTCACTAATTGCGATGCGAATACGTTCCGCCAGCAAGGTCGCAGGGTCGACACTGGTTTCCGGCAACAGGACGGCAAATTCCTCACCGCCGATCCGTCCAAGGGTATCTTCACCGCGCAGAGTCTCTTCAATCACCCGCACCGTCTCCTTTAGGGCGGCATCGCCGATATTGTGCCCATGGATATCATTGACCGCCTTAAAATGATCAATATCCAGCATCAGGACTGTAAATGCGTGATTATAACGATTGCTCCGCAGCAATTCGTTATTACCGGTTTCCATAAAATGCCGTCGGTTGAAGGCACCGGTCAGGGGATCCGTCGATGCCAGCAACTCAAGTTGCCGGGTGGCCGCCTGAAGTTTGAGAATATTGGATGCCCGGGTCCGGACAATTTGCGGTGATATTGGTTTGCGGATAAAGTCCGTCGCGCCGATTTCTAGGCCCCGCTCCTCGTCCTCGTTGGTGCTGTTCGCCGTCAAAAAGACAACCGGAATCGACGACGTTGCTTCATTTTCCTTCAATCGCCGACAGACTTCATATCCGTCCATTTCCGGCATTTGAACGTCGAGAACAATCAGGTCAGGTTGCTCCCGTTCCGCCCATTCCAATGCCTCGGCGCCGGATTCGACAACAGTGACGTCGCCATAGGAGGCCAAAAGCGCCGACATCAGCTGACGAATCAGATTTTCATCGTCAACGACCAAAATTTTCTGGGTGGATTTTGCGCCTGTCACTGCTGCCCGTTCCTTCGTCCCATAGATGCCGACATGACATTAAGCCAGATATCAATCCTTATGGTGCTCCCGTGTGTTGGGCAACAGGTAGATAATCACCGCAAACTGGCAATATATCTGGCTATCACGTTTTCGATATGAATCAAACAGCAACATACGTAGGCGTGCAAGCCCTCAATGGTCTGCCTATTGGGAATCCGCCTTAAGCAATGTGGTTTTTTTCTTCAATTCTTCGATCAGGCCTGCCACTTCGCCATTTTTTTGGCGAACAATGGATCCAAAATCAGAGCGCAGGGTACTGCTCATTGATGTGCCTTCAACAACAACATCCAATATTTTATAAATGGTACCGTTGGTTCCGACCCGCCAATTCACCCGAATGGGTTTGGCACCACCGGGTCGTTTGATCTCTGAAAAAACCGTGACCGTTGTTTCGTTTTCCTGGCGCGCGTCTTTTAAACTCAGGGCTTCGCCCGCATAGCTTTTAAAGCGGTCGACATAGGAAATCACCATTAAGTCTTCAAACAGGCCCAAATATTCTTCTTTTTCCGCCTCCGAGGCTTTGTTCCAATGGCGCCCCAAGACAAATTTACCGATGGATTTTACTGCAAATTTTTCATTGAACAAAATCCGGAACTGCGTCACCCGGGCGGCTTTTGCCGTATCCTTAGCGGTTAACGACTTAATGGCCTGATCGGCGACGGCCTGAATAAACTGGCGTGAACCTTCCTCTATTTCCGCAGCTCTGGCGGAAAAACTCAGGCCGGAAAAGGCAATGAAGCCAATAAGCGCCCCAACCAAACCAAACCGATTAATCATTCTCATTCTCTCCGCGACAACTCATTAACGTTGATATCCGGACTGTCGGGAAAACCGGCAGTAAGGTTGGCGTCCACTTGATCCTGGATCAATCCATTGGATATCTCATGCGTCCGCCGTTGTCGATACAGGCTACGGATTGCCGCGTAGAAATCAAGCGATGACTTTTCCACTTCGTTCAAAAGTTCGAGATTAGCGGTGCGTTGATCAATCGTATTAACAAAGGCCCGTGACAGGGCTAGCTCCGTGCGGTCCGTATTGGTTGACCACAAATTAAGGGGATCCGTCAACATGTCGACAACAAGGCCGACCGTATCGCGGGGGTTAGACGGACCAAACAGCGGCAACATCAAAAACGGACCCGATGGCACCCCCCAGACCGCCAGCGTTTGACCAAAGTCTTCCGGTTGCGCCGGCATGCCCAATTCGGCGGCGACGTCAGCAAGGCCGAATATACCAACGGTTGAATTGACCAAAAACCGAGAAATCGTCGCCATTGAGTGGTCAAGTTCGCCCTGCAGGATGTTATTCAGCAAGATGACCGGCGTCCGCAAGTTATTGAGAAAATTACTTAATCCGGTACGCGCTGTGGCGGGCACCATATCGCGGTAGGTTTCGGCAATCGGTTTAAGGACGGTGGCATCGATGCCCCGGTTGACGGCAAAAATCTGTCGATTGGTGGGCTCCAGCGGGTCATTCACCTGCATAAATTCGATTACCGCCTCCGGGTCGGCCGGGTCGGGCATATTTGCACATCCGGTTACCAGGAACAGGACACAGAGAACCCGCGTAACGGCGCAGGGAAACGGGGATGATAGGGAAATATTCATGGCCGAATTGTGACGCGGCACCGTTACCAATCCGTTAACGCCTATCGATAAATAAAATTAATTTCCAAGCGCCGTCAGGGCTTGGATCAGGCGATTTTTTATTTTAAATAAAGACATAAAGATATCTTGATATTGTTATTTAAACAGGTAAAATGCCCCGTCATATCCACCTCGGGAAACAGATTATGGACGATCTTTTAACTGCCTTAAAAGCCATTGCGGAACCGACTCGTTTGCGCATTATGGCGCTTTGCTTAAGGGGCGAACTTACCGTCAGTGAGTTGGTTCGTATATTGGGCCAAAGTCAGCCGCGGATTTCCAGGCATCTAAAACTGTTGACCGAAGCCGGGTTACTGATGCGTATCCGTGAGGGTTCGTGGGTCTTTCACCGGGCGGCCCAATCGGGTATTGGTGCCGACTTAACGGCGCAACTGGCAAATCTGATACCAACCGGTGACCGCCTCATTGCCCGTGACCGTGACCGCCTGCTGGACGTCAAACGGAGCCGCAGTGAATCCGCTGAGATTTATTTCAGGGAAATTGCCGCCAAGTGGGACGAAATGAGAACTCTGCACGTTGACGACAGGGAAATCGACAACGCGATCATCGAAATCCTCGATTGGGGGCGAATCTCTTCAATGATCGACTTGGGCACGGGGACCGGACATTTGTTGGAACGATTTGGCCCGCGCCTCGATCAGGCCGAAGGCATCGACCTGTCACGGGAAATGCTGGCAATTGCCCGGTCCAATCTGGAAGCCGCTAATCTGCCCCATTGTCAGGTCCGACAGGGAAATATTTATCAGTTGCCGAACACCACTGAAAGTTTTGATCTGGCGATCTTTCATCAGGTTCTGCACTTTGTTGATGATCAGGTTCAGGCCATTCATGAAGCGGCACGGGTTCTAAAACCCGGCGGGCAACTGGTGGTCGTCGATTTTGCCCCCCATGAGATCGAAAGCCTGCGCGAAATTGACAACCACCGCCGATTGGGATTTGCCGACAGCGAAACAGAAGCCTGGTTCCGGGCTGCCGGCCTGGTACCGAAGACAGTCATAAAACTGGCCGGGTCGCCCTTGACGGTTTGCATCTGGGTCGCCGAAAAACCGAATTCGACCGTGCGCGAAGACGTAACATCCCCCATTGCGCCACCCCTAACACAGCAGAATAACGGATTGCCACAATGACCAGAAGAAATACGCCTCCCGGAATTATGAATTTGTCATCGCGCGGGCGGGCACCATCGTCGGAATTGGCGATTGCTGCTCCCCTGCCCCGCGATATTAGCGTTTCCTTTGAGTTTTTTCCGCCGGAAACGGAAAAAGCCAGTGCAACCCTGTGGAGTTCCGTGCAGCGCCTGGCACCCCTCAATCCCAGTTACGTGTCGGTCACCTATGGTGCCGGCGGCACGACCCGTGAGCGGACCCATAACACGGTATCGCGCATTCGCAACGAAACCCCGTTAACGCCGGCCGCTCATCTCACCTGTGTCGGTGCGACCCGCGATGAAGTTGACGCCGTCGCCCGTCAATATTGGGCGGCAGGCGTCCATCACATTGTCGCCCTCAGGGGCGATCCGCCAAAAGGTGCCAATCGGTACGAACCCCATGCGGCGGGTTACGCCTACGCCGCGGATCTTGTTGCCGGCCTCAAAAAGGTTGCAAATTTCGAGATCAGCGTCGCCGCCTATCCGGAACCCCATCCGGAAGCGGCCAATGCAGAGGCCGATCTGGACAATCTGAAGCGCAAAATTGACGCCGGTGCGACGCAGGCCATAACCCAGTTCTTTTTTAATATTGATACTTACCTGCGGTTTCTCGAACGGGCCCGTGCGGCCGGCATCACCGTACCGATTATTCCCGGAATCCTGCCGGTGACCAACTTCAAACGGGTTGCCGAATTTTCCAAAAGATGTGGTGCGGAAATTCCAACGTGGATGGCCGAGCTGTTTGACGGTCTCGATGAAGAACCGGAGGCCAGGAAACTGGTCGCCGCCAGTTTGGCCGCCGAGCAATGCCGCGCCTTAAGCGCCAACGGCGTAAATCAATTTCATTTTTATACCATGAACCGGGCCGACCTGTGTTTTGCCATATGCCATATGCTGGGTGTCCGTCCCGAACCGATTACGAAAGCCGCCTGACCATGAGCAACACAGATCTTCTCCTCAAACCACTGACCGCCGTGGAAAATATCGCAAACCGGCAACGCAAACCGGACCAATCGGAAAACCTCCGCAAACTCCTGGGCGAGAGGATTCTGGTACTGGACGGCGCCATGGGGACAATGATTCAGGATCATAACTTTAATGAAAAAGACTACCGAGGGGCGCGTTTTGCCGACTGGGGTCAGGACGTCAAGGGCAACAATGACCTGTTAAGTCTTTCCCAACCGGAGGTCATTCAAAAAATTCATGAAGATTTTTTTGCCGCCGGCGCCGATATCGTCGAGACCAATACCTTCAGCTCGTCGTCCATTGCGCAAGCCGACTACGCCATGGAAGAACTTGTTTATGAATTGAATTTCGAAAGCGCTCGACTTGCCAATGCGGCGGCTAAGATCTTTAGCGCCCAGCAACCCGACAAACCGCGGTTTGTAGCCGGTGCCATTGGTCCGACCAACCGAACGGCATCGATTTCACCCGACGTCAATGACCCCGGTTACCGCAACGTTACCTATAAGAACCTGGTGAGTGCGTATACGGAAGCCCTGCTTGGTTTGGTTGACGGCGGTGTCGACCTGTTGTTGATAGAAACCGTATTCGACACCCTGAACGCAAAAGCCGCCATTTACGCCGTCCTGAAATTTTTTGAAGACGAAAATCTGACCTTGCCGGTGATGATCTCGGGGACCATTACCGATGCCTCCGGTCGCACTCTTTCCGGCCAGACGCCGGAAGCTTTCTGGAATTCCGTCGCCCACGCCAACCCCATCAGTGTTGGGTTTAACTGTGCGCTTGGCGCGGAAGCCCTGCGGGCCCATATCCAGGCCGTCGCACAGATTGCCGACACCCATATCAGCGTTTATCCCAACGCCGGCCTGCCCAATGCCTTTGGCGGCTACGACGACAGTCCCGAATATATGGCGACCCATTTACGCGAATTTGCCGAAAGTGGTTTCGTCAACATTGTCGGCGGCTGCTGCGGCACGACACCAACCCACATTCAGGGTATTGCCGATGCGGTTGCCGGTGCCGCTCCGCGACTGGTCCCGACGATCGCGCCCTACTGCGCGCTGAGTGGTTTGGAACCTTTGACATTGAATGAGGTTACCGGGTTTGTGAATGTCGGCGAAAGAACCAACGTTGCCGGATCGGCCAAGTTTGCCCGCCTGATCCGCGAAGACGCCTTTGACGAAGCCCTCGATATTGCCCGCCAACAGGTTGCCAATGGTGCCCAGGTTGTCGACGTTAACATGGATGATGCGATGTTGGATGCGGAAACCGCGATGGCGACTTTTTTGCGGTTAATCGCATCGGAACCCGATATTTGCCGGGTGCCGGTGATGATTGATTCTTCCAAATGGAGTGTCATTGAGGCCGGACTGCAGTCGGTCCAGGGCAAGTGTATTGTTAATTCCATAAGCCTTAAGGAAGGGCCAGAACCCTTTAAAACCCAGGCCCAAGAGATTTTGTGCTATGGCGCAGCCGTTGTTGTCATGGCTTTTGACGAACGGGGACAGGCCGACAGTTTTGAGCGGATGATCGAAATTTGTACGGAATCCTATCGGATCCTGACCGAGGAAGTTGGATTTAAACCCCAGGACATCATCTTCGATGCCAATATATTCCCCATTGCCACGGGAATTGACGAACATTCAAATTTTTCCAAGGACTTTATCACTGCCGTCACTGAAATCAAAAAATCCCTGCCCCATGCCCTGACCAGTGGCGGTGTTTCGAACATGTCCTTTTCCTTCCGCGGCAATAATCCGGTTCGCGAAGCCATGCATTCGGTCTTTTTATATCATGCGATAAACGCCGGTCTGAACATGGGCATTGTTAATGCCGGTCAGTTGACCGTCTATTCGGACATCCCGGAATCCTTGCGGGATCGCATCGAGGATGTGGTGTTTAACCGCCGCAATGACGCAACCGAGCGATTGCTTGAAATTGCCAGTGATGTGGTTGGTGAAAAACGGGTTTCCACGGAAGATCTGTCGTGGCGTAAAAATTCCGTTGCCGAGCGCCTTGCCCACGCCCTGGTCAAGGGCATAAACGACTATGTGATTGAGGATACGGAAGAAGCTCGCCTGGCCAGTGACCGCCCTATTGAAGTGATCGAAGGACCGCTGATGGACGGTATGAACATCGTTGGCGACCTGTTTGGATCCGGCCAGATGTTTTTGCCACAGGTTGTTAAATCGGCGCGGGTCATGAAACAGGCCGTCGCCCATTTGACACCCTTTATCGAGGCCGAAAAAGACAGCAGCTCGGTCAGACAAAGCAAAGGCAAAATTGTCATGGCAACGGTCAAGGGCGATGTCCATG
This sequence comes from Rhodospirillales bacterium, assembly GCA_021775095.1. Lineage (GTDB taxonomy): Bacteria > Pseudomonadota > Alphaproteobacteria > Rhodospirillales > Casp-alpha2 > JABMNT01. The sequence continues at coordinate 58,806 of JAJFII010000039.1, forward strand.
ACATCGGAAAAAACATCGTTGGCGTGGTTTTGCAGTGTAACAACTACGACGTGATCGACCTGGGTGTAATGGTTCCCTATGGCAAAATTCTGGAGACGGCGAAGCTTGAAAATGCTGATATGATCGGGCTTTCCGGCCTGATCACGCCGTCCTTGGAAGAAATGTGTACGGTTGCCCTGGAAATGACCCGCGCCAAGTTTGAGATCCCCCTGTTGATCGGCGGTGCGACCACGTCAAAAGTCCATACGGCAGTAAAAATCGCGCCTGGATATGCCCACCCGGTGATCCACGTGAACGACGCATCCCGGGCCGTTGGCGTCGCCAGCAACTTGCTGAGCGAGACTCGGCGCGAAGCCTATCTGGCCGAAGTTGCAGAAGAACAGGAAGTCTCCCGGCAACGGCATGCCCGTGGCCAGGCGGCGAAAAAACTTCCCACCCTTGCCGCCGCCCGCGCCGCCAAGGCCGACATCGACTGGACCACATACCAGCCCACGACACCTGAATTTTTGGGCCTGAAGTCGTTCGAAAATTATGATCTGGAAGAGTTGGCGAGCCGCATCGACTGGACACCATTTTTCCGAACCTGGGAACTGGCCGGCGTCTATCCGGCCCTGTTCGACGATAAAGTCGTTGGCGAAAGCGCCCGGGAATTGTTTAAAGACGCCAACCAGATGTTGCAAAAGATCATATCGGAAAAATGGCTCGAAGCCCGGGCAGTGATTGGGTTTTTTCCGGCGAACTCGGTTGGCGACGATGTCGAGCTGGGCACCGACTGGGATGGCAGCAACGACCCAAAACGGTTCCACTTTCTGCGCCAGCAAATGACCAAGCGGGCGGGTCGCGCCAACCAGTGCCTGGCTGATTTTATTGCCCCCAAGGACAGCGGCGTGAGCGACTATATGGGCGGATTTGCGGTGACGGCGGGGATCGGTATCGAGCGTAAAATTGCCGAATTTAAGGCCGCCAATGACGATTATTCGGAAATTCTGCTCAAGGCTCTGGCGGACCGTCTTGCCGAAGCCTTTGCCGAACGCATGCACGAACGGGTGCGCAAGGAATTTTGGGGTTATGCCAAGGACGAAGACCTGGACAACGAGGCGCTTATTCGCGAATCCTACCAGGGCATACGTCCCGCACCCGGATATCCGGCCTGCCCCGACCATGGGGAAAAAACTGCCCTATTTGCGCTTTTGAAAGCCGAAGAAACCGCTGGAATCGTCCTCACCGATGGTTATGCCATGGTGCCGACCGCCGCCGTTTCCGGATTTTATTTTGCCCATCCCGAGGCCAAATATTTCGGATTGGGAAAGATTGCCCGGGACCAGGTTGAGGACTACGCCGAACGGATCGGCGAAAGTCTGGTCGATACGGAACGCCGGCTGGCGCCAAATCTGGCCTATGACAGGGCTTAGCCGATGACAGGGTTTACTTAAAGGAGCTACAGGTCGGACGGCAGTCGGGACCTCTAAATCATCCCCCCTGCGGCGGATTTTATCGGTTTTCCCGGCCGGCCAGCCCGGAGCACAGGGAGATACCGCCGTTTCAATTTGGCGAAGCAAGTATTTCCGTTGTTCCATAAGGGGTTAGCGCCGGTCGGTGGCATAGGACACATGCCGGCGGTGAACAACCCGAAAGGATGTTTTAGTGGTTTTTTCATGCTCTGGCTTCCCGTCCAACAGGATTTTATGATATGAAGGACCCCTGGCCCGAGATAACAGGGGCAACCGGCAACAAGAGATTGGGAATCCATTCATGCGTATCTTTGGTTTTGTTGTTTTTTCCCTACTGGTAACCCAGGGGGCGGTCGCCCAAACCACCTATAAATCCTGGAACAACCCGGATCAGACCGCCAGATCTGCTGTTTCGGATCAAAAACTCCAGGAATTTGTCAGCAAACTCAAGGCACTGGTCGATAAGGCTGAAACCGCCCGGGCCGCCGATCCGACATTTTTACGGGATCTTCGGGATTTGGCCTGGGGGTTCGACCGACCTTGGCAGAATCTGGTCTTTAATGATGAATTTATCGACGGCAACTATGAAGTTGACCCCATTTGGCGGGTGCTTGCCGGCGAATATTGGATCGAAAAGGGCTGGGGATTAAGGAGTGCCATCAAAGCCCAGGTGGCAACCGCCGACGCCAAACCCAGTTCCCAGCAAAAAAAGGATGCGGCTGTCGCCCTGTTGGGACAAATATTCAACCAGGCCCTGGGCGGTAAAAAAACGACCAGCCCACAAGCCCCCGCCGCGCCCACTCATGCGGCGATACATACCACTGCAAAAATCCCCAATGCCTTTGCCATAGAGGCCCAAATAAGCTCCTGGACGCCGGCGGGGCGCCTGGAAATCGTGATCTATCAGGGAACCCTTGCATCGATACCGCAAACCGCCGGTTACCGCATGGCCTATATGCCCGGCGGCAAAATCGAGTTGCTGCGGGTGTCGTCGCGCGGGGCTACGGTGATGGATGCCGCGACCCTGGCAACCCCGCTGGAAGATAAAAAATTTCACGCCATTGAATGGTTGCGCCACCGCGACGGCCGGATGACCGTCAGTGTCGACGGCAAGGATGTCCTGTCGATTGCCGACCGGGGCTTCCGTGATTCCTTTAGTGGCCTGGCCATGGTCAACTACGGCGGTGATTATATTGTCAAAAAAGTCCAGGTAACGGGGGCGCGCTAGCGTATCGGCGAGCTTTATTTGACCCGAACGTAATATTGAGAATCGAGCAATACCTGCTCTGATAAGGTGCGGACGCGGCTCTCATAACCTTCGCGAACAACCTGAAAGTGCGGAATTGGCACAACGGAACTGCCACGACCGGAAACCACCCATACGGTTTTCAACTCATCAGCCTTAACAAAACGATCACCGATCTCTATTTTAGTTTCTTTTTTGCCAAACACCGGATTTCGTCTCCACGTAAACAATCAGATTAATGCGGTCCCTTCGATACGCCTAATTGGCACCTTCTTCAAGCGTAACTTAAAGCTATTTCAGGACCTCTATAAGAGATGTAATCAGCTTCCCGGCAGATGCAACGGACAATAGGCTGCCGGCGACCGAAAAAATCCAAATCCCCGCTGTTCAGTCGGTTCCGGGCAATGGCCAGTTGGTGTCGATAATATCCTGGTCTCTGCGTTCGTCCCGTTGCCGTCGTTCAATCGATCTGCGCTCCAAAATACGCCGCTGGGCGTCCCGGCGGTCCACGGACCGGCGATCATCACCGAGAAAGTCCGAGGCCATTCCGGTTCCCCGGCGTTCGACCTGGCGGCGCTCGTCGTCGCGACGCGCCTGATCGCGTCTTTCTTCGGCCCGTCGCAGTGCCTCGCGCTGGTCTTGATCATTCATCTGCAGTTTCCAGCCTATCCTTCTCGTCCCGCTGATCGACAGTAGACTCAAATCCTTAATAAACTAATATGGCAGGGCACAGGCGAGGAGGAAAACGTGGCCGCATCTATCGACGAAGCCGAATACATCTGGAAAAATGGTGAATTGATCCCCTGGGCCGATGCCACGGTCCATGTGCTGTCGACAGCCGTACAGTTCGGGTCGTCGGTATTTGAAGGCATACGGTGTTATGATACGGCCCGTGGGCCGGCGGTTTTTCGCTTGCCCGAACACATTCACCGCCTGCGTAATTCCTGGCGTATTTACCGAATGGACCCGGGTTATTCGGAGGTCGATCTGGTTCAAGCCTGCCTTGATGTGGTCCGCGCCAACCACTTAAAAAGTGCTTACATCCGGCCGATGGTCCTGCGCGGTTACGGTTCAATGACCATGGACGGGATTGGCAGCCCCATCGAAACGGTGGTTCCGGCCTGGAAATGGGGTGCCTATTTGGGTAAAGACGCATTGGCAAAGGGCGTTGATGTCTGTGTATCGAGTTGGGCCCGCGCCGCTTCCAACACGTTTCCGGGTATGGCCAAGGCCGCCGGTCATTACAACAATGCGGCGCTGATAAAAATGGAGGCGCAGCGATTGGGTTATGTCGAGGCGATCGCTTTAACACCCAATGGAATTGTCAGTGAAGGCAGCGGTCAAAACGTTTTTGCGGTCATCGACGACCAGGTCGTCACGCCACCCATAGAGGGTTCCAACCTGCAGGGAATAACCCGGGCCTCGGTTTTTCAGATTGCCCATGATCTAAAAATCCCGGTCAAGGAAATGCTGATGCCTCGGGAAGCCCTGTACAGCGCCCAGGAGCTGTTTTTTGCCGGAACGGCAACGGAAATTACCCCGATCCGAAGTGTCGACGACATTGAGATCGGTGCCGGGGCGATGGGCCCCATCACCAGCCAAATTCAGGATCGTTTTTTGCATATCATCGGCGGCCAGATCGACGACGTGCATGGATGGTTGACTCCCGTTGGCTAACAGCCGTTGGCTATTATTCGCCGTTAAGGGGCGTCCGTTTCGGTGCCGGCGAAAACCAAAAAATTCATCTGTTAGCGCCTTTACTCGGAAAAAGTTTTCCACCACGCCAGGGTTTCCTGAGCCGACGTTTCCATCATCGGCAGAAGCGCCGCCAGCGCCGCCCTATCCGTTGCCTGCTCTTCGACAAGGGCTGCCAGTTTGCTCACCCGCACGGCAAATAACGACGCGCTCGTTCCTTTTATCGTGTGTGCCGCCTGAAAAATCTGGTCGCTATTACCCTCTTCATGGCCGCGCGTTAATTCCCCCATGCGGTCCGTAAGCGAAATTGCCGCCTCTGCAAATAGCGTCGCCTGAACGCCAGCAGGCAATTGCGCCAGCAACTCGGATAACAAACCGGCGTCGCCAACCGGCAACAACGTGAAGTCGGAATCATCGGTCGACTTGATCATCGGTTCTGCTGGCCGAGATGCGACCGCACCGGTTGTTACGGCGGGTGCATATTTTGTCAGGATTTTTGCCAATTGCTGTTCTGTAAATGGTTTTGTCAGAACATCATTCATTCCCGCTTGCCGAAACAGGGCGTGCCGTTCTGAAAAGGCTTCGGCGGTTAATCCAATAATCGGAAGATCTGTCGCCGCCCGGGTTTTTCTGATGGTTATCGTCGCTTCAACGCCATCCATTTCAGGCATGTGGATGTCCATCAGAATGAGATCGGCCCAACCTTGTGCTGCAATATCAACCGCCTCCAGGCCGTTCCCCGCATGTTTTATGCGGTGGCCAAATTTTTCCAAAAAACCTTTGGCAATCATCGCATTGACCGCATTGTCCTCAGCGACGAGGACATTCATGGGCCTTGTGGAACTGCCGTTATCTTCGGTCACCCCCAGCGACAACTGTGTCGCTTCGGCGCTCGATGCGGCAACAAACGGCAGATAAACAGTAAATGCCGTGCCCTTGTTCAGTTCACTTTCCACCTCAATGGAGCCCCCCATCATCTCTGTCAGTTGTTTGACGATGGATAAACCCAATCCGGTGCCGCCAAATTTACGGGTAATGGTGCTGTCTTCCTGGGTAAAGGCATCAAAGATAGAATTAACCCGTTCGGCACTGATTCCGGTGCCCGTATCGGAAACCCGGAACATCAGGGAATAGTTCCTGGCATCGGTAAGATGTTTGCCGGCGTCGCGGGCGTTTTTGATGGCCAGCACAACACTGCCCGATGTGGTAAACTTGATGGCGTTGCTTAATAAATTCCACAAAATTTGACGCAGCCGGACCGGATCACCCTTTAAGATCACGGCGGAACCGAACTCATTGTTAACCCTCAATTTAAGCCCCCTGTCATCGGCAAGACTCTGGAACGGTGTGGCAATGGTTGCAACCAGATCTTGCAGACTGAACAGGGTTTCCTCCAGTTCAAGCCCGCCGGCCTCTATTTTGCTCATATCAAGCACATCATTAATGATGGCAAGAAGGGTTTGCCCCGATGACAGGATCGTATCGACTTTTTTTCGTTGATCGTCATTGAGGTTGGTATCGCGCAACAATTGGGCCAATCCCAGGACACCGTTCAAGGGGGTCCGTATTTCGTGGCTCATGGTCGCCAGAAAACTCGATTTCGCGGCGTTGGCTTCCTGGGCCTGCTGATTAGCCAGTTCCAGGGCCTTTCTCGCCCGTCGCCTCTCGGTGACATCGCGGGCAACGGACTGGAATTCGGTAACCCGACCCTGACCGTCAAAATAGGCCGTATTCGTCCATTCGATATCGCGCAGTTGTCCGTCGTGGCGTTGCAACTTGTTCTCGATGTTTTGAACGGGAAGATCCGGCGAAAAGGTTGAAAAATATCGATTTAATCGGATCAATTCTTCTTTCGGAACATCGTCAAAAATAGACCCCTTTAGGATTTCGCTGGCCGCTTTTCCGGCGAACCGGCAATAGGCGGAATTAACGAAGGTAAATTTGCCATCCGGGGTAAAGCGGGTGATCAATTCCGATTGCCCATCGACGACCGCCGTATATCTGGCCTCGCTGGTTCTCACGGCATCTTCCGCTAGTTTTCGTTCCGTGATGTCATTGTGCCAGGCAATGACCACATCCTCGCCTTCGAAAATTGCCGGCCTCCGGAATAAACGGCACCACCATCGCGAACCGTCTGGGCGCAACCGTTCCATCACCGCTTCGGTGGTAAAGTTCCCGTCCTGACCGGAGCGTCGCAGGCGTTCCAGATCTTCGGGATTGACATAACTGTCGACCGCTGCAGAATTTAACATCTGTTCAATCGTCTCATAACCAAACATTTCAGCCATGCGCCGATTAGCAAACATACGTTGGTCGGGGTTTTTTTGCGATATGATGGACACGCCAAAGGGACTGCTTTCCAGAATCAATCGCTGGTCGTCGTGGCTTTTTTTGGCGGCGCTGTTGTCAGATTGCGTGTTCCCAGCCGCCGCCGGTTGCTGTTTTAAGCGATCACACTCCGCTTTCAAGGCATCCCGTTCCGCCTCAGCCTCCGCTAATCTCTTGAGGGCGTCGACCAATCTGTCGTTGGAATCCGGTTCCGCCTCGGTCATTGAGTCATTCGTTCCTATCCAACGGCTGTCACATTGAAGTCTACTCTAAAGATCAAACGCAACGCAATCCAGCAGCGCCTGTGGACGGCCCCGATTGGGTCGTCGCAGAGATTAAGCCGACTGTCGCCATCCGGCGAGCCGCACAGAAACAAACAGGCAGATCAGTTGCCTTTCAACTGCCGCCCAGGGTGGTTTCCACCAACCCGGTCCAGTAGGCAATGCCTAAGGGAATGATTTCATCGTTGAAGTCATAATGGGGATTGTGGACCATACATCCGCCCTCGCCATCACCATTACCGATAAAAATATAGGCACCCGGGCGTTGCAACAGCATAAAGGAAAAGTCTTCGCCGCCCAATTGAGGCAGGCCTCGGCTGACCACATTTTCACTGCCGACAAGGGTGCTGGCCACCGATCTGGCGATCTCCGTTTCCGCCGGTTGATTAACCGTCGGCGGATAACGACGCTCGAAGACAAAATCCGCGGTCGCCCCATGGGCCAGGCAAATGCCGTCAATGATCCGTTGCATGCGGGTTTCCACATGATCCTGCATGTGCCGGCTGAAGGTGCGCACGGTGCCCGACAATTTGGCCTCGTCGGGGATCACATTGTTGGCCGATCCCGCATGGATTTGCGAAACCCCAACGACAACATGGTCCATGGGGTCAATGGTCCGGCTGACAACGCTTTGCAGGGCACCAATAATTTCGCCGGCAACCAGCACCGGATCGACCGCCTGGTGCGGCCAGGCACCATGCCCGCCGACGCCGTGGATGGTCAGATAAAAACTGTCGGACGAGGCCATCATCGGGCCCGCTACAATGGCAAATTGGCCGACCGGATAACCGGGCATGTTATGCATGCCATAAACACCATCCACGGGGAACAGCTCAAACAATCCGTCCTTGACCATTTCCCGACCGCCACCCAGGCCTTCTTCCGCTGGCTGGAAAATAAAATGCACAGTGCCGTCAAAATTTTGCACCTCAGATAAATGCCGGGCCGCACCCAGCAACATGGCCGTATGTCCATCATGACCACAGGCATGCATGCAACCATCAACCAGCGATTTATGGCTAAAGCTGTTGAGCTCATCCATGACCAGACAATCCATATCGGCGCGCAGGCCGATGGCCCGCTCCGACGTGCCGCACCTGAGCGTTCCCACAACTCCGGTTTTCGCCAGGCCGCGATGCACGTCGAGCCCCCAGGCGGTGAGTTTTTCGGCCACCAGTTCGGCCGTCCGGGTCTCTTCGAACCCCGGTTCCGGGTGGGCGTGGATATCACGGCGGACGGAAGTGAACTCGGAATGCAGGTCAGTGATTTTGGCATTGATGTGCATAGTGGGAAGATCCTGATCGGGAAGGAAAGACTTGTAAATTATAGCTGGGTTGCGGGACCGATACCACACCCCATCCACAATCAACCGAACGCCGAAAGCGCGAGGAAAAGTTAAGTCACGTAAAAAAAACCCGAAGGTTACCCGGTGTCCTCGGCGAAATGGCAGGCAACCTGGCGGCCGGCAACCTGGCGCAGGGTCGGGATATCGGTCTTGCAGACGTCTTTGGCGTGCGGGCAGCGACCGTGAAAAACACAGCCCGTCGGCAGGTTCATGGCCGATGGCACCTCACCGTGCATGCGGTCATGGGTCATCTCGGAGCCGTCCATTTTGGGGATCGCACTGAGCAACAGCTGGGTGTAGGGGTGGCGCGGGCTGGCGAACAGGGTTTTGGTTTCGGCCAGTTCACAAACCACCCCCAAATACATTACGGCGACCCGGGTACCGAAGTGTTCGACCACTGATAAATCATGGGTGATGAACAGATAGGTCAGGTCGCGGTGGTCGCGGGCATCCATCATGACGTTGAGGACCTGGGCCTGAATCGAGACATCAAGCGCCGAGATCGGTTCGTCGGCGACGACAAATTCCGGGTCAACCATCAACGCCCGGGCGATCGAAATGCGTTGCCGCTGGCCCCCTGAGAATTCATGGGGAAAGCGGCTCAGCCAGGACGTATTGTTGCCAACAGATTCCATGACCTCGACCACTTTGTCACGCACTTGCGTATCCGATAAATCAGGCCGGTGAAAGCGCAGTGGCTCTTCCAGGGTCTGGCTGATGGTCATCCGCGGATTGAGCGACGCATAGGGGTTTTGAAAAATCATCTGCATGCGTTGCCGATAGGGCAGACGGGCCGCGTCCGACATATTGTCGATCCGTTCGCCCATGTAGTGGATTGATCCGGCCGAGGTGGTCTCCAAACCCATAACCGTGCGGGCCAGGGTCGACTTGCCGCAGCCGCTTTCGCCGACCAGACAAAAACTCTCGCCTTTGGTGATCTCAAGCGAGACATCGTTAATGGCGTTGACGACCTGGCCCTTAGCGCCAAACCAGCCATCGGACGACAACCGGAACCGCTTGTGGAGTTTGTCAATTTTTAGCAATCCATCTGTATCGCTCATGCCGCTGCCACCGTTTCCGCATGGTGGCAGGCAACCAGATGTGTGCCGATCTGGCGCGGCTCGGGGACCTCACGGCGGCATCGGTCATCGGCAAAACTGCAGCGCGGATTAAAGGCACACCCCGGCGGCACATCGTCGAGGGTTGGCATGGAACCGGGAATCTGATAAAGCCGGGTACCGGGCACATTTTGTTGCGGCAGGGCTTTGACCAGACCCCGCGTGTAGGGATGTTTGGGGGCCGCGATGAGGGTCCGGGTCGGTCCCTGTTCGGCCAGGCGCCCGGCATAAAGCACGCAGATTTTTTGCGTCACCTGCGATACCACAGCCAGATCATGGGTAATTAACATCAGGGCCACACCATGATCCCGGCACAGGTCCAACATCAAGCCCATGATCTCTGCCTGGATGGTCACATCCAGTGCGGTGGTCGGCTCATCAGCAATGATCACCGCCGGGTCGGTTAACAATGCGATGGCGATCACCACCCGCTGGCGCATGCCACCGGACAATTGGTGAGGATAATTACCAAACCGCTCCTGCGGCGACGGAATTTTAACTTCCGCCAACTTGTCGATGGCAATGCGTTTGGCGTCGCTGTCGGAAATATCGCGGTGTGCCTTCAGACACTCGGTCATTTGGGTGCCGACGGTCAGTACCGGGTTCAGGGTCATCATCGGGTCCTGGAAAATCATGCTGATGCGGTTACCGCGAATGTGGCGCATTTCCTCTTGCGAAAGCAGAGCCAGATCCTGGCCGTCAAAAATCACCTCGCCGCCGGAGATCCGACCGGGTCTGGCAATTAACTTCAGGATGGAAAAAGCCGCAACCGACTTGCCAGCGCCGCTTTCGCCAACGATCCCCAGCCGTTCCCCCTTATCCAGATCAAAACTCAAACCATGGATCGCCTGCAAGGTTTTTCGACCGAGCGGGAACTGCACTTCCAGGTTCTTGATTTCCAGCAGGGCCATGCTTAATCCTTATAAAGTCGGGGGTTCAAAACATCGCGCAACCAGTCGCCCAACAGGTTAATACTGAGGATCAAAACCACAAGTACCAGACTGGGGATCACCGTGATCCACCAGGAGCCGGAAAAAATAAACTCGAAGCCCGAGCTGATCAACGAACCCAGGGACGGTTTGTTGACCGGCATACCGAGCCCGAGAAACGACAGGGCGGCTTCGGAAATGATGGCATTGGCAATTTGCACGGTGGAGATCACCAGTATGGGAGACAGGGTATTGGGCAATACGTGGCGAAACATAATGCGCCAGCGCGGCAGACCGATGACCCGCGCCGCATCCACGTATTCTTTGCTGCGTTCCGCCAAAACCGAGGCGCGCACGGTTCGTGCATATTGGGGCCATTCGGCAATACCAATCACCAGCACCAAAACCAGGATCGCCATATCGCCATAGATCTCCGATCCAAAAGATGCTTTGAACACCGCCGAGGCAATAATCGCGATCATTAAGGTCGACAGGGACAATTGAATATCCGCCAGCCGCATGAAAAAACTGTCAATACGCCCGCCCACGTAACCGGATATCAATCCAATGGAGACACCCAGAAAAATCTGCAGGCCGACGGCGCAAAAGCCGATAATCAGTGAAATTCGGGTGCCGTATAAAATCGTCGACAACATGTCGCGGCCCTGAGCATCGGTGCCTAACAGGAACCGGGCGTCGGCATTTTCACCCTGCCACAGCGGCGGCAGTTCCGAATCCATCAAATCGATTTGCAGGCGATCGTAGGGATCAAAAGGTGAGATCAGCGGGGCGGCAAAAGCAAAAAGGACAAACAGCACAAACAGCGTAAAACTGCCCTGGGCCGCGCGATCCTGGCGGAACCGGTAAATAAAATCCGAGCCCAAAAACAAACGAATTTTATTCATTGTCTTTGGCCCACCAGACGGACCGTCGGATTAACCAGACTATAAACCACATCGACCACCGTATTGGTGACAACAAAAATCAGACCAACGACAATAATGTAGGCGATGATCAGCGGGGTATCGACCCGATTGACGGCTTCGAGAAAGATAAAACCCATGCCCGGCCACTGAAAGACGGTTTCCGTCAAAATCGTGTAGGCGATCATCGTGCCAAATTGCACACCGCCAACGGTTATGACCGGCAAGAGGGTGTTTTTCAGGGCATGCAGGAACCACACCCGATTGGTTGACAAGCCTTTGGCCCAGGCGTAACGAATGTAATCGGTTTCCAGGACTTCCATCATTTCGGCCCGGATCAATCGAATGAACAGGGGCAGCATGATCGATGCCAGGGAAATACTCGGCAGCACCAGATGCGCCAGTCCGTCGGCCGTCAAAAACCCCGTCGACCATCCGCCAACCTGCACCGTTTCACCGCGCCCGAAAGACGGCATCCAGCCGAGCTCGACGGAAAAAATATAGATCAGAAATATCGCCGTCAAAAACACCGGCACCGAAATACCGACAATGCTGAGGGTCATGACAACCCGCGTAATCAGGCTCCTGGGTCGAATAGCACAATACACGCCAACCGGCACCGAAATCAAAACGATGATCAAGGTCGCCCCTATAACCAGTTCCATGGTTGCCTGGAATTTGTCGCCAATCACTTGCAGGGCGGGTTTTTTAAAAAAATAGGAATTGCCCAGATCAAACTGGACCGCGTTGACGACAAACCGGCGATATTGCACAAAAAACGGATCATTGAGTCCCATTTCCTGACGCAGTTCGTTGCGGACCTCTTCCGACACCGACTGGCCGACCAGTTCTCTCAAGGGATCTCCCAGGTTGTCCTGGATTGAAAATCCGATGAGCGAGATCACGAACATCACGACCGTCGCCTGCAGCAGCCTTCTGACAGCAAATTGAATGTATTCCATCGGTGCAACATCCCCTAATCGGTCTTTGTTACAATGCCCAAACGGCGCAGGGCTGCCCAGCTGTGGGCAGCCCCTTGGAAGCGTTCAGCTCGAACCGGGTTTATTGAATAACCAGGTCACCCAGATAAGGGAAGTTCATGACGTTGACCACGTCACCGATCATTACCCCTTTGCGGGCTCCCCAAGCCAGGTTCTGCCAATGCAAAGGAACGAAGCCGGCGTCGTCGTAAATGATCTTTTCGATCATCTGCAACTCTTTAGCGCGCGCCGCGTCATCTGTCATTTTCAGAGTCTTGACGGTCATTTCGTCAACTTTGGCGTTGGAGTAGTTGCCACTGTTGTATTGTCCGCGCCCGGTTTCTTTGTCGACGGTCATCGCCAGGAACTCATAAAAATTGGCCGAATCTTCCGTGTCCGAATGCCAGCCAATCATCATGATGTCGGCGGCCCGCTCATCAAATTTTGGCCAGTACTGGGCTTTCGGCATGGTCTTAAGATCAACTTTGATGTTGATTTTGGCGAGCATGCCAGCGACCGCTTCGGCGATTTTTGCGTCGTTCACATAACGGTTATTCGGGGCCATCATGGTCACGGAAAAACCAGCTTCCTGACCGGCCTCTTTCATCAATGCTTTGGCTTTGTCGAGATCAAAACGGGGCGTCAAAGAACTGTTGTGACCCAAATAACCCTTGGGGCTCATTTGCCCGGCGGTTGTGGCAAAACCTTTCATGATCTTTTCAGCAATACCTTCGTTGTTTACGGCATGGACAATGGCCTGACGAACCCGGACATCCTTAAATTGCGGCACCCGTGCGCTGTTCAGTTGGAAGGTAATGATCCGTGTGCCACCCATGGTCACCAGGTGCGTGTTAGAACCGTTCTGAACCCGCTCCAAATCCGTTGGCGGTACCGGTGCAATAAAGTCCACATCGCCCGACAGCAGCGCCGCGACGCGGGTCGGTGCCTCTTTAATAGGGGTGAAGATGATTTCCGTAACATTGCCCTTGGAGTTTTTGTCCCAATAGTCATCAAAGCGCCGAAAATCAATGCGCACACCCTGTTCCCGTTGCAGGACAACAAAGGGTCCGGTGCCCGACGCATGGGTCGACGCATAGGCATTGCCATGTTTGATGATGGCATCCTTCGGTTTGCCATTAAAATCCGTGCCCGTGTAAAACTTGCTGTCCATGGGGAAAATATAAGTGGCGTTATGCAGGACCAGAGGGAACGGCCCATCGGTGATCACATCGACGGTCAAGCCGTCAACGATCTTCATTTCCTTGAACGGCGCAAAGATTCCCTTAAAGTCCGGACTGCCCTTCAACCGATCAAAGGTCCATTTGACATCGGCAGCCGTGAGGGTGTTGCCGGAATGGAATTTCACACCGCTGCGCAAATGAAAGCGCATGGTTGCGGCATCGACACGTTCCCATTTTTCAGCGATACGACCTTCGAACCCCAGGTCTTTTGTCCAACGGATAAGCGGGTCAAAGATCATATGGGAAAGTTGCAGAGTGCCGCCAGATAACTGCTCATGGGGATCCAGCGAGACCGGGTCCGCATCATAAGCCATTTTCAGGACCTTTGCAGACGCGCCGCTGACGGGTGATAAGGCTAAAACCGCCACTGTTGCAGCCGTCAACGCCCATCCGAATAATCGGGTTTTCATAAGATTTCTCCACCGTAGTTTCAGCATAATTGCCTTTGATTTTTATTATTTTCGTCTTCTCCAGGTAATCTGGACATGCCAGTTGTCGCCCAAAGCAAGATGAATACTTAAAGTATTCAAATCCTCATCCCAAAGGGCAAGCGCTTTTTTAGGACCGGACGCGCGTCCGCAATAAAAAAGCCCTGCCATTTAGGCAGGGCTTTTAATTCATTGGCGCTCGTAGCGCCCTCCGATCACATAGGACCGAAGCTTATGATTTCAAAAGGTTATATGTCAGATCATACAGTTAGGCGGAGTCATCTTTATAACCTCCTGGAAGCTCGTTTTTTCGAACATTGACCGGGATATTGGGCCGGACGCAACCCCCTGAAGGACCCATCGGTTCACCCTTTTATCCACCCCCTAAGACTAGCAAATTTAGCTGACAGAGTCATTAGGAACACTTTCCGGGTATGCTCATGATTTCCCAAAGGGGGGTGATCTGGCCTCAACGGGTAAACCAAACCTTCGACGCCGGGACCTGGCCATTCTTTGGTTTTTAATCGCCACCATTCGTGCCCCACAACGGCAAAGATCTTGATCAGCCCTTGAAGACAGTATACGGAGATTTATGATTTCCCAGGCCCAGCCTCCTCCACGACTTCCCGATGCGCCGGCTTTGGCTGCCGGCATCAGCCACGCGGTGTTGCTGACGCCGGATGGGGAAATTGAGGAAATCGACGCCAGCCAATGGCAGTTGCGTCTGGCGAGCCATTTACGGCCTCTTGTCTGTTACGGGCCGAGCGTTGCCAAACGCCTGCGCTGTGAACGGTTTGCCTGTTATGACGTGCTTGAATTGTTCGGCTTTGTAAGACCTGCCGAGTTTGTCCTGCCGACGCCGATGGGTTTGGCCCAGGCCCTCAACCTGCGGCTGCCCGGCAACATCGAAAATGAGGCCGAGACCCTGTTCGCCGCGGCCTCAGCCCTGCTCGCTGAATTGCGGTCCGAACCCAGCGAACGGGCGCGCAAATCGGCCAGTTCCATTGCCCACGCCATGAATCGCGGCGGCTGGTCGTGGGCTCCGGTTGTCCTGGCCGCCCTCGGCGATCCGGAACAACCATCGACCCGGGTCATGGCCGACGCCCTTCAGGTCTGGAAAAACCTGGCCGAATGGGAAGAAGGGCCACCGCTGCTGCCGCCGGGCAACAGTCCGGTGAGTGCGCACGACAGTAAATCCCGATTGCGGGAAGTTTTAGGCCAGGCCGCCGAAAAACGGACCCAGCAGGACGACTATGCGGCCCACGGGGCGAAGGCTTTTGCGCCGATCAATCGGCCAGGAGAACCCCACATTGTCCTGGCTGAAGCGGGAACCGGTGTGGGAAAAACCCTCGGATATATCGCGCCGGCCAGTATCTGGGCGGAACGCAACGGCGGAACGGTGTGGATCAGCACCTTTACCCGTAACCTGCAGCGCCAATTGGATGGCGAGTTAAATCGCTTACATCCAAACGCCAACGACAAAGCCGAACGCATTGTCATCCGTAAGGGCCGGGAGAATTACCTGTGCCTGCTGAATTTTGAGGAAGCCACGTCTCGAATTCCCGTACGCGGACCCGGCGATTCCGTGCCGCTCGGCCTGATGGCCCGTTGGATCCAGGCGACCCGCGACGGCGATATGGTTGGTGGCGATTTTCCCGCCTGGCTGGTTGGTCTGTTTGGCCGCCAACTGACCCTGGATCTGACCGATACCCGGGGCGAATGTATTTATTCGGCCTGTGCCCACTATGGCAAATGTTTTGTCGAACATACGGTAAGACGCGCCAAAAAGGCGGATATTGTTGTTGCCAACCATGCCCTGGTGATGATCCAGGCGGCAATGGGGGGGGATGAAGGGGTTTTGCCAACC
Organism: Rhodospirillales bacterium; assembly: GCA_021775095.1. Classification (GTDB taxonomy): domain Bacteria; phylum Pseudomonadota; class Alphaproteobacteria; order Rhodospirillales; family Casp-alpha2; genus JABMNT01. The sequence continues at coordinate 74,638 of JAJFII010000039.1, forward strand.
CGTTATGTCTTCGATGAGGGCCACCACCTGTTTGATGCGGCGGACGGGGCTTTCTCCGCCCATTTGTCGGGCCACGAAGGGGCCGATCTCCGGCGCTGGCTGATCGGTGCTGAAGCCGGCAGTCGGAGCCGGTCGCGCGGCCTGAAGGCGCGCCTCGATGATCTTATCGCCGACGATGACGCCGCCCTCGAGGCCCTGGGTGAAATCCTCAGTGCCGCCCATGCCCTGCCCGGCCCGGCCTGGGGACAGCGGATCGCCGGCGGCCAAACCAAGGGCCCGGCGGAAGCCTTTCTGGCCCTGGTCCGTCAGCAGGTCTACGCCCGTGATGGCGATTCCAGTGCCCATTACGCCCTCGAGACCGAACCCACCGCCCCCGTGCCCGGCCTCATGGAAGCCGCCCAGGTTCTTGATCTTGCCCTCAAACGAATGGCTCAACCGCTGACAAAATTAATTACCGGGTTAACCGACAAGCTCGATCAGGACGCCGACAGTCTCGACTCGGCGCAACGCAACCGGATCAGTGCCCTCGCGCAAAGTTTGCAGCGGCGTGGTTTACAACAGGTCCAGGCGTGGCGCGATATGCTCGGTTCCCTGGGCGGTGACGTGCCGGAGGATTTTGTCGATTGGTTTGGCGTCGAACGAACCGCCGGGCGGGATGTTGATGTGGGGTTTTTCCGTCATTGGGTCGACCCGACGCGGCCGTTCAGCAAAACTGTGCTCGAGCCGGCCCACGGCGCGCTTATTACATCGGCCACCCTGCGCGACCGCAGCGGCGATGAAGACGAAGATTGGTTCAGTGCGGAACGGCGGACCGGCTCTGTCCACCTGCTGAGCGAACCGGCGCGCGACGCCCAGTCTTCGCCGTTTGATTATCCCGGGCAAACCCGGGTCCTGGTGGTCGGCGATGTCAACAAAAACAATGGTGACGCCGTCGCCGCGGCCTACCGCGAATTGTTCCTGGCGGCCGGCGGCGGCGGGTTGGGATTGTTCACCGCCATCTCAAGATTGCGCGGCGTCTATGAACGCATATCCGGGCAGATGGAAACCAGCGGCCATCCGTTGTATGCCCAACATGTGGATGCCATGGATACGGGAACACTGGTTGACATTTTCAGGGCCGAAGAGAATTCCTGCCTGCTGGGTACCGACGCGGTGCGCGATGGTGTCGACGTGCCAGGACGTTCGCTTCGGTTAATTGTTTTTGATCGGGTGCCCTGGCCGCGACCGACTTTGATCCACAAAGCCCGACGCCATCACTTCGGTGGCCGCGCCTACGACGAAATGTTGACTCGCCTGAAACTGAAACAGGCCTATGGGCGGCTCCTGCGCCGGGACGGAGATCGCGGGGTTTTTGTAATCCTCGACAAGGCCCTGCCGAGCCGCCTGACAACGGCTTTTCCCGAAGGCGTTGACGTGCAGAGGATCGGTCTCGCCGACGCCATCGCCGTAACCCGAAGCTTTCTCGCGACAGATTAAAAACCGTCTGGTTCACGAACTTTCATCGCCGGCACCGCCGCTACTTAACCCGTAAACCAATCCGCCTATCACAAACAGACCAACGGAAATCCACAGGGCAAGCGGCGAATAAACCGGCACATCACTGAACAGGCCGGCCAGATTTCCCACCTCACAGCTCGCCGTGGTCTGATAAAAACAGGTGCGAGCCTCTTTCACACTCTCGCCGAGTAGGGTTTCAAAAAACAGATACCACCAGGCCGTTGCACCGACAAAGGACGCGATTCCAGCCACAACCAGTATCTTCCCCAACCGTCGAATAAATGACATTTTGTCCCCTGGCCCAGTTAATTGACGGACAGGATCGGCACCTTTAATAACACGGATAACGCCACAAGGGCGGCGACCGTCGAGATTAAAATAACGCCTGAAGTCCGTTGCATAAACCGTCCCTATTGGTCGGCCAGAAGGAAACAGTTGGCACCCGTTGACAATAGAAACAGCAGCAAGCCGACCTTAGCAAAAAGTTGGTCCAGGTCAAACAGATGAAACAGCTAAAACCGGACCAGAAAAGGTAAAACCAACCGTTTCAGGACGATGACGGAACTGACCTCATCACCAGTGCCCTGTCCTAGACACCGCCGTGTCCCCTTAGCGGCACAGGGTTCAACCGGCAGCGCTACGGCTCAGACAATGGGCAGCAAAAATACTACACACCTGTTGTGATGTGGCACCTGGGTAACTAATCTGATCACTGCAAATAAAGGATGAACCAGGCAAATGGAATGGGACGCATGACGACCTTGGCAGGGTGGAACGTTGGGTTTATCGGGTTGGGGCTGATGGGCAGGCCCATGGCCCGGCATTTGTTTGCCGCCGGTGCCCATGTGGTGATCCACAATCGATCGCAAGCCGTCGTCGATGAACTGGCGGCACAGGGTCTGACGCCGGCGGCAACGCCAGCCGAAGTGGCCCAACAGTGCGAAACCCTGATATTGATGTTAACCCATACAGCGGCTGTCGAAATGGTCGTCGCCGGACCCCATGGGGTCCTAGCCGGCCTCCAGGACGGCGGCCTGATCATCGATATGAGCACAACCAAAGTACCGACAACGCGAACCCTAGCCGAGGCAACAAAAAACCGAGGCGGCGCTTACATTGACGCGCCGGTATCGGGCGGCAGTGCCGGTGCTGAAGCGGCCACATTGACGATTATGGCTGGCGGTAGCCTGTCGGCCATCGATTGCGCCAAACCGCTGTTTGATGTGCTCGGCTCGAAACTTACCCACGTCGGTGAGGTCGGTGCGGGACAGATTGCCAAGGCCGCAAATCAGATGATCGTCGGATTGAATATCGGCGCCGTCGCCGAGGCCCTGACCCTGGCCAAAAAAGCCGGTGCCGACCCGGCCTTGGTGCGCCAGGCGATACAGGGCGGATTTGCCGATTCAAAAGTCCTTGACGTCCATGGTCAACGAATGCTCGACGGCCAATTCGAACCGGGCGCCCATTGTACGGTCCAGCGCAAGGATATGGATCAAGCCGTTGAACTGGCCCAATCCCTCGGCCTCGAATTGCCGGCGACGGCACTGAACCGCGATTTATACGACCGGGTCATCGATGCCGGCCACGCCAACCTCGACCATGCGGCGCTGATTAAAGCTATCGACCCCGATGGCTGAAGCACTTCCGGAATTATAGGGGATCACCGCGAGGCGGATCTGGGCATTTGCTGAGCCAGGGATCGAACACTGGCGGCAAAGCAAAAAAAGGCCGCATCCTTATGGATACGGCCTTTCGTTTGGTAGGACCTAGGTCCGAATGGTTGCTTGAGCTTAGAAGCCCATGCCACCCATGCCGCCCATGCCGCCCATGTCCGGAGCGCCACCACCCATCGCAGGGGGGTTCTTTTCCGGAATATCGGCAACCATGGCTTCGGTTGTGATCAACAGGCCAGCGACCGAAGCGGCGTCCTGCAGAGCAGTACGCACCACCTTAGTCGGGTCGATGATACCTTCTTTGATCATGTCCACATATTTGCCGGTTTGAGCATTGAAGCCGTAGCTTTTGTCCTTGTGATCCAGAACTTTGTTGGCAACAACAGCGCCGTCTTCACCGGCATTTTCGACGATTTGACGGATCGGCGACTGCAGCGCGCGACGAATGATATCAACGCCAACGCGCTGGTCATCATTAGCCGGTTCAACTTTCGACAGACCTTTTATCGTGATTAGAAGCGCCGTTCCGCCACCGGGGACAACACCTTCTTCAACGGCAGCCCGGGTCGCGTGCAAGGCATCATCAACGCGATCTTTGCGCTCTTTCACTTCAACTTCAGAAGCACCGCCAACACTGATCACAGCAACACCACCGGCAAGCTTGGCAAGACGCTCTTGCAGCTTTTCCCGGTCATAGTCGGAAGTGGTTTCTTCGACCTGCTGGCGAATTTGTGCACAACGCCCGGTGATTTCTTTCTTCTTGCCGGAGCCTTCGACGATTGTGGTCTCTTCTTTGGTCACAGAGATCTTCTTGGCAGAACCAAGCATATCCATGGTTACATTCTCGAGCTTGATGCCGATGTCTTCGGAGATCACCTGACCGTTCGTAAGAACAGCGATGTCTTCCAACATGGCTTTGCGACGATCACCAAAACCAGGAGCCTTAACTGCACAAACCTTCATGCCGCCGCGCAGCTTGTTAACAACCAAAGTTGCCAAGGCTTCGCCTTCGATGTCTTCTGCGATAATCAGCAGCGGACGACCCGACTGAACAATCTGCTCAAGGATCGGCAGCATGGGCTGAAGACCGGAGAGTTTTTTCTCGTGGATGAGAATGAAAGGATTTTCCATCTCGCAGGTCATTTTGTCCGCATTGGTGACAAAATAAGGAGACGTATAACCGCGGTCGAACTGCATGCCTTCAACAACATTCAGTTCCGTAGTCAAACCTTTGGCTTCCTCAACGGTGATAACACCTTCGTTGCCAACCCGGTCCATCGCCAGTGCGATCATATCGCCAACTTCTTTGTCGCCATTGGCGGAGATCGTTCCAACCTGAGCAATTTCTGCACTGGTCGATACTTTCTTCGATACTTTGTGCAAAGATTCAACCACGTTGGTTACAGCAAGATCGATGCCACGCTTAAGATCCATGGGGTTCATACCAGCCGCAACAGCTTTGCAACCCTCACGAACGATGGACTGGGCCAATACGGTTGCTGTGGTTGTTCCGTCGCCTGCTTCGTCAGCAGTTCTGGAAGCCACTTCGCGGACCATTTGTGCGCCCATGTTTTCGAACTTGTCAGAAAGTTCGATGTCTTTGGCAACCGTTACACCATCTTTAGTGATCCGCGGTGCGCCAAAGGATTTGTCGAGAACAACGTTGCGGCCTTTTGGACCCAACGTGACTTTGACCGCATTGGCCAAAACATCAACACCGGCGAGCATACGCGCGCGGGCATCGGTTGAAAATTTAACTTCTTTTGCAGCCATGTTTGCTACTTCCCTTACTTTTCAATAATGCCAAGAATGTCGGATTCTTTCATGATTAACAGGTCTTCCCCGTCAACCTTGATTTCCGTGCCGGACCATTTGCCAAACAAGATTTTGTCGCCTTTTTTGACGTCCAAAGGTGTGACTTTTCCGTCTTCGGACTTTGCACCACTGCCAGCAGCAATGATTTTGCCTTCCATAGGCTTTTCCTGGACTGAATCCGGCAGAATAATTCCACCAGCTGTTTTCTCTTCTTGATTCACGCGTTTTACTAAAACACGATCATGAAGTGGTCTGAATTTCATTTGTCGTTCTCCATGAACTCTTTGAAATATAAGTTACATTTTGAGAGTGTTAGCACTCTCCCGTAGTGAGTGCCAGCGATGTAGTCGGCTATTGCCCAACTGTCAAGCAAAGCCCGTGTTTTTTTTGAAAAAACACCGATTTTACGGCATTTTCGGCCGCCAAAGGTCGCTTATGAACGATTTCCAATACCCGGATGGCGGCGCATGGTGTTTGCATCCCAGATCACCATAAAGCCCCGGCGAAAGGGATAAACGGCAACGGGTTTTGCCCGGTCCGGGATTTTTTTATAATAGGCGACAATCCGGCCATCGGGATTATCGCGTAAAAAAACTGCCAAATCATTGTCGCGAAGGCCGACCACGTGCAGCCGTTGCTTCAGACGACCCAAAAACTGAAACTGGCCGTGATATTTACCAAAGTTCGCAATCGCCAACCCCTTGTCCTGCCAGCCCTTGAGCTGCCGGGCGATGGGTTTTAAGTCGTAGCGGCTGGTCAGGACCGGTGCCAGGGCCAAATGGAGGGCGACAACCAGGGTGACTGGCAAAACCACAAGACGGGCCACGGCCGCCGTTGGGTTTTGCAAAGGCGAGGCCTGTACAGCCACGGCAACTGCAGTAACGAGCGCCCCCCAATAGCCATTTATTTCGCCAACCCAAACTGGCATGCGGCTGGGCAGAACGCCTAAAGGCAGGATAATGAGGACCAGTCCCAGGAGCACGAACAAAACCGCAGGCAGGCGTTGAGCTGAAGGTTTGTAAGGTCCTTGCTCACCGCCTTGCGATAACCAACGTGCCGCAAGCAGTGCCATGGCCGGAAACTCAGGCAACAGGTAATGCAACTGTTTGCCACTGATCAGGGAAAACGCAACAAAAGCCGTGCCCAACCAGATCAGACAAATCAAACTGCCACCGTCGCGCCAATGCGCCTGGCCATAAGAACCAGCAGCCCGCCAGAGGGGCGGCCAGATGACCCAGGGGACAACCAATCCCGGCAGAATGGCTGCAAACCACCAAAATGGTCTTTGGTGGGCAAAGGATTCAACCATACGCCCCGCCGCCTGCCCCCAAAAAATGGCATGCTGGTAGGCCTCGCCACCGGCCCTGCCGGCGGGGATCGCCCAGGCCAGGGCAAGACCGATGCCGAGCAAACAGGCCAGCAAAAGTTTCAGATACCAGGCCCCGGTCGACGACTGAACGGGTGGCGTCTGGTCGCCCATCCGTTTGATCCACAGGGGCGCCGTTAGCGCCACCGGCAGAATATGTAATAAAATAGCCGGGCCTTTGGTCAGGATCCCGAAACCCACGGCCAGGGCGATGAGAACAAACCCCGACAGTCCCTGTTCGCGGCCCGCTTTGACGACACCCAACAGGCCAACCAAAGCAAAAAACGCCAACATCATGTCAAACATCGTCAGCGTGACAAACAACGTCCAGAACACACAACCGATTAACAGCAGCGGCGATAATTCCTGGGCGCGCCGATCCGTCGGCCACAACAGGCGTGCCAGGTTACGAACCAAAAACAGGCAAGCCAATCCAAAGAGCGGGGCGATCAGGCGGGGCCACCAATCGGTCACACCAAATAGCTGCCACCCGGCCTGCATCAGCCAAAACAGCAACGGCGGTTTGTGGCTATAGGGTTCCCCGTTCAGGTACGGCACCAGAAAATCACCGCGCAACCACATTTCCCAGGCGACGGCCAGATACCGGGTCTCATCGACCGGCAGGTGCGGGCGGGTAAACAGGGCGACAGCCATAATCCCCACCCATAACAGGGATGCAAAACGGACCATCGACAGGCCACCCGCAGTCATCAATCGCCCCCGCCAATTTGCCGTTCCAGGGCCTCACCTATGGATTTGCCGTGCCGGTATTTTCGGTACAGATAAACCCCGAGAACGCCGGAAATCAAAAAGCCGGCGACGCCAAGCATCAGCAGCGCCGTGTCATCCACGTGGACGCCGCTTCCCAGCAGGGCAAAAACCGCCGTTTGCGGAATATAACCGACCAGGGAACCGGTGACAAAGGCGATCGCAGATACACTGGAGACACCGGCCGCCAGATTGGTAACCAGGTTGCTGCCCAAAGGCAAAAACCGGATGAGCAGGGTCATGGTAAACGGGTTGTCGTGCAGAAAATCATCAACCCGCTGGATGCGGCGCGCGAACCGGGTTTTGACAAATTTGCGCCCGACAAGACGGGCATAAAAGAACGCCAGCACACAGCCCACCGTGGTCGCCGCCAACCCCAGTGCCACCCCTTCAACAACGCCAAAGGCATATCCGGCCAAAAAAGAGATTCCCTGGCGCGGCAACCCGACCGCTGTCAGGGCCCCGCCAATCAACACAAACAGGAATTCACCCTTGACCCCGCTGTTGCGAATATCGGAATCAATCCAGGCTTCACTAAATCCCGCGTCAATTTGCAGAAACTTGATCAGAAACCCCGCGCCAACCAGCGACACAAGCACCACCAGCCCCCTTGAAAGGGCACCATAATTCATACCTCAGGCCTGCGCAGCTGTTCGACAAGGGGCCGGATCGGCCTGCGGATCAACCACATGACGCCCAGGATATCGACGATTCCCACCCACAGGCGGTTCCAAACACCATATTTGGAAGTGCCGCGCTCTCGCGGGCGGTGGTTCACTTCCACACAGCAAACCGTCCCGCCACTGCGGATCATCAACGCCGGTAAAAACCGATGCATATGATTAAACCGGGGCATGGCCAGGAAGGCGGCGCGGGGAAATATTTTCAGGCCACAGCCGGTATCAGGTGTCCGATCCTTGAGCAGACGTGAGCGGACGCCGTTCGCAACCCGCGACGACAGGCGGCGGACAAAGGTGTCGCGGCGTTTTGCCCGCCATCCGGTTATCATGGTCTGATCGGCATTTTCAGCAGCACGGATTTTCTCCAGTAGGGCTGGAATGTCCGCCGGATCATTCTGGCCATCGCCGTCCAGGGTGGCAATCAGCGGTGCCGATGCCTGGGCAACCCCGGTACAAATGGCCGCACTTTGACCGCAACAAACCCGGTGATGATAAACCCGCAGTTCCGCAAAGCGATGCATCAACTCAACCAGCCGTAAATCGGTGCCATCATCGCTGCCATCATCGACATAAATAATTTCGAAGGTTTCCTTGCCGCGCAAGGTGGTAACGATCTCGGAAATTAGGGGTTCCACATTATCGACTTCGTTTTTCACAGGGACGACAACGGACAAGCTCGGAACCTGAATCTGGCGTGTAGGTGAATTGTTATTATCTGATGAGGTCATGAGGTAAAACGAACCGGCAAAACATGCAACGAAATCCAAAGTTAAATAGGGCTTTTACACGGTGAAACCGGGCGATCAAAGCTCTTTCCGACGGGGATTATAAATCACAGGGCAATCAGGCGGTCCAGGCGCAGGCGATGGTGCCCGTCGGTAAGCCGCTGGCGGGCAAAAAAGACCGAAGAAACCAAGCCCAGACAGGTCCCGCCAGCAATTAAAAACAGGATCAAAATTTGGTATTTAACGGCTTCAACGGGGGCGACACCGGCCAATATTTGCCCGGTCATCATGCCTGGCAACGAAACCAGACCGGCCGCCGACATGCCGTTGATGGTTGGGATCAATCCGGCACGCAGTGCGGTGCGGACCAGGGTTTGCATGGCTTCGCGGATGTCAGCCCCCAGCATCAGGCGGGCTTCAATGGCGGCCTTTTGCTGGACCGCGCCGGCGACCATGCGATCCAGACCGATACTCACGCCGTTCATGGTATTGCCCAGCACCATGCCCATTATGGGAATGGCATAACGCGGATCATACCACGGGTCCGGTGAAATTTGAGTGGTTAGGGCAAACATTGTCACTATGGTTCCCGCCACCATCATACTTGCCGTTCCCATTCCATAGGACCACCAGCCCTTGAAATGGCGCTCCTGTCTGGCCATCGCCTCCCGCCCGGCAAACAGCACCATGAACACAATGGCCAGCGCCGTCAGGGCCGGTGAAGCGACGGAAAAAAGTGCCTTCAAAACCAAACCAACCAGGGTCAACTGCGCGACCATCCGAACGGCCGCAATGATCATCCGCCGGGCAATACCCAATTGCAGGGCGATGGAGAGACCGGCATTGAACAGCAGCAAAGACGCAGCAATGGCGATATCCGTATGGTCGAGGGCAATGACATTCACGGTTTGGGCCCCTGATTAACCAACCGGCCCTCGGTCATCACATAAAATGCATTCCCCATCCGTTCCCCTTGCGCCCGGTCGTGGGTGACCAAAACCAAAACATTACCGGCCTCCAAATACCGCCGCAGCACTTGTTCCACCAGGGCGGTCGACTGGGGATCAAGGGCCGCCGTCGGCTCATCAAGC
>JAJFII010000040.1 GCA_021775095.1 Rhodospirillales bacterium
TCTAATCGACGGGCTACCGATGCTGTCAGGCCAGATAGGCGATCCGCCTGACGCAGCAACAAAACTCCGGCGTTACTGGTAATGTCACCACCGGAAAAATCAACTGCCACCCGACGCTTGCGACAGGCTGGAAATTCAAAACCTAAAGAGGTACAATCTGTCACCGTCGTTCTCCTTGTTAAATTCGGTGTAAGCAATTGAATTATAACGTATTATTGGAGTTCGACGGTAACTTTTTATGACTTTTTCATGTTAAAGGAATGTCCTTAAACGCATTTTCGCCACCGCACAAAAAAAGAAAAACCGCCCTCATTCAACGGACAACAATTGACGTGGCGACAATTTTGTAACGGCGACGAATAAGTTGAGAGCCAAGACGGACGCGGGTATAATGCGGCGATCGCTTATTGAGAGGATTCCCGGCCCTTGCACAGCGATCATTTTGCCCAAATCCCTGGCCAAACCTGCGCGATTGGAACCCCATTAATTGGCAAGAAAATCAGTGACTTATGTCTGTCAAAGTTGCGGCTCTAGCCATTCTAAATGGTCTGGAAAATGTGATTCCTGCGACGAATGGAACACTCTGTCCGAAGAACAATCTGCCGAATCGGTTCCTAAGGGCCTGGGCCGGGCAAAAGGCCGGCGCATTGAATTCGTCGGCCTCAAGGGCACGGGTGTCCGGCCACAACGCAGCATATCGGGAATCAATGAATTTGATCGGGTGACCGGTGGCGGACTGGTTGCCGGCTCGGCGACCCTGGTCGGCGGCGACCCGGGAATTGGCAAATCGACCCTGTTGATGCAGGTGACGGCAGCGCTGACCAAGTCCATCCCTTGTGCGTATATTTCAGGCGAAGAGTCGATTGAGCAATTGCGCATGCGGGCCGACCGTCTTGGTTTGGCGGACAAACCCGTCGACTTGGCTGCGGCAACGTCGGTCCGCGATATCGTAACCACTCTGGATGACATTAAAACGCCGGGCCTGGTTGTCATCGACAGTATCCAGTGTATGTACGTGGACAGCCTGGATTCGGCACCGGGTACGGTTTCTCAGGTGCGCAGTTCGGCGCAGGAATTGATCCGTGTTGCCAAACGCCGGGGCTTTGCCTTGATCCTGGTTGGCCATGTGACCAAGGAGGGAACCATAGCCGGCCCACGGGTGCTCGAACATATGGTCGACACCGTACTGTATTTTGAAGGTGATCAGAGCCATCAGTTTCGGATCATGCGTGCGGTTAAGAACCGTTTTGGCGCGGCCGATGAAATTGGCGTTTTCGAAATGACCGAAGGTGGTCTGGCTGAAGTGCCCAATCCGTCAGCCTTGTTTTTATCGGAGCGCAATGCCCAGGCCACCGGTGCCGGGGTTTTTGCCGGCATGGAGGGAACCCGTCCGGTACTGGTCGAGATCCAATGCCTGATCGCGCCGTCGACCCAGGCAACGCCGCGCCGCGCCGTCGTCGGCTGGGATTCAGGCCGTCTGGCAATGGTTATGGCCGTATTGGAGGCCAGATGTGGGCTTGCACTGGGCGGAGCCGAGGTGTACCTAAACGTCGCTGGCGGTTTGAAGATATCCGAACCGGCTGCGGATTTGGCGGTTGCCGCAGCTCTTGTGTCTTCTTTAGGGGGTACACCGGTCCCACCGGAAACAGTTGTTTTTGGTGAAATTGGATTGTCCGGCGAAGTCAGAGCCGTCAGCCAGATGGACGCAAGGCTTAAGGAAGCGGAAAAATTGGGATTTACACAGGCCATCATACCGGCGCGAAAAAAGAAATCCGGTAAAACAACCGGTTACGCCGGCAATCTAAAGATCACCGAAATTGGCCATTTAAACGATCTGGTATTCCTGCTGCCTGAAAAGGCCCCTGCAAAATCTGATGCCACCGCGCACAGCCATTTCGCCCAGGGTCGCCAACAGAATGGATAAAGTGAACGACCTACCGATTAACGTGTTTGACGCCGGCGTGATTCTGGTGTTGTTAATATCGGCATTTTTGGCCTATGCCCGGGGTTTTGCCCATGAGGTCCTCTCCATCGGCGGCTGGGTGGGGGCCATTTTTGCCACGTTTTATGGATTTCCCTACGTTAAACCCTACGCCAGGGAGTTAATTGCCATTGAGCTGGCTGCGGACCTGGCGGCCGGCCTGGTCATATTCATCATTGCCCTGGTTTTTCTGTCTTACCTGTCGCGAAGCATTTCGAAAAGAGTTCAGGGCAGCGCCCTCAACGCCTTGGACCGGGCCTTAGGTTTTCTTTTTGGATTGGCCCGCGGTGCCCTGGTGGTTTGTATTGCCTATTTGGGATTGGGCCTGGTTTTGCCGGAAAATGAACAACCGCCGTTTGTTACCCAGGCCAAATCCATGGAACTTATAAAACCGGGATCCCTTTTGCTAGCTGAAATATTGCCTTCCAACGCATCCTCCGACGCGCTCTCTGATGCGGCGTCAAAAGCCGGGCAAAAAACCAAAGAACTGTTTGGCGCTAAAGAAGTTATGAATGACTTAATATCACCCAAACCAAAAAGTGACGCTAAGCCGGATACCGGTGCCTACGGGCGAAAAGAGCGTCAGGATATGGAACGTCTGATCGATTCCAATCAAACAGCCAATTAACCGGAGCACAGATTTCCCAATGCCTGATGTCCCTCAATTTCCTCCTCACCCCTATTTGTCGTCAAACCCGGATGCGCCAAAGGACGAATGTGGACTGTTCGGGATATACGGGATGGTTGATGCGGCGGCACTGACCGCCTTGGGCCTGCATGCGCTGCAACACCGTGGTCAGGAATCCGCTGGAATTGTGGCTTTTAACGGCGATCAGTTTAACAGCCATCGGGCCATCGGACTGGTTGGCGACAACTTCAATACACCCGATGTCATGAAGGGTCTGGTCGGCGATATGGCCATAGGCCATGTGCGCTATTCAACCAGCGGCGACACGGCACTGCGAAATGTGCAACCGCTATTCGCCGAATTTAAGTTCGGCGGTTTGGCCATGGCCCACAATGGCAATCTGACCAATGCGTATACCCTGCGCAAAAAGCTGGTCCAACGGGGCTGCATTTTCCAATCAACCAGCGACACGGAAACCATCATTCACCTGATCGCGATCAGTGAATATGGACGGGTTGTTGAGCGTCTGACGGATGCATTGGGACAGGTTGAAGGTGCCTTTTCGCTGATCGCCCTGACCCAAAAAAAACTCATTGGTTTGCGGGACCCGCATGGGGTTCGGCCTTTGGTCATCGGCCGTCTGGGGACGGCTTATATTCTGACCTCGGAAACCTGTGCCCTTGATATCATTGGTGCCGACTATGTGCGCGATGTGGAACCGGGCGAGATCGTTGTCATTGATGAGGACGGTTTAACCAGTGTCAAACCCTTCAAAAAACAAAAGAGCCGGTTTTGCATATTCGAGTATATTTATTTTGCCCGGCCCGACAGCGTTCTTGAAGGCAAAAATGTCTATGCCTGCCGCAAGGCAATTGGTCACGAAATGGCTCGCGAAAGTCATGTGGAAGCGGATTTGATTGTACCAATCCCTGATTCCGGCGTGCCATCAGCGATCGGTTATGCCGAGGAATCAAAATTGCCTTTTGAACTTGGAATCATCCGCAACCATTATGTCGGACGGACCTTCATTGAACCGACCGATCAAATTCGCCACCTCGGTGTTCGCTTAAAACACAATGCCAATGCCGCTTATCTCAAAGGCAAACGGGTTATTCTGGTTGATGATTCGATTGTTCGCGGCACAACTTCAGTCAAAATTGTCGAAATGGTACGTAATGCGGGGGCCCGTGAAGTCCATATGCGCATCTCAAGCCCGCCGACGGCTTACTCGTGTTTTTATGGCATCGATACGCCGGAGCGTGAACAATTAATGGCCTCACAAATGGATCTGGAGGCGATGCGCAAACACATCAATGTGGACAGTCTGGCCTTTATCTCAATGGACGGTCTTTACCGGGCCGTAGGCGAAGCCAAACGCAATGAAGACCCACAATATTGTGATGCCTGTTTTACCGGAGAGTATCCGATCCCACTAACTGACCGGATCGATAATGCGGCCCCCAATCTGTTAACCCTGTTGAAAGAACCAAACGAATAATGGCCGAAAAAAGACTGGATGGACGCATCGCCCTAATCACCGGGGCCTCGCGCGGTATTGGGCGGGCGGTTGCCCTGAGGTTTGCCGAAGAAGGCGCAAAACTCATTCTGGTGGCCCGAACCACCGGCGCGCTTGAAGAAGTGGACGACGAAATCCAATCCCTGACTGGCGAAACCTCGACTTTGGTGCCCATGGACATGCGGGATTTTGACGCCATTGATAAAATGGGAGGTGCAGTTTACGAACGTTTTGGCAAACTGGATATCCTGGTTGGCAATGCCGGTGTTCTGGGCCCGCTGAGCCCGATGGGACATATCAAAGCCAAAGACTGGTCACAGGTCATGGATATCAACCTGACAGCCAACTGGCGATTGTTGAGAAGTTTTGATCCGCTGTTACGCAAATCCGATGCCGGGCGCTGTTTATTTGTGACCTCGTCGGTTGGCGCGAATCCGCGGGCTTACTGGAGCAGTTACGCCGTTTCCAAGGCCGCCCTCGAAATGATGACCAAAATCTACGCCTTGGAGATTGCCGACACCGCGATCCGCGCCAATCTGATTAACCCGGGCAGCACGCGCACAGCAATGCGTGCGTTGGCAATGCCCGGCGAAGATCCGCAAAGCCTTAAATCACCGGAGCAGATCACCGAGCCATTTGTTTCGCTGTGCGAAGTCGGTTGTCGCCATAACGGAATGACCATGGACGAACATGGAAACGTTACCGCCTAGGGCCTTGGCCCTAGCTTTTGCGCGATGATTGCAGTTGTTTTTACCGAATGTGTAAATATCGACCGATAACGGCTTCATAAAACTGCAACATTATTGTAATATTTGAAAATTCGAATAAAACAGTGTCATCCTATTTTTTCCGTACCACCTCCTCTTATGATGCCAGGCGAAAGGGCAAACCATTTCCGCAACTCAGACATTGATTAGTCTCATTGGTGCCGTCGCCTTGCTGCTGTGGGGAATGCGCATGGTCAGAACCGGTGTGACCAGAGCTTTTGGAAGCGATCTGCGACAGGCGATTGGCAAAAGTGTCGCCAATCGGTTCCGTGCCTTAATGATCGGTGTCGCCGTGACCGCCGTCTTGCAAAGCAGTACGGCAACAGCCTTGATGATTGCCTCCTTTGCCGGTCGCGGGCTGATCGCCACAGCCCCGGCCCTGGCCGTCATGTTGGGCGCCGATGTGGGTACGACGCTGGTTGCCCAGGTCCTGTCCTTTGACATGTCATGGGCTTCTCCGCTCCTGATTGTTGGTGGGTTCGTTACCCATTCTCTTTCCACTAATAGCCGGCCCAGGCAATTGGGTCGGACGGCCCTCGGCCTCGGCATTATGTTGTTGGCATTGAGTTTGATCGTCAGTACGGCGGAACCCTTACGGCAATCCCAGGTCCTGCGTGATTTAATTGGCTCAGTGGCAGATGAAGCGCTCATCGCCATAATAATTGCTGCCCTCCTGACATGGTTGGCGCACTCCAGTCTGGCGGTGGTTCTGCTGATCATGTCCCTTGCCAGCAGCGGTGCAATCCCCACAGAAGCGACCTTTGCCCTGGTCATCGGTGCCAATATTGGTGGCACTCTGCCGCCCATCCTGGCAACAATGGCCGAAGGCCAGGAGGCCCGACGGGTGCCTTTTGGCAATGCTGCATTCAAGATCACCGGTGCCCTTCTGATCTTGCCGTTGCTTGGATTTATTGACCCCTGGCTGCAGTCCCTGTCACCAGACCCGGCACGGGTTGTCGTCAATTTTCATACATTTTTTAATATCGCTCTTGCTCTGGTCTTTATCCTTGCAACGGATTTGGTTGCAAAGCTCATGGCCCGATTTTTGCCTGATGACATCATTGCCAATGACGAAATGACTCCCCGACATCTCGATACCAATGCCTTCGAGGTGCCCAATCTCGCCCTATCATCGGCGACCTTGGAAACCTTGCGCATCGGCGAGACCGTTGAAAACATGTTGCGCGAAAGTTTGGTTATCTTGGAGACCGGCAATGCCAGCCGGGCCAAAGAAGTTCGATTGATGGACAATTCTGTCGATAAATTATACGAAGCCGTCAAACTTTACGTTTCCAAGGTCATGCGCCAGGAACTCGACGAAACCGAAAGTCTTCGCGCCAGCGACATCCTGACCTACGCGACAAATCTCGAACATATTGGCGACATTGTCGAAAACCTCATGCAAATGGCCCAGAAAAAAGACAAAAATCGCGTCCAGTTTTCAGTATCGGGATTGCAGGACCTGACCCTTCTGCACGAGCAGGTGACAGACAATTTGAAAATTTCCCTGAGTATTTTCATGTCGGGCGATGTAAAATTGGCGCGCCGTCTGATATCGCAAAAACGTAAAATCATCGCTCTGGAGCGGGCAAGCGCCGAGCGCCATATGGCACGGCTGCGCGAGGGTCGACTCGAGAGTATTGAAACCAGCGCCCTGCATATGGATATCCTGCGTGATCTGAAACGCATTCATTCCCACGTGGTGGCTGTCGCCTATCCCGTACTGGAGCGGGCCGGTGAAATGGACGCTTTACCGAAACATAGTGGCGAACAGACGACGTAACTTCGGTTAACATGCAAGATATCGGTTCAACGACTGGCGGGTGCGACGATGGTCTCCAGGTTCAATTTGCGAATTGCCGTTAACAATCCCGAGGTCATTTTTTCATCACTCACCACATGCGTGAGTTGATCCAGATTGTTGACCCGAACCGGTGCGCGTTTGCCAAATTTCGAGGAATCCGCAAGTAGAACCGCAATCCGGCCCTGCACCATCATTTGCGCACGTAACTCGGCGATTTCGCGAGAATAGTCGGTTAAAAGAGTTGCCGCATCCAACGCACTGGCACCGATAAAACTAAAATCCGTAAAATAATTCTGCAACATTTCTGTGGTATCGCGCCCGGCCGTCGCGCCTTCGTTTCCGATCAATTCACCGCCCAACATATGAACCCGATTGTCATTCCGGCCCGCCAGTTTTCCGGCAATATTCATGTCATTGGTAAACACCGTCAGGCCCTGATGTGTCATCAACGCATCGGCCAGACACAGGGTCGTCGTCCCGGAATCGATAATGATCGACGCCCCGTCCGGGACCAACTCGGCCGCAGCGAAACCGATCGCCTTTTTGCCGTCAATATTCACCGCCATTCGGTCCGCAAATTCAGGTTCAATCTGCTCGATCGTTAAGGCTCCCCCGTGGGTTTTTCTTAACCGATTGTCTGCCGCCAATTTGGTAATATCGCGGCGGATGGTTTCCTGGGAGACTTTAAGCTGACGGTGCAGTTGGTTAACCGTCACAGCCCCTTTCGTCGTCAGGATGTCCAAAATTAGATTGCGTCTTTGTTCAGCAAGCATTGGTAATTTCCATGTCTTATGTGGTGTCTGGTTTTGGCAATCCGGTCACAAATTGCGTCGCCAAAATTTTACGCAAGGAACTCAATCTGTCGTCAACAGGTAGCATTTGCAGAAAGTATATCAGATCCATTTGTATTTCCCAGATGCAGGCGCAATTGGATTTCACCCGCCCCTGGTGCGGCAGTGGTCTTAAGGGCATCCGGCAAAGGATATGAAATGTTGGTTATTGTGGTTTAATGTGGTTTAATGTTGGAAACTCCACATCACGCAGGTCACTTGTTTTTCACATTGGGTAAAAAATGACGGAAACCACTCCCCAACTAGAACCCAAAAAGATCCGGGAATTGCCCCATCAAGGGGAAGGCGACAGCAATTTAAGCGAAAACCGACAAGCCTGGGCGGCCGGGGCAAAACACGACCGGGCCGGCCACCAACTGATCGCAGATGACAGCAAATATTTTTTACACCAATCCCTGTCGACACCCTGTTTAGCCGCCGCCAAAAAAGTTGAAGGGATTTGGGTGGAAGACACCGCAGGCCGCCGGTTTATGGATTTCCATGGCAATAACGTCCATCACATTGGTTATGGACACCCCCGACTGGCCCAGGCCATTAAAGATCAGATTGATGAACTGTCATTTGCGCCGCGACGGTTCACCAACCAGCCGGCCGTTGCGCTGGCAAAAAAACTTTCAGAGATTGCGCCGGGCACTGATAACAAGGTGTTGTTTGCAACCGGTGGATCCGACGCCATTGATATGTCCTTAAAACTGGCACGTGCGGCGACCGGACGGCACAAAACCATTTCCTTCTGGGACAGTTTCCATGGGGCCGGATTTGGCGGCCTTGCCGTCGGTGGCGAATCCCTGTTTCGTAACAATATGGGGCCTATGCTGCCCGGCAGCGAACACGTTGCGCCCTTTGCCTGTTATCGCTGCCCCTACGGTTATGCCGATAAGGCCGGCGGCCCAGACCTCGACATCTGTAAAATGACCTGTGCAAATATGGTCCGATATGTTTTGGAAAAAGAAAAAGACATTGCCGCTGTGATCGCAGAGCCGGTGCGGGCCGTCCCCTATCTGCCGCCGCACGGGTTTTGGCAGAGTGTGCGTGAAGTCTGCACGGAAATGGGGGCCTTGCTGATCTTCGATGAAATCCCCAATGGTCTGGGCAAAACCGG
>JAJFII010000005.1 GCA_021775095.1 Rhodospirillales bacterium
GGGTACCGGCATTATCCCAGGCACCGATTGCCAGGTCGTCAACGATATTAATGGCCGGCACGGTCTGCGCGCTTAGGGTCTCGGCAACCTCGCCGTTGAGATACAAAGTCAAACTATCACTGCCCGGGTTGCCGGCATCGACACTGACGGCCAGATGCAACCATTCGCCCTCGCGTCCGGTCAGGCTGGTGCCGGTGAAGGCGTAGGTTGATCCGCCGATGTTCAGGGTCACGGCGTCGCCATTGACGCCGTCGATGGTCCAATGCAACTGGTTGGCACCAACCGCATCCGTCGCCATCAGCGAGGTCACATTGCCGCTTCCGGGCAAGCTGTCGAACTTGACCCAGGTCTGCAGGGTCAGATCGTCAAAGGTCGCCAGCGGCCCGGCGAAGGAAATATCGACGTAGTCGCCAGCGCCATCAAGATCAATGGCCCGACCGGCCGATGGCACAATGATCGGTTGCGCCGCATCGTCAAAGGCGATGCTTCCCAGTTGCCCGTTTGCCGCCACGGATAGGGCGCCTAGATTGGTAAGATAGTCATCGTCAAAAAATTCGAAAGTCGAGGAATCAAATCGAACCTGCAAATTTTCGTCGGCCGCTGTCTCGGGCACATAACCACCCATGTCGGCGCGAATTTCATCTGCTGTGCGGGCGTCGTTATAAACTCGGAATTCGTCGACCGTGCCGTTGTAATTGAGGCTGCCATCCACATGTTCACCGATTTTCAATACGTCCGTATTGTCGATGATAAATCCGCTCAGATCATTGCCCAGGGTGCCGTCATCGACCCAGTTTTCGCCTGAACCGTCCAGGTAACCGAGCAGTTTGTTGGTCGCCGCATCAATGACAAAGGCTACGTGATGCAGACCCGAAATACCGCTCAGGCTGAGGTTGGTGGCGGCTGAGTTGGTGCCGTCACTGACCTGGGCCTGCAGGATGCCCGATGAATCGATGCGCAAACTCCAGCCTTCAACGCCCGGGCTGAGATTACCCTTGCCAGCGATGATCTGGGTCGTTGAAATGTCACGAATGTCGATCCAGGCTTCCACCGTATAACTGCCGCCGCCCGGTTGCAGGGCGGCGTTATCAGCCACGATTACATAATCATCGACACCATCGAATTGCAGGGTATGGGCGGTGGTAACCGCATAGGGATTTGGCGCGTCGTTGGTCGGATTGATCTTTACCGATATTATTTGATTGACCGTTTGGCCATTGGCGGTAACCGCCACGGCAAAACTGTCAGACGCAGAGACGTCTGAATCGATGTGGCGATTGTACTGGTAAACGTATTCGCCGGTTGCGCTGTCGATGGTGATCGTACCATTGCCTGGTTGGCCGGCGATCGAATAGGTGATCGCATCCCCTTCCACATCTTCAGCGACCACACGGCCCCGGAAGGCGACGTTTTCGTCGGCAACGATACCAAAGGTCGTGATCTCCGGAGCGTTATTCACGTAGGTCGGATCGCCGGAGATGGTGCCATCATTGCCGCTGACCGTCGCGTCCACCGCCGTTACGGCGGTGCCGTCGGCGGCGTCATCCAGACGCCAGTTGCTGACCAGCCCATCGGTTGACGGATCGATGTAGGCTTTCATGTGGGCGGCGATCTGGTTGGCGCTGCGCGCCGTCTGCCAGATCCGCACATCGGCCATCTGGCCGGCAAAGTCAGGAACGAGCGTGCCGCTACCCGATTGGCCAGCAAGGTGCAAGGTTGCGCTCGCCCCGCCATCGGGCAGAGAGGTCAGGGTGCCTTCACTGAACCGGTCAACACCGTCGTCCTGGGTTAAGGTTAACAGGGGCACGGCCTGGCCATCGACCAGGACCTGATAGGTCAATTCGCCACCGACAATTTCGCGAGTAACCGCAATATGCGCCCAGGCATTTGCCAATAAACCCGCATCGAAGGTCGCCGTCGCGTCGCCGCCGGCACCGGACTCGTGCCTGAGCAATACGTCCATGGTGCCGTCGCCGGCATCGATGACAGCAACCTTATAAAGAATATTATGTTCGGCGGCGTCGGCATTTGACGGGGCACCAAGGCCGGCAAATTCAATCAACGTGTTGGCAGAGACAGTGTCGAACCGGGCCCAGGTCTCCAGGGTCAGGTCACCGGTAATGGCCAGTCCGTCATTGCTGCCGCGGCCGGCTTCAAGCAAATCACCAACCCCATCGAAGGCCAAAGCCCGGTCCAGGTAGGATCCCGTTGCCTGGGGCGCGGTTTCAATGGTCGCGCCGGAAACCGTGCCAACCGCATCGCCGGCACTGTCGGCAGCCGTCGACCCCCGGGTCTCATCTAACCTCAAATAACTGACCAGACCCGTTTCGTTACCAATTAACGGAGTATATAAATCTGAATTGATGGCGGACAAATCGCGAACCGTGTCCCAGACACGGACATCGGCGATGTCGCCCTTGAAGGCAGAATTCAGCACGTTGTTACCGATCTCCAGCACCGTACTCGGATTGACCGGTGTCCCCGAGGCAGCAATGCCACCGACGTTGACCCCATCAACATAAAACAGGACTGCACCGGAACTGTCGACGGTGACCGCCACATGGGCCCATTCGCCGACGGCAAGGGGACCGGCGGTTGCGGTCGCGCTGCCGCCGTCCAATTGGTACCCCAGTCCACCGGTCGTACTCTGGGAGATATTAACTTCGCCGAACTTAAACAGCCCGACCCCGGCCCCCACCTGCTCCGGCCGGATCCAGGCTTCGATGGTGATCTCGTTGCTCAGGTTTGGGGCAAGGCCGTTTACGGTGATCAGATCATCAATGCCGTCAAAATTGCGATAGGCCTGCGTGACGTCAACCGGCGGACCGTCCACATAAGTTGTCAGGTTAAGGCCTGAGCCGAGGGTTTGATCAAATCCGACACCCGTGGCAGGCAGACTATCAAAATTCCAGTAACCGACAAGCCCGGGTTCGGTGGCTGGCAGAGCGATGCCCTTGTCCAACCCGTCGGCAATGGCCTGTTGGCCGCGGGCCACCGACCAGACGCGCAGCTCATCGATCTGGCCTTCGAGATAATTGTCGGCAGTATCGCCACCGATCAGGACATAACCGCCCGCGTCGTGGGCGGCACCGACGTTCCAGGTGGCCTGATGGACTTCCGCGCCGTCAACATAAAGGGCTACTAGCCCGCCGTTCGCCGAATCGTATTCGGCCGCCACATGGGTCCAGGTGTCGGCGCTGATATTGGCTGTCGGGCTGACCACGGTTCCGGCACCCGAGGTAATCGCCAGTTTGCCATCGACCACATAAACCCGGTAATTGGTCGCGGCATCGATGAGCGTGTGGTTGCTGCCGACGGAGACATCGGCCAGATTAATCGACGCCTCAATGGTAAAGGAGCCGGCCGTTGTAAATGCCAGACCGCCGTTAAAATCCTGGACAGCGACCACATCGTTAATGCCGTCGAACCGCAGCTGCTGGCCAGCACCATCGACCCCCAGAATGACCGGTGCGTCGTCAATCGGTTTCACGTCGACGGAAACCGCCTCGACCGTCGAAGCACCGCCGGGATCGGTAATGCGAAGCCGGAAACTGTCGGCACCGACATAATCGGTGGATGGTGTATAGGCCCATTGGCCGGTCCCGTCGACCGTGACCGTGCCGTTTGTCCCCTGGCCTTCGACGCTGAAAGTAAAGCCGGCGAGATCATCCAGATCGGTGACGTTGAGTTTGCCGATCAGCGTTGCGTCTTCGGCGGTGATGAACGGATTGGTATCAACGAAGGTCGGATCACCGACAAGCGTGCCGTCATGGGCGTTGGTGATGTCGTCCGTATCGCCATCGAGACGCCAGTTGGCAACCAGGCCAATTTCGGTGCCATCCAGAACAGTGGTCAGGTTGTCTGCGATTTCGCTCGCCGTTCGGGCCGTATTCCAGACCCGGACGTCGCTCATCTGGCCCGGGTACTCGTATACACCTGCACTGATTTCACCAATGTGCAGATCGTCGGTGTTATTGATATTCGCCGCTGTGAAGGTGTTGCTGTAGGTGACGTGGTTGGCCCAACCTGCGTTCGAGCCGTCGAGATAACCTGTCACCAGGCCCGCATCCTGATCGATAACCATAGCCACGTGGTGCCAACCGGGCTGGGTCCCCGTCATGGCAAACCCTTGCTGGGCATTTGCACTATTTACAGCTGGCGTGCCCGCGGTATTTAATTTGACGATCAGTTCTCCCGTATGGTGGAGGAAGATCGAATATCCCTGGTCCGAATAATCCGTGGCATGTTTGCCGACAAGCACTTCAGAAAATTCAGAGGCATCGGAGCTCGGAATGGTGCCATCCCAATAGAACCAGGTTTCGACCGTCAGGTCGCCGGTTCCCGGGTTAAGATCGGCATCGTGGGCAACGCTGACCGCGTCGCCGGTGCCGTCAAAGGCCAGGGCCTGACCGAAGGACGGCACCAGCAGCGGCGCACCCTCGACAAACGTCAGGTCGCCGTTGATGACGCCATTATTGCCGATGGCAGATGCATCCAGGGCATCGCCGTTCATCGGGTAATAAAGTTTCAGGCCGACGGCGTTGCCGGCGTGCAGGGTATTGGAGTCATTGACCACGATTTCCGGCGGGCGGGCATCGGACCAGACGCTGGCTTCGGCCATGTGACCATCAAAGCTGGCCGAATTATCGTGGTTGGTGCCGACCAGCAGTTTGTCGGTGGTGGAAAAACTGGAAATGACGTCGGTGTCGATCAACGTACCGGAATTCAGGGTCCTGACTCCAACAACCTGGACATACTCGGCGTCGACAACACCGTCCACATAAAGCCGGGTGTCGTTGGTGGCAGCGTGGAACGTGTAAGCCACATGATGCCACTCACCATCATTAACCAGAGAGGTCCCCTCAAGCGTCAACTTCTCATCTGTAACATCGTCATTGAAAACCGTGCCGCGCAGTTTGCCGCCGACCATGATCAGCTCACCGTAATCGCCTGGTGCTGTGACATAATCGGTTGCGATGATGCCCTGGGTCCCGGACAGTGTGGTTTTTATCCAGGCCTGGAAGGTAAAGGTGCCAAGGGTTTCCGTACTGGTCGAGCGAATGAAATCGCCTGTACCATCGAATGTGGCAAACTCGGCCGTCGGATTGATTTCTGACCCATGACTGACTTCCGCATCCGCCGCCGTTCCCAACACGCCAAGGTTGGTGGCGGTACCGTTGGTGATATTGGCAGGCTCAAAATCCAGGTGAACCTGCAGGTTGGCATCGGCGGTAACATCGCCGCCCATGTCGGCGCGAATTTCATCGGCGGTGCGGATGTCGTCGTAAAAACGGAAGTCGGCAATGTCACCCTTGAAATTCTGTACGACCCCGCCCTCGCCGTCGTAATCACCGATCCTTAGAGGCTGGGTATTGGTTCGAATAGTTCCAGAGTAAGCCTGTTCGAAGACAATCTCGCCATCAACGTAGACCTTGATCTCATTGTCTGCCTCCGTCGTAACCGCAATATGATGCCACTCTCCATCTTTAATTGTGCTGCCAGTGGCATAGTTCACGCCTTGCTGCTGATAAAACAACTGGTTACCATTAAGATAAAAACCGATATCGTTACTCTTGGCGAATATCCGTTGTAGGGTGCCATGGGCGGCAACCGTATCAGCCCGTATCCAGGTTTCGACGGTCAGTGCCTGCGCATCCAGTGCACTGTTGTGGGCGACCTGAACGTAATCCGTTAAACCATCGAACTGCAGATATGCGCCCGTCGTCGTCGCATAAACATCCGGTGCATCATTTGCAGCCGATACATTTACCGTCACCGACTGGGCAACGGTGGACTGTGTGTTGCCATCATAAACGGCGACATTAAAACTGTCGGTACCGGTGAAGTTGGCATCCGGAGTATAAACAAAAGTCCCGTCCGTATTAAACACCACTTGTCCGTGGTCGGCGCCGCTTTCGGGGGCAAAGTTGTAGAACAAGGTGTCGCCGTCGGCGTCGGTGGCGGCGATCTGACCACGGAATTCCGTATCTTCCGAAATATCGAAGGTGGTTGCATAAAGGCTCGGAGCGTTGCTCACATATTGCGGGTCACCGAACACGGTTCCATTGTTGGCACCGGTCGCGTCAACCGCCGTTGTCGCCACCCCACCAACCGCATCATCCAGCCGCCAGTTGCCGACAAGTCCATCGCTGTCCGTTGGCACATGAGAAAACAGGTTGCCGGTAATTTCTTCTTCGTTGCGCACGTCATTCCAGATACGGACATCAGCGATTTGGCCATTAAAGTGCTGAATTGCATTTGAGCCGTTCTGCGTACGTGCGCCAATATAGACCGGACCGGACGACTCGTTGATGCCCAGCGTGTAGGCATGCGAGGTCCCGATGTTACTGCCCTGGTAGCCATCAAGGGCGGAAACGATAGCGCCGTCCTGATAGGCGGAAACCGTTCCGGCCTGGTTGTCGACAACAACAGCGAGATGAGTGGTTGAGCCGGCCAGCACTTTGGTATCGAAATAAAATACATTTTGGCTGGTCGGGCCGTCGCTCAGAACCACGTTTAGACTGCCGTCCAAATCAAGCCTGATGGTGTAACTCTGATCCGCATCCAGCCAATTACTGACAAGCGTCTGGGCATCACCGGTGTCAAAGGCATCGACGGTGATCCAGGCTTCGACCGTCATATCGGTGGTCAGGTTAAGCGCTGCCGCATTACCGATGCTGAGGTAATCATCGACGCCGTCAAAGACCAGGGTGCGATCGAGGTTCTGGCCGATGGGTAAGGGATTGCTATTCGCCCAGGTGGCACCGGGGGTCGACGAGCCATCGACGATGTTGCCGTTTTGGTTGCCCGCCGAATCAAGGGCCGTTGTGCCATAACCTTCGTTGAGTTTCCAATAGCCCAGCAGGTTTTCTTCCGTTCCGCTCAGCGTCTGGTCTTTTTCAGCGGCGATATCAGGGACCGAGCGATCTGTTCCCCAGATCCGCAGGTCGGCGATTTCGCCGTCGAAGTACTGGTTGCCGGCAAAGTTACCGCCGAAATAAAGCTGTTCGGTGGCGGCGACAATCGGCGTCAGGGGTATTGCCGCACCATCGACGACACCGTCGACCACCAACTGCGCATTGGTGCCGTCATAAACCACCGCGACGTGATGCCAGCCGCCATCATCGACCGCAATCGCGCCGGTAACCGTGGTATCTGTGCCCGCCGTATCGTTTAAGAAGTTGAGGATGCCATTGGAGTCGACGTACAGATTGGCCGAGGCGTTTGTCGTGCCCATGGAGACAACGGTCTGGCCGGCCAGGGTATCGGCCGGACGTATCCAGGCTTCCCAGGTAAACGGCGCGCTTGTTGCCGCCAGCTCGCCAGCCGCATCAAAGGCCACCCGATCGTTGCTCCCATCCAGCGTTAACACCGCCGACATCGGTTCGGCGGGCGCGCCATCGCCAATCTGCAGGGCATTGGCACTTAGGCTGAGGTCGGGTGAGGTGCCGGCATCGAAGTCGAAGTTGTCAAATGCCCAATATCCAACGAGAGACGTTTCGCCTGCTGGATTGAGGATCGATTGATCGTAAGTATCGGCAATCGCGGTGCTGCCCTGGGCCGGTGACCAGATGCGCAGTTCGTCGACCTGGCCGTGCAAATAATCGGTATCGCTAGAATCGGTGCCGATTTGGATATCGCCGCCATTGGCAAGGCCCACATCCCAGGCGGCCTGATGGGCCTGGGTGCCGTTTACATAAAACGTGATCGATCCACCGCCGGCCGAGTTGTATTCGGCGGCCACGTGGGTCCAGTCACCGGCGCTGACCAGGGCCGTAGGGCTGGTTACCGTGCCAGCACTCGACGACATCTGCAGTTTGCCGTCAACGATCGACAACTGATAATTGGCACCGGCGTCAATCAGCGTATGGCGGCTGCCGGCGGACACATCGGCCAGATTGATATGGGCCTCGATGGTAAACGAACCGGCGGTATTAAAATCCAGGACATGGCCCGGGTCAGTAATGCGGGCGAGATCATCGATGCCGTCAAACTGCAACCGTCCGTTGGAGCCCTGAACACCCAGAATAACCGGCGCATCCGGGGTTGGGGTGACGGTGACTTCTACGGTTTCTCTGGTCACCGCACCATGGCGATCAGTCACCAGAATGTCGAATTGATCGACCGCGTTAAAATCGGGTTTTGGCGTGTAAATCCAGTTGCCGGTGGCATCGATGGTCGCCGAACCACTGGACAGGGCATCGTCGACGACGAAACTGAAACCGGAGATGTCGTCGCTGTCGGTTACCGTGACCTGGCCATAAAACAGCGTGTCTTCGCTCACCATTAACGGGTTGCTGTTTTGGAAAACCGGACTGCCAACCAGGGTGCCGTCGTGGCCGTCGGTGAGATCCGTGGCATCACCGTCGAGGCGCCAGTTGGCAATCAGCCCCGTTTCGTTGCCGCGCAGGACCGTGCTCCGGTTGCCAGCAATGTCGGCGGCCGAACGATCCGTGTCCCAAACCCGCACATCGGCGATCTGTCCATCAAAAAAGGTGTCGACATTAATAGCCTTGCCAATCAGTGCCGTGCCGCCCGACAGATCAACACCGCCCAGGGTCGCGTCGACGCCGTCAAGTTTGCCGTCCACATAGAGGCTCGCCGTCCCCGTGTCGCCATTGAAACTGACCGCCACATGGTGCCAGTTGCCATCGGCAACAACGGCGCTGGACGTGGGGCCTTCAATGTTAACCAGACCAAACTGCAACTGACCTGTCGCATTAACAAACAGGTGACTGCCCTGATTGGTCACCGATGTGCCCAGGGATAAAATTTCCTGGCGGATTGTGGCGTTGTCGGTGCGGATCCAGGCTTCATGGGTGAAGCCGCCGGTGCCCGTCGCCAGGTTGCCAATATCACCAATGGTTACCTGGTCGTCAGTACCATCAAAGGTCAAAACCTGACCCAGATTGGCGACCAGCAGCGGTTCCTGCGCATCACCAATGCTGGCACCGCCCAATGTGCCATTGGCCGCAGCGCCAAGTGCGCCCAGATTGGTAACGGTATCGCCGGAAATCTGGTCCGTTTCGAACTCGAACAACAACTGCAGATTTGCCGCGTTGAGATCGCCCGGCACGGCACCCCCCAGGTCGGCGCGAATTTCGTCAATGGTGCGGACGTCATTAAAGATCCGAACCTCGCCCAAGCGGCCTTCAAAACCATTGCTGTTGGTCGTGTCGGTGCCAATTTTAAGGTCGCTGACGGTGGTAATACCTTCGCCTGGGAAGTACCCCACGGGATTGCCCCAACCGTCGTCTGATCCATCCAGATAACCGTTAAGAAAACCAAATCCGTCCTGGTCAATGACCATGACGACGTGGTGCCAGCCAACGGCCAGACCCGATGTGTCAAAATTTTTCGCGCCATCGCCGGATATATCGCCAGCCGTTTTAATCCGCAGCATCAAATCGCCAGCGGCGGTCAGGTTGATGGAATAACCAACGTCCGCCTCAGTGGCATTGCCCTTGGATAACAGTTGCTCATCGGTTGCCGGTGGGCTGCCGTCCCAATAGAACCAAAGTTCCGCCGTCAGGCTGCCGGTACCCGGGTTAAGGGCGGCGTTATCGACAACCACTACCTGGTCATCGACTCCGTCGAACTGCAGGGACGGTCCGATGGTCGTAACAAAAAGTTCCGGCGCGTCGTTGGCACCGACGACCCGTACGGTCGCCGTCGCCGTGGCGCTGCCGCCAGTGCCGTCGGATATGGTATAAAGAATATCCACATCGCGGGTTTCGGAGGCACCCAGATCCTGCAGGGGTGCCGCCGGTTTGAACACCACATCGCCGCTGCCATCAAGCGAGACCGTGCCAAAACCCGCATCGGCCGGGGCCAGGGTCACCTGGGTGATGGTCAGGGTATCGCCGTCGCCATCCGTATCATTGGCCAGCAAATCGGCGGCGGCAATGGTCAGTGCCGTATCTTCATCGGTGGCCAGGACAAGGGTGACATTGGTCGCCGCAACGAACTGGTTGGTCGCGTCATCGAACCGATGGAATGTCGCCTCTAATTCACCGCCATTGGCCACACCCAAATAGGTCTCGCCATTGATCTGGAAGGTTTCCATATCCGTCGCGGAATGGGTTTGTATGCTCTGGAATTGTTCGAACGCGCTGCCATTCCATTTGAAGATTCTCGAATTGAATACATCTTCGGCAGATGCGCGGTCAAACAGGATTTCTGCAACCGCCAGATAGGTCTCGCCGTTAATCTCGAAGCTGTTCCAATCCTGGGCACCATTGGTGATGATGGTATCAAACACCTCAAATTGCGACGTGCCGCCATTCCATTTATAGATGACCGAGTTGGCCGTATCGAAGGAGCCCGGGCCAAAAACATTGGCCACCGCCAGATAACGATCGCTGCCGATCTGGAAACTTTCCAGATCAATGGCGTTCTCCGTAAGGATCGACTGATGGGCCGATCCAAACTGCGTACCGTCCCACTTGTACACGGTGGTGCTGCCGAGACCCGCCACATCGTCGCCAAAATCGGAAACCGCCAAATAGGTTTCCCCATTGATCTCAAAATGTTCCCAATCCTGGTCGTTGCCGCCGGCGATACTCTGGCTTTCAACGAAATTTGTGCCGTTCCATTTGTAAATTTTTGAATCACTGCCGGCGTTGGCCATGGCAAGATAGGTCTCGCCGGCAATCTCAAAACTTTCCCAGGCCGTTGCACCGTTCGTGGGAATGGCCTCGTAGAACTCAAACGCCGTCCCGTCCCACTTCCAGATTTCCGAATTGAGGGCCTGGGATCCGGAACCGTCCCCCGGTTCATCGGTAAAATTGGCGATGGCAAGATAGCTGTCGCTGCCAATCTGGAAGTTTTCAATTTCCGTCACCCCATGAGTCGCTATGGCGTGAACGAAGCTAAATTGACTGCCGTCCCACTTATACAGATCGGAGTTTTGATTAAAGTCAAATCCCGGGATCTCGCTCGAACCATCGAGCACCGGCACGGCAACGTTGGCTACGGTCAGATAAACCTCACCATCAATCTCGAAGCTGTTCATGGTGGCACCCAAGAGGGCCGGCAAATCGAGGCTCGTTGTACCGTGGCTGGTCGCGTCGTCGGTGGCGATGGGCGCATCGGCGACCGCCTTGATGGTGACCGAGATGGATTTTAGGCTCGTTGCCCCACCGCCGTCGGTCAGCTGAATATCAAAACTGTCGGTGCCGTTGTAATTGCCATTGGGGGTGTAAACAAAGGTGCCGTCGGGGTTGACGGTGAGCACCCCGTTATCCGGCGCGCCGCCGTCGGCAACGGCGAAGGTCAGTGACGCGGCTTCCACATCGCTGCCAACCAGTCGCCCAGTCACGCCCGTATCTTCCGACGTACTTAGTGTGTTCGCCGCCAAGGGCGGTGCGTCGGAAACAAATTGCGGCGCGCGGACCACGGCACCTGCCGTATTACCGGTCGCATCGATAACCGGGTCACCGGGCGTCGTCGCCCCCAAGGCGTCATCAAGTCGGAAGTTGGCGACCAGGCCTTGGGAATCAGACGGCACAAAATTCAACAGATTTTCGGCGATGTCGGTCGCCGTGCGGGTGGTATTCCAAATCCGCACATCCGACATCTGACCGTCGACGAAAAATTCACCTTCGCCGTCTATAGTCAACTGCGCGCCAATGGTCAGATCATTGGTGCTGTTATAAATACCGCCGCCATCGTAGGGCTCGACCGAACCGGCCTGGGAACCGTTTTCGTAGAAGATGACCTCGCCAGAGACCTGATTATAGGTAACGGCAATATGGGTCTGTTTGCCCGGCACCAGATATATCTCGCCATTGATGTCATACTCCGTTATTCCATCAGGAGATAACCAGAGTGTAACCTGACCCAGATCATCATAATTTAGCCGGTAGGCAACGCCGCCAAATTGACCCTGGGATTTATTGACCAATTCGCCAGACTCAGCACCTAGGACCAGACTGTCCAGTTTGACATTCAACTCGATGGTCATATCGCCGGTGATGGCGAGCGCGCCATTCAACGAATCTGCGATCTGCAGATAACCACCAACTTCGTCGACTCCATCAAAGTTAAAGGCCAGCCCTCGGGCCGTGGTTTCACCCAATTGCGTCGGCCTTGCATCGACAAACACCGCGTCCGTGACCAGACCATCATTCGGACTGACCGTGCTGTCGGTCGCATCGCCATCGAGTTTATAGTAAGCAATCAGGTTGGTTTCATTTCCGACCAGCAACCCATCCTTGTTACTAACGATATCGGCTGTGCTTCTAGCCGTATTCCAGAGACGGACATCGGCAATTTCGCCGTTGAAATTAAAGGTCGTACCGCCGAGCGATGACCCGATATACGCGTCCGTTCCCGCGATGTTTGGATCGTAGGCAAACGTACTGACGTCAGTCGATGCCGGCGTATCTGTGATTTCGTGATCGGGAGGAGCCGCCCACACATCGCCGGACTGAATATTGCCGTCTATCAGCAGTTGCAACTGGTTACTTGTGGCGTTTGCGACCACCGCCACATGATGCCACTGGCCATCGTTAACCGTTTTATTTGTTCTGAAAACGCCCTGCGCGGCCCCACTGTCACTAAACGCCAACCGACCGCCTTCAAGATACAGGGCACCACCACCGTTCGCAGTTAAGGTGCCAACGTGGGTAATGAATTCCGGGGTGGCCGAGGCTGAGTCCGTCTTGACCCAGCCTTCCCAGGTGAAATCGCCAGCGCCGGTTACAAGCGCCCCACTGGTATCAAGGAGAACATTATCGCCGGTGCCATCCAACGTAAGTACTGACGCCGTCGGGTTGGATGGTGCGCCGTGCGCGGTTGCGGCGCTGCTGTTCCAGGTTTCCTCGCCTGTGGTATAGCCGGCGCTCAGCGTGCCATCGAAGGATCCGACACTGTCGGTTGCGACACCACCGGACCCGTCATCAAGGTGCAGGTTGGCGACAAGACCCGCCGTCGGACCTTGATAGTCGGTGGTCATGTTGTCGGTGATTTGCTGTTCGCTGCGGGCTTCCGACCAGACCCGAACATCAGACAGCTCACCGGCGTATCGCGACTTGACCGCATTGCCTGTGGTGCTTTGACCAAGGGTCAGGCCGTGGGCGGCATTAATGTCGTTTTTGGTGAAGGTCGCGCCGTAGGTGGCGTCATCCACCCAGCCCGCATTGCTGCCGTCCAGATAACCGGTAATTGTCCCGGATGCGCCCGACTGATCAATCACCAGGGCGGCGTGGTGCCAACCGTATTCAACACCCTCGAGATCAACGCCCTGTTGCCCCCTGGCGGCTGTCGACCCCCCCCCCAATGGCCCATCTGACGATACCCGTGCCTGCAGACTTGGCGCGCCATTCACGCCGGTCAGGAACAGGGAAACTCCTTCCCAGCCGGCGGCCAAATTACCCTTGGAAACCAGAAACTGGGAATTGGAGTTATCGACATTGGCCGAACCATCCCAGTAGAACCAGACTTCAATGGTCTGGTTGCCGGTTCCGGCGTCCATGGCGTCATTATCCGGCACGCTGACAGAATCATCGATGCCGTCAAAAATCAGCGAATTGCTGACAAGATTTTCAACCGTACCGTCCGCCTGGACATCTTCGAAGGTCCAATAGCCCTGCAGGTTGGCTTCTGCGTTGGGTTCAGCGATCTGTCCCTGATAATCCGTCTGAATTTCGTCACCGGTTCGGAGGTCGTCCCAGATCCGCACTTCGGCGATCTGGCCGTCAAAGGGAACCAGGCTCGACGGGGTGTTTTCCGAGGGATGGCCAATGAACCAGTCGTGATTGCTGCCGAGATCGAGAACCCCTGTTATGTCCATGGATCCCTTGGCGACGCCATCCACATAAACCGTGGCGTCGCCGTCGCGGTCCGCCGTCACGGTAATATGTTGCCAAGCACCTTGCGCAAGCGTCGCCGCCGGGAAGGTAGCAACGGTTGGAACGGTCGCGTTTGCCTGATCGTGGGTGAACGACAAAACCAGTTGATTGGTCGCATTGAGTTCCAGCAGGAAGCCGGACTGGCCGGTCGTACCATTGTTGTTGTGGCTGTTATCAAGGATCGCCCGCCGCCCGGAGCCGCTTACCGAGGGATTGACCCAGACTTCGATGGTGAAATCCTTGGTCGCACCGAAGTTCAGATCTGGATGGCCGGCGGCGATCACCTTGTCATCGACCCCGTCGAACTGCAAAGCGCTTTTGCCGGAAATCGCACCCAGGATCACCGGCGCATCGTTGACCGCCGCCACATCGACGGTGATGGTTTGGGAAATGACGAGCGGAACCGGATCCGGAATCTGATACAACGGCACATCAGTGGACCAGGTGGGAAGGCCGCTGCCGGATGTCGAAAGAGTGCCCGTATTGCCGTTCGCTGTGACGTCTGCTGCCGTCGTCCCTTCACCTTCTTCGAACCGCCAGTTTGCCTGCAGGCCGCTTTCAGTGCCATTTAGTGCCGTGTCTTTATTGTCAGCAATTTCCGCAGCCGTCCGCGCATCACCCCAGAACCGGACATCGGAAATCAGACCGTCAAAATTCCTGAACCCGTCAACGGACCGCCCAATCGCCACCTGACCAACGGAAACACTTGGCGACAACGCCATCGCCGATCCCGAGGCAACGCCATCCACATAAAGCTGCACGGAACCCGACGTGTTAACGACCGACACATGGTGCCACGCACCGTCATTCACTGTCGCAACGCTGGACGGACCGCCGAACCCGGCGACCTCAAAACCAATTGTGCCGTCAGCGCGTACAAAAGCCATACCGGAGTTGTTCTGTGTGGGCGTCGGTGTGCCGAAGCTGAAGAATTCACCCCGCGTCGTCATCGTCGTGTTGATCCACGATTCAATAGTAAAGTCCGTCGAACCGGTTGCGAAGACAGCATTTGCGGCAACGTCCACATAGTCATCAACACCATCGAAGAGGATCGCCCCGCCATCGATAGGAGGCAAAACGGTATTGCCATCTGTGACCTGAACATCAAAGGAATCCGCGCCATTGAAATTGGCGTCCGGCGTATAGGTATAGCTGCCATCACTGTTAACGCTGACCGTGCCATGATCAGCACCCACTTCGGCAATGTTGGTTACCGAACCGGTGGCGGTGAACGGCGTTCCGGGGACAACCGCAGTTAAAGTGATTTCGCCGTCGGCACTACCCACCGTCGCCGCGACAATTCCGCCGACGACGCCGTGGTTGTTGATGGCGTCCAACAGGCCGGTCCGCACTTGCAACAGGTCCGTGTCAGCGGCCTTAACCGTATAGTCAACAGCGGTCCCATTGACCGTCACCGTATAAACATCACCGGTCTCGATGGTGCCGGCGATGGTCACCCCGTCAACCTGGGCGGTGCTGGTGTCGGTCGCCGTATTGAGGGTTATGTTCGCCGAATTATCACCGGTGTTGTCGGCGAGGAAGGCAACGTCGGTGGTTGAGCTGGCAATGGTAAAGGCCGTGCCCGCTACCTTGGCTGTCAATTTCAGGTCATCGGTACCATTACCAACCGTTGCCGTGACTTTACCGTTGACGACCTCATGGGTATTGACCGCCGCCATCAGACCCGTACGCACGTCGGTCAGCGTCGTATCCGTAGCATCAACCAGATAGCTGACCGTAATGCCGTCAACAATCACGCTGTAAACATCGCCCTCTTCAACAGTGCCCGACAGGGTCACGACCTCGACCTGAGCGACGTCGATAGTGGTCGCCGTGCTCGGGGAAACCGTCGCCGTATTGTCGCCGGAGTTGTTGAGCAGGGTACCGATATCAGTGGCGAATGCGCTCAGAGTAAAGGGGGTTGCCAGCGCCTTGGCGTTGAGGACCACGTCGCCATCGGCGCTTCCGGCGACCGCAAAGACGATCGGCCCGGCCGTGACATCGGCATTGATCTTGGCGACAAGACCATCGCGAACGGCGGCCAGGGTCGTGTCGGTCGCCAGAACCGTATAGGTAACCGTATAACCGTCAACGACAGCGCTGTAGGTGTCGCCGGTTTCGACGGTGCCGGCGATGGTCACGGTGGCCGACTTGACAGAGAGATCGGTAACCCAGGTTTCTGACCCGCCCGCCTGCCCGTTCAGGGTGGCGCTGAAATCAGTTCCGCCGGAACTGTCATTGACCACCGCGCCTGTACCATCGGTAAACTGCCAGTTGGCGAGCAGGTTGGCGTTGGTGTTGTCGTAAGTGGTGTACAGATTGTCTGTGAGATAGGTGCTCGACTGGGCAATATCCCAGACCCGCACATCGGCGATTTCACCCGCAAAACTGGCGCCGCCGCTCAGGTTCTCGCCGATTGAAACGGATCCGCCACTCAAATTGACTGTGCTGATGCTTGTCGTACCGGCGCTGACACCGTTTATAAAATATTCCAAAGTGCCGGCCGTATTGACGATAGCAACGTGAGACCATACGCCGCCTTCGACCGCCTCCGTACTCGCCGCCGTGGTCGCGCCACCTGCAAGGTTGGCTTTAAGGGTACCGTTCCCATCGACGTAGAAACGCAAGGCTGAATTTGTACCGAGATGATCACCGATTTGCAGGATCGTTTGCGCGCTGCCAATTTCCTCAGGACGGATCCAGGCTTCCCAGGTAAAGCTGGCGGTTCCCGTCGCCAGGGCACCCGGGGTCGCGACCGTCGCGGAGTCATCAACCCCATCAAAAGTCAGGGCACCGTTGAGGTGGTCGGGGGCACGGTAGCTCGACGACGACCACTGGCTGTTGTCAATCGGGAAATTGGTCAGGGTGCCGTCATTGGAACCGACGCTGTCGTGCGCCACCGCGCCCGCGCCGTCGGTCAGATGCCAGTTGGCGACGAGATTGGTCGTCGGGCCGGAATATTCCGTGAACATGTTATCGGCAATATCCGACGCCGTTCGCACCGTGTCCCATACACGCACGTTGGAAACCTGGCCGTCCAGGAAGTGTATATCGTTAGCGTTTGCACCATTATCCATACGCCCTATTTCTAGGGGAAGGTTCGCTGATACCAGTGTATTCGGACTATAAGATGTGGTTACGCCGACACCGTTCAGATATACCGTGATTTCCTTGTTGACCGCGTCTACTGTGGCGGCAACGTGGTTCCACTGACCAGCCTGCGCAGGCGAAGTCGTCGCCGCGGCATGCGCAATGGTCCCGTCTCCGGCGACAAAAATCAAATCCCCCAGACCATTAAAATAGAGCAGATTTTCAGAGTTGGGAGTTGATTGTAGTGAGTCTGTTGTCACCGTTGGTTTGCTAAATATTGCCCCAACCGTCAAAAAATCGGTTGGATTTACCCAAGCCTCAATCGTGTAGCTGCTGCCGAGACTGGTCAGCCCCGTATCCACATAATCATCCGTACCATCGAAGCTCAGGGAACCGGAGTGCAGGGCGTAGGATTCTGTGGTCCAGTGCGCGTCACCAGCCGGGAAGTTGGTCAGGGTGCCGTTGTTTGTGCCGACGCTGTCGACAGCGGTTGTTCCCGTCGCATCATCAAGGGGCCAGTTGCCGAGCAGATTGCTGGTCGCTCCCGAATAATCCGTATCCATATTGTCGGCGATTTGGGTCGGCGTACGCAGGACATCCCAGATCCGGACATCGGACATCTTGCCATCGAAATCAGAGCCCCCGTTGTTGTCCTGGCCAATGTAGGCAAGTGACGCTCCCAGGTTGGCGGCAACCGGCATCGGTTGATCGGCCTCAAATACACCATCCACATATAACCGCATTGTGCCCGCACCCGGCGTCGCGTGGGTTGAATTATCGAACGTCAGGGCAACGTGATGCCATTCGCCGTCGGCAACGTTCGTTGTGCCGACGGGTCCGCCCTGGCCATTAAAATTGGCCCGCAGGACCCCGTCAGAACCGTTGACAAAAAACTGGCTGAACTTGTTGGAGCCAGAACCACCACCCAAGGCGATGATATATTCGTGGGTTGCAGAATTAGGATTTGTTGTATTTATCCAGGCTTCGTAGGTGAAATCTCCCTGGCCCGTCGAAAGGCTGCCAGCGTGGCTCGAAAGATCAATATAATCGTCCGTCGCAAACGTCAGCGAATCGCGTGTCAACAGCGCACCGCCCGGTGCGACCGTATTATCCGCCGTGGCAATGTCTGCCGCTGTCGCGGTGACCTCCACCATGGTATCGTGGGTCAGTTCAATCGCGCCGTCGGCGCTGCCAGCAACCGCCGTGACCAGGGCACTGACTGGCCCGTTGGCCTGGATTGCCGCCAGCAGGCCGTCACGAATGCCGGCCAATCCGACTTCGCCGCCGTTAACCGAGTAGGTCACCGTCAGGCCACCGACGACAACCGTGTAAGCATCACCGGTCTCGACCGCTCCCGTCAGGGTCACCGTATCGGTCTGTGTGGCAGTGGCGTTGGCGATTTCGTTGGCGACCACGGCACCACTGTCTGCCGTCGCAATATCATCGGCCGACGCATCGATTATCGCGGCGCCAGTGTGGGTCAACTCAACGTCCCCGTCGGCACTGCCGGCGGCGACCGTAACGATACCGCTGACCACAGTGTCGTTCTCGATGGCGGCAATCAGTCCATCGCGCATATCGGCCAGAGTCAGATCACCGTCGTCAACCGTATAGGTGACGGTGTTGGTGTCGACGGTCACGCTGTAGGTATCGCCCACTTCCACCGCTCCGGCGATGGTAACGGTGTCGGTTTGACGACCAAGAACATTGGCGGTGGTGGTCGCGACAACTGCCGTATTGTCGTCGACGCCAGAGGCCAGGGAGAAAGTCAGGTTGTCGCCTTCCACATCGGTGGCGACAACCTGACCCGTCAGCGGGATGTCTTCAATGGCCTGCACGGCTAAGGACGTCAGGATCGGGCCCGTACCGACGAAGGTTGGATCGCCGGTTGCCGTGCCGGTATTGCCACCGGCGACGTCGACCACGGCTGTTGCCTGGCCGGATGTCAAATCGTTAAGAGGCCAATTGGCGATAAGATCCGGGTCAGTTGGGTTGGTATAATGATCCTTTTCGGCGTTGATCTCGTCTATGGTGCGGACTGTATTCCAGACACGGACGTCAGCAATTTCACCTTCGAAATTTGCCCCTCCCAGTCCGCCAATGTACACATTATCTGTGGCGACGTCGGGATTATGAGACTGAACCGCTCCGCCGCCATCGGCGACGCCATCTACGGTGAAGGAAACGTCACTGCCGGAAAGGCTGATGGCGACATGATGCCATTGACCATCGTTAACCACTGTGGTGGCGGTAACCGAGGTTGAGCCGTGTTCATTATAAAACAGCCTGCCGTTGCCATCAATCGCCAGCTGTTTGCCGCCCGTCGCCCAGCTTGTTCCATTGTATTTACCAAATAGGGCATCGCCGGTCGCAGTGGTTTTAATCCAGGCCTCAACCGTGAACGTTGGGCCACTCAGATCCACGCCTGTGGCGGCGGGAACGGTGATCAAATCGTCGCCGTCAAAATTCAACGCGATGCTTGGCGACGTGGCCCCCAAAACAATCGGCGCGTCGTTGACGGCGGCAACATCGATGGTCAGGGTCAGCGGACCGGTGCTTAAACCGCTGGCGTCTGTGGCCCCGTAAGACAGGGTTACCGGCCCCGATATATTTTCATCGGGAACAAAAATAATCTTGCCACTTGTGCCGTTTACTTCCGTACCAATGGCGGTAATTTCCGCGCCCAGCGATCCGGCGTTATCTTGATAAATGCGACCGGTTGACGGCAGCGCCGTGATGGTGAAGATAAAATCCGTATCGCCGTCAACATCGTTGAGCGGCAAGGTCACGAAGGTCTGCTGATCTTCAATTCCGGCGATGGTCAAATCGGTTTCATCAACCGGCGCCGTGGGGGCGTCGTTGATGGCGTTGACAAAAACATCGACGGTATGGGTTGTGGTGGTTCCGCCGACACCGGCTTCCGTCACATTCACAAAAAACTGGTCGGCACCGTTAAAGTCTTCGTTGGGGGTGTAGCTATAGGTGCCATCGGCGTTAACAACCACGCTGCCATCGGCTGGCCCGCTGTTCAGCGCATAGGCAAGTGTCCGGTCGTCGCTGTCGCTGTCGGTACCGAGGATCTGGCCATGGATCGTCGCGTCTTCCTCGGTTTCAACCTCCCTGCCAAATACCGCCGGTGTGTCGCGAACGGTGGTCGGCCCGTTAATCTCGATGCGCTGGGCATATATACCTTTGCCCGATCCATCGGCGGCACCGTTATCGCTCCAGGTGACAATGATTTCATCTGCGACAACATCAACGGACAGGGAAAGTTGAGGATTACCCGACAGGCTACCGCCAATTTGCACCGGGCTGCCAACCGCGTTGCCCAAGGCATCATAGATCTGCGTAAAAATATCACCCGCTGCGGTCTGGGTTGCCGCGACAAACCCGCCGTTCGGCAACGCGGCAACATCGGATTCCGTCGGCGTATCCACATCGGCAATCCGCAAGGGCTCGGCTCTGGAATTTCCCTGCGGGTCAAGGATATGGGCGAACAGACCATTATCCGCCGCGCTGACACCAGCTCCAACTGAATGCCAGGTGACAGCAAAATCACCATCCGACAGCTCGCTCACTGTTGGCAGACTCTGGGTCGCTGTCGTCGTCGTGGAAACCAGCAAATCATCGGTTGCCGGCGTACCACTTGCATCGAATTTTCGGCCAATGACATCGACCGCCGTCAGCCCACTGTCAAATTGTTTCCAGACAACCAGGAAACCGCCGTCTTGCGTCGCAACAACATCGGCGCTGTCATTAAAATCCGTGCTGTTCGACGAAACCTGAAACTCGGTTCCAAGGGGTTCACCGGCATCGTCGAACACCCGGGCAACCAGATGTTGGCCGCTTGCCCGGTCAACGGATTTAAGGGCCGACCAGACGACCACAAACCCACCACCGGTGAGCCCGGTAAGGGAAGCCGCACTTTCCACATCGTCAACCGTGACCGGTGCTAGGAACTCGTCCTGAACATCAGGTGGGTTGATGGTCGAACCATCGCGGAACACTTTAGTTCCGGCAGCGTCAAACCGTTGCAGGAGGATATCCGTATTGCTGGTGGCGCTTTCGACGGACGACCAGGCGACCACATAACCGCCGTCGCTGAGCGCGCCGACGGTCGGTTGGGTCTGGTCCTTGGCGGTAACAAAACTGATGCCGGCAGGCGGACCGAGGGCGACGCCATCGGCATTATAGGTGCGGGAATAAACCCCATACCCGTCGCCATCGTCCGGATTTGAGTTTTCCCATACGGCAACAAATCCGCCGTTGCCGAGCGCCGTGGTTTGCGCCGCCTGTTGATCGCCCGTCGTTCCGGCACCCGAAACCGCCGTCGCGGAAACCAGGACAGCGGCGCTGGACGCATCGAGAACACTAAAGAATCCGGCGCTGGTATTGCCGCTGGCATCGGGCACGGTGCCAAAACCAACGTCATCCATACGCCAGTTGGCGACCAGGCCGGGGCTGTCGTTGCCGACGAAGTGGGTTAAATTGTCGCTTAACTGGCGGCCGTCCAGAACCACATCCCAGAACCGCACATCGGCCAGTTGACCGGCCAGGAAGTGTTCGCCGCCACCGGTTTCGGCCGAATCATCGAAACGACCGATCTGCGCCGGATTGTCGGTGCTCAGACGGCTTCCCGTTAAGGTCGCGGTGCCGTCTTCGACGCCGTTGACAAACAACGCCATGGTTCCGTCGCTGTCATCGAAGGTGGCGGCAACGTGGTACCACTGCCCGGTGACAAAATCTGAACTGGCGGTGGCCGACGTCGCCGTGGTCCCGTTGCCGGCGGTAAAGTTCAGGGCACCGCTGGCATCGGTATAAATGGCGCTTTCAAACTGGCTATGGGGGCCTGACGACACGGCCTGTTTGGCAAAAATCGGATTGATCTGGCTGAGGTCATCAAATTTGACCCAGGTCTCGAAGGAGAAATCCGACCCCAGGTCATCGACGCCCGTTGTCACCACATCGTCGACCCCGTCGAAGGCCAGGGCATTGACTGTGTTGGCTCCGAGCACAAGCGGTTTTTCGCCCGCCACACCAACCGGAATGTCTTTGCGGGTCGGGCCTTCGCGGGAAATTAAATCAACGGCGAATAAAGACCCGCCGGGTTCGGCATCGAATTCCCAGTAACCAATGAGATGCTCAAGGTTCGATACCTCCGCGTCGTCAAAGTGACGCCGATAAGACGCGTCGATTTGCAGGCCCTGGCGCGCTTCGTCCCAGACCCGAAACTCTGCAATTTCACCTTCGAAGTTGGCGACTGCTGGATCGCCATCCAGTTGACCCAACACCAATTCACCCTGGTCGCCGCCGCTCGGTCCTTCGGTTGCCGGATTATAGGTGAACGGGACGCCCGCGGGCTGACCATTGACAAAAACCGCAACCTCGCCCGCGCCTCGCACCAAAGCCACATGGGCCCAATTGCCGGCGTCCAGACCAACCGCGAACGTGGTTTCCGTGGTGGTCGCCGGCTCGCCCGACTGGTGTTGATAATGCAAGTCCCCATTGGCGTCGATGGACAGGGCATACAGGATATTTTCGTCACTACCCGTCGACAGGCCCTGGCCCTCGAAGGCAAAAATTGATTGTTCCGTCGCCAGAGTTGCCGGTTTGATCCAGGCTTCAAGGGTCAACTCGCCGGAATTCTGGAATCCCCCGTCGAAGCTGGCTGCGACAACCACGTCATCGATCCCGTCGAACTGCAACCGATTGATCTGCGGGTCGGCTCCTAGCAAATTAGGTTCATCATCAATAATGAAAACAATGCCCTGGTCTTTGACGATGACGGCGTTTGACGGTTCAACCAGCTGGACGGCAAAACTTTTCGTCGGTTCCGCCAGGTCATCATCAGTGATCGTCACGGTCACAGATTTGCTGGTTTCGCCGGCGGCAAAAGTCAGGCTGCCTGAAACAGCGGTATAATCAACGCCGGCAACGGCCGGAGCAAATTCGGCGTTCGCGCTGGTGAAATAACTGACCGATGATTCCTGGGTGGCCAGGCCCGAACGGGTAACCGTGAAGCTCGCAGTTCCGGAATTTTCATTGACCACCAGATCGTCGATACTGAGCAGGGGAAGGGCTGAAGCTACAAAATCACTGCCATCCAGATCGGTCGCCAGAACACCGTCCAGTTTGATCCCCATATCGGTGTTGCCATCGCCGTCGATATCGATACTGAGCAATTCATTGGCCTGGCTGAAACGGGCCTGGGTATTGCCGCTGCTGACAAAGGCGGCATCACCAATATAAGCGAACGTGCCCTGCTGCAGACCTTCGA
Organism: Rhodospirillales bacterium; assembly: GCA_021775095.1. Lineage (GTDB taxonomy): Bacteria > Pseudomonadota > Alphaproteobacteria > Rhodospirillales > Casp-alpha2 > JABMNT01. Next base: position 23,221 of record JAJFII010000005.1, read on the forward strand.
GAACAATCTTGTCGCCACCGTCGGTGGCATCAAAGTCGGCGATCCGATCACCGACAGCGGTCGCAAACGGCGAATCGCCGGCGTTCTGGAAGATAAAGTCGTCGGATCCAGCGCCGCCAACCAGCAAATCGTCGCCGGCGCCGCCAAACAAGACATCGTCGCCATCGTCACCTTTGAGGACGTCATTACCACCCCGACCGACCAGCAGATCCGCACCGCCGCCGCCAATCAGGACATTGTCATTGACGTCGCCCGACAACCGATCATCGAAGTCGCCGCCTTTTAGGTTTTCGATTTCGATCAGGGTATCATCCAAGGACAATGCGTCGGTAACCGTTACCGAAATCGTTTGGTTGTCACTGCCCAAATCGGCAATGACCGGTCCTGCGGCATCCGTATACAGGGCCGTATCTGAACCGGCTCCGCCGTCCAACAGGTCCGCACCGGCACCGCCCTTCAAGGCATCGCTGCCACCGCCGCCTTCCAGCGTATCGTCTCCGTCACCCCCGATCAGAAGGTTATCAAGGTGGTTGCCGGTTAAGCTGTCGTCGAAGGCTGAACCGGTCAGGTTTTCAATATCCACTAACAGATTATCTAGGGAATCTAAGGTTTCCTGATCGACCACAAAAGCCCCGTCGGAAAAGGTCCAGGCGGTGTTTAAGGGAACCACCGCGCCCTGCCCGGTCAGCGGATCCAAATCGTAAATCCCGTTTTCACCGGTAATCAGCAGATGACCGTCGGCGGGGCGGACGAACAGGCCTTCAATGGTGAACGGGATATCACTGAGCGGAATGGGGTCGCCAATGGGGGCGGTGGAGGGTTCGCCGTTAGAGTCAATGGGGCCGTCGCCGCCAATGGGGCCGATGGGGATGTCGCCGCCAGTGATGGTGGTAACATAGCCCTGAAGCGCGTTGCCAAGGCCGCTTATGTGACCCATCTGATAGGACACGGTGCCGTCGGCAGAAAACGCCAAGGCGGTCTCGCCGTCGAACGGTGAATTTACAACGAATGTGGCAGCACCGGTTGGGGCGACAGCAAAAATGTCGCCATTGGCGCTTGTTACATAAGGCTGACCGCTGATCGGATCGATGGCCAAATCAAAGGCCATGATCGGAGTGACGGTGTCGGCGAACACCCCCATCGGCACCGCCGAAATCGGCGTCCCCGTCTCTGCATTGAGTTCAAGCAGAACACTGCCGATAAAGGTACCGGATCCGTCGTATTCGTTGGAGACCACAAACAACTGATTGTTGCCGTTGACATCGACGCCGGTCACATCATTGCTCACGGAACCGGCCTGCGGCGCGATGGTGGTAAACACAGACCCTTCGCCGGTTTGCGGGTCGATCTTCAGGATCGAGCCGGGATCGGCCGCCGATCCGGCGCTTACCGTCGCAAAGATCAAGCCGGCATCCGTCATTTCCACGTCGACACCGTTGATATTTTCGGATTCCGAATAATCGACCGTATCAATGCCCGGCCCGCCATAGATATCGTCGCCGTAATCTTCCGCATAAAACCGGTCATCACCGGCCCCGCCGATCAGGATATCTCCGCCATCGTTACCAACAAAGGTATCATTGCCGGTGCTGCCGGTCAGGGTTTCCACGTCATCACTGCCGATAATCAGGCTACCAACGCCATCGTTGGCTGTGAAACCGGGAGCCAGGGTATAAACGTCGAGCACCCCGTCCTTATCGGCATCGAAGGTGATTTGTGTGATCGGGTCGTTTAAAAAATCCTCGATTTCTATGGTCGAGACCTCATTGGTCGCGTTCTCAAAGGTAATGTCCAAATCACCGGACGATGTATTGAACACCATGTCCGTGACCGTAAATTCAAGACCAATGAACAAATGATCGGTGCCGCCGCCGGCTTCGATCAGATCATTCCCAGCCGACGCGTAATACAGATCGTTGCCGGCACCACCCAGCAGGATATCGTTGCCGGCACCGCCATCAAGCACGTCGTCGCCACCACTGCCAAACAACACATCATCGCCGCTGCCGCCAGTGATTGTGTCGGCCAGGGCACCGCCAGCAAATCCGCTATCGTTGGTAAAGGCGGATCCGTCCAGAACCGTCGCCATGTCAACGGTTCGTTCGACGCCGTCATCCCAAAACGTCAGTTGGGCAACGGGATCGTTCAGGTAATTAACGATTGTCGTTGTCGCCTGCAGGCTGGTGTTTGTATCCGTCGCCGTGATCACCAGATCACCCGCCGCAGTCAACGCCACCGCCTCAATTTCGAATTGGCTGGCGAGTTTTAAAATATCGGTTCCGGCGCCCGGAATAATCCTGTCATTGCCGGGCGAGAAGATAAACGTATCATTACCGGCACCCCCATCAAGCAGATCATTGCCCAAGCCGCCATCCAGGGTATCGTTGCCAAGCCCCCCGGTAAGGGTGTCATCACCACGATTGACCGGGCCCTGGTAGTTTGATGAAAAACCACCATTTTCAGCACCAGTGCTCAGTACGATTTCATCGGGTCCCAGACCGGCTGTGGCCGAGATCTGCGCCGTAATGTTGCCGGCATTTGCGTTAATCTGTGCAACGAGCCCATCGCGGGCGTCGGCCACCGTATCCGTTGCGGCAACCGCATAGGTAACTGAATTGACGGAATTGATGACCACTGTCAGCACATCACCGGCACCAATCACATCATCGATGACAAGCAGATCCTCCTGTCCCAGGCCATCGGGAGGACCATTTACGGTGACGGTGTTATCATCTGCGGGAGAGCCGTTCGTCGCCGTGACTGAGACGACGATATCAAAACCATCCGCACCGGTCAGTCGAAGGGTATCCGTGCCCTCCGCGACAGCTGCGGCCAACCCGTTAGGGCCTTCACCGATGATCTGAGCCAACAGGTTATCGCGCACGTCGGCAATCGTCGCATCTAACGAAGTAACTGTATAAACCGTGGCAAGTTCATTATTGGAAATATAAATAGAGTAGGAGTCGCCTTCCTCGACCGTTCCCGAAAGGGTCACATCAATAATTTTTGGCTGCGCCTCATGCGACGGCTGGACGACAGTCGTCGTCATCGCCTGATCATCAATCGCAGTCCGGTTTGTCGCGTTCGCTACCAGAGCAAAGGAGCCGCCGGCTGAAGCGGCACGGATAACCAGTTCCTGCTCGTCGCCAGCTGTCTGGGCAACCACCTGGCCGTTGACCCGGGCATCGCCATTGATATCGGTTATAAATCCAGCGACCAGTTCGCCAGCGCCATCGCCAGGCCCGACAGTCCGGGTAAATTCGATGCCGTCAAGGGTAATATGATACTGATCGCCGGTTTCTAAAGTGCCGCCAAACAACAAGGCTTCGGCCCGGGTGGTCGCGCCCGTGCGCACGGCACCGACCGTGTCGTCACCCACCAGCACGTCATTTCCGGCGCCACCGTCAATGACATTGGCCCCATGGCCGCCGGTGATGGCATCATCCTGGGCGGAACCGATGATGTTTTCAATTGACCGGACCGTATCGATTGATTCCGCTTCTGCGCCAAAGATCCCGGTCTCGATTTCGCCCGTATTGAGATTGGCTGTAATATTTTTGCCACCGGTAAGCCCGCGGTAAATAATGGTGTCGGTGCCCAGGCCGCCATCCAAATTATCGTTATAACGGCTGCCGGTTAGGACATCGTTACCGGCACCGGCGGAGACGCTGGATCCGGTAAATTGCAGATCTGTCGCCAGGGTGATTTTATCGGCACCATCGCCGCCGATAATGGTTTCCGTATCGGTAACAGTGATGATATTGCCCAGATCATCGAGGTTCAAAGTGTCGCCGCCCTCGCCGCCGTCGAACACATCGCCTTCTTCCGCCGTGCCGACCAGCGTGATGGCATCATTACCAATGGATCCGGTGATGTCATCCTTCTGGCCATTGGTCAGGATGACCGTATCAATTCCCGAGACATTAAACTGTCCACCCAATACCGAGACCTGGAAACTCACTATCGCCGTTGAGGTCGCGTTTTGAGAATCACTGATTGTGTAGGTGAAACTGTCAGGGACAACGTCACCGACAGAAGCATTGGTCAGCCCTTCGGCACCAAAGGCGTTATAGGTAAAGCTGCCATCAGTGGCGACGGTTATGGTTGCACCCAAGGCACTGACCGTATCAAAACCGCTGACAAACAGGCCTGCGCGGTCAAGAATATCCGGATCCGTATCGTTAACCAACAGCCCCGATGCGGCATCCACACTCAAGGTTACATTTGACGCGGCGGCGATATCGACATCGGCAAAAGCGAGCGGCGCATCGTTGGTACCGGATATGAGAACGGAAACCGTTGCCGATGATGATCCCGCATTCACCGTGTCGCCGGTCAGGGTATAGGCATCATTAGCGGTCAGGGCGGAAACTTCAAACTGGTCGCCGTCCGCACCATCGAAGGTTTCAACCAGGGCGTTTGTCGTTGCGTCACTGGCGATTGCACTTCTTAACCCGGTCACAACATCGCCAAGTGTGGCGTCGCCTGACAGGACCGTATAGGTAATTTCGTTGCCACCGATTGTCAGAGAATACACATCGCCGGTTTCGACGGTGCCGCCCACGAAAATGGTATCTGCCCGGGCACCGCCTCCTCTGTTGGAGCTTGAAATACTGACAAACTGATTGTCCAATCCGGCACTGGGGTCGGTTACCGTATAGGTGAAGGTATCGGTCAGGGATTGTCCCTGGGCCAGATATTCGTAGGCCTCGCCCAGAGTGTCCGGATCGTAAAGCACGTCCCCCTGGGCGACATTTTTGGTAGTGGTGCGAATTTCGATCCGGTTGTTATTGGCGGTACCCGCGTCAATGACATCTGAAATGACATTAAAGGGTGTGCCGGGTGTCGCCGCAGTCAGGGTAATGGCATTTAAGGAATTACCGGCTGCGGCCGCCGTAACCACCGATCCCACACTGCTGTCTGTAACCGCCTGGACAATTCCCGCCCGAACACTGGCCAGGGTTGCACCTGAGGGGGCGGTATAGGTTATCGACACACCATTGATACCAAGGATGAACAGATCGCCAGCGTCGATGGTACCTTTCAGAGTTAAGGTATCGACCTGGGCAACCACGTCGCCGACACCGGCCAGGGCTAATGTTGCACCGGCCGCCGATGTGGCGCTGTCCAGGGTGACTGTCAGCGTATCGCCATCCACATCCACATCGTTGGCCAGAAGGTTCCGGGAGATGACTGCACCATTTTCAAACCCTGCAAGAGTATCAGCAGTGGCCACCGGGTTGTCGTTTTCGCCGAAAATACGAACGGTCACCGTCGCCGTATCAAATTCGCCTTCGCCATCGGTAATGGTATATTCGAAAATATCGTCAAAAAAAGCGCCGGCAGCCAAACCATCGGTCGCCGTGGCCGACGCCGTATAGGTGAAGGTTCCGTCTGTCTCTTCAACGACGCTTCCTTTTTGACCCTGCCCGAAGGTCTCAAAACTTATGACATTGCCATCCTGATCGCTATCGTTTTGCAAGACGTCGATGTTTACAGACCCGCCTTCGCCAACGCTTATGCTGTTGTCGTCGGCATAAGAATCGTCAACGGCGACGGGCGCACTGTTCGATCCATTGATGGTAAGAGTAAGGATCTCGGTTGTCGTGGTGGCTTTGTTATCGACGGACTCAACCGTCGCGCTGAACCGGGTTGACGGATTAATCGCCGTCAACACAATACCCCGGTCACCAGAATCGGAAGCCACAACCGTATCGGAATGATCGGTGTTGATCTTGTTAACCAGAGCGCTGCGAATTTCTGTTAAATCGGCCTCGGACCCGGTGACCAGGTATTCAACCGCGTCGCCATCAATGGCGACAATAAATTTATTACCGGCTTCGAAGGCACCATATAACTTAACAAAATCGACCTGTTGGGTGTCGGCAGCGTTGGCCGTGGTTGTTGTAACCACCGCATCGTTATCGAGGGTCTTGCCAGCATTTATTGCTGAAACACTGGTGGTAAATCCGGTTCCGGCAGTTTTTGCGGTGAGGGTCAGGACACCATTAGCAGACCCGCTCGCCGCATCCACCAGCCCGTTTACCGTTGTATTCAGACCAATGGCTTCCACCAGTTTTTCGCGAACCGCAGCAAGGGTGGTTTCATCGGCGGTCACGGCAAAGTCGACCTGAGTGCCGTTCACCGTGACGCTGTATACGTCGCCAACTTCCGGGGTACCGGAAACCGTAACCGTATCAATTTGCGCCGTATCGGAAGCACCGTCGATTTGGGTTTCCTGGCGCAAACTGACGCCGCTGGTGGCATGGGCGGTGGCGCTGAAAGTCGTTGCCGCGTCAACCGCCGTTAAAAGAATTCCGCGATTACCGGATACGCTGGCGACAACATTGGCACCATGATCCGTATTAATGCGGGCGACCAGGGCCGCCGTTATGGCCGCCAGATTCGCTTCATCCCCAGTCACCTGATAATCAACATCAACGCCATTAATGACGACCGTGAAGATATACCCGGCATCGAAGGTTCCGGCCAATTTCACCAGATCCGTCTGCGTGCTTTGACTGATGTTGGCGGTGGTGGTTTTTACAATAACCGCATTGTCGTCGGTGCTCCGGCCGTTGATTGCGGTGGCAACTGTCCTAAGCGCCGTGCCGGGAACAATCGCCGTTAACGTCAATCCGCCGTTTCCGGCGGCTACTGTGCCATTGGCGATGGCGCTAAACGCCGCATCGCCATCCATGGTGGCGACCAGTTTGGTGCGGATACCGGCAAGTGTTGTGTCCGAAGCCGTCGCCTTATAACTAACGCTAACGCCATTGACGGTAACGCTGTACAGATCACCTGTTTCCGGTGTTCCGGCGATGGTAACGGTATCAACCTGGCGCGCGGCAACAGCCCCATTGGTCAGACTTTTATGGCGGGCAATGATACCATCGGTCACCGTGTAGGTAATCTCATCCTCAGCCGACTGGCCGACTGGGATGGCCAGGGCCGCAGCGAGATTGGCCGAATAAATCAGGCTTTTTTCAGAAATGGAAACCGTCCCATAGGCACCCGCTGAGACGGCTGAAATATTCAGCTCCTGAGGGTCCACATCATCGTCGTTTTCGAGGACACGCACATTGACCAAACCCGTCGCCGAAACGGCTGCGCTGTCGGCGATCGTATCGGGCTCGTCATTAACCGAATTAATGGTCAGCGTCACCTGGCCGGAATCAAATCCCCCGTTGCCGTCCGTTACCCGATACTCGAAGGTGTCAGTGCCATTAAAATGGGCGTTCGGCGTATAAACAAAAGTGCCGTCTTCGTTGATTGTCAATGATCCGTTTTCCGGCTCGCCGCCTAATTGCGGCGCATAGGTCAAGTTATCGCCGTCGGCATCGGTGGCGACCAGATTACCGCCAATGGAGGTCTGATTAATGACACTATCTTCATTTCCGCTGGCCGAAAAATCGGGCGCAATGGGTGCCGAATTTGCACCGGTTAACGTGACGGTTACGGTTTTTGTGTCGGTTCCGGCGTGGTGGGCGATGGCCGCCGTCTGGAAACCAATGCCGGCAGTTACCGCCGTCAGCAGAACTTCGCCGGGGGTCGCGGTGCTCGACGCTAATACTTTGCTGCCCGCTGTACCATCGCCATTGATGGCACTCACCAACCCATCACGCACACCATTGATGCCGTTTTCAGCACCCGTTGTCTCGTAGGTTACGGTACGTCCGTCAACGGTCACACTGTAACGGTCGCCGGCTTCAACCGAACCCGAGATGACAACCCTATCGACCTGTTTGACGCCGACACTGTTTGCGGTAAGATTTGCGCTCAAGGTCGCCGCATTGTCGTCAGACCCGACCGTCCCGTCAGAAACCGTATAAGTGAAGGTATCGGTACCGGTAACGCCGGCTTTCAGGCTGGCGTATTCGCCGTTCGGGTCGTACTCGAAGGTGCCATTGTCTTTAATGGTCACAAAAGCACCGACCGGAGTGGCGCCCGCCGCCAACAGGCTGCTGTCGCTCAACTGCACCCGGTCACCATTGCCGACGGTCACCGGAACTCCATTGATTTTGGCGACGCTTAGGACGTCACCGGTATCAATATCCGTATCATTGGCCAGGGCATCAATTGTTACTTTGGCGTCGTCGCTTGCTGACGTGACAAAATCGGCAATGGCGTCCGGCGCATCATTTACCCCCAGGACATCAATGGTTACCGTGGCGGCGCTATATCCAAACTCGTTTTTGATGGTGTAGGTAAAACTGTCCGGCCCGTTGTAATCATCCTTAGGCGTATAGGTAATAATCCCATTTTGATCACCGGCCTTGGTAACGACGTTCAATTTGTTGGTCGCGCCGCTGTCGTCGGTTTCAGCGATTGTCGTGGTCAGTGGCGCGCCGGGCGCGAGCGCCGTCAGGGTCAATTCCCCACTGCTGCCTGCAGCCTCCGCTTTGACAATCAATTTGAGTTTGCTGTCCAAATTTATCGCCGCCGCCAACAGCGACGCCAGATTATCTGTGTTGGCTTCGGTAGCGATATTGACGACAAAATTCAGACTTTCACCATTGACGGTAATGGTATAGGTCTCATCGGCCTGCATGGTCGAAGCGGCACCGTCGGCTCCGCCGACAAACGTCAAGGTGTCGACCTGGGCGGATATCGACACCGTGCCAAACTTGGCAATACCGACCGACGAAACCGTCGCATCCGTCAGCGGATCGCCGCCTGCAGTTCTGTCATTATTCAAAACGTCAATTTCAATGGCCGTATCTTCGTTACCCGAAGCATTGGGATCGTCATTGGCCACGGGTTTGGCAGCGGCGGCGATTTGTGCTGCCTGTAAAAGGGCTTGTTCGGTGGCGTTGGCCAGGGCCTGCTCAAACTGGTCACGTCCGGCTGACGCCTGACCGGCAGCCTGTTCGGAGGCTATATTCTGGGCATTGGCCAGAGCCGCCGCCTCGGCCGCATCAGTGGCGTCATTTGCCGCCGTCGTGGCGCTCGATTCCGCCGTATCGGCGAAGCCGGTCAAGGTGTCGGCCTGGTCGCCGGTCGGCAGATAATCGGGATCGGCCTGCAGGGCGGTAGATTTGGTTTGTTCGGCGACCACCAGATCACGGGCCCCATCGGCGTTTGCCGCTTCGGTAACCGCCGTGGTTACGGCATCTTGAATTATCGACGAAATTTCCGATGCCAGTTTCAAACCGCTTCTAAAGGCGACCAAAGCCGATTCAACGCCGATGTTATTAACTTCGGTGGTGTTTTCGACAGCGACACCGGCATCATTGACCGCCGATGCGGTTACCGTGAAACGATCAGCGGCGGCGGCGGCGGCGGCATCAACACCGTTCCGGGTGAGGATAATTTCACCGGCGTTAAAACCGGCTGCCGCCGTGACCAGGCCGTTTACATCAGTATCATCGGTGATTGCGGTAATGATTTTATTGCGAACGATGGCCAGGGTATCACCATCGGCAACCGCAACTTCGATCGTATCTCCGGCTACATTGGCGATATCTGTCACCCCGTTAAGGGTGGCATCGGCACTGTTGTCGACGGCATCTTTAACCAGGGACGAACTAAATGCCGTCCCCGCGACCTCGGCCTGCAGCAAAATTTCGCCACTGGCGTCACCGGTTGACGCTTCAACAACTCCGCCAATTGCGCTACTGCCGTTCACTGCGCCGACAATCGCATTGCGAATGGCCAACAGGTTATCTGCCGCATTCAGGGCAGCAACGTCGGCGGTTACCGTATAGGTTACGCTTTCGCCCGTCGCCAGGTTGACCGTGTAGGTATCTCCGGTCGCCCCGGTGTTGGTTAGGGTAATCTTATCGACCTGGGCGACGCCGATTTTTACGCTGTAACGATCGACAATCGCTAAATCACCGCGAATGGTTACCTGCGCTTGCTGAGTGGTGACAGCAATCGAATTATCGAGTTCGGTAATAATCTTTGTTAGGGCCGCCGATGTTTCGGTACCCTTGGTCGTCGAATCACTGGCAATGATCTGGTCGATTGACTGAACCGCACCCTTTGCTGTGATCGGGTTATCGATGGCAGATGAGATATTACCGTTTGCGTCGCGCGATATGGTGACTGTGGCCTCTGCAAATCCGCTGCCATCGGATTTTGCATAAACAAAGGCATCCGCCGTGGTTTGGCCGTTCTCAAGGTCCGTCAGGGCGCTCGTCTTCGCCACATAGCTCACCGTACCGTCAGTTGCTACGGTGACCGTGCCTTTGGCACCGTTGCTGGCACCATTGGTCGCGGCGGCGGCTTGCGCGACTTCTTCTTTAGCCTGACTGTTGGTCGCGGTTTCAAAATCTGCCGCAGCCACTAACGTGGCACCGGTATCGGCTATGGCCGATTTTGCATTTAAAACGGCACTGTCGCCCGATGCGAGTGCGGCGTTTTTCGAAACATCCGCTGCCTCGGCCGACGCATCGGCGGATTCCTTTGCCGAATCAATGCGGGCAATCGCGGCCTTGGCCTGCAACTCAAACCTGTCTTCGTCGACGGAATTGGCCAAGGTCGACTGGGCCCGGGCATTAATCGCCGATTGACCCGCAGAATTGGCGTCCGCTCGGGCCGCAACGACGGCTGCCAAGGCTTCGTCGGCAGCGGTTTTTGACGCCTTAGCCAATGTAACGGCAACGCTCGTCGCGGCGGAATTATTGATGATCGCGTCGGCCGCGGTTTTAATTGACTGGGCGGCCTGCGTGGCGGTGCCGTTAAAGGTCGTATCAACCGCTTTTGCCGCCGCGATCAATGCGGCCTCCGCCGCATTGGCAGCGGTTATCGCATTGGCGGCGGCGGCTTCCGCCGCGTCAGCGGCGGCGTCCGCATCAAATCGATGGGTCTCAATGTTGGCAATTTCATTGTCGTCGAGGGCCAGATCTGCCTTGGCCTTGGCTGTCGCCGCATTTGATGCGGCTGTGGCGGCGGCCTGGGCCGCGCTCGGCGTGTTGTCGACGGTTTTCGATGCCGCATTGTCTTCTGCGATGGTTTCGGCAGTTTGGGCTTCGGTTTTTATGCGATTGGCTTCGATCGATATTAATGCTTTTTCGGCGGCCTGCGTCGCCTTCACCAGTTCCGTGGCGGTCAATGCCGCCTGTTCGGCAGCCTCGGTCGCGGCCTCCCGTGCCAGATCATCGGCACCGCTCAGGTTGCCGACCGTGCTGACGATTGTTGCTGCAACGTCGTCGTTGCCGGCGGCGACGACACTTGCTGTGAAGGCCGCACCGGCAACTTTTGCGGTCAGGGTGATTTGCCCGTCGCCCGTACCTTTGGCCGCCGTCACCACGTCGCCGACTTCGTTGTCGGTCCCCGAATCCGTTGCTTCGGCAATCTTTGTGATGATCGCATCGCGAACCGCGTTTATGGAGAAAGTATTGCTGTCGTCACGCTCCGTGCCCAGCACTTCGTAGATCAGCTGCAAATTCTCAACTTTTACCGTAAAAAGATCGCCGGCTTTCACTACCCCGGAAATGGTCAGGGTATCGACCTGACTAACCTGGGTCACATCGTTCATGTTGGCGGTCGTCGTCGCCAGGGAAATGGCGTTGCCGGCGCTGCCACCATTAACGGTGGTTGCTGCCGCCGTGAACCCGGCACCGGCATTTTCGGCGGTCAGGGTAAATTGTCCGGTCCCGTCGGTCGAGGCCGCCGCAACCACCTTGCCGGCATTGGGATCCGCATTGATGCGATCTACCAGTTCATCGCGTATACCGTTGAGATTAAATACCCCGTTGGCATCGGTTTCTGTACCATCGAGCACCACTTCAACTTCGTAGGTATCGTTTATTTTAATCCGGTAAATGTCACTGATTTCGGCCGTTCCGGATATGGTCACTGTATCAACCTGGGCAACGCCACCAGCCGTCGCCGCTGCCGCCGTCGCCGCATCCGCTGCTGCCTGGGCATCGGTTCTGGCAGAGGCTGATTTTGGACTGTTGGCTAAAGCCTCTGACGCGTCAGAGGCCTGGTCTTCCGCCGTATTTGCCAAGGTGACCGCATTGCCCGCGAGGCTCGCCGCCTGACTTGCCCGCGCCTGCACAATGCTGGAACTGACAGCTGTTGTGACTTCAAAATTCGCCGTGTTGGCCACATTACCGGCATCGGTGGCACTTGCGCTGGCAAAAAACGCCGTGGCCGTTCCCAAACTCAGCAGGAGAACACTCGGGTCGGCACCGGCCACCGCAATCACGCCACCGCCATTACCAATGGCGGTGACCAACAGGTCGCGCATTGCTTCGACACTTTGCTGAGCCAGCGAACCATCTGACTGTACTGAATAGGTTGTCGCATCAATGGTGACGCTGTAACGATCCCCATCTTCAACCGCACCGCCCGCAGCCAGCGTTATTTTGGCCGCCGCCGCGTTGGGTGCCAGGATGGCGTTGACCTGGTCGCGTATGGCTGCCGCATCGCTCGAAGCACCGAGCGCCGTGCCATCCGTCGCCCCATCACCGGCTGCCGCACTGGCCTCGTTAAACGCTGTTTGCGCCTTGGTCACATCAACCGACGCAAGCGCCGTTTGCGCCTTTACCGATTGAGCGGTCGCCGTGGTCGAGGCTTCCGTCGCCGACAACAGGGCGGCCTGGGCGTCGGCAACGGCCTGTTCGGCCTCGCCAAGGGCGGTCTGCGCCCGGGAATTGGCCTGTTCGACAGAGGCGTATATTTTCGGATCAATGGTTCCGGCGGCTTCGACGCTGTCGAAGGCGGTTTTTGCCGCTGCCGCATTAGTGCTCGCCGCTGTTGCAGATATTTTTGCCTCCAGCAGACTGGCCGCCGCCTTTAAAACCGCATTGGCGGCAACTGCCGCAGCGGCCTGCGCCGTACCGGCGGCTTCAACCACGGCCTCCGCATCAGATAAACGCGCCGCAGCTTCTGATTTTGAGGCCAACGCATCGGCCGCTGCCGCCGCCGCTTTGTTGGCAGCTGCTTCCGCCGCCGACTTGGCCGCCGCCAGGGCTTTGGTCGCCGCATCGACTAGGGCGGTTTCCCGCGCTGCGCCGGTTTGTGACGCCACCACCGCATGGGCGGCTGCCACCGTTGCACTTGCCGAGGCGGACGAAGCGGCCTGGGCCGCCGAATCCGCCGCCGCATTAATCGATGCGACCTTCGACAGTTGGGCGGAATTGGCCTGGTTTTGTGCGGCAATCAAATCTTGCGTCGCCGGCACAGCGGCATTGGCATCAATGTCATCGCGTCCAGCGGCGCGGACGGCGGCAGCCTTGATGGCGGTGACGGCGGCGGCCACCGTGTCCGCCGTCAGCGACAGTCCGAGGCCCTTTGCCGCAGCAACGATGACCGCAGCAGCGGCATCAGCAGCACTTGAAGCGGCCGTCGAAGCGGCCGCAGCAGCGTCCTCGTCCAGAGTTGCCGTTTGCGACGCTGTTTCAGCATCTATCGCCCCGTCGGCAGCGTTCTTTGCCTCCGTTTCCGCATCACCAACCGCTTTCGCTATGGCCTTGACGATGGCATCAACGGCTTTATCGGCCCGTTCCTGGGCAGAGGACTGGGCACCGATTTCAAAGGCTGCGGCAAAACCGGCGGCGGAAGCCGCTTCGGCGGCAACCGCAGCGGCAGAGGCTGCGGCGCTGGCCGCCTGGGCGGCGGACTGTTTGGCAACACTGGCCGCCAATGTGGCCGCGTCAAACGCCGATTGCGCCGCATTAACAGCTGTCACCGCATCGGCCAGGGCCTTGGTCGCCTGGTTAATCGCCGAATCCCAAACCAGCTCAATGGCCGTATCGATACTGTCATTCGAATCGTCCGCCGCCAGCCGCTGCGCTTTCACCTGGGCGAGGGCATTTGAACGGGAATTGCGGGCCGCTTTGGCGGCCGCCAGGGTCACATTTGGTTCAACCACGTTGGCCGCTGCGACCTGCGACTCCTGAGCTGCGGTTTGGGCCGAATTGGCGGCGGCGGAGGCCGACGCTGCGGCCTCTGACGCCGATAGTTTGGCGGCCAGTCGGGCCGCCGAAGACGCCCCATTGGACCAGGCGGCGGCGGCAGAACCGGCATTTGCCGCTAGCGAACTTGCCGCCTCGGCCTCACCGGCGCGGGTTTGCGCGGTTGTCGAAAAGCCGGACGCATCTCTTGCCTGGTTAAACGCCGCCAATCCCTTACCGTTAGCCACATTCGCGGCAGCAGCAGCAGCCGATTGGGCCGCATCGGCAGCGGCTTGCGCCTGTTCATAAAAATTCCGGGCGGCTTCCGCATCTACATTGTCTGCGGCCGTTTCCGCCAAATTTGCAAATTCGTCCGCTTCGTCCCGTTTGGTTTGCGCTATGGCGGCCAGGTCCGTCGCCTGTTTGAGGGCGGCGGCTTCCTCCAATGCGCGGTCATTGATGGCCTGTTGCTGGGCGTCTCGGGCTTGTGTGGCGGCGGTTTTTGCAGCCAGATCAGCAGCTGCAGCGGCCTGTTCAGCCAGGGTGGTTGCCTGATCCTTTGCCGCCTGCAAGTCGGCAGCGGAGCGGGCCGCTGCCGCATCTGCTTGCGCATTGGCCAGGGAATTTGTCGCCGCCCCGGCAGAGGTCGCGGCCTCGGCCGCCGAAGCTGCGGCGCGTTCGATTTGGTTCGCCGCCGAAGTTACTTTGCCATTGCTCGCCGTTACCGTAAAACTGCCCGCACTGAGACCAGATCGGGCAGCTTCCTCCGCCTGCAAACGGGCTTGCGTTGCTGCCGCTGCCGATGCGTCGGCGGCGGCTTTTGCCAGGGCGGCAAAACTTTCGGCTTGCGTCGCTGCTGCCGCCGAAGCGACCGCGTTGCCCGCTTGTTCGGCGATCTTCGCCTGATTTTTTGCAACCAGAGCGTTGGCCGCTTGCAGTGCCGCCTCAGCCGCCTGATCCGCGGCCTCTTTGGCCGCAACTTTGGCGGCGTTCGCGGCTTTTACCGCGTCCGTATAGGCCTTTTGTTCAGCCGCTTTCTGTTTTGCCGCTTCGGCGGTGGCCTGTGCCTTGGCGAAAGCGGCGGCGGCGTCCTGCGCCAGTTTTTCCGCGTCGGCCTGGTCTTTGTTTTTTTGGCTGTCAGCGACGGCTTTTTCGAGGGCTTTTCGCTCCGCTTCCGTTAAACTGGGATCTGGATTTATCCGGTCCGCCAGATTTGATGCAGCGGTCGCCACTGCGGCGGACGCCTCGGCTGAATCCGCCGCCAGTTCCGCCGCCTCTGCTGCCGCTTTAACTGAGGTCAACGTTGCATTGCGCGCCGCAACAACGCTTGGATCACTGCTGGCGTAATCCAGATTAGCCGCAATCTCTGCATCCTCGGCGGCAATTGCCGCCTGCTCCGCCGCATCGGCAGCCTCTTCAGCGGCCGTTAAGGCCAATTGTTCGGCCGCATCGGCATTTATTTTGTTGGGTTGCTGAATTTGCGCATTGGCCCACGATTTGGCCACTGCGGCGGCGGCATCTGCCGCCTGCGCCCTGGCTGCGGCAATTTCAGCGAATTCCAGTGCCTCTTCCGCGACAACTTCAAACGCCGCCTGGGCCTGCGCTTCCGCCGCCGCCTGGGCAACCGACGCAAACCCTTTGGCCTGGGCTAAAGCCGTCTGCGCTTCGGTAAAGTCATCGGTTGCCGACAGGGCATCTGCCAACCGGTCACTGGCGATCTGCTCGAGATCATCAACCGTGCTTTGCGCGTCGTCGGCGTCCAGCGCGGTTTTGTCCGCCAGGGCCTTGGCGGTCGTGGCGCGATTGACCGCAATGCCCCGTGCGCCGTCGAATAAATCCCGCACCTGCGTGGCAAAACTGACTTCCGCTTTGGCGTTTGCCAGCAATGCCTTTTGTAAAATGACATTTGCTGCGGCGACAATATCCGCTGGATCGTCAATGACAGCCTGTTCGGCGGCGGTTAAAGCCGACTGCACCACACCTTGTGCCGTCGTCGCCGTCGCAATATCTGTTTCGGCGGAGGCGACGGCGGCGTCGGCGAGTTCCCGCGCCGATTTTAAGGCTTGATATTTAGCTTCTGCGACCGCTTCAGCGACCAAGGCATCAACCAGCTCAGCGCGCGAATCAAGCACACCCTGCGCGGCGTCGTTAGACAGCGCGAGTGCCGCCGCAGCTGCGGCCTTTGTGCTGGTAACAGCCACTGCCGCCGTTGCCAAATCATCCTGCGCCTCGCCATCGATAAAACTGCTGGCGGATGCCAATGCATCTGTGGCCGCTTCAATGGCGGCGATGGCCTCGGCGGCGGAAATAAAACCGCTGACCTGGACGTCTTCGACCTCATCTTCCGTCTGCCCCGGGCGGAACCCGATAAACTGGAAAAAAATCTCCGTCACGCTGGCATCCAGGTTGGCACCGATGGCACCCAGATCAACCGCTTCATCAGCCTTGAGCCGATGCGCTTCGACACGTTTTGCCGATGCAATAGCCAGATTGGCTTTGGCGACCATGGTGGTAGAATCGGTGGCGCTCAGGGTATTTTGCGCTTCCTCGGCCGTAATATCGGCTTCATCGATGGCCTGTTGGGCATAGGTGACAGCGGATTTAAGGGCCGTAAACGCTGTCGAATCGCCCTGCTCACCAGCCCGAGTGACGATTTTCCCGACCTGAGTTTTTACGCCCTCTACCAGCTCGGTCATTTCGGTTCGTGATGCCCGCTGGCCAACGGGTATATTGACCTGCGATTTGGTTAGCTCGGAATCAATTTCCGTCGAATAATTGGTAGCCGCGGCCGTTGTTGCCGCCGACGACACATCCCCCCCCGCAGCCTTCGCCAGTTTTGCCGCGTTTATGGACGACGTCAGAACCGTATCTGCCGCCGCAATTGTCGCGTTAACAATGGCTTCGATCTTGGTTATTGATTTTGTGATGTCGGTTTCGTCGGTGGCGTTGGCACCAATCCCGACAAAAGCTTCCAGCTCGAGGATCAGTTCCTCAGAAATTTCCCCGCCGGAGCCGGCGGCTGCCATGGCGGCCAGTGCCGCTTCCTTGGTCGACGACGCACTGGCGGCAAAACCGGCCGAGGCCCCCAGGGCTTTGAGGGGCGCGGTAATCACAGCAGCCAATTCCTGGGCCTGGGTATTGGTCATTCCGACACTGGTTGCCGTTGCTTTAACGACAATTTCATTGGTCAGCGCTGCAGTTTTGGTGGCGGCTGCGGTTTCGGCGGTTGAGGCCGTTGATTCAGCCGTCGTCGCCGCCGTGACAACCGCACCCAATCGAGACGTCGTCGCGCTGTAATCGACAACAACGTCTTCGGTTACATCGTCGATGATTTGATCGACAACGTCATCGGGCACCAAATCGGCATCGGCCGGCAACAATATCGTATTGATTTTTGCCTGCACAGTCTGCAGGACCTCTTCAAATCGCGCTATCTGGCGGGTCGCCTCGCGTAACACTTCACGCAGTTCTAATTTAATTTCGATGATTGCGGCGCGGACCGGTTCGGCGAGATCGTTAAGATCAAGGGATTCCAAATCAAAGGGCGTCTGCAATTGAGCCGGCGGCCCATCCTCGCCCGGTTGACCGTCTTGCCCCTGCTGACCTTCCTCACCCTGCTGTTCCTGCCCGTCCGGGGATGTCGGCAACGATGCCAGTACATTGCCATATTGTTCATTAATTTGTTCAGCCGAAATGATAATTGGTTGCGGCGGCACCTGATTGATACTGGTCAGGGTGATCTGCGCACCGGCAACGTTCAAAACGACGGTTCCGGCCGCATTGGTGATAACAATTTCGCCGGTTATGCCACCTTCTTCCTCCAACAGGGTAAAGGTGCTTTCTTCGCCCTCGGGAGCGGCCCGGCCTGCCGCCTTGGTGCCGCGAATACCAATGGTCGCCGTTGGCGTATCAACAACCATGGCATCGACACCGGATTTCGATATTTGACCACTAATGAAGGAGAAAGTACCGCTCAGCAACGAGACGGACAGGGAATTGTCGCTGCCGCCGGGATCATAGACCATTTCATCGAGCGTCATCCGCCCACTGTCGCCTAAGGAAAAGGTCGACTGATCTGCAAATTCGATACCAATGGCACCGTCGGCACCGGTTTCCAGCACATCGCCCTGGTAAACCGCATCGCCAGCCACCAGGGACACCCGGGTGCCATCGGCGCGAACGGCTTCAACCTTACCAGCGGAGGTGACAACGGTTCCGATGGGTTCGGATACGGCGTCGCCGGGAGCGGCCTGCGCCACCTGGCCGGGAGCCAGGGGGCCAGCCAATTTGCTGGCAAGTTCACCCTTTATAAGCGAGCCGCCCGTGGTCAGAATATCCGGCGGGCTGGCGAGGCGAAAGAAATCTTGTATGAGAAGTTTTTGACCGTCCGTGCCGATCAACATCAGGTCTGAACCCTGACGGGAGAATTCTGCCGTGATTATCCAAGCACCATCGGCCACCAATACGTTGGTGCCCGCTTCAGCCCGAACCACTATCAGTTCGGAGGCTTGGTTTTTACCCAGCCCGGAATCGCTTGCAGGTGGGAATTCGTTATCTTTCACTATTGCCCCTTAATAAACTATAGTCTTTTGAACGTCTCCTTTATTCCTTCCCGCAAGACACATATCCACCCCTGAATCCACATATCGCTTATGGGACCGGGCCGTTTATAATTTGGCTTTTTTCTATGAACTCTTTTTATGATTTATTTAGGCGAACAACTGTAAGCGATATTCAACTGTACAACAAATTATAATTTCTACCAACGGATGGTGAAACCCAAGATCCCCTATTCCCGGAAAGACTAACCTAAATACAACACTTTTGTCACTTTATTTTCTTCATTTTACACTTTTTTTGGATTTTTACCGATTTTTTAGCGGTTTTCGCCCTCCCCAAGCGCTCACATCCCCTTGTTTTCCGTTGGCAACGGCACCTTTTTCCGGTTCCGTCCCTTACCCACAAAGAAGAGCCCGCATATCAATTCAAATGCCGCCGGAAGGGCAAAACACCATCCAGGGGCTGATCTCAATTTATAAAGGAGACAATGGAATTCAAAGTTAAGTGCCCAGCACAGGTTGTTCTTATTATCGGTGTCCAACGGTTTTTTCTTTGCCTGTACGAGGGGGCGCCGATTTTATCCCTTGCAACCGGCAAAACCACCCCCTCCTTCACTGAGCAGATAAACGGATAGGCTTCATTTGGTCCGGCGGCGGATGCTTTTTTGATTGGGATTACGTTCGAACATCCGGCGCGTTGCGGGCCGTAAATTTTTGAATATGGGCCAGTGTTTCGGCGGCCTTTATAATCGATTGCAAAGCCCGTTGCGGTTCTTCATGCAAAAGTGCCGGATCGTTCTCGTAGCGTTCAAGATATACCCGCAAGGTGGCACCAACGGTTCCCGTACCTGACAATCGATAGACAATGCGTGAGCCGCCATCGAACACAATGCGAACGCCCTGATTGGCCGCCTCTGAACCGTCGATCGGGTCCGTATAACAAAAATCATCGGCCGACTGAACGGTCATCCCTTCTACGCCTGTGCCCGGCAAGCTATCCAGGCGGTCGCGCATTTCGGAGATCATCGCATGGGCCTGAGCCGCGTCGACGCCTTCGTAATCGTGCCGCGAATAATAATTGCGACCGTATTCGGTCCAGTGATCGGTCATAATTTGCGCAACCGATTGTTGCCGCACGGCGATAATATTGAGCCACAGCAATATGGCCCAAAGACCATCTTTCTCGCGCACATGATCCGATCCGGTTCCGGCACTTTCTTCGCCACACAATGTCGCCCGGCCGGCATCCAGCAGATTACCAAAAAATTTCCATCCCGTTGGCGTTTCGTAACACTCGATAGCCAGCTTTTCAGCGACCCGATCAGCGGCGCGGCTAGTCGGCATAGATCTGGCGATACCAGCCAATCCCGCCGCATAACCCGGCACCAGATGGGCATTGGCCGCGAGAACCGCCAGACTGTCGGACGGAGTAACGTAGGTCGCAGCTCCCAAAATCATGTTGCGATCACCGTCGCCGTCCATGGCCGCACCAAAATCAGGGGCACCGGCGGCAAACAGGATCGTCATCAGGTCCTTGGCCCATACCGGATTGGGGTCCGGGTGACCACCGCCAAAATCCGCCAGCGGAACTGCATTTCGAATGGTTCCGGTCGGCGCGCCCAGGTCCGTTTCAATGATTGCCCTGGCATAGGGGCCGGTAACGGCGTGCATGGCGTCAATGGCCAGGGTGAAGCCGCCGGCAATTAAGCCCCGGATCGCGTCGAAATCAAACAACTGGTGCATCAGTGCGTGATAGTCGCTGACCGGATCGATAATTGCGATTTCCATGTCGCCCATGGTGCGTGTTCCAAGCGCCGACAGGTCAACATCGGGCGACTGCAAAATTCGATAGGCCGTGAGGGAACGGGTTTCTGAATATATCCTTTCGGTAACACTTTCCGGAGCGGGACCCCCGTTGGCGGTATTGAACTTCATGCCAAAATCTTCGTCCGGGCCACCCGGATTATGGCTGGCAGACAAAATAATCCCGCCATCGGCCTGGTATTTTCGGATCAGATTTGATGCGGCGGGTGTTGATAACAGGGCGTTTTGGCCGACAATCATTTTCTGCAGACCGTTGGCGGCGGCCATTTTCAGAATAACCTGGGCTGCAGCGGCGTTAAAATACCTGCCGTCGCCGCCCAGCACCAAAGTCTTGCCGGCGAGGCCACCGATGGCGTTAAAAGTGGCCTGGGTAAAGCTGTTGAGATAATCAGGCTGCATGAACTCAACGGTCTTTTTTCGCAACCCGGATGTGCCCGGTTTTTGGCCGTCAAACGGCGTTGTGGGTACAGTTGTCAGGTTCTTCATAATTTGGCGTCCTTTTTCCCTGTCGCGCGGTTGGATGCTATTCGATTTGCCGCTTCCATGCACATTTTAATCTCACTGAGAAGTGGTAATTGGGCGATTTCGTTTAAGGTTTTAGGCAAACGCCGGCGCCAGTTCGGGTGTTCTGTGACCGTCCCTGGGACATTTGGCTGTTGCCGCAAACCCAGCAGATCTTCGATTTGTACGGCGACCAGGACAGAACGGGTTTGCGCCAGAAACCGATGGGCGGCGACACACAGATTGCGGGCGAATTCGGGATCGCCCGGCGCGAGCTCCGGCGGCGGCGTCAAACCCAGAACCTGTGCAAAAGCCATACAATCGGCCCGGCGCACCGCTTTTTGTTTTTCTACGTCGGCCTCGGAAATTTCGCCGATCCGCAAGCGCCAATCGATATCAACACCGTGCCACCAGCCAAGCAAAGTCGGCAGGTCGTGCGTCGTTATCGAGGCTAACGCCTGGTGCGTATAATCGGCGGCCCCGGTGAAGGATTTGTCCGCCGCCCAGTCCCGTTCAAAAAACGCGACCCGGCATCCCATGATCCCCGAACCAACAAGTTCGTCGCGCAACCCATCCGGGACATTGCCCAGGTCTTCGCCAACAATGTGGGCCTTAGCCCGGGCCGCCTCGATGCGGGCAATGGCCAGCAGCCGGTCGCGCGGAAAGGTGACATAAGCCCCCGGCAATCCGTCGGGAATCCAAAAAGAACGCTCAAATCCAAGAATATGGTCAATCCGCAAAATGCCGGCAAACTGCAACTGCGCCCGCAGAGTGTCGACCAGTGGTGTATATTGGCGGGCGGCCAGCTGCAACGGGTTAAAGGGAACAAGGCCCCAGTTTTGGCCCAACGCGTTAAAGGAATCGGACGGCGAACCAATGGCGACGCCGGTCGCGAAGGTTTGTCGATCGGCCCATGTCTCAGCCCCGGCCGGGTCGGTTCCGACGGCCAAATCCAAATACAGACCGCACGCCATACCACTGTTGAGTGCCGCTTGTTGGGCGGCTTTCAACTGGTTTGTGGCTGACCACTGTAACCAGCACTGATAGCGAACCGGACCGGCGTTGTCGCGGGCAAACCGGCGGGTTGCCGGACTGCCCGGGGACTGATAATTTTGCGGCCACCCGGGCCAATAGGGGCCAAACTTTTGCGCCAAGGCCTGATGGATCGCAAAATCCTGCAAACGGCTGCCTTCATCGCGGATAAAGCTCTCAAAATGTGCCGAACCGCCGGCGTTTGTAAAACCCGCAAAGGCCGATTTCAGTTGGCGGTTTTTGCGCTCGATAACCGCCGGATAATCAACAAACGCGCCACCGCCATCGTTCGCCAGGACCTGGCTGGCGATTTCCCCCCGATGTGGCAATTGGTCGATGCAAATGTGTAGGGGGTTCAGGCGCTGGCGGCTGGAGGGTGAATAGGGACTAACGGCGGCCGGGTCCGAGATAAATCCCGTATGCACCGGGTTGATTCCGACAAAGTCCGCACCCAAGGGACCAAAGGCCGCCGCCAACCGTTCAAGATCGTGAAAGTCGCCGATGCCTTTTTCGGTTTCCGAACGCAATCCGTATAGGGGGACCATCACGCCCCAACCACGCCTTGGCAGCGGCAGGGCTCGGGGTGCCGACAGAACGGTCAACCGGTGACCTTGGCAGGTTAAGCTATGAATGCCAAGGGGTAGCCCCGGTAGGTTCAGCGACGTCCGGTTGCCCGTGCCGCGCAAAATGTTACCGCCGTCGAGTTGAAGTTGCCAGCTTTGGTGGTCTGCAAAATTTCCATCAATTTCAAAATCCGTTCCAACGTCAACAATGACCGTCGCCGGCATCGGACGGGCCGCTTCGCGGGCTTTAATCCGGGCCAATTGGTGCGCAACGTCCGCCGCGGCGTCAATTTCGATCCCCAGCGCCTTTAACAGTGCAAGACAGGTTTCTTCCGGTGCTTCATTGGGCTGGTTTGCCCCGTCAAGATATCGCCAGACAATTCCGCAGGCCGCACAAAGTTCGACTAACTCGGCATTCATTCAAGGGCCTCTAGCGAGAACACCGACACCGAGCGGGCGGCGACGGTTTTGCTCTCGCCTTTACAGGGCAGCTTATTTACGTCGGTTTTGGTGGTATCGACAAGCTGCACCCACCCGCGCCCCGCAGGACAGAGCGGCAAAACGACCTTGACCCGGTCACCGCTATTAAAAATCGCAAAAATCACGTCATCGGAATTGTCATAATCAGGGGTATCCGAGGCGGTCCGAAAAACCACACATAAGGTATTCCAAAGCGGATTGTCCCAGTCTTTGTTGGTTACCGCAGTGCCGTTGGGTAATCGCCAGGACAAGTCGTTTTTGCCGTCAATCTCGCGGGTGTTGGAATGCAGGAACCGCCGCTGGCGCAGGACCGGATGGGCTTTACGCAGGGCAATCAAATCGCCGACAAAAGCCAGCAGGGTCGCATCGGCACTGTCCCAATTCACCCACCCGGTTTCGTTGTCCTGACAATAGGCGTTGTTGTTTCCGCCCTGTGAATTGCCAATCTCGTCGCCGGCCAGGAGCATTGGCGTGCCCTGGCTCAACATCAGTGTTGCCAGCATATTTCGTTTGCGCAAATCCCGCGCGGCACGCAGGTCCGGATCCTCCGTTGGCCCCTCAACACCCATATTATCCGTGTAATTTCCACTGTGCCCGTCATGGTTCTCCTCCCCATTGGGCTGATTGTGTTTGTGATTATAGGAAACCACGTCTTCAAGGGTAAATCCGTCATGGGAGGTTAAAAAATTGACCGATGCCCCCGGCGAGCGCCCGGAATGGTCAAATTGCCGGGCTGACCCTGCCAGGCGTTTGGCAAGTTCCGATGTTGATCCCTTATCACCCCGCCAAAATTGCCGGACGCCATCCCGGTAGCGATCATTCCATTCCAGGAACGGCGCGGGGTAGGCCCCCAACTGATAACCACCTGGTCCAATATCCCAGGGTTCAGCAATCAATTTCACAGCCGACAACACCGGGTCTTGTCGGATCGCCTTAAAAAATCCGGAATTCCGATCAAACCCCTGGTTGGTCCGTCCGAGAACGGATGCCAAATCGAAACGAAAGCCATCGACCTGCATAACCTGGACCCAATAACGCAGGGAATCCAAAACCATTTTAAGGACCATGGGGTGTTCCAGGTTGAGGGTATTACCGGTGCCCGTATAATTTTGATAGTACCGCAGATTATCCGGCTGCAGTTTGTAGTACGACCGGTTGTCCAGACCTCGGAAACACAGGGTCGGGCCCATCTCGCTGCCTTCGGCCGTATGATTATAAACCACATCAATGAAGACTTCGATACCGGCACCGTGGAAACGGCGAACCATGGTTTGAAATTCACCGATGTCGCCGTTCGAGAGATAACGGGGTTCCGGGCAGAAAAAACTTATGGTTTGATATCCCCAATAATTCCTGAGCCCCTGTTTTACCAAAAACCTGTCGTCAACGAAGGCGTGCGGCGGCAACAGTTCAATTGCCGTGATCCCCAGTTTAACCAGGTAATCGAGCATCTGATCAGAGGCAAGGCCCAGGAAATACCCGGCACCGGCGGCGATATCACGGCGGCCGATGGTTAAGCCTTTGCTGTGCGCCTCGTAAATAATTGTCTCGGCGAGGTCGGTATTTGGCCGGCTGTCGTCCGAGGGGTCATAGGCCAATGATTGGACGACGGATTTTGGCATCCAATTGGCACTGTCGCGTTTGTCATAGGACAAATCCAAACGTTGGGAGCCGACTTCATAGCCCATCAGGGAATTGGACCATTGGACGGCACCATGGATTTTTTTACCATAGGGGTCGAGAACGAGTTTGTGGGGGTTAAATCGGTGGCCAGCCTCCGGTGCGTAAGGCCCGTGGGCGCGGTAGCCGTAGAGGGCCCCGGGCCCTATTCCGGCAACATGACCATGCCAGACATCGCCATGGCGTTCGGGCAATGTCAGGCGCTGGGTTTCCGCAATTCCGTCGGCAGAAAATAAACACAATTCAATTTTTTCTGCGTGGCCGGAAAAAACTGCAAAATTTACGCCATCGCCGTCGCAGGTCGCGCCCAGGGGACCCGCCGCGCCCCGTGTGATTTTAAACTGTTTTTGTTTCATGCAAACCAATTCTATTATTTCAGCAAACTCTTAAATAGGGTCGAATAGGATGTCGCCGATGGTCCCCATCCCACGGGTTGTGCCATTGCCCGTTTTTGCAGATTTTGCCAAAGCGTTCGGTCCGCAAACAAATCACACATGCGTTCAATACCCCGGACAAGGCCATCCAAGCTGTCAGGTGCCACAACCACCCCGGTCGCCACCCCGGATCTGATGGCCGCCTCATTGGCGTCAATGACCGTGTCGGCGAGGCCTCCGGTGCGTGAAACCAACGGCAAGGTTCCATAGCGCAATGCATACATCTGAGTTAACCCGCAGGGTTCGAACCGGGACGGGACGACCATGACATCGGCACCCGCATAAATGCGATGGGATTGCGCTTCATCGTAACCAATATGGACGGCGACCCGACCACGGTTGGTTTTTGCCGCCTTGGTAAAGGCCGCTTCCAGTTCGGCGTCGCCCGAACCCAATATGATCAATCGCCCGCCCCGGCCAAGCAGCGCAGGTAATCCATCCAAAACCAAATCAAGCCCTTTTTGATGAGTCAGGCGACTGACGATGGCAAAAACCGGACCGTCGCCTGGCGTAAGGCCAAACTCGTCCTCCAACGCCCGGGTATTCTTTGCCTTCGCGGCCAGATTGCGGGGGCCATAGGGAAAAAGGATGTCCCTGTCGGTTTTTGGGTTCCAAGCCTTTAAGTCTACACCATTGAGAATTCCATAAAGTTTGTCCCGCCGGTATTGGATAACCCCGTCCAGGCCCATTCCAAATTCCGGGTCCAACAGTTCCTGGGCATAGGTGGGGCTAACCGTGGTAATGGCGTCGGCCGTCATCAAGCCGGCTTTCAAGGTGCTGATCTTACCCCAATATTCAAATCCGTCTTTTACAAACTGGGTTGCGGGCAAGCGTAACCGTTTCAAAAGGCTGGCGCGCGCCAACCCCTGAAAAGCGATGTTGTGGATGGTGATCAGGCTGGCCACATCGTCGGTTCCGGCGTACTTGAGATAGGCGGGTGCCAAACCGGCCTGCCAGTCATGGGCCTGGAGGATACGCGGTCGCCAGCCGTCGCTAAGACCGGTCCGTGCGATCTCCGCAGCGACCCACGACAAAGCTGCATAGCGCTGCGGATTGTCAGCCCAGTCGTCGCCTTTTGAGTTCAAATAGATGGCCCCGGGCCGATCGAACAGATGCGGCGCATCAAGCAACAATAGATCAAGTGAACCGTCTTTTTTTAAGGTTTTTCCGGCCACAACCCGGGCTGGGCCGCCCATCAGTTTATTGACAGACCAAACAACTTTTGCTGATTTCAGGCGTTTGACCAGGCCCTGATAGGCCGGCAATAACGTTCTTAACCGCCATCCCTCGCCGGCCAACTCGCCAGGCAATGCGCCGACCACATCGGCCAAACCGCCGGTTTTCACCAGCGGGGCACATTCGGAGGCCACGGACAGGACGTTTTCAGATTTTTCCATAGGGGTAGGTACCATGCTTTTTATTGCGCGGCTTCGCGTTTATCGATCATTTCCTTGGTAATCAGACACACCCCTTTTTCCGATCTGCGGAACCATTTGGCATCTTCTACCGGGTCCTGTCCGACCACCAGGCCACTGGGAATAATCACACCGCGCTCAATGACCACATTGGTCAAACTGGCGTTTCGGTTAATTGTCACATAGGGCAGCGCGACGACGTGATTTAACGACGAAAACGAATGGGAATGCACACCGGTAAACAGCAGGGAATTGGACACCGTCGCGCCCGACAAAATACAGCCCCCAGAGACCAGGGAGCTGATCGCGGATCCGCGTCGGTTCGCGTCGTTATGGATAAACTTTGCCGGCGGTACAATTTCGGAATAGGTCCATATGGGCCACTCCGTATCATACAGATCAAGCTCGGGCTCAAAATCCGTCAAATCCAGATTGGCCTTCCAAAAGGCGTCCAGGGTTCCCACATCACGCCAGTAGGGTTCGCTTTCCTTGTCGCTGGAAACGCAGGAATCCGAGAACCGATGGGCGATCGCCTTACCATTTTTGACAATATGAGGAATCAGATCGGAGCCAAAATCATGGCTCGAATTTTCATCATCCGCATCTTCTAAAAGCAGCGCCCGCAAGAACCGCCAGTTAAAAACATAAATCCCCATACTGGCCAAAGTGACGTTCGGGTCCTCAGGCGTTCCTGGCGGATTTGCCGGTTTTTCAAGGAACGATTTGATCCGGCTATCGGTGTCGATGTCCATGACGCCAAACGCCGACGCTTCTTCCCTGGGCACGGTCAAACATCCGACAGTGACGTCCGCCTGTTGAGTGACGTGCTGCTGAAGCATCACTTCGTAATCCATTTTATAAATGTGATCGCCGGCAAGAACCACAATGTAATCCACGTCATAACTGTCAATGATATCGATGTTCTGGGTTACTGCGTCGGCCGTGCCCAGGTACCATTTGTTTTCGGCGACCCGTTGCGATGCAGGCAAGATATCGAGATATTCGTTGCGTTCCGCCCTAAAAAAGTTCCATCCCCGTTGCATATGCCGGATCAGGCTATGGGCCTTATATTGGGTGGCAACAGCCATTTTACGAATACCGGAATTTAAGGCGTTGGACAGGGCAAAATCGATTATTCGGCTTTTACCGCCGAAATAAACGGCCGGTTTGGCGCGTTTTTCGGTCAACTCGAGAAGTCGGCTGCCGCGTCCACCGGCCAAAACGAAGGCCATTGATCTGTTCGCCAAACGTAAACTTGGGCTTTCCTGCATTAGTTTCTCCCTCGTGTTATTGTTCAAACCGGTAAACCATCGTCGACAGGGGCGGCAGTGTGAGGATTGCAGATTGTTCGCACTCCTGCCAAGACAGATTTTCTGTTAAAATACTTAAATCCTGGCTGCGGCCACCGCCCCCATACTTTTCAGAATCGGAATTTAAAATTTGCTGCCAGTGGCCGGGGCGCGGCAACCCAACCCGCCACTGGGGACGTTCGACGGGGGCAAAATTGCAAACCACAACAACCGGCGGGTCTTCAGGATTACCAAAACGGGCAAAGGCGTATACGGACTCGGCTGCGGAATTCAGATCAAGCCAGCGAAAACCCGATGGATCACAATCCTTAACATGCAGCGTCGGCAGATCCCGGTACAGGCCATTGAGGTCACGGACCAGTGACTGCATACCCCGGTGCAAATCCTGATCCAGCAAGTGCCAGTCCAGACTGACGTCATGGTTCCATTCGGCCACCTGGGCGAACTCGCAGCCCATAAACAACAGCTTTTTACCGGGATGGGTCCACATGAAGCCGTAGTAGGTTCGCAGGTTGGCAAAACGCTGCCATTCATCACCCGGCATTTTTGCAAGCATCGAACCTTTGCCATGCACAACTTCGTCATGGCTGATCGGCAGAATAAAATTTTCAGAAAAAGCGTACTGGATGCCAAAGGTCATTTGGTGATGGTGATATTTGCGGTGGATCGGGTCGTGTTGAATATATTCCAGGGTGTCGTTCATCCAGCCCATGTTCCATTTAAAACCGAACCCCAGTCCACCATGGTCGGTCGGTCGGGAAACACCGGGGAATGCGGTTGATTCTTCGGCTGCCGTTAAAATCCCCGGGCATTCCCCATAGACCACTTCGTTCATGCGCTGCAAAACATTTATGGCTTCCAGGTTTTCCCGGCCCCCCAGGTGGTTTGGCACCCATTCGCCGGCATCGCGTGAATAGTCGCGGTACAACATGGACGCCACCGCATCGACCCGCAGTCCATCAATATGATACTCGCGCAGCCAGTAGAGGGCGTTGGCGACTAAATAATTGGCGACTTCGGAGCGGCCATAATTATAGATCAAGGTATTCCAATCGCGATGGAACCCTTCGCGCGGGTCGGCGTGCTCATAGAGGGCGGTACCGTTAAACGACCCCAGACCATGGGCATCGGTCGGAAAGTGGCCAGGAACCCAGTCCATCAGGACACCCAGGCCTTTGCCATGGGCCGCGTCAACCAGAGCCCGAAATTCCTTCGGTGGGCCAAATCGAATGGTCGGCGCATACAGACCGACCGGTTGATAGCCCCACGAGCCGTCAAACGGATATTCACTGACCGGCATTAATTCCAGATGGGTAAATCCCATGTCAACGGCGTAATCGACCAGCACATCCGCCGCTTCCAGATAAGAAAGGCGGCGTCCCCCATCTTCGGGGATCCGTCGCCAACTTCCCAGATGCACTTCATAGATCGAAATCGGCGCGGCGATGGTTTGTGCCGGGCCGCGGTTGTCCATCCAGTGTTCATCCTGCCACTGATGGCCTGCCAAATCACGGACCACGGAGCCGGTTTGCGGCGGATGTTCGCTGCCAAATCCAACCGGGTCCGCCTTTAGGGGAAGTGCGTGACCTTCTGCGTCAATGATCTGGTATTTGTAGACGGTGCCTTCACCAACATCGGGAACGAATATTTCCCAGACGCCGGAACTGCCAAGGGACCGCATCGGATGGCGCCGACTGTCCCAGTGATTAAAGTCAGCGACCAGCGAAACCCGTCGCGCATTTGGTGCCCACAAGGCAAAATGTGTGCCGTCGGTTTTTTCATGGCAGAGGACATGGGCCCCCAGGGCTTGCCACAAACGGCGGTGCGTGCCCTCCGAAATTAAATGCAGGTCAAGGGCACCCAGAACCGGGCCATAGCGAAAGGCGTCGCCGTGGGTCCAGCTTTGATCACCGGCAGAACCCTGCAATCGATAGGCGGCCTTACGTGATAATCGCCCAACAAAAACGCCCGAAGCCTCGGGCACGGGCAGCAGGGGAGTCACTTTGTTTTTGCCCGTCAGAACCGCCATCTGTTCGGCTCCCGGGTCAAAGGCACAAACCACATAACCGGCTTTTCTTTTGTGCCCTCCCAATAGGGAAAACGGATCGCCATGAGTGCCCTCGGCAATGGCCCTGGCCTCCATCGGATCGATCAAATCGGTTACGACAAACCCGTTTGCGCGCTTTGCTGCCTTCGTTGCGGGCACCCCTGTTTCGTCCTTTTTGCGGGAATTTGTCACAGTGCAGGCACCACGTTCCAGATCTCTTTCATGTAACTGCGAATGGTTCGATCTGACGAGAACCATCCAACCCGTGCGGTATTTGAGGCGGCCATACGGGCCCAGGCACCGGCGTCGCGAAACACCTGGTCCACCTCGCGCTGTTTGCCGTAATAACTATCGAAATCCGCACAAACCAGGAAGTAGTCGTGGTTATTCATGAGATCAACCAATCCCTGATAGCGGTCCGGCTCGCCGGGTGAAAACACCCCGTCGCCGATCAGTTTTAAGGCGTTCGACAGATGCGGGCTGTTGGAAATGGCCTTCCTTGAATGGTCGACGTCGTCGCGCCGTGCTTCCGCCTGCTCTGCGGTCATGCCGAACAGAAAAAAGTTTTCGGCACCGACGGCGGCGCGAATTTCGACGTTCGCCCCGTCCAGGGTGCCGATGGTCGGTGCGCCATTCATGGCAAACTTCATGTTACCAGTGCCCGAAGCCTCTTTTCCGGCGGTTGAAATTTGTTCCGACAAATCGGTCGCCGGAATCAGCAGTTCGGCCATGGAAACATTGTAATTGGCCGGGTATACAACGGACAGACGGCCCTTCATGGCCGGATCCCGATTAACGACTTTTGCCACATCATTGATCAGATGAATGATTTCCTTGGCTACCACATAACCGGGTGCCGCCTTGCCGCCGAATATTTTAACCCGTGGTGTCCATTCCGCACCGGGGTTTTCACGAATTTCGTGCCAAAGGGCGACGGTCTCGAGGATATTCATGAGTTGGCGTTTGTATTCATGGATTCGTTTAATCTGAACATCAAACAACGCCGATGGATCAATCGATACCCCCCAGTCCTGCTGTAACCAGTAGGCCAAACGGATTTTATTTTGTTGTTTGGCGGCGGCGAATTTGTCGAGAAAAGCCGCATCATCGACAAACGGCCGCAATTCATCCAGCCGAGCAAGATCGTCGACCCAGCCGTCGCCAATGGTCTCGTTAATCAAATGACTTAACGGGCGGTTACAGGACCACAACCAGCGACGCGGGGTAACCCCGTTGGTCTGATTGATGATCCGATCTGGGTGCAGGTTATGTAATTTCTGAAAGACAGTTTTTTTCATCAAATCCGTATGCAGGGCCGAGACACCGTTCACCTTATGGGCACATATGAAAGCCAATTCGCCCATTTTCACTTCGCCTTTTTCCATGGCGGTGACGGCTTTTGGGCGGCCTGGGTTCTGTTTGGCATGGAGACCGTCGATCCGTTCGATTATCTGCATATGGCGCGGCAATATGCGCGTCATCAGGGGCTCAGACCAACGTTCCAGGGCCTCCGGCAACAAAGTGTGGTTGGTGTAAGACAGACAGGCCCGGGCCAATTCAAAGGCCACGTCAAAGGCCAGGCCGTTTTCGTCGTGCAACACCCGGGTCAGTTCCGGTCCGGCGATGGCCGGGTGGGTGTCGTTCAATTGAATGGCCACACGTTCCGGTAATTTTTTGATATCGTCGCATTCCGATTTGAACCGGCGAACAATATCGCGAATCGACGCGGCGGTGAAGAAGTATTCTTGTTTCAGGCGCAATTCCTTGCCCTGATCCGTCGTATCATCGGGATAGAGAACTCGACTAATGGTCCGCGCCAGGGCTTCTGGTTCGGCCGCCGCCGTATAGTTGCCCTGATTAAACTGCTCCAGATCAAAAATTTTTGTCGGGATCGCCGACCACAATCGCAGGGTATTTGCCCAGCGCCCCTGCCAACCAATAATCGGCGTATCATAACCGGACGCAATCACCGCTTCGGTCGGAGTCCACAGGGCACGGTCGCGGGTCTCGACAACGGTCCCGCCAAAACCAATTTCGTAGGCGACCTCCGGTCGCTCAAATTCCCAGGCGTGACGTTGGGTCAACCAGGTTTCCGCTGTTTCAATCTGCCGACCATCCTCAAAACTTTGCCGAAACAAGCCGTGTTCATAACGAATACCATAGCCATAGGCGGGGCAACCAATGGTCGACATGGATTCTAAAAAGCACGCCGCCAGCCGCCCCAGGCCTCCATTGCCGAGGGCGGCGTCCGGCTCGTCTCTGATGACCGCATCGTAATCAACCCCACAGGACGCAAGGGCTTGGCGGGCCCGTTCATCGAGGCCAAGATTGACAATGGCATCTTCCAGTAGGCGCCCGATTAAAAATTCCATCGACAGATAATAGACTCGTTTATGCTGTAACTCGTAGGTACGCTGCGTCGACTTGAACCAGGGATCAACTATTTTGTCTCGAATCGCCAGGGATAAGGACATGCGCCAATCGTAAAGGGTTGCATGTTTTGGATTTTTACCAAGCGCGTATTTTAAATGGTTATCGACGGCTTGGCGCAAATCGTCAGCGGATTCAGAGGCATACTCGATTTCAGAACGAGCCGGTGATTGTTGGGATTCAAACATGTTTTACAAATTCCTTAGACCTTACTTAAGCGTTACGACCTTTATTTTATCGCGTTGCGCCTGGAATGTACCGAATTTCCCGCGTTTTATGGGTTGGCTATTTGAAAATGTGGCATTTGCGCTACAGCTCCATATAGCAATTTCTCCATTTGTCCACTTTCCTCGCCACCGTCTGTCGGTCATGTGACATTGTTGGGTCGCCATCCGGTGACGTTACCGGCGATCCGGTTTCATTTCTAACGTCTGAAAACCGACATTTCAGCTTTGCCCGACAGCCGTTGGTAAG
Organism: Rhodospirillales bacterium; assembly: GCA_021775095.1. Lineage (GTDB taxonomy): Bacteria > Pseudomonadota > Alphaproteobacteria > Rhodospirillales > Casp-alpha2 > JABMNT01. Next base: position 55,817 of record JAJFII010000005.1, read on the forward strand.
GTCACGATTACGGAGGTGCCTCGGTTTACGTCACTTTCGATTATCAAGCTCCCATGGTGGGCTTCGACCAGCGTCTTGGCTATTGCCAAACCCAATCCGGTTCCTTCCTGGCTTACGTGCGGATTTGGATTAGCTTTCGTAAAGGGTTCCGTTATTTTATCCAAAATATCGGCAGGAATGATAACACCGTAATTTTGAACCGTAATTTGTATCCTTGAACCGGATAAAACGGAACCAACGGATATCGCTCCGTTGGTATCTGAAAATTTGACGGCATTCGCCATCAGATTCAAAAAAATCTGCAGAATTGCGCGTTTGTCCGCGTTTAGGGATTGGGCATTGCTTTGCAAGTCGACAGATATGTCGAGCTGCTTCTCCGATAGGGTGATTTCGAGTGTTTTCATACATTCCGAAAATATGTCATTCAGGTTGACCTGCTCAAAGTTCATGGCATATTTACCGGCTTCGATTGCAGAAATGTCCAAAATATCGTTTATCAGCAACAATAAATGGTCGCCGCTGGCGTGGATATCGGTCGCATAGTCGGCATAATTCTTGGAGCCCAAGGGGCCAAAGTATTCGAGGCGGATCATGTCACTAAACCCGAGAATGGCATTCAGCGGTGTACGCAATTCATGGCTCATCGTGGCGAGAAATTCTGACTTGGACTGGTTGGCGTATTCGGCATCCGTCAGGGCCCTGTTCAAGGACATTTCCATCTCCTTGTGATGTGAAATATCTGTCAAAATCGTTAAAATAACGGCCGGCTTGTCAGGAGAAAGCACCAAGGTCGATTTATAGATTGATAGATGGCGGGTTTGACCATCCAAAAATGGAATATATCCTTCCTCTTTATTGATCTTTGCCAGGGTTAAGACGCCGTCCTCGATCATCCTCGAATTTAGCACAATATCCTTCGGGAATAGGTCTTTAACATTGAGACCTATTATTTGCCCGACATCTCTACCGTGCCATTGAGCGTATGTTTTGTTTACCAGTAAATACTGACCACTCTCGTCTTTCAGAGTGATTGCATTTGGCGAACTGTCAAACACCGCTCGAAAACGATTTTCGCTCTCGCTCAGTTCGGCACTCGTTTGTTTTAAAGCGTCTTCCGTTTTCAATCGGTTGCGCGTATCCTGCAGCATTAACCCCAAAAGGGGCGTCGCCAAGGTAAATACAGTCACGTAGGGCAAGATTAGAGTTGCAAAAAGTTTTTTGATCACCGGGTCAGGAAGCAAAAGAAACCAAAGAACACTAACCCCGTGCACGACAAAACCAAAACCCAACAAACTGATAAAGTTTATAGAAACCCATCCGCGATGGTGAAAATAACGATAGACAAGTCCCAACAAGGTACAAGAGACAATTACGCCGACGCCAACACCGGCACCTGCTCCGCCCAGCCATAACCGATAACCCCCGGCATGAACCATTGCTATTCCGGCAACGACGGGGCCGCCAAATAGGCCGGCGACGGAGAGTACGACCGAACGGGCATCAAAGATAACGCCGGGCGTAAATTGTATAGGCGCGTACATACCGATAATACATATGATGCCATAAAGCAGGCCGGAGATAATAACTTTGACAAGATTGTACGTCTGCCAATATCGGATGACGTAACTTTCGATCAAGCAGAGTGCGATAAGTGTCGCCCCTCCCCGAATTAGTTCAATAAGCATACGACCCCTTTACTTACGCGATCATCAGGAATCCCCCACGCGGAAGAATTTCGACATATAATTTTACTTAGAGTCAGGACCCTAAGCTAATCGTAATGCCAAAACAAAGCTCCGGCAATACAACCAGACCGGTCATACCGACTGGCGTTGGCCGTCGTCACTTTATGGAATAAGCATGCCGATGCATCGCACCATCTCGTACCGGACCGGCGCGCTCGTGCCCAGCGGCGGATTTACCGTGGATGATTTGCCATGGATTAAGACGCCACCCAATTCCAGAATTATGGCTGCACCGTATGGCTAACCGTTTCCGGCCCCTCACCACCGAACCAGGTGGCAAAAAACCCCATGATCCACCCAATTACAGCCCCTTCCAGAACAAACCAAAATGGCGATGTCATCAGACTGCCAGGACCAAACAGCATCTCCAGCAGGGTTGCCATGGCGTCATAGGCGAAGAAGACCAGGACAAAATTCATCCACGCGCCAATCACCGGCGCGCGAAACCACCATGGCATCGGCAGGTGCAGGACCGGATGCCAGGTGAATACGCCAAAAACCCCTACGACCGCGCCAACCGTTATATACCACAACAGGATTCCCCAACGGATCATATTACCGGACTCAGGCCAAATATGGGGCATTGTTAAAAATCCGGCGAGGCCAACCACCAGGCCGACCCCCTTACCGATGGCTATCCTTGTGATGAGTGATGGTTTTATGTGCACGCCATTTCTCCTTAAGTTTGTGAAAAAAAGCATCAGCATTTGTTGACGATCATTGCCCGACGGATATAAAACTCAGGAAAAATGATCCCAGCAATGGGTGTAACCATTGCCGAGCGGCATCACAAAAGGCTCTGTCGACGGCGTCCATGACAAACTTTAAACCGGGTCCCTGGCGAAGCCCCAAACCGCAGTAACAGAAATATAAAACCGCTCATTGGTGCCGACAATGACCTGAATCAAGGGACCAGGGCCATCGTTAATTCTGAGACCCGGGCGCCGGCCTCCCAGTCACGCGAACATATAAAACCCCGTAGAACCGGAGTATTTGCGGTATTTGCCGTATTTAGCCCGTGGATTATCCTGAAATCGGGACAATCAGAGAAATGCCCTGATTGATTTTATGCGTCGCCGGCCAACAGATCGTTTTGCAAATCCAGGGCCAGGTTAACGGCCCGTTCACATTCGAGTTCCTGGACCGGATCCAGGGCGGCGACCGGGTCGCGGCACACGGAGGTTTCGAATATTCCTTCGGCCCGGCGGAGCGCTTTAAAAAACCGAATGCTGATATCGATATGTTGATTTGAAAAGGCCAGCACCGGCAACAAACGGTGGAACAGAGATCGCGCTGACGCCGCCTCGCCGCCATGGAACCGGTTATAAATCGCCACATATATGGGCTCCAGTGCGGTTGGAATGAAGGCATGAACACCACGCTGCAGGGCATCCATAAATTGCGACACGGCCCAACCGCCGCTGACGTGCAGGCGGCCATCGGTGGCGTCGAGAATTTGTGAATATTTTGGCCCGGCGGGAACGGTTTCGATTTTAAGGCAACGGAAGCTCGGCAGGTTCTCAAAAAGCCTTAATATGTCGGCAATTGCCATACCGCCGCCCGACCAGTCCAGGTCCTGGATCATCAACAGCTCCGGGCCGGCGTCGGCGATGGATTTAAGGGCTGTTTCGAGGGCAACCCCTGACAAACCCGCCGGTGCCTGGCAACAGATGCCGGTGGCACCGGCCCGGCGTGCATGGCGCGCCAACTCAATACTTTGTCCAAAATCTGCAGATGCAACACTGACGATGAGTGGTATGCGGCGGTGGTTCTGTTCCGCCGCGATGGCCATAAAACGGGATTTTTCATCGAAACTGAGGCTCGCCTGTTCGCCGGCAACGGCGAGGGCCAACAAGCCTTGGCAGCCGCTGGCAACGCTGTGGTCGACAAGCCTCCTTAAGGACGGTTCATGCAGGGTGCCCCGGTCATCGAACGGTGTATTCAGGCTGGGCACAATGCCTAACAAAGTGTCGGGTAGCGGTTTGTTCATCGCTTAAGATTGTCCTTAACATCGCCTCGCTCAGAGCTGGAATAATCTTATAGACGGGAATTTACTCGGATCACCAGTCCCGTTAAAGAAGGTTATCGCGGCCATTCCCCCGATTAATATCGCCAGCCGAAAAGAGGTGTTGTCTTTGCCGGACGATACAGATGACAATGGGATTTATTTAGTGTTTATACCGTCCATCCGAGGAGTCCCCATGTCCCGCCTTGCCGCCCTATCGCGTGAAACCATGACCGACCGACAAAAGGAAGTTCACGACGCGATCACATCGGGGCCGCGCGGTCGCGTTGCAGGGCCGCTTGCGATCTGGTTAAACCGCCCTGAATTGGCTGACCGGGCGCAAGCCCTGGGCCGGTATTGCCGGTTTGAAAGCTCCCTGCCGCCGCGCCTTTCCGAGCTTGCCATCCTGACAACGGCGCGATTTTGGAGCGCTGAATATGAATGGGCGGCGCACAAACCGCTTGCCCTGAAAGCCGGGCTTTCGGAATCGATTGTCGAAGCCATCCGCGCCCATGACGAACCGGAATTTGATCGGCAGGATGAAGCCGTTGTCTATCGTTTTTCCAACCAACTCCATCGAACCCGGCAAATGGATGATCAGCTCTATACCCGCGCTATTGACCTGTTGGGCGCGGACGGTGTTGTCGATTTGACCGGGATCCTCGGTTATTACACGTTGATTTCCATGACCATCAAAGTCTTCGACGTGGATCCGCCGGAAGGGTACGAGCCGGAGTTGGGCTAAGGCGCGCGGGTTGCCAGGGATTTTAAATACCAGGCGTAGGTTTGTTCCAGGCCTTCGCGCAAACCAATTTTGTTTTGCCAGCCCAACTTCGAGAGTTTCGAAACATCGAGTTTTTTTCGCAGCGTGCCGTCCGGTTTGTCGGCCCTGAAGGTTAATTCGCCGGTAAACCCCACCACATCACAAATCAGCAGGCTCAAATCCCTGATACTGATATCGCGCCCGGCACCCACATTGATATGGGGCGCTTGCGAATAGTATTTCATCAAAAACACCAGCGCCTCGGCGGCATCGTCGACCTGTAAAAACTCCCGCAGGGGTCGACCGGTTCCCCACACCTCAAGCGTTTTGCCGCCGTCGGATTTTGCCGCATGGGCTTTTGCCAAAAGCGCCGGAATGACGTGACTGGACTGCAGATCAAAGCTATCGCCACGGCCATATAAGTTGGTCGGCATGGCAGAAATGTAATCGCTGCCAAACTGTTTGCGGTAGGCCTGACACAAGCGAATTCCGGATATCTTGGCAATTGCATACCACTGATTGGTTTCTTCGAGGGGCCCGGTCAACAACGCCGATTCGCTGATCGGTTGTGCGACTTCGCGCGGATAAATGCACGACGTGCCCAAAAACAAAAGTTTTTCGACGCCAATATTGTGGGCGGTTTTTATGATATTCGCTTCTATCATCATATTGTCATACAGGAAATCAGCCGGGTAGGTATCGTTGGCAACGATACCGCCAACCGTTGCTGCGGCCAGAAAAACCGCCTGCGGTTTGGTTTCCGCCATCCAGTCCTCGACTTCCGCCTGCCGGCGTAAATCGACGACATTGCGACCGACGGAAAAAACCTGACAATTTTCTTTGGTTAATTGCCTGGCGATAGCGGAACCGACCATGCCGCTGCCGCCGGCAATCCAAACCCGTTTTCCATCGAGGGCATATTCCGGTGACCGCTCAGTCATTGGCCCGGGTCCCATTTTTTTTCAAGAGTTGCAGATCACTCTCCATCATCTCGCGAACCAGCCCGGCAAACGAAGTTTGATGTTGCCAGCCCAAAACCCGCCGTGCCTTCGACGGATCACCGATCAACTGGTCAACTTCCGTCGGTCTGAAATATCTGGCATCGATCTGGATGATGATTTTACCGGTCTGCGGGTCCCGTCCGACTTCGTCCAATCCAGACCCACTCCATTCGATTTGCCGGCCAACCTGTGCCAGGGCCAAATTGATAAAATCGCGAACCGAATGGGTTTCGCCGGTCGCCAGGACATAATCGTCGGCGATTTCCTGTTGGAGGATCCGCCACATGCCATCGACGTAGTCGCGGGCGTGACCCCAATCGCGCTGGGCGTCCAAATTACCAAGATAGAGGGTTTCCTGCAGCCCCAATTCAATGGCAGCGATGGCCCGGGTGATCTTGCGGGTGACAAAGGTTTCGCCGCGGATCGGGCTCTCGTGGTTAAATAAAATGCCGTTGGATGCGTGGAAATTATAAGCTTCACGGTAGTTCACGGTCATCCAGTAGGCGTATAATTTGGCAACTGCATAGGGACTGCGCGGATAAAACGGTGTCGATTCCGATTGCGGTACCTGTTGAACCTTGCCGTAAAGTTCCGACGTCGACGCCTGGTAGAACCGGGTTTCCGCCGCCATATCCAAAATGCGGACAGCCTCCAGTATTCTGAGCGGTCCCAGGGCATCGGAGTTGGCGGTATATTCCGGCGTATCGAAACTGACCTGGACGTGACTTTGCGCCGCCAGATTGTAAATTTCAGTTGGCTGAATTTGTTGTATCAGGCGGATAAGATTGGTGGCATCGGTCAGGTCACCGTAATGCAGAAAAAAATTCCGACCGGCGGCATGGGGGTCTTCATACAGATGATCCACCCGTTCCGTATTAAAGGATGAGGACCGCCGTTTGATTCCGTGAACTTCATAGGACTTGTCCAGCAGGTATTCGGCCAGATAGGCACCGTCCTGTCCAGTGACCCCGGTAATTAAAGCAACTTTTCTTGTCAAATCCGTGCCTCCACCAAAACAATACCCATTCACTCCTTAGTTTTAGCGCAACTTTATTAAGCTTGCGTGTAGATTTTGCGCTGTCGAAAATAAAGGCCTTACTGGATTGTGATAGCCATCATCACCAAATGTCATGGACCGCAGATTGCCCATCAACCTAATTTGTTGCATCCCCAAGCGAAGCTAATTAAGCTTCACTCATAAAGTGTGGTTCCGGTTGGCAACACGCCTTATGACCGAAGTGTAACGAGGTCTGTCGAAATATTGTTTAAAATCTGGGGTTTCACGGCATGATTGAAAGCGAATTCCCTTGAAAATAAGGAGTTCACATCAATTGTCACATAATGTATACAATAACGTATGCGAAGAGATGAAGCCAAAATAAAATCGGCAATCTCTTTCCTGGGATTACACGATATGAGTAATCAGGCAATTAAACCGAATAGGGAGACGACTATAATGAGTACTAAAAAGTTTCTAAGTATTGCTGCGGCCGCTGCTGTAGCGATGAGTGTTGTTGGGGTCGCAGGTTCTGCCGACGCCGCTGGCAAACGCGTTAAATGGAAAATGCACAGTGCATGGGGCAGCTCGGTTCCTCATCTGGGCACATCCGGCGTCCGCTTCTCGAAAGTGATCGAACGCCTTTCCGGTGGTGATTTCTCCATGAAATTCTTCGAGCCAGGCGCACTGATCCCGGGCAACGAAGGGTTCGATGCCACATCCAAAGGATCCGTCGAAGCGGCTTGGACCACGGCCGGATACGATGTCGGTAAATACCCGGCCTTGGCATTCTTTACAGCTGTGCCTTTTGGCCCGTCCATGGGTGAATATTTTGCCTGGAAAAAATTTGGTGGCGGCGACGAAATCCAAAAAAGAATTTACGCCAAACACAACATCCACCAGCAAGATTGTTTTGCAATCGGACCGGAAACATCTGGCTGGTTTAAAGAAGAAATCACCGATCTTTCCCAGCTCCGTGGGCTGAAAATGCGTTTCTTCGGTCTTGGTGCCCGCGTCATGCAGAAGATCGGTGTTTCCACTCAGCTTCTGGCCGGTGGCGATATTTTCCCGGCGCTTGAAAAAGGCGTTATTGATGCAACCGAATTTTCCATGCCCGCCATGGACATCAAGTACGGTTTCTATCAGATCGCCAAGAACAACTACTTCCCTGGTTGGCACCAGCAGGTTTCTGTAAGCCAGTTGTTGATCAACAAAGCCAAATGGGACAGCCTTTCTGATCAGCATCAAGCCATGGTCGAGACGGCTTGCGGCGACAGCATCCACAATACCTATGCGGAGACCGAGTACGTAAACCCGTTCGCCATGGTCGAAATGGGCGAGAAGTACGGCGTTATAACCCGTCGTTGGACGGACGATCAGATCGCTGTCTTCGAGAAGTCTTGGAACGAAGTTGTTGCGGAAGATTCTGCAAAAGACCCGCTTTTCAAGGAAGTTAACGACAGCTATGCCAAGTTCCGCAAGTCTTATGCGAAATGGGGCGAAGCTCAGTCTCTTAAGCCGACTTACCTGAAGTAATTGGCTGCTTTAAGTTGAGATAAGAAACCGGGGTCCGCGTAATGGGCCCCGGTTTTTTCTTAAATTTTGATACAATCATGTTATAGAATATAAAAGTAGGGCATTTCGATGGAAGCAATCGCCAAAGACGTGAAACGTAATGGGCCGCTCATTGCGGTTATTGCAATTCTCGTAGTGACCGGTCTCGCCTATGCGACCGTATTAAATATGAGTCCGGATGGACAGGATGAACTCCTGTACTTCGTACAGGATTATTTGCCGATGGTCATGTTTGCGACACTGGCTTTGTTGCTTTTCACTGGTTTTCCGGTCGCATTTATTCTTGGTGGACTGGCCTTGCTGTTTGGCCTTATCGGGTATTTCCTCGATATGTTTTCGCTCATCGAATTTTTCAATTTCCTGCCCCGGATCTGGGGTCAGGCGGCTGAAAACCTTGTCCTCGTCTCTGTTCCGGCGTTCGTATTCATGGGTGTGATGATGGAACGCTCCGGCGTCGCCAATGATCTGCTCTATTGTGTTCAGGTTTTGTTGAAAAAAGTGCCGGGCTCGTTGGCTCTGGCTGTTACCATTATGGGTACAGTGCTTGCCGCCATGACCGGCATTATTGGCGCATCGGTAACCATGATGACCGCCCTGGCCCTGCCGACGATGATGCGCCAGGGCTACAGCCACTCCTTGTCTTGTGGCACCATTGCGGCTTCCGGCACATTGGGCATTTTGATCCCGCCGAGCATCATGCTTATCATTATGGCAGACCTGTTGGCCGTTTCGGTTGGTAACGTATTCATGGCAGCCGTTGTACCAGGCCTTTGCCTGGCTTTCTTGTATCTCGTATATGTATTGATTTACGCGCGGCTCCGCCCGGAAGTGGCACCGCCGCTGCCGCCCGATTTGCTTGATGTGCCTAAAAAAGATTACCCGGGTCTGATTTTCAAGAGTTTCCTGCCCCCGGTGTTCCTGATCTCCATGATCAAAGGCTCAATCCTGCTTGGCGTCGCGACCCCCAGTGAAGCAGGTGCCGTTGGCGGTTTTGGGGTGATGATCCTGGCGTTTTTCAATCGCCGCCTGACCTTCGATCTTGTTCAACAGGTCTGTCACACGTCGGCCCGCACCGTCGCAATGATCTTTTTTATTATCGTCAGTGCCACCTGTTTTGCTTACGTTTACCGGTCTCTGGGCGGTGACGATATTGTTGAACATGTGATTTTAAACGCCGGGCTCGATTCCTGGGGCCTGCTGATCCTGATCATGGTCCTGACCTTCCTGCTGGGGTTTTTCCTCGACTGGATCGAGATTACACTGATCGTTCTTCCGGTGTTTGCGCCGCTGGTTGCCGGCATGGACTTTGGCGATCACATTGCACCTGAAAACATCATTTTCTGGTTCATCATCCTGATGGCAATCAATTTGCAAACGTCGTTCCTGACGCCACCCTTTGGATTTGCCCTGTTTTACCTGAAAGGAATCGCCCCAAAGGAGATCAAAATCCAAAGTATATACAAAGGGATCATACCCTTTGTCATCTTGCAGTTGATTGGTCTGCTCGTGGTCATGTGGCAACCCAACTTTGCACTCTCGTTAATGCGCGCGGTTTACGATTAACCGCCACAGCGGCGAATTTCAAATTTTCTCACGTTTGAATTCTTAAGGGAATGAGACATGAATAGTACAATGACAACACAATCGAATGGGCAGGATCTGCACCATTTAACAGAAGCTGAAATGCCGTGGATGCTGCGGATGTGTGAAAGTCTTCGCCGGTTCGTTGATGTAACCGGACGGTTTGGCTCCTGGTTTATGGTGCCGCTCGTGCTGATTACGGTTTTTGATTTGGGCCTTAGAAAAACCGGGGAAGTCCAATTGTGGCTGATCGAAAACATCAGCCCGATTTTTGGCTCAACTTTGCTGCAGGAACTGGAGTGGCATTCGCATACAGTAATGTTCACTCTTGTTCTCGGTTACGGGTACATCTGGAACACCCATGTACGGGTCGATCTGGTGCGTGAGAACTTGGCCTTCCGCAAGAAGTTGTGGCTTGAATTTATTGGCCTGACCTTCTTTTTCATTCCTTATCTATGTGTTCTGGCTTATTTCGCGTTCATATACGCCTACGATTCTTGGGCGATTGGAGAAATATCCGCATCACAGGTTGGCCTGTCCCATCGCTGGATCATCAAGTCAGTATTGGTTGCTGGGATCCTGGTCTCCATAGTAGCTGGTATCGCCGTCTGGTTGCAACTGGCGGTCGCTTTGTTTGGCCCGCGCAATCTTCGGTTCCCGATGATGACTTTGGAATGGCCAGAAGAAGGCGGCACCAAAATCGAAGGCAAAGAACGACTTGATCTGTCGAAGGCCGAAGATGTGATGGCCAAACGGACCCGGGAGTTGAAGGAAAAAGCCGCGCAGGAAGCGGCGGAAGCCGCCAAAGGTTAACAGCCCATAAAAGGAACCATAAGATGGCGTTGGATTGGGAAGGCCTTTTCAAAAAATACATTTGGAATGAGCAAACAACCCCCTATCTGACGGCCGTTCCCGACCTGAATCAACGCCAAGGTAAAAGCGAGATCTTTATCTATTCGCTTTTCCTTGGTGTTTTTTTTACGGTTGTTGCCTTGCTTTCCCTGGGCAAGGGGCAAATTCAGTACGGATCAGGCGTCGGATTTTATAGTTTCACCGTGGTTTGCGCTGCGGTCATCTTCGGCATTTTAAAGAACTACCATGCAGCACTTTATCTGAGTGCCACCCCCCTTGTCGCCCTCGCCTATCTGTTCCTCTACGGTTTTAGTGCGGAACGGGAAAACGTCGATACCCTGATCGTTGCCGGTGTCCTTTTGCTTTTATTACGCTATTCCCTGCGCATTGTCGCCGTCGCCCGCGCCTACCCGACTTTCCCCAAGGTTGATGGCCCGCAGTTTCGAGATAAAAGTGGTGGATTATAATTTCTAATCACGACACCAACAACGCAAATACATCAAGTGGCCGGTTTTTAGGCATTTTAAGAGACCGCTTAACGCTGCACAAACGCCTTTATCTCTGGGTTCTGGGTTTGACCATCATCTCGCAGTTTATCTGGCCAACCGTCTGGTGGTTCTTTTGGCCTTTGGTCATCTGGACGGTGTTGTTCATGCTGCATCTGATGGTCATCAAAACCATTGACGTCCAGGATGACTGGGTCGAAGAGCGCACCGATCAGCTGACCGACAACGCCTTCGACTTTGGCCATATAGCGACCATTCGCGAACAAATTACAAAAACCACCTATGGCGAGGCCTATGGGTCTGATAAAGATACGGATACAGACAAAAAATAAATATCGCCGTTGTCTTTTATTGCATCTAAATTGTCCCCGCCGTTCCCCCTTCGGGCATGGGGGCGGGGTATTGGAAAACCAGGAGAGATCCATGAAAATAGCAAAAATCGATATTATCCCCCTGGCAATTCCCTTCAAATTTGGAGGTAAACCCTATGGCTGGGGCAAACAGGCCTGGAGCCGTCTGAATACGACCTTAGTGCGGATCGAGACGGACAGTGGCCTTGTTGGTTGGGGAGACGCCTTCAGCTACAGCTCGCGGCGCGCCATTCAGGGTATTTTGGAAGAGATGGTTGTGCCGATTTTAATCGGCGAGGACGCCACGGATATTTCAGGACTGATGCACCGTCTGCAGAAGGATCTGCATTTGTTTGGCCGTTACGGAATGATCATCCACGCCCTGTCGGGGGTCGATATTGCGCTTTGGGATATCGCTGGCAAAGCCGCTGGAATGCCCCTTTGTAACTTGCTGGGTGGCCGGGTCCGCAATGATCTTATTGGCTACTCAAGCCTGTTTAAATATAACGATCCGGAATTGGTCGCGGAAAAAACCCGAACCTCCCTGGATCAGGGATTTGGCCTGGTAAAACTGCATGAAACCGGGGTCGCTGAAGTCGCCGCCGCCCGCCAGGAAGCCGGCCAGGAAATCCCCATCATGGTTGACACAAATTGTCCGTGGACCGCTGCAGAGGCCTACCAAATGGCGATGAAATTAAAACCCTATGATTTGCTTTGGCTGGAAGAACCGCTTTTCCCACCGGAGGATTTTGCCGCCCTGGCAAATCTCGGCGCCCGTACAGGCGTTGCCATTGCCGCCGGCGAAAATGCCTGCACCGCTTACCAGTTTCGTGAAATGTTTCGCGCTGGGGCCGTCACCTATGCCCAGCCCAGCGTCACAAAGGTCGGCGGCATAACCGAATTTCGTAAGATATCGACCCTGGCAGCCATCAATAGCGTGCAATTAATGCCCCATTCCCCCTACTTCGGACCGGGTTTTCTGGCCACCCTTCACCTGACGGCGGCAGAGGCTAATCCGGGATATATTGAGTGGTTTTACCTGGATCGGGAGGCTTGCCTCTACGGCGATGCCATCAAACCGAACAAGGGTTTTTATCAGGTTCCCCCTGGTCCGGGCCTCGGATTGGAGCCCGACCCAAACGTCATCAAAGATTATTGTATTCACGACGAATAGGAGTTCCCCAATGCAATATCGAACCCTCGGAAAGACCGGTCTGAAAATTTCGGAAATCGTTTTTGGTGGCGGTTTCGTTGGCGGCATTTTGATTGACCCCGACGACGATGTGAAGCGCGAAGCCGTACGCCGGGCTATGGCTGGCGGGGTCAACTGGATCGATACGGCCGCCTCCTACGGTCAGGGCCGTTCGGAGGAAAATCTTGGTTGGATCTTACCGGAACTGGAAATACAGCCCCATGTTTCGACAAAGGTCGGGCTCGACGCCGAGCGATTGGATGATATCCCCGGGCAGATCGAGGCCAGCCTGCACGCCAGTTTAAAACGCCTTAATAAAAATTCCGTCACCTTATTGCAACTCCACAATCAGCTCGGATCAACGGTTGGCGGACGTACCTTGTTACCCATCCATGCGCTCAAGGCGGCCGACGCCCTGGAACAGATGCGTGCGCAGGGGCTGACGCAATTTATTGGATTTACCGCCCTTGGCGAGGGCGCTGCCTGCACCGAGGTGGTCAATTCCGGGCGGTTTGACACGGCCCAGGTATATTATAATTTGCTCAACCCCAGTGCCGGATGGGCAGCACCCAGGGCGTGGCAATGTCATGACTTCAGTGGTTTGCTGGCGGCCTGCGAAAAAAACAATGTCGGTGTCATGAATATCCGGGTTTTTGCCGCCGGGTATTTAGTCACCGAGGTCCGCCATGGCCGGGAAATCCCGGTAACCGCCGAGTTTGACTCCGCATCGGAAACCGCCCGGGCAAAACGGGTCCTCGCCCAGTTGGGGATGGATAAAAATGGCATGACCCCTTATGGCAGCCGCTCGCAGACGGCCCTGCGTTTTGCCCTGTCTAACCCACGCCTGGCCTGTAGTGTCGTCGGTATGGCCGAACTCTCGCACCTGGACCAGGCGGTCGCCGCGTCCGATATGGGGGCCTTACCGGCCGATGCCTTAAAGGCCCTGGAATCCCTGTATGATGCAACCGGAGGATAACCCAATGACCAACGCCTGCACCCCAAATGCCAGCAACCATGAGGGTCTCACAGCCCTGGCGTCGCGGTTTGTTGATGTTGATGAACTGGCCTGGGAACCAACAACGGTTGACGGTGTTGAAACCAAAACCCTGCTGTTCGAAAAATCATCTGGACTGCTAACGGTTCTCATGAAAATGGCACCCGGATCAAAGCTTCCCGATCATGCCCACATGCAGATCGAACAGACTTTTGTGTTGGAAGGCACTTTGGTTTGTGGCGAAGGGGAATGTAAAACCGGTGATTTTGTCTGGCGTCCGGCCGGCAGTCGGCATCGGGCCTGGTGTCCGGACGGTGGCCTGATGCTGGCGATTTTCCAGGTTCCCAATAAATTTTTCACCGATCAGGGCGAACAGGACATTCTCGGTCAAAACTGGCAAACCCTGTGGGCCCATTGTACCAATATGGAACAGAAAACCCTTTGAAACCCCTCGTGTATGGCGTCATCGCCACCGGCCTGATTGGCCATCTGCACATCGTTCCTGTTGCCCTGACGGTAAAAGGCGAACCGGCCGTCGCCGCCCGCGACGGGTTGCAGAACCCGCTGGTCACGGAGGCCACCAGCGGCTCCAACTTTGCCGGCCAGATCATCGAAATGGGAGAATCATTGGCATGATCCCATGCCATGCACTGGTAACCGGCGGTTCCCATAACATCGGCAAAGCCATTTGTGAACGACTGACAGCAGACGGGATCCCGGTTATTGTTCTCGATAACAGTCCGCCAGATCATGACAGCTACGATGTTTTTCATCATGTTGACCTGTCCGACGCCCGGGCGACGACCCAGTGTCTGGCCGAAATAACCGCCACCCATGAGATTACCAGATTGGTCAACAATGTGGGAATTGTCGCCCCAGCGGCGGTCGAAGAAGTAACGCTCGATCAGTTCGAAACGATCCTCAACACCAATGCCCGAGCCGCCCTGCTCTGCACACAGGCCCTGTTGCCGACCATGAAAACCTATAAGTTTGGTCGCATCGTTTCGACCGCCAGCCGGGTCGTTCTGGGAAAGCAACTGCGCACCAGTTACAGTGCCTCCAAGGGCGCTATTCTGGCCATGAGCCGCACTTGGGCCCTTGAACTGGCAGCCCACGGGATCACGGTTAACTGCATTGCGCCGGGTCCCATTGCGACTTCGGCCTTTTGGGAAAACAACCCACCGGACTCAACCCGGGCCAAGGCCATTATTCAAGGGATCCCCCTCGGCCGCATGGGGACGCCGGCCGATATTGCCCATGCCACCAGTTATTTCCTGGATGAGCGCAGTTCCTTTGTGACCGGTCAGGTTTTATATGTGTGTGGCGGTTTAACCGTTGGATTGGCCGGCTCCTGACCGGCCCATCAGGCAGAATTACCGCCCTTCGACGGGTTCGGGATCTTTGATCTAAATAAAATTCATCGGGCCTGAAAGACGGGTTTTATCTCGAGAAAATGCCCGCTTGATAACAATTTGCCTTGCATATAGTATACATGGAAACTATTTTATTCCCATGGAAGAAGAAAATCTCGACCGTAATTTCGGATTTTTAACCCACGATGTTGCGCGGTTAATGCAAAACGACTTCGACCGACGGGTCCGTAACCTGGGCATCACCCGGGCCCAATGGCGGGTGCTGATGTGGGTTTACCGTACCCCCGGTGTCACCCAGTCGGAACTGGCAGATACCCTGGACGTGCAAAAGGCCGCCCTTGGCCGCATGCTCGACCGGCTTTCCGATAAGGGCTGGATCAAACGCCAGGCGGATTCCGACGACCGTCGTATCCGCCGGGTTCAATTATCGAAAGAAGTGGAACCGCTGATCGCTACCATGCGGACAATCGCCGCAGAATTACGGGCGGCCGCCATGGCTGGAATTTCCGAGCCAGACAGAGAACATTTTGTCGATACGTTGCTGCTGATGAAAAACAATCTGATCGCATTCCAGGGCGAAGACCTGAACACAACCGGGGTCGCCAGCGATGAATGAAACATCAGCCAAAAAAACCAAACCCATGGATCCCATTGCAGTCACCAAGCAGAAAGAACCCGAGCCGGCTGCCAAACCGCGAACCTTAAAAAAATGGATCCGACGTATTCTATTGGCCCCCCTGATCCCACTGCTGGTATTGGCCGGGGCGTGGGCCTACGAAAATACCGGTCGTATCGTCAGCACAGAAAACGCCTACGTAAAAACCAATATCACCCCGATCACTAGCATTGTTACCGGTCCCGTCGCTGAGGTTGCGGTACGGGAAAATCAACTGGTCCAGGCGGGAGACTTGTTATTCAGGGTAAATCCGGACCAGTTCGTATACGCCCTGGAGGCCGCAGAGGCGGATCTTGCCACCGCCCGCATTGCCGTCGACGGCCTTAAATCGGATTTTCGCCAATACGGAGTGGAGCTTAAAGAAGCCCGCGAACGGGTTTTGTTTAACCAGCTTAAACTAGACCGGCAAAAAACCCTGGAATCTAAAAAATTCGGCCGCCGGGCCCTGATGGAGGAAGCCCAGTACAACCTGGCAGCGGCCCGCCAGCATGAAATCGCCATTCGCGAACGCCGCCGCAAGGCCCTGATCAGCCTGCAAGGCGACACCAATTTGCCGGTTGATGAGCACCCGTCGGTTAAGGAAAAAATTGCCCTGCAAAATCGCGCCGCAAGCCATTTGCAAGATACCCGCATTTACGCCCCGGTCGATGGCATCGTCACCAATGTTAATCTCAGAACCAGCGAATATCTGGAAGCCGGAGATCCGGTGTTCAGTCTGGTTGAGACGTCAAACATGTGGATCGAAGCCAATTTAAAGGAAACCCAGCTGACCCATGTGGCGCTCGGCCAGGATGCGGAATTTGTTGCCGATTCTTACCCCGATGTTGTCTGGCCATCCCGGGTCACCACAATCAGTCCGGCGACCGGTGCCGAATTTGCCTTGTTACCTGCCCAAAATGCCAGCGGCAACTGGGTAAAAGTGGTTCAACGCGTGCCCGTTCGGTTTTCCGTCGAAAGCAAACCTGGAATGCCCGAATTGCGCGCCGGGATGACCGTGACCGTTTCCATCGATACCCAACGCCAACGGACGGTTGCCGGTCTGTGGCAAGATGTCGTTGCAACCTACCAGTCGCTTAAGGAAAAATATTTTCCAGACCTTACTTTCTGAACTGCAAAAACCCTCCTAAAACCCAACGGTCACCAGACTTTATGATTGCGTATATTGCGGCAGTTACTTTCCTGATTATCACCCCGGGACCCGGCGTTCTGACGACCGCCGGTGTCGGTTCCGCCTACGGATTTCGCGCTGGGCTGGCCTACATGTCGGGCATTATATTTGGCTCGCTCATCGTCATGTCGTCTGTTGCTTCGGGACTGGCGGCCATCGTCTTTTCCGTACCCTTCGTTCGCAATATTCTGCTGGTTGGCTCCCTCACCTATCTTTTATACTTGGCCTTTCGTATTGCTACATCGGGGGCGCGGGTCGCCTTTATCGAAACCGACCGTCCGCTCGGTTTTTTTAACGGCATGACCTTGTCAGTGATCAATCCAAAGGCCTATGCGGTGGCGACCACGATCTTTAGTGGTTTCACCGTTTTACCCGACAGTCCCTATCTGGAACCGGCCATCAAGATCATCATTTTTGGCAGCATCTCGGTCCCCATGCACTTTATCTGGCTTTATGCCGGTGCGTCTCTGAAACGATTGCGGCTCAGCCCCAAAATCATGCGGCTGGTTAATGTGGGAATGGCCACGGCCATGCTGGCGGTCGTTGCCCTGGCACTTTATTCGTCAAACATTTAGGTTCAGGACTCGCCGGGCAGGACCGGAGCCCGCATAAACAAGGCAATCACCGCCATGGTCGCGGGCAAAACAGCAAGCCCCATGAGCATGGGTCCGAAACTGCCGTAGGTGTCGATCGCGTAACCCAGTGGTAATGGCCCGAGCGAGGCACCAATAACCCCGATCATCTGGCCCGTGCCCTGGACACTGCCCAGGTGTTTGCGGCCAAAATAGCGGGCATACATATAAGAAAAGAAAGTCATGGTGACGGCGTTGTTGAGGCCAAAAATCATGGCGTAGAGAATGGCCGTTGGCAGGTCATTGACAAAGGTAACGCTAAGCAGTGCACAGGCCATAACGATCAGGCCGCCAGAAAAGATCCGTTCCGTTGGATAACGGTCCAACAGCTTACCAACCAGCGGCATGCAAAAAACCATAGTCAGAGCCGACAGGGGAAAAGCCTTCGATGCAATCTGCGGCGCCAAACCCTGATTGGCAAAAATCGAGACCTGAAAAAAATGCAGAGAGGTCACCAGCATCGACAACATAAACATGCCGCTGGAAAGAATATAAAAAGCCGGTGTGCGCAGCGCTTGTTTGATGGTCAGACCGGTAATATGGGCGGTTCGATCGGTTGATTTCGTTTCGCTCGGAATGGCTTCGTGTACGTCGCCGTCCGGCAACAGGCCCACATCTTCAGGCCGGTTGATGGCAAAAAACAGGATCGGTATGATCAATAATCCCCAAGACATCAGGCCCAGGACGATCCACGCCTCGCGCCAGCCAATATTGTCTATTAACCATTGCGCCATCGGCGGATGAACGGCCATGGACAGGGAAAAACCCAGACCCATCAGGCTCATGGCCAGTCCGCGTTTTTTTGAAAACCATTGGGAGACCAGGTTGACACAACCCATCATCACCGATCCCTGGGCCAGATACCTGAGCGAGGCAAAACCCAGGGCCAGCCAGATTAAACCGGTCGCCGCACCAAAGGCAAAACAAGCCGCACCCAACAACAAGGCAATGATCACCATCATCCGGCGCGCCCCGTGTTTGTCAATCAATCGCCCCATGAAGGGTAGACAAAAAGCCGCTACCAATGTGGCAAACCCATAAGCCGAAGCAATTGTTGTCCCCGTTAACCCCAGTTCCGTGCCAATCGGCCCGACGAACACACTAAAAGTATGGGACTGACCCGGGCCGCTGGCAAACATGCCCAGAGCGCCTATGCCCAGCACAACCCACCCATAGAAAAATTTTGACTGGACGCGCCTTACCATACGATCCCGAATGTGGGCCAGTGCCATGTTAATTCCTGTTCTGGTAGAAAGTTTGCAAAAATCCGAAAATTAAGAAGGCGATTATCCCAATTCTTGGATGAATTACCACCCCGAAATTCGGGGGAAACCGTTAAAGCCGGTAAAAACGTTCCGCCGTATCATGAAACAGCGCCGCCCGTTCGGATTTGGAACAATCTGTGATCATGTGGGCGATCGCCTTGACCTGCTCGACATAACCAATGCGTAAGCCAGCGACGGGAAAATTCGACGCAAACATACAGCGGTTAAACCCAAAAATCTCAAGCGCTTGGCGGACCAGTCGACGGTTATCCTGGTAATCCCAGGCGTCGCCTGCAAGGCCCAGTTCGGAAATTTTGAGGTGGACATGTTCGTGCTGTGCCAGAGCCACCATCCCCGCCCGCCATTCCGCCAATCCGGATGCGCTGCGGTCCCAGGCAAGACCCGTATGTTCCACGACAATCGGCAAATCCGGATACAGAGCGCAGACCTCGGCGGCTTCCCGTAGATGCCAGTAAGGCACCCGCAAATCCCACGACAGATTGAATTTGCGCAACAGTCCCAATCCGGCGCGCCAAGTCGCGTCGCCAAGGCTGCAGGGCTTGCCGTGCACGTCATTGCGCGTCGCCGCCGAAGCGGCAGTAAGTGGTTTGCTGCGAATGCCGCGAACCGCAGCACAGGCCGCCTGTTCGGCGAGGATGCTTTCGCTGGTCGGAAAATGCAGCCAGGAATGGGCAACCAGGGCGTCAGGCAAACCCTGGTCTTCAATCACAGACGATAACCACCGGGTCTCGGCCAGCGGATGGGTATGGTCGGCTTCGGCTTCCACGTGAACGGTTTTGACGACCCTTAAATCCCCCGTATCAGCGCGAAAATCCTTTGGCAGATAGTTTTGTTTGATGGCCTCGTAATTACCCAACAGAAAATGCGCTTCCGGCCGGTCGGTCAACCACGGGTAATAGACGGCGTCTAAGTCAAACAGGTGATGATGGCCGTCGATGATATCGAAATCCATATCCAGTCCGGTAAAATCGGGCAGATTGGTGGGTTGGGAGAGGTCGTCGTTCATGGTGCTCTATTGCCGTTTTACAGTTACAAAAATTATGCCGCTGGGCCGCGCGAAGGCCTCGAATTGCCCCCTACCTGCACCTCGGAAACCGGTGCCAGGCCGGACGGCCCATCGTCGCGCAAAAACCGCTCGACGACCAGAACATAATCCCCGTTCGGCACGGGTTAAAGCTTCATTGGACCTTGCCTAAATCCGTCATTGCCTGCACAGTCGCAGCGAAATAATTCCCGCGCTCCTGGCGAGCCGACCCACCCCATCAAACGGAGATCCCCATGGCAAACAAGGCAAAGTATCTGTTCATTGCAAGCATGGACGTCGAGCCGGAAAAACTCGACTTGTTCAACGATGTCTACGACACGGAACACGTGCCCCTGCTGATGAAGGTCCCCGGGGTGATCGAAATTTCCCGGCTGTCGCTGGAACCCCTGAAACTCAGTATGGGCGGAAAAATTATGGATATTGTTGCCGAAGGCGAACCCAATTTTTCTGCCTTTTACTGGATTGAAAACCCGCAAGTTCTGACCAGTAAAGCCTGGGGCGACGCCATCGAAGAAGGCCGCTGGCCAGAACAGGTACGCCCCTATACCAAAAACCGCCGCCACGTGCTGCGTAAAGTCATGGAACCCAGCGGCTAAGGCCGGCTGGCGGGATATCTTTGAGGTGGCTTCTCCATCAAATTCTGGACCGTCGGCGATTCCGCTCGGCGGGATTGTCCTGCTGGCAGCGCTAACTTTGTTTTGGGGCGGCAATTGGCCGTTCATGAAAACCGCCCTTGGCGAAATATCGGTCTGGTGGTTTCGCACCATCTGCCTGCTGATCGGCGGTTCCAGCCTGCTCCTGATCGCCGGGGTATCGAGACAAATTGTCGGTTTGCATCGCTATGAAATTCGGCCTTTGCTGTTGTGCGCCCTGCTCAACGTTTTTGGCTGGCACCTGTTTTCCGCCTATGGCGTTTCCATAATGCCGGCCGGCCGGGCGGTGATCATTGCCTTCACCATGCCCGTCTGGGCGTCCATACTCAGCAGCTATATGTTGGCTGAACCCTTATCGCGAAACAAACTCCTGGCTTTGGTGCTGGGCGTCGCCGGACTGGGCGTCTTGATAGGACCCGATATGTGGGCCCTGAAATCGGCACCCATTGGGGCCTTGTTCATGCTCGGGGCTGCCGTCTCGTGGGCCTGTGGAACCGTCGCCTTCAAACGCACCCAATGGACGGCTTCGACCTGTGCCCTGGCCGGATGGCAACTTGTCATCGCCGGCGTGCCGATCTCCATAGGCGCTTATCTGTACGAACCCATTCCCGATTGGGCCGGGCTCAGCGACAATACCATTTATTCGCTGGTCTACATTCTGGTCTTTCCCATGGTGTTTTGCCAATGGGCTTATTTTAAGTCCGTCCGCGCTTTCCCGGCCAGCCTTGCCGCCATCAGCACCCTGGGAATTCCCGTTGTCGGTGTTTATTCCAGTGCCCTGATCCTGGGCGAACCCGTTGGCCTTCAGGAAATATTGGCCCTGGCCTTGATTTGCGCTGCATTAGGCGCCGTGCTTTTATTACCCGCCCTGCAAAAACCCAAACCATAAGGACCAACAGATGATACATGAAATGCGTATTTACCGAGCCGCCCCCGGTCGTATGCCCGACCTGCTCAACCGCTTCGAGACCATAACTTTAAAAATCTGGGAACGCTTTGGCATCCGCCAGGCCGGTTTCTGGACGGTCCTAGTCGGTGAAAACAATCACGAACTGATATACCTGCTGGAATGGGACTCCTTGACTGAGCGCGAAGAAAAATGGAACGCCTTCATCAGTGACCCGGAATGGCACGCAAAACGGGCAAAAACCGAAGAAAACGGGCAAATTGTCCACTCCATCGCCAATTCCTTTTTGCAACCCACGGCCTTTTCGTCGGTGACGTGACCGCCGCATCCGAGACGGCTACCTTCGCTGTCGGGTGTTTTTGGGCTGCCGAGACCGCATTTCGACACCTGCCTGGCGTGCTTAGAACATCCGTTGGATTTATGGGCGGGCGCACCGACAAACCCACATACGAACGAGTTTGTATCGGCAATACGGGCCATGCCGAGGTTGTCCAGGTTGTCTATGATCCGGAGCAGCTGTCTTATGAACACCTGCTCCGCCAATTTTGGAAATGTCACGACCCGACGACCTGGGTAAAAACCAATCCGGATGTGGCCAGCCCCTATCGTTCAGCTATTTTTTACCACTCCGACCGACAAGCGGCGCTCGCCATGGCCGCAAAAACCGCCGCCCAGACATCCCACACAGGCACACTCGCGACGGAAATTACCGCCGCCGGGCCCTATACACGGGCCGATCGCGCGCATCAGCATTATGCGGAAAAACAGGCGGAACGCCCCGGGCAATAACATCTGTCAGCGTTCCACCGGACGAAGCCCCAGGACCGGCTCACATGGTGCTGTTAATCGACATCCGGGTTAAATAAGCAAGGCTTTCGGATTTTGCCAAAGCCGTGTCGCGATTTTTGATGGCCCCGACAATAAGCGCAATTTCGTCGTAGGTCTGGAGCCGCACCAGTTCAGAAACCCGGCTTTCAAGGCGACGCCCGTCGTAATCCACTCGGCGCCGTGCTTCGACAATCCGCTCAAAGGTTGCCAACAAAATGCTGTTGCCGCTGGCCTGGTAGATATTCAGAAACACGCCGTAAAGGGATTCTTTGAACTCAAGCCAGGTTGTGGCATCGCGAATTCCCATAAGCAGAGTTTGAATGCGTTGCAGATCTTCCGCCCCGTGGTGTTCCGCCGCCAATTCAACAACCCCCGGTTCCATAACAATGCGGGCTTCGAGGACATCATGAAAACTCGCCGGTTTAACCGAACTCACATCGACCTGGGCATCCTCAATTTCAATAATTTGCGATGCTTTGTCCGATAGATAGGTACCGCTGCCAACTTTGCGGACGACCAAGCCGTCCTGTTGGGCAACCAGCAAAGTATCGCGGATCGCCGCCCGACCGGTTTTAAATATGCGCGCCAGTTCCCGTTCATTGGGCAGTTTGTCGCCGGGCAGAAATTTTCCCTGGCGCAATAATTCAACGAAGGTCGAATAGATCGAACGCGACGCATTATCGCTGGCACTCAATAACTGCATTTTGGCTCCTGTGGGTTCGTTCCTGGATCCTGGCCAGGAGATCCATGCCTGAATAAAACACTTCCCCAAATAGGTCAACCAATTTTACGCCTCATTTTCCGCCCAAACCGGCCTATAAAGGCCATTGTTATCAATATGTTAGGAAATTGGCGAACCAAAATACCTAAATTGGTTAAAATGGTTGACGATAATAACCAAAATGGTTCATGCTTCCGCCAATAAAAACGCCGAACTCGTTAATTTTCATTCCAATCTTTGGGGAGACTTTCAAATGACTGAGAACACTATTGACCGTCGCAAACTTTTACTTGGGGGCGGTGTTGGACTTGCCGCTGCCGGAATTGCCGCTGCCGGAGGCACCTTGTTGACTGCCGAGAAAGCAGCCGCCCAGTCTTCAGAAGACAGCTTGCTGCGAAAAGTCCTTGATCGCGGTAAAGTCCGTGTCGGCAGCGGCAGCACCAATGCCCCGTGGCACTTCGAAGACGCCAACGGCAAACTTGTCGGCATGGATATCGCCATGGCACACATTCTCGCCAAGGGTTTGTTTGATGACGAAAATGCCGTTGAGTTTGTCCAACAGGACCCGGCGGCGCGTATTCCCAACCTCAATACCGGCAAGGTGGATATCGTCAGCCAGTTCATGACGATCACTCCGGCACGGGCCCAGCTGGTCGCCTTTACCCGACCCTATTACGTTGAAGGCATTGCCCTGCTGGCACGGCCGGATGGCAAACGCAAAACCAACGCCGATCTCATGGGCGGCGGCAAAGAAACAAAGGTATCCATTTTGCAAAATGTCGACGCGGAAAAGAACGTGCATGATGTGTTACCCGAAAGTCAGGTGATGATGCTCGACACCCAAGCCAACGTTGTCCAGGCCTTGGAAAGTGGCCGGGTTGATGCGGCTGCGGTTGATTTGTCGACTGTCCGCTGGTTGGTTAAAACACGGGCGGATCGTTATTTCGACAGTGGCGTGCGCTGGTCGTCGATGCTCTATGGGGCGGCTGTTCGTCAGGGCGATGCAGACTGGTTAAAATTTGTCGACACGACTTTTGATGTGGCCATGCACGGCCACCAAAACGAAATCTTTGACAAGGCCTTCCTTGATTTCTTTGGCGAACAAATCCCAAGACGCCGGACTGGATTTCCTCCCATCTAAGTCTGCTTAAAAAAACCCGCCGCCCCTTCTCCCTGGTGGGGCGGCGGGATATTTTCCATGGGCAATTTCTCTGATGCGCTGCGGGGCGGACCTTGGACTATCATTTTAACTTCAGATACATCTGGAAACACTTCGACCGGCTGCTCGACGGTCTTGTTTTGAGCCTTGAGCTGGCTTTCATCTCTATTTTGATTGGTATTGTGATTGGTTTGGCCCTAGCTCTGGTTCATACGGACTTTGGCTGGAAGGCCCGATCCTTCGTTGCCGTCTATGTGGAAGGCATTCGAAATGTGCCACTGTTGCTGCTGGTTTATCTGGTGTTTTATGGCCTGCCGCAGGCCGGCGGCATGGAATATTCGGCGCAGACATCGTTTATCATTACCCTGTCACTGTATTCAGGGGCTTATCTGGTCGAAGTCTTTCGATCCGGTTTTGATGCGGTGCCGACGGGTCTGATCGATGCTGGCAAGGCGATCGGTCTGACGCCGTGGCAACGGCTTATTTATATTCGTATTCCAACGATGTTTCGGATCGTCCTGCCGTCCTTGAGCAACGCATTTATTTCTCTGTTCAAAGACACTTCCATCGCGTCGGTTATCGCCGTGCCCGAATTGACCTATGGGGCCCAATGGATCAATTTTAATACCTTTCGCATCATTGAAGTCTACGTGGTGATCACGCCCATGTACCTGGTCACCGGATATGCCATATTGATCGGTCTGCGGCAGATCGAAAACCGCTATTTGAAGAGGTCCTGACCGTGGAAGTTGCCTTCAACGCCCTGCCGTTTCTTATGGAAGGCCTGTGGGTCACCGTCAAAGTGACTGCAATCGTCGTCGCCATCTCGTTGGTTGTTGGCGTGGTTATGGGGGTTGTCCTGACCTATGGGTCGGCCTGGGTGCGCTGGCCGATCCGCCTGTATACGGACTTCATTCGCGGCATCCCGGTCCTGGTCCTGATCTTCTTCGCCTATTACGGACTGCCGGCCATTGGTTTAAACCTGGACAATTTCACAGCGGCGGTTACCGCCTTGACGGCTTTTAAAATTGCCCATGTGATCGAAACAACTCGCGGCGCGATCCAGTCCATTCACCAGGGCCAGACAGAAGCCGGCAAAGCCATTGGCCTGCCGTTCTGGGATCGCATGATTTATATTATTTTCCCGCAGGCCGTGCGCCGGTTTTTGCCTCCCTGGATCAACACCGTCGCCGACGCGGCAAAGGGCAGCGCCCTGGTCTCGCTGATCGGTGTTGTTGATCTGATGCTGGCGATGCAAAAAGTCATTGGCAGAACCTTCGAGCCCATGCCGATTTACCTTCTTGGTGCGGTCATCTATTTCCTGATCAATTATTCCCTGTCCCTGTCGTCGCGCCGCCTTGAAAAACAATTTTCCTACAGTTTGGAGAAATAGCCAAATGTCCGACCCCCTGGTAAAAATTAGCGGCCTGACAAAAGCTTTTGGTGATGTTGAGGTACTCAAGGGCATCGATCTGGAAATCAATACAGGTCAGGTGGTGTCGTTAATTGGACCATCGGGCAGCGGTAAAACCACGCTGCTTCGCTGTATCAACTATCTGGTCGAATATGACGACGGCAGTGTGTTAATTGACGGCCAGGAAATCGCCCACAAAGACACGGGCAACGGCACCAGACAACCGCGCAGCGAACGGGAATTATCGGCCATACGGGCCCAGGTCGGCATGGTTTTCCAGTTGTTTTATTTGTACCCGCACCTGAGCGCCATTGAAAACGTCACGCTTGGTTTAACCAAGGTTCGTAAGTTGCCGAAAGCGCAAGCCCAGTCCATGGCCGAAGCCTGGCTGGAACGGGTTGGGCTTTCCGATAAAATGAATAACATGCCATCGGAACTGTCGGGCGGCCAACAACAACGGGTGGGCATTGCCCGGGCCGTTGCCATGGAACCGAAAGTCTTGTTGTTGGATGAGATTACCTCGGCCCTCGATCCGGAACTGGTCGGCGAAGTTTTGGCCGTCGTGCAAAGCCTGGCCAAAGAAGGCATGACGATGATCGTGGTCACCCATGAAATGACCTTCGCCCGGGACGTCGGCAATCGGGTGGTGTTTATGGATGAGGGACGGGTTGTCGCCGATGGCTTGCCGAGCGAAGTTCTCGACAACCCTGAAAACGAACGACTGCGCACTTTTCTGTCACGACTCAACCCGCACCTTGCATTGGAAAAATAGATGACCAAACCGGATATCCTTAACGAGCTTGGGCTGCGCCCAATCATCAATGCGTCAGGCACAATGACCACGCTGGGGGCATCGATGATGGTCCCTGAAGCGGTCGAAGCGATGGCCGCCATTGGCCCGCATTTTGTCGAAATGGGGGAACTGCACAAACAGGCGAGCCGGGTTATCGCCAAAGCCACCGATGCGCAAGCCGGGACCGTCACCGCCAGTACGGCTGCCGGCATCGCGCTTGCGATCGCCGCCTGTATGACCGGATCCGACCTCGGTCGGATTGAACAATTGCCCGACATCACGGGCATGAAAGACGAGGTGGTTGTCCAGCTTGGCCACCTGGTTGATTTTGGCCACCCCATCGATCAGGACATTCGCATTACCGGTTGCCGGGTCCGCCTGATCGGCCAGGCGACGGAAAGCAAAATCCATCAGTTGGAACACGCATTGGGACCCAACACGGCGGCCGCCTTATATGTGGTTTCCCACCACACGGCGCGGTTCGGCATGCTCGGCCTTAAGGAATTTTGCGACGCCTGCCATGCCCAGCACGTTCCGGTGATCGTCGACGCGGCTTCGGAATATGATCTTAAAAAGTTTCTCGCCGATGGTGCCGATCTGGTGATCTACAGCGGTCACAAATTTTTAGGCGGACCGACCTCTGGCCTGGTTGCCGGAAAAAAAGAACTGATCCGCGCTACCTATCTGCAAAACCACGGCATCGGCCGCCCCATGAAGGTCGGCAAAGAAAGCATTTGTGGGGTGATGGCGGCGCTTGAGGCCTGGGGCCGCAGGGACCACGAGGCAATTCGCGCCCGGGAAAAAGCCATCCTGGACCTGTGGTTTGATACCCTAAGTCCGCTTACCGGCATCGAAGTGCGGATTTCGTCGGACCCAACCGACAACCCGATCGAACGGCTGCATGTGCAGATCGATGAAACCCAGACCCGGATCAGTGCCTGGGAATTGGCCAGCCGACTGGCCCAGGGGCCGACGCCGGTAATCGTGCGCGGTGAATATCTCGGCTCCGGTGCCTTTGAGTTAGATCCGTGCAACCAAAAGGACGGACAACCGGAAGTCTTGCTCGAGCGCTTTAAGCAGGAGCTCGAGACGGCCCGCACACAAAACGCCGGACCAGAGGAAAGCTTCGCCGAAATCCGTCGCCGCCAGGCGGCCCAACTTGTCTCCTGGCCGGACTAACCTGCCCCATGGCACCGATCTTAATCCTCGAGTGTATGCAGGAGATATCGTCCTTTAATCCGGTTGTCAGCGACTATCGCGGGTTCGACTGCCAGCGGGGCGATGAAATGCGGGTTCAGGCCGGTTTAAATACCGCTGTCGGCGGTGCCATGGACGCCTTTTCCAAACATCTGGATCTGCCGGTGGTTCCGCTGTTCAGTGCCCGGTCCGGCAGCGCCGGTCCCCTAAACGCCGCGTCGTGGGACCGCCTGAAAGCCGATATTCTTGCCACTGTCGAGCCGATAAAAGAGCCCATTGGCGGCATTTATGTTTCCCTGCACGGGGCCATGGCGGCGGAAAACGAGTTCGACCCGGAAGGTGCCCTGCTGGCGGCGCTCCGCCAATCTGTCGGTTGGCAGGTGCCGATCGTCATTTCCATGGATTTGCATGGAATTTTAACCCGAAAAATGCTCTCACATATCAATGGGGTAATCGCCTATCACACCTACCCGCACGTTGATTTTGCTGAGACCGGGGCCCGCGCGGCCGATTTATTGATGGCGATCATGCGCGGTGACATCACGCCGGTCATCGCCCGGGTTGTCATCCCGGCCCTGGTCCGGGGCGATCAGCTTGTGACCGAAACAGGATGTTACGGGGATAGGATCCGTGACCTGCAGGAACTGGAAAAATCCCACCAGATCCTGGCTGGCAACCTGTTGATTGGCAATCCCTTCACCGATGTGCCAGAACTGTGCAGCCAGGTGGTGGTGATGGCAGATGGTGACGCCGATTTTGCCGGTCAGGTCGCGGTCCGGGTTGCCAGGGATTTCTGGCAGCAGCGGGCCCGGATGCAGGCCGATCTGGTATCTGTCGAAACGGCCATCGCCCAGGCAAAAACCACACCCGGCCCGGTGCTGTTTACCGACGCCGCCGACGCCACCTCGTCCGGCGCTTCGGGCGACAGTGCAGAATTGTTATTTGCCCTGCTTGATGCTGACTACCCAGGCCGGGTTCTGGCACCCCTGGTGGATCAACCGGCGGCGCAACAGGCCCACGCGGCCGGGGCCGGGGCAACCATCGAGGTGGCGCTGGGCGGCTCCCTCGATAATCGGTTTACCCGTCGTCTGGTGACCGCCCGGGTCGCCCTGCTTACCCAGGGCCTTGCCAACCTGGAAACCAGTGGCCACAAACTGGACGCCGGTCCGTCCGCCGTTTTAATCGTCGGCAATTTAACCATTGTGGTGATGTCGCAGGCCGTCAGTCTTTTTGATCGTGCCCTGTTTTTTGCCCATGACTGTAATCCAAAGGCCTATGACCTGATCATCGTAAAATCACCCTATTGTGAGTACCACATGTTTGACCAGTGGGCGGCGCTTAACTGCAACGTCGATGCGATCGGTGCGACCAGCGCCGATGTCGCCAATTTGGGCCATAAAACCTGCCAGCGCCCTATCTATCCCCTCGATCAGGATTTTCAGTACACGCCGAAACCGGAAATTTATCGACCTCCACTTATGCAAAACCACCAGTCCACAGGCAGCTCCCCGGCAGCCCCGGGGCAATCACAGGGAAATACAGATGAGTAACATCAAAAACCGCCTGCGTGACTTGAACATTGTCCTGCCGGAGGTGCCAAAACCACTCGGGCGGTTTGTCCAGGGGGTGCAGCAGGGCGATTTGTTGTTTTTGTCAGGCCAGGGGCCGCTGGGCCCGGACGGGGCGCTGGCCCGCGGCAAAGTCGGGGCCGAGGTCACCGTCGCCGAGGCCCAGGTCCATGCCCGCCAGGTCGGTCTGGTTTTGGTGGCCGCCATGGAAAACCTGCTGGGTTCCCTGGATCGGGTGGAACGGGTGGTCAAGGTCCTCGGACTGGTCAACGCGTCACCGAATTTTGAAGACCATCCCCAGGTCATCAACGGCTGCTCCACCCTGTTCCACGAGATTTTTGAAGACCGCGGTGAACACGCCCGTTCGGCCATTGGCGTCAGTTCCCTGCCCGGTGGAATCAGCGTCGAAATAGAAGCGGTGATTGCCGTCAGACCGGAATAACTGTCCAGTCAACGGCGCGGCCCCGTTATCCTTTACCCGGGCACCGGTGCGTCGGCGCGCAGACAACCCTGACTTTTAAGGTCCTGCCACAGGGTGCGCGGAATTTCCACCCGCACCTGATCATAATTAGAGATCACCTGATCCGGGTGGTTGGCACCGGGGATCACACTGACGACGACCGGATGGTGCATGGGGAACTGCAGCGCCGCCGCACTGAGGGCAACCCCGTGCGCCGCACAGATTTCAGTAATCTTTCGCACCCGCTCCAGGACCTCGGGTTCGGCGTCCAGATATTTATAAAGGGCCCCGTCAATGGCGCCCGTCGCCAGAATGCCCGAGGCAAAAACGCCACCCAGAATGATGCCGATGTTTTTTTCCTGGCATAGCGCCAGATCGCCATCCAGCCCCGGTTGATCGAGCAACGTATAGGGCCCGGCGTACAGAAAATAGTCCATGTCAAAATAATCAACAAAGCGCGACAAGTCACCGGCAAAATTGATACCGGCACCGATGGCTTTGATCTGGCCCTGGTCTTTCAGTTCCCGGAGCGCTGCAAAACCCCGGCCCTCATCCAATTGCCGGAACCCGTCGGCAACCCCGGCGGCATCCAAACGGTGGCGAATGTCGAGATCGTGGATGGTCAGACAATCGACATTGGGCACACCCAACCGGTTGAGGCTGTCCTCATAGGCCCGCATGATGCCGTCATAGGTATAATCAAAACGCAGATCAAAGGGCAGGCCACCGAGCCAACGTTTGGCAAAGGGCGAGCGGCTTATAAATTCGTCGATATCGCGCGGTCGGGAATAGATCCGCCCGACCTTGGTCGAGAGCACAAACCGGTCCCTGGGTTTGCTCCGCAAATATCCGCCAAGCCGGTGTTCACTTTTGGTATTGCCGTACCACGGCGCCGTATCAAAATAATCGATGCCCCGGTCGTAGGCGGCAGACAGGGTTGCCATGGCCTGATCTTCCGGTGTTATTTCCGTCGGGTCTCCCAGGGTTCCACCGCCAAAACCCAAACGCGGCAGCCAGACCTCGGTTTGTCCCAGCTGTTTTTTGATATGGGGGTCCATCGAACTATTCCTTTGCCTCACAAATTAACCGAGGCCAGAGCCCAACTCTTTACCAAGAGAGGGGCTGGGGTATATTTAGCAGATTCACGATACATAAGGGTCAGGACTCATTAGTTTCATGCAATTCTGTTTGTCAGTAAGCTTACGAATACAAGAAAACAAGCGCAAGGACATGCCGGGCCTATTCGAGCCTTGTTTTCGCACAAGGCGTGAGCTTCCTGGCAAACCCCGAGGGGCGGGGTGCTTTATCTCTCTGGCTTCGTTGAAAAAACTTGAAAACCGTGAGGTTTCCTGCGTCTTTCCGCCTAACCGATAAGATAAATCACCTCCGCAGAATGGATGAAATTAATGGGTCCTGACCCTAGATTCAACTGCAATTTGCCATACATCATTCTGTTATACATATGAAAAAATAAATGAAATATTGGCAGGATCGGTCGTCCAAATTATTTATAAACCGCCAAGCAAAACAGGAGAGACAAAAATGCAGGGAGTTGTTTTTACGGGAAACCGCAAGGTCGAACTATTGGAGTTCCCCGACCCGACGCCGGGGCCCGGCGAAGTGGTATTGGAAATCAAGGCATCGGGCATGTGCGGCAGTGATTTGGGGGTTTACCGCTCACAAGGTGGCGGTCCGGCGATGGCGGCAGCGCTCGGCCTGGGCGGTGACGGCACGGCGGTGATCGCCGGCCACGAACCCTGCGGCGTGGTCGTCGCCCGGGGCCCGGAGGTGCTGGAAAAAGCCGCGCCCATAGGGGCCCGGGTCATGGTCCACCACTATGACGGTTGCGGCACCTGCAGCCATTGCAAACAGGGTTGGGCGCAACTCTGCAAGGGTGGCATCACGGTCTATGGCATCACCGGCGACGGCGCCCACGCGCCTTACATGAAGGTCCCGGCCCACACCCTGGTCGCCCTGCCCGAGCCCCTGTCCTTCGCCGCCGGTGCCGCCATATCCTGCGGCACGGGCACCGCCTTTGGCGCCATTAAGCGCATGAATATGCCGGGCGGCACAACCATGGCGGTATTTGGCCAGGGGCCTGTTGGTCTCAGTGCCACCCTGCTCGGCAAAGCCATGGGGACCCGGATCATTGCCGTTGATATCTCTGACGAACGACTGGCCCTGGCAAAACAATTTGGTGCCGACGAAACGGTCAATGCCGGCACTGACGACCCGATCGACATGTTGCATCAACTGACGCAAGGCCAGGGGGTCGATTATCTCATGGAATGCAGCGGCAAATCCGATGCCCGCATCAACGCCATCCGCTCCGCCAAAACTTGGGGCACGGTGTGTTTTGTTGGCGAAGGCAATGACGTGACCATCGATGTCAGCCCCGACATGTTGCGCCGTCAGTTAACGATTATCGGCTCGTGGACCTTTAATACCATCGGTCAGGGCGCGTGTGCGGCATTTTGCGCCCAGCATGAAGTGCCCGTCGACGATCTGTTCACCCACACCTATGCCCAAGCCGAAGCCCAGGCGGCATACCAGTTGTTTGATCAACAAACCACCGGCAAGGGGGTTTTTCTATTCTAAAGACACAGCGCCCGGCACCACAGGATACCAAATTCATTCCTCCCCCCTTGATGGGGGGAGGTTAGGAGGGGGGTGACAACGATGTTCGATCTGTGGCTGTGCCGGTGGCGAACCTTTACCCCCCACCCGAGCCCGCCGCCACAGGGGGGGGGAGGGATTAAGTAGAAAATGCGGCCCATTTATTTGGGGGGAGGGTTGCCGGCGGTGGGGCGGCAGAGGCGTATGGATAAATCTAGTCGCGTTTGCGGAACAGATCACCGAGCCAGAACGCCTGGGCACCGATCGCACCCACGGGCAATAACACCCAGACCACATCGAAAGCCGCGAGGATCAGGATAATAAAACAAAACTCCGCCCGGCTCAGGGTATGGAAAACATAAAACAGTTTTTGCCCGACGGTTTTTTCGCCTGTTCCGCCTGGCGTCTCCTGCTCAGGCGTTTGATCTTCGCCGGGGTCTGCCACCGTTGCCGCCGCTTCCTGCTCGGCCTTTTTGCGGGCCATGATAAACGGGTTCACCCGGACCAGGTCGACGCCATAGTCAACCGTCGATCCGGCCGCCGCAATCAGCCCCAACCAGAGCCACCAGATATTGCCGTCGGCGATCCAGGCACCATACCCCAGACCGGCAAAAATCGCCGTATCGACCAGCCAATCGACGAAGTCATCAAAGGCTGCCCCGGCAGGCGAACACTGGTCCTTGAGCCGGGCAACCACCCCGTCGCAATAGTCCAGGGCATAACTCAAGACCAACAAAAGTGCCCCATAGATATTCCACATGACCTCGCCACGGGTGAAAAACCAACAACCGGTGAGCCCGACACCCATGGACACAAAAGTCACCTGATTGGCACTGACCGGCAGGCGGATAACCACCAGGGATAATAAATAACCAAGCTGGCGGGCCAGGGGGAACAGGCCGTCCGGCCTAAGCACCGCCGGGCCCGAATGGCCCGGTTGACCGGCCTGTAAATCAACTTGAATGGACAGGGACATGGGGACTAAACCTTGCTCGGGGACGATGGCTGTTATTTAAAGCAAGGGCGTGGTCGGGACAACCCTGGCCGCAGCAATACCCTGTATTCTTATTTTTCCCAAAAAGGGGAACATGATAGAGTGCCCGATGAGAATTATATCACGATCAACGTTAATTAAATTTTGGAGTTCCGCCAATCACCGGGATTCAGAACTGCCGTTAAGAGCGTGGTTTGATGAAGCCAAAAATGCGGACTGGTCTTGTCCAGCGGATATCAAGGCCCATTACCGCTCCGCCGCATTCGTCGGGGATCGAGTTATTTTCAATAGCGACGGGCACAAATATCGGCTGGTTGTTTATATCAATTACGCCTTTCGGATCATCACCATCCGATTTGTTGGGACCCATAAAACCTATGATAAAATCAATGTTAAGGAAATCTGAGATGACCCTCAAACCGATCCGAACAAAAACCGACCATAAATCTGCTCTTAAGCGGATGGATGGCCTGATGGGAGCCACACCCGGCACGGAGGAAGGCGATGAGTTGGATATTCTGGCTG
>JAJFII010000041.1 GCA_021775095.1 Rhodospirillales bacterium
CCGAATAGTGGTCCAGCAATTCCTGCAACTCCGCTTCCACAGCATGACTGATCAATTTTTGTGCACCCGTTCTCAGCAAATCCGTCAGCGGATCCAAAATCGTGTCTCGACCTGTAAGTTCAACAACGTTATTCTTCGTCAGGGTGGCGTATCTCCTATGGTTGCTTTGATGTCTTGCAACAACAATTCAACCTGATACGCCGCTTTCTTTCAAATACTCAAACACCAGTTTCGGTTATAGCTCCTTGAATGAGTTGGGCCGAGTGAAAAGACAACAAGTTGGGAGACCCTTTAAACTATGTTTCGTATACATTAGTGAATACAAAAGATTAAAAATTCTGAAATTATGTGCTTATTGTACCGAATATGTTTGCTGCAAATGACCCTCTCCCCAATTTCGCACTCCTGAAAAGTAAGTGAAGTATGCATGTGAAATGGTGCCCTCGCTTGGACGACCCGGCGGGAGATTTTCCAGGGGTTGAAGCCGGGGCGGGACATCAGACATTGGCTGAAAATCCACTAAAACTTGAAACAGGTGAAGGCCAACAGCCTCTCGGCCCAGATTACACAGATGCGCAGCTTTCCGATAATGATCCAATCTTTCACATCCTCAATGGCAAAAAACCAATTTGAACCGCCTGCCGAAAGTGAGTAACCTCTATGGATAAAAACCTTCTAACAGCGGCAGTGTTCTAATTGTGGCATGAGACCGCAATTTTCTTCTACTTTTCTGATGTAAACCCATAAAATGCTGCTGTCATGATTGAACGCTCCGATATTGCTGGGAGAAACTGATAATGCCAAAGGTAGCAATTATCCTCACGCAGGGTTTTGCAGATTGGGAGTATGCCTTGGTCGCAGGTACGGGTGGTCCTTTTTATGGCCTTGAAGTTCAGTTCTTTGCTCCTGAAGCAGGGGACGTTCGCTCGCAGGGCGGTCTTGTTTGCGTTGTCTCACAGAGACTGGGCGAGATTTCCAAATGGTCACCAGAGGTGGTGGTTGTCGTTGGCGGCAATATCTGGGAATCTGAGAATGCGCCTGATATCGGGGCGTTACTTACTGCCCAGCACACTGGTGGCGGTGTTGTCGCAGGAATTTGCGGCGGAACTCTAGCACTTGCTCGGGCGGGATTGCTCAACGAGACGCCGCATACCTCGAATGATGCGAATTTTCTCGGCCAGAATGCAAAAGGCTATTCGGGTTTTGGGTGTTTTCGTGAAAGCGTTTCGGCAATATCTGACAATCGTGTGATCACCGCACCCGGAACGGCACCCGTCAGTTTCACGGCGGCAATATTCGAAAGTATCGGTCTAGACCAAGAAGTTGTTCGGCAATTTAGAATGATGATGGCGGCCGAACACACTCCAGAAATATCGAATTGACCGGATGACGATAAAGGAAATTAAAGCGCGGCCGCAACCAGATTAAACACGCCATCCTGGTGATGTGCAGTTGGATTAAGTCATGTCCAGAAGCACGGTTATCGGCTTAGAACGTGTTGCCAAAATGTCTCTGAGTGCGCCGTCTTTTTTGGTTTTCTCAGGCACTTCCATTGCCTTTTGACAGGGGGTCGCTTTTTATAAGGCGAGCCATGTCGCGGCCTGACTGGCAAAGCCAATAACCAGGGGACCCATCCTATGCGCATCACCGATATTCGGGAAAGATCCATAAAACTCGATGTGAACATCCGCAATGCGGCTTTTTCATTCGATGATATGACGACGTCAATTGTTGCCGTAAAAACAGATGTCGTCCGCGCTGGCGCGCCGGTTACCGGATATGCGTTTAATTCGACGGGGCGTTATGCCTGTGGCGGGCAGATGCGGGACCGACTGATCCCCCGCCTATTGCGCCAGGATCCGGAAACCCTGTTAGACAACGACGGGAAAAACTTCGATCCGGACCGGTTTTTAAAAACCATGATGTTTGGCGAAAAGCCGGGCGGTGACATGGAACGGTCAGTCGCCATCGGCACCATGGAAGTTGCCCTTTGGGACGCCATGGCAAAAATTGAAGACAAACCGCTCCATTCACTGATTGCCGAAAGATATGGCGATGGTTCGACGCCGGATCGAATGTTTTGTTATGTGGGGGGCGGCTGGTATTCGCCCGACGAAACACCGGCAAGTCTGAAGGCGGAAATGCAGGGTTATCTGGATCAGGGCTACACACTGGTCAAAGCCAAGGTCGGCGGCTTGCCGATTGACGAGGATGTGCGCCGCATCGAGACCATTCTTTCGATCCTCGACGGCGGCCATCAATTGGCGGTTGATGCCAATTGCGGGTTAAGCGGTGCCCGCGCCCTCGCCTATGCTGAGCGCTTAAAACCCTTTGATCTCCGTTGGTTTGAAGAACCCGTACACCCCATCGATTTCGATGCCACATCGGCCTTTGTTGAGGCCTATGGCAATCCAGTGGCGACGGGGGAAAACCTGTTTTCTACGCAAGATTTGCAAAATTTACTACGCTACGGTGGATTCCGTCCAGGGACCGACGTGATCAATATCGACGTGCCACAAAGTTATGGCATTGGCACCTGTGCGGCGTCCATCGCCATGGCAAAAACACGGGGTTGGCTGGCCTCATCGATAATACCCCATGGCGGCAATCAAATGTCGCTGGCTTGTGCGCTGGGGTTTGCCATGGGCATGTGTGAGTCCTATCCCAATGTGTTTGGTGTGTTCTCCGGTTACGCCGACGACGCTCGGGTTGAGGACGGCTATTTACCGGCACCGCAAATGCCGGGTATTGGCTTCGAAAGCCAAAATGCGCTTTTTAAGCTGTTCAAAGACTTAGGGTGATCGGCATGCCGCCAATTTGTTGAAAGTAATGATGCAAGGGGCGAAAATTTAATTACGTCGAGATTATCTATGTCAGCCCCCTAATCGATATGTTCCTTCAGGTTCATGAACATACGTTGATTAAAGGGTGCCTTTTGTAATGCACTGGTGTATCGGCCAGCAAAATCGCTACCATTACGGCTGTCTAATTCATTCAGAATGAATAGTACGAAGTCATAAGAAATATAGCTTTCGTGCAAAATTACCGCAGTCTTGAGAAGTTGCGCGTCGGAAAATCTGTCCAATTGGGTGAAGTCACGGACAAATACGGCGTCGGCCCACAAAACCTGACTCATTGCGCCATAGGGGTTATTTTTAATTTGAAATGGTCTGAAACAACGGCCAGCTACATCAATAAACTTATGCAAATGAAACCCTTGGTCACGGAGAAAGAGTTGGATGTCACCGAACAAGGGTTGGTCCTTATAGACAGGCACGAACTCCACCTCCGACTGGATAACTGTTGCGTTACTCATCGTATTCACGCCGTGACGGAAGATGTCTAGTTCGCCTCCCTGCACATCAATTTTCATGAAGTCGATCCGTGGACATTCACCGACATCGTCTAGCCGTTTGGTTTGAACTGTCTCCGTTTTAACTACGTTGAAATTATATCCCGGCCCAGCGCCGATGGATTCAAACAAATCGATCACTCCTGGATCAGGTGTGTAAAGCGATGAACACCCAGGATAGTGAGTTAATTGAAACGACGCCTCCTCACCGTCACCAAGGAAATAAGGCAGCCATGTGCAATTAGCTGCTCCCTCCTGGTTCAGGCGAGCCAGTTCCATAGGATTGGGTTCAAACCCGATCACTTCGGCTAACCCTTTATCCAACAGGCTGGCGTAGCAGGCTTCGCCTTCAAGCATAGCACCCACATCAAGAATTTGAATGGTTTCAATTTCCGTCTCAAGGGTGGCGATGAGATCGAACGGCGGTTTCGGCTGAATTGACATAAATGATATCATTTAGCGTTTCGCGCGTCATGTCCAGCCGTGCAAAATATCCGTCGGATCACAGATCATAGGGCAGGGTGTTTGTTGAGTGTCCGGTGAATCACCACTCGACGGTCTGTCAATATTTCGTTGTGCTCAGGCCCGAACGGAATGCCAGGGCGGCACCTCTTCGTTGCGGTTCATTTTATGGTCAGCAATACCGGCGAAGGTGTCGGTCAGCCAGGCGTGTGGACCGACGCTGTTGAGTTTGACTGTTTCCACCAAAGCTTAGGCGTTGGCGGCTGACTTATACCGACGAGTAGTGATAATAACCCATAGAGATCGTCCAAGCACCCTGCTGGGCAGGAAGAATCACGCAGTCGATGTCCCTCTCGGGCCACAGAGTGGCCCAGCCATCTCTATGAGTCATTATCATTACTCGTTAGTATTACTGCCACACCTCCAGATCTTCGAACTGGGGTTTTGATTATCCCTACCGGGTCTTCCATCGTTCATCCAGGCGGTGTCCATGGACTTTTTAATCGATACCATTTGTTTGGTATTGAGCGGTGGTTCATCAATGAAAGCCAATCACCCTTTTAATTTACCGTGCCGCTACTGAAGACTTTGGAGCTTCTGAGCACACCTGCCCGACTCTCGGCGAAGCTTCACCATGTCGTTGACGAAATTTGGCGAAATGCGAAAATGCCGCGTCGCTTCCTGGTGACCATTGTTCCCGCCTACAAACGCAAGAACCCGCTCACGCTACCCAACTGTAAGTGGCTTACCCATGGACGCCCTCCTATATCTGCCTAATAAGGAATGAATCACAAATCTCCAAAGGGAGGAATCCAAAATTTGGTAAAATGCGATACGCGCTAACCGGACGAATTCCATCGATTGAAACTGGCGTTAGTCACGATCGTACCCCCTTGAGATGCTTCATATGCCTGCATAAAAAAAGCTTCCATCTCCCTAACAACTTCTATTCTCTCATATAACTTGTGGGAATTTGCCATTATTTCGGCCTGCATTTGACGTTTAAAGTCCCTATCCTGCGCAAGTCGCAAAGACAAATTTATGAATGATTGCTCATCCGTAGCGATTAAATCGTTCAATCCCATTTGCCGATAACAGGCTGTTACGCAGTTACCGCTGCAATATGCTCCGG
This sequence comes from Rhodospirillales bacterium, assembly GCA_021775095.1. Lineage (GTDB taxonomy): Bacteria > Pseudomonadota > Alphaproteobacteria > Rhodospirillales > Casp-alpha2 > JABMNT01. The sequence goes on from JAJFII010000041.1 coordinate 4,947, forward strand.
GCCAGGCAACAATTGGAGCCCCAATACCCAAGATCTCGAGGCCGGAATTCGTCCCCGAAAGAAATGGGTTATCCAATATTGCATCGGCGAGATGTGCCAATCCAAAAAACTTGTTAACCGACAGGTACGGTACGAATTCGATGCGGTCAATCACATCGGGAAAGGACCGATTTAAGCGTTCTCGCACAAGTTGGCCCCAGTACCCGCCAAAATAATCGCTGATCAGGACGAGGAGCCCGTCGGGATCACGCCTCAAAATCTCTGCGAGTGTTGCGTCGAGCCCCGGATGGAGTTTGAACAGAGATTGCGGATATAGGTAAAGCCTTTTATCTTCGGGCAATCCGTATTCTGACCGGGTAAATACCTGTGTGGACGCTTTCGGGCGATAGTAATAGGTTGGCAATAGACTCAGCTTAATAAGCTGTTCGCTGTAGTGCTCATCGGCATCAACGGGTTCAGTTAGGGCCGATGAAATAAAATAGTCAATGTTTGGGACACCGGAAGATTCTGCATGACCAATGGTAACAGCCTGAACGGCTGCTAACCGGGAAAACGAGAGGAAATATGTATAGGGATCCATTCCAATATCCAGATAGAATAATATATCCAGTTCTTCAGCAGCGATTCTCTCCCGGTCCAGTTCAAGTTTTTTATGTAAGGGAACAACCTTATCTACGGCTTGGAAAATGGCTTCAGAAATTTCATCTTTCTTGTGTATTGGTTGAATGGCAATGATTTCGAATTGGTCGTTTGAGAAATGTTCTATAACACCTTTAAAGAGTTTTCCAACGGTGTGGCCCCAAAGGAACGACGACAAAAAACCAATTCGTAAACGCCCGGGTCTGCGACGATGTGTGGGATGGCAATGGTTTGCCTGATAGGCCAGAGTTGGGCAGGCAGAGAGGTGTAATCTGGCAATACATTCAAGTATGCATTTGTTGTTTTGAGAGTGATAGGCCAAATAAAAGTTGGTCACCCCTACATCAACCATGGGGTCATCAACCGAAAGGGGACGGTTTCGCAATTCTTGAATTGACTCAATCAGTTGTGATCGTCTTGATTGCATCTCTTCCGTTGACGAAAGGATAACCGGTAGCGCCAAAGCCATCCGGATATACCATCCGTCTTTATTTGGCTCAATGGCCAGGGCCCTGTGATAACTTGCAACGGCCTCATCCAGCTTTCCCTGTTCCTTTAGCGTCGTCCCAAGGTTATTATGGGCCTCGGCGTAGTCGGGTTGGATGGTTAAGGCGATCTGATAGCTGGCAACGGCCTCATCCAGCTTTCCCTGTTCCTTGAACGCAATCCCCAGATTGTTATGGGCCTCAGCAAAATCGGGTTTGATTGCTATAGCTTTGTGGTAACTTGCAACGGCATCTTCCAGCTTCACTAGCTCCTTAAGGGCATTTCCCAGATTGTAATGGGCTTCAGCGAAATCTGGTTTAATGGTCAGGATTTTGTGATGGATTACTATAGCTTCATCAAACTTGCCCTGATCTTGGAACAGAACACCGAGATTATTATGTGCGTCGGCGTAGTCGGGTTTAATGGTCAGGGCTTTTTGGTAGCTAGCAATGGCCTCATTCAGCTTCCCCTGTTCCTTAAGCGAACTCCCTAGATTGTAATGTGCCTCGGCGTAGTCGGGTTTGATGGTTATGGCTCTGTGATAATTTGCAACGGCCTCTGCCATTTCCCCCTGGTCCTTAAGGGTATTTCCCAGATTGTTTGATGCTTCAGCGAAATCAGGTTTGATGTCCATGGCTTTGTGATAGCTTGTTACGGCATCGTCGAGATTTCCCTGTGCCCGTAGCGCTAGGCCCAGATTGTTATGTGCTTCGGCATAGTCGGGTACAAGAGCGATGGCTTTACCGATCAAATCCACAGCAATGTCATTTTTCCCCACCTGATAAGCAATAACCCCAAGATAATGCAAAATGTCAGGCTGATTTGGTTCAATCTGTAATATCTGTTGATAGATGCCTTCGGCCTCAGGCAAACGGCCCGCGTTGTGATACTCGAACCCGAGGTCAATAGCTTGCTGGATGGTTCGTGTCGTTTGTCCGGGGGCTCCGTTCTCTTCGCCCATATTACACGCTTATCCCATAATTTGATGATACAGAGCAACTTTAGTCAAGCGTCGTCAAAATGAAAAGATCGGGAATTCATTAATGCCAGACCCAATATAGCTGTATGACTTACAACAAATCATTTCCGGAAAGTACACGTTCTGGATGCATATTTCTCTGGGTGATCGGAAGTTCTTTTTATGCATTCCGTTTTCGAACCCGCTCATGGCGGCACGCAATGATCTGAATTTTGTCTGGACGTTTTTATAAAATGATCGTCGTCGGAATATTCTTCTGTAAGGACGGATCGAGGGCGTCGAACTTGTATTTGGCACCGAGGCTCCGCATTTTTACGACTTCATTCAGGTCACCGGATCGCTGACGATCGCCGTGCACCTTTTGTCAAGCAGCGTGTGGGGAAATTTGTCATGGTTGGCGATACATTGAATTTTTGATGTGCGCGTGCCTGCTAACCCCCCCCCCCAAAAAAACCCTACCTGCAACTTTTACAACCCCAACACGGTGGCCATAAAAGTTTTCCATTTTGCCGCCAGGAATAGGTGCCCCTCCAACACGATGGGTATAATTGCGTCAATCAAGAATTCAGACATATAATCGAAATCGGCATCAACCCGTTCACAGAACTTGCTAAATTAACGGGCCGCGCAAATTGCCGGATTTGACCCGGATCGACAATCAACGGGATTATACGTAATTTTCGCCCCAATCGCGCAGCGCCAGCAAAATGGGTGCCAGTGTCCTGCCTTTTTCACTGAGGCTGTATTCAACGTGGGGCGGGACCACGGGATAAACCGTGCGCACGATCAGGCCATCTTTTTCCAACTCTCTAAGCTGTTTGGTCAGCATCCGTTGCGTGACGTTGCCGACGGCTCTTTTTAACTCGTTGTATCGCTTGGTCCCCTCAAGCAAATGATACAGGGCAATGCCTTTCCACTTGCCTCCTATCTTTTCGAGCGTGGCTTCCACCGGGCATCCGCGGGAGCAATCATAGTGATCAAATCTCATTAAACCCTCCACAGGATATTTTTTGTACCTATAGCACACAAGCGTGCGTACTTGCGAAACTGTCTCTTAAGCTATATCTAACCAGCGTCGGCAATACAAGGAATTGACGCATGACAAATATACGCAATGGTGCGAACAGCTACGCCAACGCAGACAAAATCGACTTGCTGAAAATCGAGCTTCTGCAATACATCGATATTTGCCGCGCGAAAGCCGGGTGTATTCAATATGACCTGCAGCAGGACAACGACGGCTCGGCGCCTTTTTCATTCCCTGAGATCTCGGAAATGCGAGACCTCTGGCAGACGCATGGGAATGCGCCGCATCCCGCCGCTAACAAGGTGGCCACAGACAGCGCCGTTAAGGCATTTACACGAAACGAAATGACACAGTCGGCTGAACCGTCGGCGATTGGAGAGATTTTATGAAAGCCGTCGCCCTATCCAAATACCTGCCGATCGATGATCCGCAGTCTTTTTTTGATGCCAATTTGCCGAAACCGCAGCCGAAAGGTCATGACCTCCTGGTTTCAGTCAAAGCCGTTGCCGTAAATCCGGTCGATACAAAAGTCCGCACCGGACGCGGCAATGAGGGCAAGGTCGAAAATCCGCCGCGGGTTCTTGGCTGGGATGCGAGTGGGATCGTTGAAGCCGTCGGGCCTGACGTTAGCCTGTTCGCGGCGGGAGATGAGGTTTACTACGCAGGCGATATCACACGATCTGGTTGCTATGCGGAGTTTCAGCTTGTTGATGAACGCATCGTTGGTCATAAGCCCAAAAGCCTCAGCTTCGCTGAAGCTGCGGCTTTGCCGCTGACAACGATTACCGCTTATGAGTCGTTCTTTGACCGGCTGGGTATTGACCGCGACGGCGCCAATGCGGGCCAATCGATTCTGATTATCGGTGCCGGCGGTGGAGTGGGCTCGATTGCAATCCAACTGGCGAAGTTGGCTGGATTGGTCGTTATCGGCACGGCGTCGCGTCCGGAAACGGTTGAATGGGTGAAGGACCTAGGTGCCGATCACGTGGTTAATCATCGGCAGGATTTGGTGAAGCAGGTTCGCGCGCTCGGACTGCAACAGGTCGATCATGTCGCGATTTTTAATGACATGCGCCACTGGGATACGGCGGTTGAACTGATCCGGCCGCAAGGCGGGATTGTCTCGATAGATGATACGGATCTGCCCATGCCGATGGAGGGTATGAAAATGAAAGCCGCCAGTTTTCATTGGGAGTTCATGTTTGCCCGGGCCATGCACCAGACACCAGATATGATCGAGCAGCACAGGCTGTTGAGCTGGGTGGCGGAAGAAATTGATGCCGGTCGCATTCGTACAACCCTATCTGAAATTCTGTCGCCAATTAATGCCGAAAACATGCGGACAGCGCACTGGATGGTCGAAGCGGGTACGGCAAAAGGCAAAATCGTGCTTAATGCCTTTGACGCAGAATAAAACCAAGTCATCCGGCTCGGGCGTTCGGTCCAAGCAAATGAGGGGAATGCTTGATGTTTCTTCTCGTTTATCCGGTAACCAGATGGTCTTTGTGTTTGAACCTTTCACGGCGAAGAAATTCCGCCTGCCGTCGCACTGATTAAATTAATAGGGGTGTTTGTCCCGGGGCAGCGGCTCATCGATGCTTTTTTGATAGGGGCGCAGGGTTATCGCGACAGGGCTACCGCGATAATTACAACGGCGACACCAATCGCCAAGCCGATCCATATTCTGTTCGCTGCGGCTGGTTGGGCGTTCGGCGTCGGATCGGAAGCCGCTTCAATTGACGGTGCCTGGGTTCCGGCTTCAATCAGGTCACAGAACTTGGCAAAAAACTGGGCCGACAATTTTTTTGCCGTTGAATCAATCAGCCGTCCCCCCAATTGGGCGATCCGGCCGCCGACATCGGCGTGAACTTCATATAAAAGACGGGTCGCAGTTCCGTCCGCCAATAATTTGATATCGGCACCACCCTTGGCAAATCCTGCGGCACCTCCGGTTCCTTCGCCGGTGATCGAATAACTTTCCGGCGGTGTCAGGTTCGATAACTCAACCTGCCCTTTGAATTTGGCTTTTACCGGGCCGACCTTGAGGACGACAGAGGCTGTCATTTCCGTCTCCGATGTTTTTTCCAGGGTTTCGCAGCCAGGTATACATTGGCGCAGGATTTCCGGGTCATTGAGGGCCGCATAAACCTGTTCGCGGGTCGCTTCAATTTTTTGTTCGGCTTTTAATTCCAAGGGGAGTCTCCGGTCTGTGTTTTATTTTCCGAGTTAATGTGTATGGGTTCGTCGCGCCGGGGCCGTTTCGGACTTTGCATCGGGACGGCGCAAGAATGCAACAATTTCGGCGGCGATGGAAAGGGCAATTTCTTCGGGCCCGACGGCGTGAATATCGATCCCCGCCGGGCCATGCAGACCTTTTAGGCGAGCGCCGTCAACGGTGCCGTCGATGCCCAGTGCTTCCTTCAACAGGGAAATTTTTCGGTGACTGCCAACCATCGATACATAATCAGCCGATGATGCAAGCGCCGCCCGCATGGCTTCTTTGTCTCCTTTGCCCTGGGTCGAAATGACGATTGCATCGGTCGCTTGCAGGTCGCATGTGTTCAGGTCAAAACCGTCAAGATAATGATCTGCTCCGGAAATCTCGCTATGGTCGTGCCGCGGCGCCGCAAGCATGACCTGGAAGCCAACGGCTTTGGCGATCGTTACCAGGGCCTGGGCGACGGGAGACGACCCACAGACCACCAATTTACGGGCCGTTCGCATGGGTTCAAGAAAAAGCTCAACCGTGCCGCCACTTGGGCAGCCGGACTTAAACAAGGGGGTGCCATCACTGTCGACTTCACTGTCGACCTGTTCCTTTGGCCGCACCCGAACCATATTGGGCTGTCCGACTTTAAGGGCATCCAAAGCGGCTTTGCGGACGGCAGCGGTGACACACCCACCGCCGACAAATCCGTGGATCTCTCCGTCGCCGGTAATGACGGCTTTTGCGCCGGCTTTGGCTGAAGTTAAATCGGCCGTTCTGACAATGGTGGCCACGCAAAAGGCATCACCCTGTTTTCTTAACTGATCGATCAAATCGAGGGTCTTTGAAAATTCCGTCATTTGTTCATTCTCCCTAAAGACGCGCCAGCTCGGGTTCGATCGCCGCCAGTGTCGCGATCGAATTGGCACAGGCAAAATGGTCAATGTGGGGCATGGCGGCAGCCATAGCGGCGGTTATCGGCTGATAATCACGCCAACCCAACATTGGATTTAACCAGACAAGCCGCGCTGCGCGCCGTTGCAGTCGGGCCAGTTGATTGGCCAGGTGATCTGCCGTACCCGTATCATACCCATCACTGAAAATCAGAATTACCGACCGCGACGTCAGTGCGTGTTTGGCGTACAGGCGGTTAAACTGATCGAGACATTGCCCGAGTTTTGTGCCGCCGCCAAAACCATCCGTGATCAGCGACAATTGGGTCATCGCCTTGACTGCGTTGCTGTCGCGAAGGGTATCGGTGACGCGGATCAATTTGGTGTGAAACAGATAAACATCGGTTTGGATCCACGCACAGACCAGGCCTTTCACAAACTGTAGAAAAAATCGACTGTAGGTATTCATGGAACCGGATACATCGAGAAAAACAACAATCCGAACCGGACGATCGGGTTTGCGTTTTTTTATGAGTGTCAGCGGTTCGCCGCCATGGCATTGGTTGGCCCGCAAGGTTTTGCGAAAATCCAATCGTGAACCACGGGTTGATTTGCGGTAACGGCGTGACAAGCGGTTACGCATGGCTTTGGCCAGGCGGTAGGCAAGCTGTTCGGCTTCGGCAATTTCGGCCGGGTCAACAAATTTACGGAAATCGGTTCTAATGGAATAATGCTGAGGCGAGGCAAACAATTTGCCTTGGGACCCTTCGGAGCGGTCACCGTCGAGCGGTGGCAGGTGGCGGTCATCGGAACCATCCTGCTCTGGTTGGTCCGCAGAAAAATGACTTTCCCATAAACCATGGACGATGTTTACGGAGGCGTTTTGCGGGGTGGACTTGGTTTGGTTGGACGGACGTTCCCTGCCATGGGCCGACCAATAGGCTTCAAACAAATCATCAAACCGCATCCACTCGCTGTGGTTTCCCGATAACAATATTTTTAACTGGATGCGGGCGTTGGGAAGTGAACTTAGGCGTGAAGTCGCCAGCAATTTAGCGACGTCGCGGGTTTCCTTAGAGCCAATTTGGAATCCGTTCAGGCGTAAATGATCAACAAAACCCAGCAGGCGTTTGATGAGGGGTGCTTGCAGTTCTATTGAGATCCTGGTCATGGGCTTATGCGGCTTTACCAGCCAAACGGCTGGCGACTTCCTGGCTGATTGATTTTTGATCTGCGGCAGTTTTTAAAAGACAAATCAATGACGTACAAAGTGTCGGTACATCATCCGCCAAGGATGTGAGTTTTAAACCGGCGAGGGCCGCCGCCCAATCCAGAGTCTCGGCGATGCCCGGAACTTTCTCCAGGTCCTCCTTGCGTAATTCCTGGACAAAACGGACGATCTGGCCAACCAACTGATCTTCGATGTTGGGTAATCGGGCCAGGACAATTTCCATTTCCCGTTCGGGTGAGGGAAATTCGACATAGGTGTACAAACACCGTCGGCGCAGGGCGTCGGAGAGTTCGCGGGTTCCGTTGGAGGTTAAGACAACATGGGGTATCGATTGTGCCTGGATGGTTCCCAGTTCGGGAATTGAAATTTGATAGTCAGATAATATTTCCAGCAAATACGCCTCAAATTCCTCATCGGAACGGTCAATTTCATCGATCAACAATACCGGTGAAACGGGTTGACTGATGGCTTCGAGCAGGGGTCTTTTCATCAGGTAGGTTTCGGAAAAAATCTGGTCTTCTATCACGTCGGCAGATACGGTTTCCCGTTCTCTGGCTTTGATGGCCAAAAGCTGTCGCTGGTAATTCCATTCATAGATGGCCTGGTTGGCGTCCAATCCTTCGTAACACTGGAGGCGAATAAGCCGGGTGTCCAATACCGATGCCAGGGCGCGGGCAATTTCGGTTTTACCAACACCGGCTTCACCTTCCAATAACAAGGGCCGTTGCAGGTCAATGGACAGTTGAAGCGCCATCACCAGGGTATCGTCAGGAATATAATTGACGTTACGGAGGCGGGTTTTAAGCGTGTTGGACGTGGACATTGTCATAAAAAATGAATTGGTGGAGGAGGGAGCATCTCCTCCACCAAAACCCTTAACCGGTTAGGCCTAGTTTTTCGGCGGTTTTCCAAACCCGCCAATGATCGTGGGGCATTTGAGTATGGGTTAGGCCAAAATGTGCAAAGGCATTGTTGACCGCATTGGAAAATGCAGGAACACCACCGACGTTGGGGCTTTCACCAACCCCCTTGGCACCGATTGGATGGTGTGGCGAGGGGGTGACCGTAAAGTCGGTTTCCCATTCCGGGGTTTCGACGGCCGTCGGGATGTAATAATCCATGAGACTGCCACCTTTGACATTGCCCATCTCGTCGTAGGCGATTTCCTGACCCATGGCGATGGCCAGAGCTTCCGTCAACCCGCCGTGAACCTGGCCTTCGATAATCATCGGGTTGATGCGAGTGCCGCAGTCGTCGAGGGCGTAAAACCGTCGGGTATCAACCACACCGGTATCGACATCAACATCAACCACACAAATATACGCACCGTAGGGATAGGTCATGTTGGGTGGGTCATAATAGGAAACCGCTTCCAGACCGGGCTCGAGACCTGGTATCGCCTGATTGTAAGCGGCAAAGGCCAGTTCCTTCATGGTCTTAAACTTTTCCGGGTTGCCTTTTACCTGAAATCGGTCGACATCCCATTCCACATCGTCATCGTGAACTTCTAACAGGTAGGCGGCAATCATCTGCGCTTTTGCCCGTATTTTACGCCCGGCCATGGCGGTCGCCGCACCGGCCACAGGGGTTGAGCGTGAGCCATAGGTGCCTAGGCCATAGGGTGCCGTGTCCGTATCGCCTTCCTCGACGGTAATGTCTTCCGCTGGAAGGCCAATTTCCGTCGCTAAAATTTGCGCAAAAGTCGTGGCATGGCCCTGACCCTGTGAGATCGTACCCAGCCGGGCGATAGCTGAACCGGTGGGATGAATTCGGATTTCACAAGAGTCAAACATGCCCAAGCCCAGAATGTCACAATTTTTGACAGGGCCGGCACCGACAATTTCCGTGAAAAACGCAACCCCGATGCCCATGAGTGAACGGGTTTCACCGGCCGTAAAGGCGGCACGGTTTGCCGCCTGTTCTTTGCGCAATTTCTCATAGTCGACGGTTTTCATGGCCTGTTCCATGGCCGTGTGGTAATCGCCGGAATCGTATTCCCAGCCGAGCGCCGATGTATAGGGGAACTGGTCTTTGGTAATGAAGTTCTTCAGTCTAAGTTCCGCCGGATCCATGCCGAGCTTCAGGGCTAGGACATCTATCATTCGCTCGAGCATATAGGCGGCTTCCGTGACCCGAAACGAACAGCGATAGGCAACGCCGCCCGGGGCTTTGTTGGTATAAACGCCGTCAACCCCACAATGGGCGACCGGGATATCGTAGGATCCCGTACATATGGAAAAGAAACCGGCGGGAAACTGCGTCGGGTCGGCGCAGGCATCAAACGCCCCATGGTCGGCCAACACATGGCAGGCGAGGCCGGTAATTTTGCCTTCGTTGGTCGCCGCAATTTTGCCGGTCATGTGATAGTCGCGGGCAAAGGCGGTTGAAGTGAGATTTTCGATTTTATCTTCAACCCATTTGACGGGAACACCGGTGACGATGGAGGCCACAGCGGCACAGATATAACCAGGATAAACGCCCACCTTATTGCCAAACCCGCCGCCGATATCTGGCGATATGATGCGGATGTTATGTTCCGGGATGGTGGTGATCAAAGAGGCAACAGTCCGGACCGCATGGGGTGCCTGGAAGGTTCCCCAAATGGTCAATTTGCCGTTGACCTTGTCCATGGAGGCAACACAGCCGCAGGTTTCCAGGGGACTGGGGTGGACCCGCGGGTAGGAGATCAGCTCCTCGACCACCACTTCGGCCTCGGCCATTGCTTTGTCAGTGCCCTCCTTGTCGCCGGCTTGCCAATAAAATATATGGTTGTGATGGTTACGGGTGCCGTGCGCCCCTTCCATTTTGTCTGCGATATCTTCACGCAGTACCGGGGCGTCCGCATCCATCGCCGTGAACGGATCAACAACGACCGGCAGGGCCTCATATTCGATTTCTACCAGTTCGACAGCGTCGGCCGCCGCATATCGGTCTTCGGCAACAACAAACGCCACCTCCTGGTTTTGGAACAGAACTTTTTCATCTGCCAGGACCGCCTGCACATCACCGGCCAGTGTCGGCATATAGTGTAAATTCAGAGGTTTGAGGTCTTCGGCGGTCAGGATCGCAATGACCCCGGGCACCGCCAGTGCTGCTTCTTTGTTAATGGAAACAATGCGGGCGTGGGCATGGGACGAGCGGGCAAAATCACCAAATAACATGCCCGGCAATTTAATATCGTCCACGTAGTTCCCTTTGCCCTGAGTAAACCGGGCATCCTCAACCCGTTTGCGGCTGGATCCCATGCCCTGAAGTTTTGCGGCCCGTTCGGCCGACGATGGATTAGCTTGATCGTTCATTATTCTGCCGCCTCCTGTGCGGGGTTCAGTTGCTCAGCTGCTACGCGGATGGCTTTTACGATGTTTTGGTAGCCGGTACACCGGCACAGATTTCCCGAAATCCCGTAACGGATTTCGCTGTCCGTCGGGTTGGGGTTGTCCTGTAACAATCGGTGGGCGCGGGTGATCATGCCCGGCGTACAAAATCCGCACTGCAAACCATGGTGCTCCCGAAAACTTTCCTGCAGGGCATGCAAGGTGCCATCGGCTCCGGCAATGCTTTCAATGGTAGTGATTTCGGCACCGTTTGCCTGCACCGCAAACACCGTACAGGACTTTATAGATTTTCCGTTCAGATCAATGGTGCAGGCACCGCAATGGCTGGTATCGCAGCCGATGTGGGGGCCGGTAAGGTTTAAGTCTTCGCGCAGAAAATGAATGAGCAGGGTGCGCGGTTCAACCGACCCTTCAATCTTGTCCCCATTGATCGTCATTTCGACCTTAATTTTCGACATTTTATTCTCCCTGTATTAAATTTATTTTGCCCGTTCGATGGCTTTTTCGATGGCCCGCATCACCATGATTCCGGCGATATGAGTGCGAAAATTTGCTGGACCGCGTCCGTCTTCGGCTGGATCGGTTATGGCTTTTGCCGCATTGGCGGCGGCGGTAATAGTTTTTTTGTCGAGGTTTGATCCCCGTAGAATCTGCGACGCTTCTTCGGCGTATAAAGGGGTGTCACCGACATTGGTCAGGGCGATGGCGGCTGTTTGGCAGCTGTTGTTTTCGACAGTCAAGACAACCGCCGCTGCCGCTGTCGCGTAATCGCCTATTTTGCGTTTCTGTTTTTCATAGGCGTGTCCATGGCCGCTGGGCGGCGCCGAAAAGCGAGCGGCGGTTAAGATTTCACCCTCTTCAAGCGCCGTAAAATAAGCCGCCTCGTAAAAATCCCTGGCGGCAACGTCGCGACGGCCTTCCGGACCTTGTAAAATATAGACGGCGTCGAGAGCCTGCATCAGTGCCGGCATATCGTTACCCGGGTCCCCATTGGCTATATTACCGCCAATTGTCCCCATATTGCGGACCTGTGGGTCGGCAATTTGTGCGGCGGCCAGACCGAGGATCGGGCAGACAGCCGCCAGTTGATCCGAAGCGATGAGTTCTGCCTGGGTCGTCATCGCACCGATGGAAATTTCCGCACCGTTAATGGTGATGCCCCTGAGGCTGGTGATGTCCTGCAAATCGACAAGATGCTCCGGCGTCGCCATGCGTAATTTCATCATGGGGATCAGACTGTGCCCACCGGCGACAACGCGTGCTTCATCACCTAAAGACGCCAAAAGCCCGATGGCCGCTTCGATGGAATCGGGCCGATGGTAATCAAAGGAACCGGGTATCATATTATCTCTCCCTAACTTAGCCCTCGAGAGGGCGAAAAATTGTGGAGATTATAAAAACAGGTAGCGATGATTTGCTGTCGCCCATTCATGACAACGGGTCCTCATGCACGAAATGCCTGCTCGTTGCACGAAATGCGGATCGGAAAACTAAAGCCCTAATGTCGCCTGGACATCGGATACCCGGCTGCGACTGACGGGGATTTCTTTTTCAATTCCTTTACCAACCAGACACAGCGCCTTGTCACCGTTTCGGCGAAATCCGGTGATGAAGTTTTTATTGACCAGATAACTTCGGTGGGTGCGAATGAAATCGGCGGAATTTAAACTCTTTTCCAACCGGGAAATGGACCACGGACAGAAAAATTCATGGTCGCCATTGGCAATACGGGTGTAATGCCCGTCAGCCCGCGCAAAAGCCAAAGTATCCGCCGACAGAAACCTGAGGGTTTTATCCCGTTCGTAGGGGATCCGGGTCGATAGCTCTGCAGTCGGGTCATGGATCAACAATGTTTTATCAAAAGCCTTTGATAAATAAGCCGACGCATTGCGGTTTCGATTGCCCGTGCCGGCCTGTGCAGTCAATCGGTTTGCCGGCTCAGGATCCGTGCCACGCACGTCAGGAGGTGTCGCGCCGCCGGGGACGGCCGTCAGCAAAAACCAGCCACAGGTTAAAAAGGTTGCGATGGCAACGATTAGGGCCAGGTTGGCTGAAGAAATTGCCGGGTTGGAAACGACGAATAGGGAGCTGGCGGCACTGAAGGTTGTGAACAGCATGGCCGAATAATGAATTGCCGAAATTGCCAAACCTAAGACAATTGACCCGCAAACCGTCGCCGAAAAGGACCGCTTTCGATAGGCCAGTTCCATGGCCAGAATACAGGTTACCATGGCGATACCCACTGCCAGCAAGACACCGCCAGTGCCGTAGGAAACGATACAATTTCCTGAAATGGCCGACATGCCCACATAGTGCATACTGACGATGCCCATGGCCGTAATAACCCCGGCAAGGGCGATGCGCATCCGAGTTCGAATGCCAAAATGTAAGGACATCAGGGCCGAACCGGTCAAAAGAATAGCGATCAGGGCTGAACCGAGGGTTTGCAAAGGATCATAGAAGATCGGGATGCCGATTTTGATTGATAACATGCCAACAAAATGCATCGACCATATACCGCCACCCAGAGCAAAGGCGGCTTGGGTAATGCGCACTTTTCGTTGCTGTGCGCTCAGCGCGGCGAGCCCGCTGGTCAATCGTAAGGATGTAAAAGAGCCCATAATTGCCACGCCGATGGATGCAACAACCAAATAGGGCACATAAATAATCTCAAGCATCGGCGAAGGCACCTCCCTCCCGTTCAGCTTCTCAATCAAGCAATCCGCGTGATGTACACTTTGTATGGCCAGACCTTAAATCATTTTGTTTGATATGTAACCCTCATCGGGCGCGCCCAGCCACTCCCTCGGTTAATCCCGCCTGAAGATGGCACAAGGGACCCAACTTCGTTTGACGTTGCCGAAAGGCTCACAAAAAGGGGGTGCGTGCAGGAACGGAAGAGGGGCGGAGACTTATCAATGCCCCGCCCCTGGTCAAATATTGCCGACTATTAACTGCAGGGTCGGCATTATTACGGCCAACACCTACTGGTTTACGGACGGTGTTGCTGACAGTTTCCGGAAATCATCCAGTGTTATTGCCACTTGGGATTCAAATACGCCGTAATTACCCTGGGATAACATCATGGCTTTTAAATAGGTGTTCTCATCCGCTGTGGATTTGTCGGCCAACGACAAATTGGCATTAAGACGTGCGTCGATTTCAACGGCGATCAAACCTTCGATTATCTGCTGATCCAACAATGATGCCTGATCCAGGGATTCTTGTGTTAGACCCACGTGACTAAGGAGTTTTTGCCGTATTTCATCAACAATTTTTTTCTGAAGTTCTTCCGCGTAGGCACGAGTACCATGGGTGCGGATAAAATTGATGTCGTCGGCCGTCATGGATGCAATTCGCGTCGATGGATCGGTTGTATCCGGATCGGCGTGGATGGCCGGGGCCGGGGTTACTGATACCCGGGTGTCGAAGGATCTCCCCGAGGTCGCGGCAACCGATTTTTCGGCAGACTGCTGATAGGAGGGGTTCGGTTCGATTTCGCTCATCTCAAATTGTTTCATAATTTATGGGCCTTTGGTTTTATTGACAGGTCCCACAATCGAGCAATATTGATGCCAGTTTAGGCCATTGACAGAAATTATTTCTTTTCTGATCCAAATACACCGTTAAAACCGACGTCGTTTATGCAGATTGCAAAGCTCATCATTTCCCCCATCGCCGATTGACGGGTATCGGCGACGTCGATATCCGGACGTTTTCAGTGCGTTTTTGGTGATAGAGGTTTTGCTTAAGTCGGTAAGGCTTGGTACCTTATTGGGCGCTTTACTGGCTGGAGACCTGGTTATGCGGCCACTGCGTGTCGTTTTACGTATCATAATTGCTGGCGTCTTTTGCCTGTCCCTTAGTCATGCCCTGAATGCAGCAACGATCGACGAGACCACACGAAAATTGTTCGATGCGGTTTGGCAAAACAATTTACCGGAGGTCCAGGCAGCAATTGGCGAAGGGGCCGATCCATCCGCCCACAATGAAAATGGTCTGTCTGCGGTAGATATCGCCGTTGATAAAGGATATTTTGAAATTGCCCACTATATCTTGGCGGCCCAGCAACGACCCGCTGCGGGCCGTCCCGCCGGTGGGCAGGTTCTGGACGTCGAGCCGCAAAATCTAGCATCCGCACCGATTGCCCGAGTGCAGGCGCTTGGGCTCGACCAACAACCGGTTGGCAACACCATCGCAGGTCAAAGTCCGCTGATTAAACCGAAGCCGAGAACCAAATTATTTAACGAATTGCGGGATGAAAAACCTGAGCCTATTATTCTCCTGCCAGAAGTTAACACCAGCGAGCAACAACCACTTTCATCTGCGATACCTGATCGGCAGGCTTCGGTAATACAAAACCCGGTGCTTGATCGGAATTCGAACGCCATTGGCGAATTGCGGGATGAAAAACCGCAACCCGTTGTCAGGCCGCCTGAAGTTTCAATCCCTGAGTCGCGGCAAATGCCATCCGCGAAACCGGATCGGCAGCAGTCGGAAGTGGCCATTTCACAGGAACAGATAATTCAAGACCAGGCAAGAAAAACCGATGGGGACAATGAGGCACCGGATTCGTTTTTCGATAATTTGACGGGTTTTTTCACTGGTTTTCAAAGTCAGGATAATCGGCCACTGGAACCCGTTGTAAAACAACAATCGCGCGTAATATCCGAAACGGACCCTGTAAATCCGCCAGTCAGCGAACCAATCGCGTCGCTCGAAGTCCTGGAGCCGCCAGCCCCCGTCAGACCAGCACCAAGTGATGCGGCAGAAATCCCATCGCCAATTACGCCGCGAACCGAAGATGTCCTAATCAGCGACGGCGGCGAAAATTTTTTAAAGGGACCAGCGGATCAACAAAAAAAACCGACGACGCCTGGTTTTTTTGAACGCTTGGAGAACCTGATTACGCCAAGCGAACAGGTAAAAAATGCAACAAGGTCTTCGTCGTTGGACGAATTGGAAATATTTGACCCCAATGTCCGGGAGGAACTTCAAGCCAGCAACGACAATAGGGGGTCTGGCGGAATTTCAAAACGCCGACCGAGCGCCGCGGTGACCGCGGAGACCCCTGTCGGTGCTGCCTCAATTTCCGCCGATGTTACGTCCGCCCCTTCATCAAATGATAACTCGGAGACTTCGCCGGACATTACCCGGTCTCCTTCGCCGGGTGTTGCTTCCCAGGAACAGGTAATTGAAACACGGGTATCCAAAACCGATGAGGACCATAAATCGGCGGCTTCATTTTTTGATAATTTGACGGGTTTTTTCTCTCGTTTCCGAAGCCAGGAGAATCGGCCACTGGAACCCGTTGTAAAACAACAAACGCGCCTAATACCCGAACCGGACCCCGTGAATCCGCCTGTCAGCGAACCAAACGCGTCGCTCGAAGTCGTGGAGCCGCCGGCCCCCGTCAGACCAGCGCCAACAGATGCGGCCGAAGTCCCATCGCCATTTACGCCGCGAACCGAAGACGTCGAAACCAGCGACAGCGGCGATAAAATTCTTACGGGACCAGCGGATCAACAAAAAAAACCGACGACGCCTGGTTTTTTTGAACGCTTAGGGAACCTGATTTCACCAAGCGAACAGGCAAAAAATGCAACAGGGTCTTCATCGTTGGACGAATTGGAAATATTTGACCCCAATGTCAGGGAGGAAACTCATGCCAGCAATGACTATAGGGGATCTGGCGAAATTTCAAAACGCCGACCGGGCGCTGCGGTGATCGTGGATACCCCTGCCGGCGCTGCTGCCTCAATTTCCGCCGATGTTACGTCAGCCCCTTCATCACATGATTACTCGGAGACTTCGCCAGAGGTTACCTCGTCTCCTTCGCCAGGTGTCGCTTCCGAGACTTCCTTGGACGTTGCGTCAGAAACTTCTTCAGTTGTTTCATCTCTCCGTTCGCCTGCGCCATCTTCCGACACCTTGGCGGATATAGATTCCGAGACGTCCTCAGCCGCACTTTCCGACACCTCGACGGACAACGACTTCGAAACATCATCGGCGGCACCATCCAACGCCACGGCGGACATTGATACCAGGTTATCTTCGGCAGCGCGTTCCGACACTTTGGTGATTAGCGACCCAGACACTTCGCCGGATGTTGTCTTCGACAGAATTCCAAAACCCCCATCCACAGGAGCATCCGGCATCCCTGTCGCCAATCCGAGAAGCGGCCAGTTTGCAGGCTCACGGCCGGCCCCGAAACGAGCCAAAGTCAATGGGCCTGAACGGGGGTTTAATCCCTTTGCCAAGTTGACGGACCTGATTTTGGAGCTTCTTCCCGATAACAAAGAAGTGGTTACGAAGAACTCGGCAACGCCAGCGATTGTACCGCAACGGGCAACCAGTGAACCGACACTTGTTGCTCCTAGAAAGGCGGCTGCGGACCGGGCCACGCGAGAGTATGAAATCGCAGATTTAACAAATTCTGGTGATCCCTATAAAGTCGATCCTCCCCCTGCCAGCACCGCATCAACCAAACAGGAAATGGCAAATATTGACCCCGTCGGCGACCCACCGGCACTACCCGGCTCCCAAGACCCGGTTGAGACACAGCCCCCGTCGCCGCGACCCGACGTGCAATTGTTGTTGGAAAAAGATCTGGTTTTTGGTGATCGGGGATATGTCAACGTTCCCCTTGAAGCCGCCGCCGTGCCGGCAGAGAACTGTGTCATCAAACGGGCATGGGACAGCCATTTTTGTATCCAGGAATTTCAATGGCCTGCTGAAATACAAGAGGCCTTTGGTACCCATGTCTTTTTCAGCGGCGGTGGGCAAACCATCGTCCATTATGTTGGCGGGTACGCCCGCCAGTACCACGGTTTATTTCCGACCAGGTCCTATGACAGTATAAGCGCTTTTTTGACGTCAAAATACGGACCGCCGACGGCAACACCGGAAATCTGGACGGCGTTTTTGGCAGAACCAAAACGCCTCAATCGTACCCGTCAATGGATCGCGACGGCAGCCGGCGGCGGTGCCGATATCATCCTCGAAGTGCGCGAGATTGACGATTTAAGATGGTCGTCTCCACCTGATAAGGCAAACGGTGTAATCCGCATGTATCGTCGGGATGAACCCACTATATTCCGCTTGTTGACAACGGCTGACCTGTTGCTTCTGCAAGTGCGAAAGGGGAGCCATCCGGGGCTGCCGTCGCTCACCGAATCGCAATAGGGTTGTATAGACGCTGGACCTGAAGAAATCCCCCGATGAAAACCATTGTCTACCAATCCTACCGTACCAGCGAGGTTGAAGACTGGATCACTACAGCGATGGCAAGCGTCGAGGAGTGGAGTGAAAAGGCCGGTTTTACCTACACAAAATATGGCGATGAAATTTTTGATCGGGTACCTGGATGGTACCAGGAGAAAGCCGGTCCCTATCGACAGATATCTACCGATCTCGGGCGTTTGGTACTGGCACGGGAACTCTTGAACGCCGGCTATCAACGGGTCATATGGCTGGATGCGGATGTCCTGGTATTTGATCCGGCACGATTTTTTATCACCATCACCAGTGGTAGCGCCTTTGGCCGAGAAATCTGGGTTCAGAAATCTGTCGACGGGCAACTGAAAGCCTATAAAAACGTCCACAACGCTTTTTCATGTTTTTGCGCGAATTCGTCGTTTCTGGATTTTTATATTGATGCCTGCCAACGCATTGTCGGTCGTACCAATGGAAATGTCCCTCCGCAAATCGTTGGTACAAAATTATTAACGGCACTGCACAACATGATTGGATTTCAACTGGTCGACGGGGTGGGTATGGCGAGTCCGCTGATTGTTCAGGATATTTTGAATAATACCTCCAAGGCCATTGAACTTCTATGCGAAACATCTGCAGGACCCCTGTGCGCGGTAAATTTGTGCGCTTCTATCGTCGGCAAACCGTCGGGCGGAATCACCATTGACCCGATGATGATTCAAACCATTAGCCAAAAACTTGTAAGCTCACGGGGTGCCTGTTTGAGGTTTTAAGACGCGCCAAATATCTGTAAGTGGAAAATTTGTCAAATTATTGCATTTTTAGTGGGCAAACCTAAGACAAGCGATTAAAAACAGTGCAAATGTGAAAATAGTGTTGGTGTTCGACGGTACACAACCACACTTTCTGAGACAGGGGGATACACGGTGAGACTCAATAAGCTAGGTGATATGGGGTGGGTTGCGATTTTTTTGATCGTGATGCAATCGGGTTCGGCCAGTGCCGCTGAAGCTTCTTTAAATGAGGCAAATACGGCCTGGATATTAACCTCAACGGCGCTGGTTTTATTTATGACCTTGCCCGGTCTGGCGCTTTTTTACGGCGGGTTGGTGCAGTCCAAAAATGTCCTGTCAGTGATGATGCATTGTTTTGCCATTGCCTGCCTGGTGTCGCTCCTGTGGTTATTTGGCGTTTACAGTCTGGCCTTTGACGAAGGCAATGCCCTTGTCGGCGGATTGGGGAAAGCCATGATGTCAGGAATTGGCTGGGATACGCTCAGTGATGACATTCCGGAAAGTGTCTTTTTCATGTTTCAAATGACTTTCGCTATTATAACGCCAGCGCTCATTGTCGGTGCCTATGTGGAACGCATTAAGTTTTCCGCAGTCCTTATGTTTTCCGGTCTGTGGCTGATTTTTGTTTATGCCCCCGTATGTCATTGGGTTTGGGGCGGTGGCTGGTTAGCCGAGATGGGCGTTATGGATTTTGCCGGCGGACTTGTGGTGCACGCAACGGCGGGAACTGCAGCTCTTATCGCCGTTAAAATGCTTGGAAATCGCACGGGTTTTCCGACCCATTTACGGCCTCCCCATAATCCCGGAATGACCATGATCGGCGCTGCCATGCTGTGGGTTGGCTGGTTCGGTTTTAACGCCGGATCGGCCTTGGCGGCGGACGGCAACGCCGGTATGGCGATGGCGGTGACGCACATATCGGCGGCAACGGCTTCCATGGTTTGGGTGGTTATCGAATGGGTAAAATTTGGTAAACCGAGCCTGGTCGGGATTGTAACGGGAATGGTTGCTGGCCTTGCGACAATTACACCGGCTTCCGGTTTTGTCGGTCCGGTCGGCGGCCTGTGTATTGGCCTGGCTGGAGGGGTCATTTGTTACTACGCGGTAAATTTGGTAAAGAAGACGCTCAATATTGACGATTCTCTCGATGTTTTTGCAGTTCATGGTGTGGGTGGTATCACCGGGACTGTTCTGGCCGCAATCTTTGCCGCAACTTCTTTCGGCGGTGTCGGTCTTGCTGAGGGTGTAACCACGGGGGAGCAACTGGGGGTTCAGGTCGTCGGCGTTGTCGCGACTGTCGCGTGGACGGCGGTGTTCACCTGGCTCATACTGAAAATCACAAAAGCGGTTTGTGGACTTCGGGTTACGGAAGACGAGATTACCGAAGGCCTGGATTTGGCTGGTCACGGCGAGCGCGGGTATAGCCTGTAGGCTACTGATTTATATAAAGGGAAGAAGAAAACCATGAAACTCGTTATGGCAATTATCAAACCATTTAAACTGGATGCGGTCCGGGAGGCCTTGACGGAAGTCGGTGTGCAGGGACTTACGGTATCCGAAGCCAAGGGATTTGGTCGTCAAAAAGGGCAAACGGAAATATACCGAGGGGCCGAATATAATGTGGAATTTGTGCCCAAGGTCCGATTGGAAATCGTCGTTGACGACGGTGAACTGGAGCGCGTTGTTGAAGCCATTCGGGCTGCCGCCCTCACGGAAAAAATTGGTGATGGAAAAATATTTGTCCTAGATGTGGCACAGGCGATGCGCATAAGAACCGGCGAAACCGGTCCCGATGCCCTCTAAGTGAGCTTAAATTTCCCTTATTTTAGCGTTTTCGTGCGAGGGTTAGTCCGTCATCAACAGCCAGCATACTGATCGATACTCGGCTGTCGCCGTGTAGAGTTTTGTTGAATTTGCGGATGGTCTCCGTCGTACTTTTGGTGTTGTTCGGGTCGATCAACCGGCCGCGCCAAAGCACATTATCAATGGCGATCAGGCCGCCGGGGCGGGCGAGTTTCAAGGCCCTTTCATAATAACCCGGATAATTCTGTTTGTCGGCATCGATAAATATAAAATCGAAGGAATTCGCTTGATTGTCGGCCAGCAACTGATCCTGAACTTGCAAGCCCGGGGCAATGCGAAGATCGATGATATCCTGGACGCCGGCCTCTTCCCAAAAGGGTTCACCCAGGGGAATGAATTGCCTTGTTAACTCACAGGTAATCAGTTCACCGTCTTGCGGCATGGCGAGGGCCATTGCGAGGGCGGAATACCCCATAAACGTGCCAATTTCGAGAACCCGCCTGGCCCCGGTAAGCTCGATCAAAAAGGCAATGAACTGTCCATGTTCCGGGGCAATTTGCCAGTCCACATTGGGCGCGTTTTTGGTGCTTTCTCGTAACCGTCTTAAGACGTCAGGTTCGCGCAGCGAAACACTTCGCAAATAGTCGTTGAGTGACGGTGTCAGGGGCGCAGCTCGATCCGACAACGGGCATTTTCCTTGATTTATTTTAGGCAGTGACCCAGAGCCATAATTTATTAATTGGATCGCCGATTTACAGCAAGCACAATGCGGTCGGAGATCCGCCAAATCAACCCATATGAGATCGTCTTTGGTCGCCGCAGGGACAACGAATCTATTTTGTCATTGCCGTTTCGTTTGGCGTTACCGGGCCGATAGAAGACGCCTAAACGCATTTTAGGACCGCCACAAGTAACCTGTATCATTACTCATATAAATAGTCATCACCTTAAACAAAGGGCGGGCCGATGAACCAGCAAACCAGCGAGCGACGGGTGCCTGCAGTGATTTCGTTTACCCGATGGTACATGTGGGATGGAAATAGGATAACCGATCCACGCGCCCGGACATTTTTTATGGTTTTTATCCGTTTTTCGGGATAATTCGGCCCCACAAGGATTTCTTCGATCATAAAATCTCCGCCTTCATAATCGGTGCCGTCGGACAGCAGAATGGACATGCTGACCTTCCTGATCATTCCGGGCCAGCGGGAGTCGTCCGGATAGGGGGCGCGTCGCTGGTCCGCATGCCAGGTGTAAAACTGCCCGGGGCCATAAGACGTATATTGCATGGATTCGGGAATGGTAATGTTCCACTGCCAGTACAATTCGTTTGTTTTGTGAACAAAATTGCTGATTTGCTCATATAACCAGGCGTTTTCAGGTGTCTGTGTTAACCAGGCGACGGTCGAATCCCGTAGATTGTTTTCCGGGTCGCGGGCGACTTCCCCTTTCATGGAGTCCGTTGTTTCGCCTATTTGAATGACCGCATCACAAAAGGCATCGGAAAAATGTCCTTCAATGGCACAAAACGGATGTTGCAGTCGCACGGTGATCAGTCCTCGGTCGTTATCCACAGGTTCTTGTATTTTAGCCATTTAAGGCCCTTTGTCGCCCAATATTTAAGCGCATGAAGATGAGCTTAAATGGCGAAACTGTCGAATTTAAATGACTTCACAAGGTGCCCGCATAACATAGTGATCAAATCCCCATTTGTGCGCGTCTTTTTACGACAAACGCGGGGAAAATTAATGACGAATCCGACAGTGTACACACCTGAGGGTTAAACGAGGTTTACCATGGCTGAAGAAATTGAGAACGAAGACGATCTGGTTGAAGAGGAAGAGGAGGACGTTCGGGAAACTGACGATCGTCAGAACCTCGATGATCTGACGGTTCTCAACGAAGATCAACAGGAACTCGATGATCCGGAGGGCCTGCAGCAGGACGATGATCAGTCTGACTGGGAAGAGCCCGTCGCCAGCAATTCGCTTTCAACAATTCACACCGGTAGTCAGCCAACCGACGCCGAATTGTTAGCCAACCTGGCACCGGAAGGCGATACAATTATTGACGACAGCGATATCGTCCCGACCCAGGAGGTCGTTGGCCAACCCCTGCCTGGAATTAATGCCCCGGATAGGGAAAATGCCAATTTCCAACGCGCTGATGACGTTGCTGTTGACGACGATGATGTGGTGATTGCCGACGCCGTTGGTCGGGTTAATGAAATTCCCGATTCTGAATTGCCAGATCAGCAGCCAACTGTTCGTGAGGCCGAACCCACCGTCGTCGACGATACGGTGATCGCAGGTGCCCCTGAAGCCCCGCCAGTTGCCGCCGCTCCGATCACCGTCGCAGTTCCGCCGGTGACGCCGGTACCCGAGCCAGAGCCTGAGCCGGAAGACGACCCTGACGTTGCGGTCACGGACGCAACCGGCGATGAAGATACAGCCATTGCCCTGGATATCGATCCTGCCGGTGCGGCAACGGTTCTGGTCAGTGATGTCCCGGCCGGATCGACATTGTCAGCCGGTACGGACAATGGTGATGGCACCTGGACGTTGACCAGTGCGCAAACGGATGGTTTAACAATTACACCACCGGCGGATTCGGATGCAGACTTTACCCTGCGCGTTACCGCAGACGGGGTAACGGTAGATTTGGGCGTAACCGTGAACGCCGTCGCCGATGCGCCATCGGCAGAAGCAGAAGACACCACCGGGCGGGCCGATACCGCCATCGAGTTGGACCTGGGGTCGGCACTTTCTGACATTGATGGTTCGGAATCCCTTTCGGTAACGATTTCCGGCATGCCGAACGGTGCGACTTTGAGTTCAGGGACCAACAACAACGACGGAACCTGGACCGTCGATTCCACAGACCTTGCAACCCTATCGATTACCCCGCCGGAAGGGTTTGACGGGGAAATTCCCTTAACCTTGATGTCGACATCGATGGAAGCCGATGGCGGCGATACGGCGACGACGGAAGTGCCCTTTACGGTTACGGTAACCAACAACGTCGAGGCACAGGATGCAACCACCCTTGAGGACACCAGTGTCGCGTTATCCATCGACCCGGGCGCGGCGACGGAAATCGTCATCAGTGATGTTCCACCGGGGGCAACTCTTTCCGCCGGCACAGAAAACGAAGACGGCAGTTGGACACTGACCAGCGCCCAACTGGACGGGTTAACCCTGACACCAGCGGCTGATTCGGATGTTGATTTCACCCTGTCTGTCACCGGTGATGGTGTGACAACGGAACTTAACGTCACTGTCGATGCCGTTGCGGATGCGCCATCGGCAAGTGCAGAGGATGTTTCAGGACAGGAAGATACCGCCATTGAACTGGACCTGGGGTCGGCACTTTCTGACATTGATGGTTCGGAATCCCTTTCGGTGACGATTTCCGGCATGCCGGACGGCGCGACTTTGAGTTCAGGGACCAACAACAACGACGGGACCTGGACTGTCGACAGTGGCGATTTGGCGACGCTCTCCCTTACCCCGCCGGCTGATTTTTTTGGTGAGATTCCCTTAACCCTTTCGTCCAAATCGACGGAGGCCGTTGGCGGCGATTTTGCAACAACTGACGTGCCGTTTACCGTTACCGTCACCGATACAGTCGACGCCGACGACGTCACCACGCGGGAAGATACGGCCGTCGCTTTGAATATTGATCCCGGTGTCGCCTCGGAAGTTGTTATTAGCGATGTGCCCGCAGGGGCGACGCTTTCCGCCGGGACCGATAATGGCGATGGCACTTGGACAGTGCAGGCGGCTGATCTGGATGGCATTGAGATAACGCCGCCGGCAGATTCTGATGCAGATTTTACCTTGTCGATAACAGCCGACGGTTTTACGGAAACCCTGAACGTTGTTGTTGAAGCGGTCGCAGATACGCCGACCGTTGGTGCAACCGACGAAACTGGCGCACAGGCAACGGTCATACCACTGGACCTGTCGGCAGGCCTCACTGATACGGATGGATCGGAAACCCTGTCCATTGAATTGTCACAAATTCCCGATGGTGCGGTTATTAAGATTGCTGGCGTAGAGGTACAGGCGACGGACGGAAGCGTGTTTTTGACCTCCGACCAGTTGGCCGACGTGTCGATAACGCCAGCAGAAGATTTTGTCGGCGAAATTCAATTGCAGCTCACATCGACGGCGACCGATACGGACCAGGATAGCGGCAACACCGATGCGGCAACCAATTCGACGATGTTTACGGTGACCGTTAATGATCAGGGAGATTTTACCGTTGGTCGTGCGATTGGTACCGAGGACAACGCCATTCCCCTGGCCATCGTTTCCGGTGGTGCGGCGACGGTTACTATCGAAAACCTGCCTGAAGGTGCCATGTTGTCGGCGGGTACCCAAAGTAATGGGGTGTGGACAATTGATGCGGCGGACCTCGAAGGCCTGACGGTGACCCCGCCGGCGAATTCCGACGTCGATTTTACACTGTCGGTTACCGCCGACGGTGTGACACAAGAATTGGACGTCACGGTTATTGCTGATGCCGATGCGCCAACGGCGGATGCCGAAAATGTATCAGGTGTTGAGGATACGGCGATTGCCTTGGATTTAACATCGGCCTTAACCGATACGGATTTATCGGAAACCTTGTCGATTACAATTACCGGTGTACCCGAAGGGGCCGTATTCTCTGAGGGTGTTGACAATCTTGATGGCACCTGGACGGTCGACCCGGGCGATCTGGCCGGATTGACATTTACGCCTCCAGCCAATGAATACGGCAGTTTTAATTTGGCATTGCGGGCAACCTCAACGGAAACGGACGGCGGTGATACGGCGGTAACGGAAGTGCCATTTACGATAACCGTCGCCTCGGATGGTGATTTTGGCACGACATCTGCCGCTGGCTTTGAAGATACAGCCATATTGCTGGACATTGACGTTACCAACATTGACGGAACAGAAATTGTTATCGGAGATGTGCCGGACGGTGCCCTGTTGTCAGTTGGTACCGATAATGGCGATGGGACCTGGACGGTTTCGAAAGAGGATGTCGACGGGTTAACGATTACCCCGCCTGCTGATTCCGATGTGGACTTTACGCTGTCCATTAGCGCCGACGGTCTTACGGAGACCCTTGAGGTTACCGTTGACGCCGTCGCCGACGCACCAACAGCAACAGCCCAGGACGTGGTCGGCGACGAAGATACTCCGGTCGGCCTGGATCTGGTCTCGGCGCTTACGGACACGGATGGATCCGAGGTCCTGTCTGTTACCATATCAAACGTGCCAACGGGGGCGACGTTCTCCGATGGGACCAACAACGGTGATGGCACCTGGACAATTGATCCAAATGATTTAGCCGGTTTGACCCTCACACCGCCGCTCAATTTCGAAGGCGACATGGGCCTGACCTTAAATGCGACGTCGACGGAGACCGATGGCGGCGATACGGAAACCACCGTGGTGCCGTTTACGGTTACGTTTACCCCTGATCCCGATGAACCCAACTTTGTTGTCGTCGGTGCAGAAGGGGACGAAGATACGGCGATCCCCCTGGTCATTGATCCTGGAACCGCCACAGAGGTGATTATCAGCAACATTCCGGATGGCGCTGTATTCTCCGCCGGTACGGATAACGGCAATGGAACCTGGACGGTTCTGGCCGATGATTTGGACGGACTGACCATTACTCCGCCAACGGATTCTGACATTGATTTTAGCCTATCGGTATCTGCGACGGATGCCGACGGGGTTACGGCTGTTGGCAATTTGGACGTCGCCGTCCATGCCGTTGCCGATGCACCGAATTTGAATGTTACCAGTGCCATTGGCCTGGAAGACTCTTCAATTCCGCTAAATATAACCTCGGCTCTCAATGATATCGATGGTTCGGAAACCTTAAGTGTCAACATTGATATACAGGGCGTGCCCGAGGGATCGGTTTTATCTGCCGGGACTGATAATGGCGATGGCACCTGGACGTTGTCAGCCGATGATTTAACAGGCCTGACGATTACCCCGCCCGACGACTATTTTGGCGATATGACCTTACAGGTGACGTCGACGGCGACGGAATCAAATCCGTCCGAAGCCGGCGATGTCTCCGTCAGTTCGGCCACGTCGTCAGCAACCTTTGGCGTCACCGTACGGCCCGTGACCGATAACCCAGAGCTTAGTCTGGTTGATGCCTCTGGTTCGGAAGATACGGTCATTGCCCTGAATATCGGCGCCAATATGGCGGCTGATACGACGGAAGATCTGTCAACATTGCAGATTTCAGGGGTGCCGAGTGGGGCCCAGTTATCGGCGGGAACGGATCTCGGCAATGGCATTTGGTCTTTTAGCTCTGACCAGTTGGCGGCCGGTGCCCTTGATGATCTGACGATTACCCCAGCGGAAGACTACAACGGCGAATTTACACTGACCGTATCGGCATTTTCGACCGATGGCGGGGTTGCCGTTCAGCAAATGAAAGTAGATGTAGATGCCGTCCCCGATTTGAGCGTGATCGAACAGGCTACGGGCCTGGAAGACAGTGCGATCGCGCTGGATATTACGGCGGCACCCGATGAAAGCGTTGTGATTTCGGGTGTTCCCGATGGCGCCGTTCTTTCGGCGGGAACTGAGAATGGGGACGGCATCTGGACCCTGACGGCCGATGATCTCGATGGTTTAACTGTAACACCGCCTGAAAATTCCGACGTCGATTTCACCCTGGGCGTGGTCTCAGGTGCAGAAGTTGGGTCCATTGTGGTAACTGTCGATGCCGACGCGGATGTGCCTACGCTCGATTTGACGGCAGCTGTCGGCGCCGAAGATACGGCCATTGCGCTGGAAATTAATCCGGGGCTTGGCGATACGGATGGTTCGGAAACCCTTTCAATTTCCATTGGCGATATTCCCTTAGGCGCATCGATGAGTTACGTCGATGAACTGGGACAAACCCAGTCCGTACAAATTGACGGCACAAATGCCACTTTAACCGTTGAGCAACTTAATGGCCTGACAATCACACCGCCGGATAATTTCGACGGCACCTTTAATTTGTCGGTCTCCGCAACGGCAACGGAAACAGATGGCGGTTCTTACCAGGTCACATCGGGAACGATGACCGTCGATGTGGCGGCTGTCGCCGATGAAGCCGACGTAACGGCGACGGCGGCGGGCACGGAAGACACCGCCATTGCCCTGAACATCGGTGCATCGGGCGACGATGATATTTCTGCGATCACGATTTCAGACGTACCAACGGGTGCTGTGTTAAGTGCCGGGACTGACAATGGGGATGGCAGTTGGACATTGGAGCCGGCGGATTTGCTTGGCTTGACCTTAACCCCGCCAGAAAATTCCGATGTGGACTTTACCTTATACGTTACCGCAACTTCCGTCGACGGCAGCGACCAAACGATCAGCGACCCCGTGCCGCTAATCGTTAGCGTGGCAGCTGACGCCGATGCGCCAACTTTGGATTTGTCTAATGTGACGGGAGCCGAAGACACCGCCATTGCCCTTAATATCGACCCCGGCCTCACCGATACGGATGGTTCGGAAAGTCTGAGCATTTCCATTGGTGATATACCAGCCGGCTCAACCCTAAGCTACGTTGATGGTGGTGGGAATACCCAGGCAATTTCCTTTGACGGATCAAATGCGACTCTTTCTGCAGAACAGTTGAATGGTCTGTCAATTACGCCCCCAGATAATTTCGACGGCACCTTTGATTTGAGCATTTCCGCGACGTCTACGGAAGCCGATGGCGGTGATTTTGAAATCACATCGGGGACCATGACGGTCGATGTGGCGGCCGTCGCCGATGACGCTGTTATTGATACTCAAGCGGCAACCGGTCTGGAAGATCAAGCGATATCGCTGCAAATCAATGCGACGTCTGATGACCCTATTGATTCTATTGTCATCTCCGGCGTTCCCGATGGTGCCCTATTAAGTGCAGGAACTGACAATGGAGATGGCACTTGGACGCTCAATGAGGGTGATTTGACCGGCCTGACAGTTACCCCGCCGGACAATTCCAGCGATGAGTTTGAGTTAGGTGTTGCCGTCACAACAACCGATGGTACGGATACAACGACTTCGACCGGAACCTTGGCGGTAAATGTAGAAGGGGTTGCCGATACTCCCGAATTAAATGTGTTTGCCGCATCCGGCGATGAAGACAGTGCTATCCCGTTGCAAATCAATGTGGGTTTAACCGATACGGATGGATCGGAAAGTTTGTCAATTACGATTAGCGATATCCCTGCGGGGGCGACCTTGAACAACGGGACGCTGGTAAGTACGGATCTGGAATCCGGCAATCAGACATGGACTTTGAGTCAAAATGATCTGACCGGCCTGACGATTACCCCACCCGCTGATTTTTCCGACGATATGCCGTTAACTGTGTCTGTAACATCGACCGAAGTGGATGGCGATACGGCAACGACAACCGGGACCTTAACTGTCGATATTGCCGGCGTTGCTGACACGCCAACCCTTGATTTGTCAACACCGGCCAGTGGCACCGAAGACACGGCCATCCCACTGATCATAAATGCCGGTGTTACGGACAGTTCGGAATCTCTTTCGGTTACTTTGGGTAATATTCCGGACGGGGCGTCGCTCTCTTACGTAAACGCGGCGGGTGGCACGGAAATTATCGACATCTCAGGCGGTTCGGTCGAGTTAACCCCGGAACAGTTAAATGGCCTGGCGATTACCCCACCGGCGGACTCCAATGAAGATTTTCAATTATCTGTGATCGCTACATCCAATGACGAAGGGGACGAGGCGACCAAGGCGGGTATTCTCGATGTGACGGTAACCGGTGATGCGGATGCGCCGACGCTTAACCTTTCGGATGTAACGGGTAACGAAGATACGGCCATTGCTTTAGATATCCAGTCCGCTTTAACCGATACGGACGGGTCGGAAACCCTTTCGATCACAATTGCTGACGTGCCGATCGGCGCTGTTTTAAGCGCTGGAAATGACAACGGAGACGGCACCTGGACGCTCGCTCCCGGTGACCTGAACGGACTGACTTTAACGCCACCTCTGGACTTCGGGGGCGAAATCAACCTCGCCGTTACATCGACATCGACGGAAAACGATGGTGATACGGCGTTCGTTTCCGAAGCGCAGACGGTTACAGTCACCGTCGTAGATGAAGCGGATGGCGCAACAATCACCGCCAGTGACGCGTCGGGAACGGAAGACAATGCCATTGCCCTGAACATTGCTGTATCGGCGCAGGATGACATTCAGTCAATCGTCATCACTGGGGTGCCCACTGGCGCGACGCTGTCGGCAGGAACTGACAATGGTGACAATACCTGGACCCTGGACGCTGCGGATCTAATCGGCCTGACGGTAACGCCGCCGACAGATTCCGATGTGGATTTTGCTTTGGGTGTTTCAGTTACCACCGTTGACGGTACAGATACGGCGACAACAACGGGAACGCTTGATGTATCGGTTGCTGCCGACGCAGATGCGCCAACTCTCAGTGCAACCGATGGCGCTGGTGCGGAAGACACAGCCATTGCCCTTAACATTAACCCGGGCCTGATGGATACGGACGGGTCGGAATCCCTGTCGATCACCGTCGGTGATATCCCGGCCGGCGCCACCCTGAACTACGTGGACGGCAACGGCGATAGCCAGGCGATCACAGTCACCGATGGTTCTGCCGATCTGACGACGGAGCAGTTGAACGGCCTGACCATTACACCGGCGGATAACTTCGACGGCACTTTCGATCTGACGGTAGCCGCCACCTCGACGGAAGCTGATGGCGGTGATACGGCGACGACGACGGGTACATTAACCGTTTATGTGGCCGCCGACGCCGATGAAGCCTCCCTGACACTGGGTGCTGTTGGCGGAACGGAAGACGGCACCATCCCTCTTAACATCGGGCTGACGGCCGATGACGATATCTCGAACGTCACCATCACCGGTATTCCGGAAGGCGCCAGCCTGAGTTCAGGAACTCTTGTCAGCACGGACCCGGAGACGGGGGAACAGACATGGACGGTTGATGCGGGTGATGTTGCCGGATTGTCGATCTCACCAGCCGCCAACTCGGACGTCGACTTCACCCTGGGTGTCTCGGCAACGACAGTTGATGGAACTGACAGTGCTACGGTGTCCGGCACGATGAATGTCTCCGTCGCCGCTGATGCGGACGCGCCGACGCTTTCTGCATCGTCGGAAGGGGGTCTGGAAGACACAGCCATTGCCCTTAATATTAACCCGGGTCTGACCGATACGGACGGATCTGAATCGCTTTCCATTACGATCAGCGACATTCCAGCCGGTGCCAGCTTAAATGCCGGTACTCTGGTGAGCACGGATTCCGAGGGCAATCAGACCTGGGAGTTGAACACCACGGATCTGAACGGCCTGACGATCACTCCGCCGGAGAACTTCGACGGGACCATGGATCTTGCGGTTGCCACCACCTCGACGGAAGCTGATGGTGGTGATACGGCGACGACGACGGGTACATTAACCGTTGATGTGGCCGCCGACGCCGATGAAGCGACCCTCGATCTGGGTGCCGTAAGCGGCACGGAAGACCAGGCCATCGCCCTCGACATCGGCGTCACGGCCGATGACGACATTTCGTCGATCACCGTCGGTGACATTCCCGACGGTGCGACGCTTACTTATGTGGATGGCAACGGTGATACCCAGGAGCTAACTGTAACCGACGGTTCTGCGGATCTGACGACGGATCAGCTCAACGGTCTAGCTGTTACGCCGCCGGAAAACTCGGACGTCGACTTCACCCTGAGCGTCTCGGCAACCACGGTTGACGGTTCGGACAGCACGACCGTATCGGGCACTGTGGATGTGACAGTTGCCGCCGATGCGGACGCGCCAACCTTAACAGTTGACGTAGGTGAAGGAGTTGTGACCGTTGAGAATGTCACGGAAACGGAAGTTTCTATAACTAAAAGCAATTTTTCTGATACGGATTCTGGGTTTACGGTATCTGCGCGCTCAATCGATAACGATGGGAATTTAACGGAAGCGAGCGTCGATAATGTCAGCACCGGTGGCGGCGGATTTGGTGTCAGCGGTTCAGCATCTGGGCCCGACTACCAGTTGGGATATGACCAGTCATCGGAGCAATCTGAAGAGTTGATTGTTGATTTTGATACGGATGTAACTGAAATCTCCTTCGACTTTGCAAAGGCCTATGAAAATGAAGGTGGGTCAGGGGCCGATGAACAGGGGCACTACGAAATATTCAGGGACGGCGTTAAAGTCGGCGAAGGAGACTTTGTCTCCGATAGTGGTAATAAGGGATCGGTAACGGTTACTGCTGATGATGGCGGATCCTTTGATCAGATAGTTTTCAGTGCGTCGGACGGATACGACGAAGGCGGAAGCGGCGATGGTAGTGATTTTGTCATAACCGCAGTTGACTTTACCCAGGTGGGAGTTGGTGAAGGTGGTGAAGGTGGGGAAGGTGGGGAAGGTAGCGTCACCTCCGTGACCTACCCATTGGATATTACCTCTTCATTGACGGATACTGACGGCTCAGAAACGCTTTCAATTACAATAGACGGGCTTCCTGATGACGCCATTCTATCAGCCGGAACTGCCAATGACGATGGCAGTTGGACTTTGTCCGCCAATGACCTTGTTGACCTAGAGGTTACCGTC
This sequence comes from Rhodospirillales bacterium, assembly GCA_021775095.1. Lineage (GTDB taxonomy): Bacteria > Pseudomonadota > Alphaproteobacteria > Rhodospirillales > Casp-alpha2 > JABMNT01. Next base: position 37,218 of record JAJFII010000041.1, read on the forward strand.
AGTGGTGACAACCCAGGCCAAACCTTTCAGCTGGATGTTACGGCAACGGCGACAGAAACGGACGGCGGTGATATTTCCAGTGTTACGGTAAGTGCCATGGCGGCAGGAACCGAAGTTGATTCAAGCGCCGCAGGCGCGAATATTACGACGGCAGATGCATCGGGTATTGAAGATACGGCCATTGCACTCGACATCGATGCGTCACTTATTGACACCGATGGTTCGGAGACGGCCAGCATTACAATTTCAGGTGTGCCCGAAGGGGCAGAACTGTCAGCTGGTACGGATAATGAAGACGGGACCTGGACCCTGGAAATGGGTGATCTTGACGGTCTGACGGTAACGCCGCCAGATGATTCGAATGTGGATTTCCAGTTGGGTATTTCGGTGACCACAACTGAAAGTAACGGAGGCGAGAGTACAACGACTACGGCAACGTTGGATGTCGATGTTACCGGCGTTGCGGACGCGCCGACGCTCAGTGCAACCGATGGCGCTGGTGCGGAAGACACAGCCATTGCCCTTAACATTAACCCGGGTCTGATGGACACGGACGGATCGGAGTCTCTGTCGATCACCGTCGGTGACATTCCGGCTGGCGCGTCCCTGAACTACGTGGACGGCAACGGCGATAGCCAGGCGATCACGGTCACCGATGGTTCTGCCGATCTGACGACGGATCAGTTGAACGGCCTGACCATTACACCGGCCGACAACTTCGACGGCACTTTCGATCTGACGATAGCCGCCACCTCGACGGAAGCCGATGGCGGCGATACGGCGACAACGACGGGTACCTTAACCGTCG
>JAJFII010000042.1 GCA_021775095.1 Rhodospirillales bacterium
CACCTGGCGCTGGACAAGGATGTCGGAACCATGGCGCAGCACAATTTCCGCAACTCCGGAACCGGTTTTTGCCGATGTCGTGCGGCTTTTGTCTTCGACGTGGTATTCGATATTTACGTCCTTGCCGACCAGACCGTAGGACGACGACTTATCAATGACCAGTCGACGGTCGCTTTCATTTCGGTTGCCGCTTAACAACAGATGAACCGGCCCATCAAATCCGCTGCTGTTGTTTGGGTCGGGAATATCATGAACCTGGCCATCGCTGATGACGATGGCACCGGCGAAGCGCCCCCTTGGGATCTTGCCAACGGTCTCGCCGAGCGCCCGCATAAGATTTGATCCCGGATCCGAATTGGTGCTTCCCGTGGTTCCCGCCGGGGTGTCATGAACCTCAATTTCACGCAGTTCCATGTTGTCCTGGGCGTTGATTTGTTGGCGCATTTGCAGCCGTGCCGCTTCGGTTCTCGACGACCGCTCGCCAACGTTTTGGCTGGCGGTTTTATCGACAAGCAAAACGGCGACATCGGTTTGTGGTGTGCGCTCCTCCTGGACATATCGGGGATCGAGCAGCGCTAGAACCAAAATTCCCAGCGCCAAAAGTCGCCACCAGGCGCCGCGGGCCGCGCGCAAAATTCCAATCCCGACAAAAAACAAACCAACGGCCCCGAAACCGATAATCCATTGCACCGGCAGCATCGGTGCCAAAATGAGGGACGCGGCGTTCATTGGCCGATCCTCTCGAGGATCGCCGGCAGGTGGACCTGATCGGCTTTATAGTTCCCGGTCAGGGTATACATCACCAGATTGACGCCAAATCGATAGGCCATTTCGCGCTGCCGTTCGCCCCCGGGTACGACCGGAAACAGCGGCCGCTCCGCTTCGTCAACTGCCCAGGCCGCGGCCCAGTCATGGCCACCGGAAATGACCGACGCCACCCCATCGTTAACACGCTCGCCGGCTTTTTCGATCCACACGCCGCCACCGGTCCAGCGACCGGGGAAATCGTCCAGCAGATAAAAAGACCGGGTCAAAACATGATCGCGGGGCACCGGCACCAAGGGTGGCAAATTCAAACCGAACGCCAGTTCGCGCAAGGCCAGGGCATCGGCACGACCGGATCTGTCGCGGGTGTCAAACAGGATCGTGCCCCCTCCTTGCAGATAGGCGCGAACCCGCGGTGCCGTCAAATCATTGGGCAGTCGGTACCCGGGGATCACCGGCCAGTAGAGCAGCGGGAAAAAACTCAGATCATCAACCCCCGGGTCGACGGCCTGGGGCGGTCCCAATTCGGCGGCGGTACGTTGCAGCAATATACCGTTCAATCCCTGCAACCCAAGCCGGCTGGTTTCGTCAACCTGAATATCACCGGAAATCACGTAGGCCAACCGGGTTTGCAGGCTGTTGGCCCGGGCAAAATCTTCGTTGGCCTCACCCGGTGATACCCCGCCACCCATTAACCCGGCAAAAACAACTGAGGCAATCGCCCGGCGCGTCGTCAGCAAGCCGCGCAAGGCAAGGCTGGCAATGGTGTCGATAATAAATAACACAATTGCCATCATTAACAGCCAGGGTCGCAGGTCCTGCTCGGACTGGACGTCGAAGTCCTGGATTGCGACACGATCAGGCAAAGCACCGAGCGGCTGCAGAGCGGCAAGGGATGTCGACAGATTGAGAACCCGGCGCAATCCCGGCCCGCCGTAAAACCCTGGCGGATGGTCGGCGGATACGGAGGTTTTTTCAAAGTCTTTTTGGGCGATCGACTGGGTTTCGGCAACCCGCGTGCTGGTGACACCGTACCCGTCCAAGGTTTCAATGGCACTCAGGGGCGGACCGTCGCCGCTGCCCGATACGCCCTGGCTCAAACCAACGATACGGCGCAACATATCGACAAAAAGCCCCGACAAAGCAAGATTGGACCATTCGGCATTGGCCGTTGTATGGAACAGAACAGACCACCCTTGACCTTGTTTCTCGGCGGTGACGAGGGGCGTTCCGTCATTCAGTCGGGCCCAGGTTTTTTCGGCTAAATCCAGGGACGGGCTGGCCAAAACCTGTTTTTGAACGGTCACATCGTCAGCGATTGACAAGCCAAAAAACGGGCTTTCCTCGGTAAACGGGGCCAATTTCGCCGGTTTGCCCCAGGACATGGCACCGCCGATTTCGCGGTCGCCCGCGCGCAATCCAACGGGCAATAAATCCTGTTGCGCGCCGCCGCCCGACTGCGCCAATTTGGGGCCGGCAAAACGTAAAAGAACGCCTCCTTGAGAAATCCATCCGGCCAGGGAAGCCCGCTCGGCGTCCGTAAGGGGCCCGGGATCCGTCAAAGCGATGATCGCCAATTCGCGTTTTAATAAGGCGTCGATGGTGCCTTCCCGAACTTCAGTGAAGGGTTCGAGGGCACGGGCCAGATAATGCTGCTCACGTAACAGCGGCTGGACCGATGTATCGCCGGCTGCCTTGACCAGGCCGACCGGCCGACGGCGCCAGCGTTCATCAAACAGCATGACGGCACCGACGTGATTGGCCCCTTCGATTTCAACGCGGGTCAATCGGTTGAACTGCTCGGACGGCAACCGCAGTCTGGTTTCAGATTCAAACGCGCCGGCGTTAAACAGGCCAGCCTCCCGCACCAGCACCTGTCCGTCTTCGCCAAACGCCCGCACCATGTAACCAAATCCGCCGATGTCGGCGCTTCGTTTGGCAATTAACGATAAAAATCCGTTTTCGTAGACTGGATTACCGATTATCGTTGGTAACCGATTGTTACTGTCACGAACCACCGTAACCGTCCCCCATTTTTCCAGTTCAGCGAGGATTGCGTCGGTAGCCGTCGCTTGTTCAGGGGGCGTCGCCGTTTCCTGCAATCCATTGGTCAACCAGTATACGGTACCAGGTCGCGCTGCGGCGGGCAGAGTGACTTGCCGCAATCGGTTGAGGGCCGCAGCCCGGTCCGTTGCCCAGGGGTGCGGCTGGATGGCACCAAAAATTCGGCGGGCATCGGTTGCCGAAAGTAACGACAGCGGTGCCGCGCGAACAGCCAAGGGTTTTGGCGCTGTTGTGACAAAAACGATGGGCAGTTTTCCACGCTCTGCCTGATCGGCCAGACGCAAAAGCGACTTGCGGCGTTTCTCCCAATGTTTGGCGGCCGCCCAGTCGTCATCCAACAGGATATAAAGGGGACCCGATGGGTTGAGTGGCGTGCGCGCGTCGAGCAGCGGGTGGGCGACGCTTAAAATAATAACCGAGGCCAAAGCCAGACGTAATAACAGCAACCACCAGGGTGTTCGGGCCGGGCTCTCTTCCTGCTGGATCAATTTCGCGAGAAACCGAACCGGCGGGAAATCAATCTGCCGGGGCGACGGTGGTTTTAAGCGCAAAAACCACCAAAGAACCGCCAACAGGGCAAACCCGAACAGGGCAACGGGATAGGCGAAGGAAAGACTGGCAATAGACAACACGGTCAACGCCTCACAGCTTCTGACAACAGCAAATAAAGCGCCATCAGCACCGGTTCGGGGGGATGATCGGTGCGATGGGTGGCAAGGCTCCAATTGTATTGGCGAACGACCGCCTGCAAGGCGTCAACGTGACGTGCCAGTTCGCGCTGATAGGCCGTCCGCAATCCCTCAACGCGCCGGATAAGAACCTCGCCATCGGCGGATTCCATTCCCTTAAACAGCACCCGCCCTTGGTAGGGCAGGAGTTCTTCGGCCGGATCGAGGACCTGAATTAAATGGCCCTGCACGCCGCGATTTGCATAGGCGCGAACGGTTCTGTCCAGATCTTCCGGCGACGACAAAAAGTCACTAAACCAAACGACGCGGGCATGACGCGGCAAGGTTTCCATGGCGGGCAGACTTTCTCTATTCTGAGAGTCTGCGTCCAGCAACGACCACAATTGAGGCAATACCGCCCGCCCCGTCGCCGGTGACATCCCCGTGCCCAGCAACGCCGTCCGTTCACCGCCGCGCAGCAACAGCGAAGCCAGGGCCAAAAGCAGCAACTCCGCACGCTCGGATTTAGCGGTTTGTTTGCTGGACGACTGGAAATCCATTGACGGCGAACCGTCCCGCCATAACCAAACACTTTGGGCGGCTTCCCATTCCGTTTCGCGCACATATACCGGCGTCGATTTTGCCGACTGGCGCCAATCAATCTGTTGGCTAGAATCGCCAAATTCATACCGTCGGAACTGCCAGAAGGTCTCGCCCTGGCCGACCCGACGGCGCCCATGGACGCCTTGGGAGACGGTCGCGGCAACACGCTCGGCGGCAACCAGCAGGGCAGGAAAGCCGGCCGCCAGCTGTTCGGCATTATGATGGGAGCCCGCTCGCTCCTGTGCTTTGGAATTCGGCTCTCGCATTCAACCCGTTCCGACAGTCGTTAGGTTCAAGATACCTGCCCACAAATCTCGTCAATCACCGATCCTAGGGTAATCCCTTCAGCCCGCGCGGCAAAGGTCAGCGCCATTCGGTGGCGCAGGATCGGGTGGGCCAAGGCCAAAAGATCGTCAATACTTGGTGACAACCGACCCTGCATAACCGCCCGGGCTCGGGCACCAAGCATCAGGGCCTGGCTGGCCCGCGGACCCGGTCCCCACGAGACATAGTTCCGCACCGCCGCAATTTCGCTGGTATCGGGACGCCCGGCCCGAACCAGTTTAATGATCGCGTCGGCGACGCTTTCGCCGACCGGGACTTGCCGTACCAGCCGTTGCGCTGCAAGCAACCGTTTCGTATCCATAACACGATCAACGGTTTTAACCTCTACCCCGGTGGTATTGATCAGTATTTCAAGTTCCGCAGCGGCTTCCGGATAGTCCACATCAACCTGCATAAAAAACCGATCCAACTGTGCTTCGGGCAGCGGATAGGTGCCTTCCTGCTCGAGCGGGTTTTGCGTTGCCAGCACATGAAACGGCGATGGCAAACCATGGTATTCACCGGCCACGGATACCCGATGTTCCTGCATGGCCTGCAACAGCGCCGATTGGGTACGCGGGCTGGCCCGGTTGATTTCATCGGCCATCAACAATTGGCAAAAAACCGGTCCTTTAATGAACCGAAAGGACCGTCGCCCCTTATCGGTCTCTTCAAGCACTTCGGATCCCAGAATATCTGCCGGCATCAGATCCGGGGTAAATTGTACCCGTCGGGTGTCCAGGCCAAATACCTCGGCGACGACTTCGACAAGCCGGGTTTTGCCCAATCCCGGAACACCGACCAACAACAGGTGGCCGCCAGCCAGTAACGTAATCAATGTTTCTTCGACAACATTTTCCTGACCATAGATAAACCGCCCGATGGCGTCACGCGCCCGCGCCATATCGCGACCGAGGCGATCCACGGCATTAATCAGTTCGTCAGAATCCAGCGTGGTTTTTTGAATGTTAGCTTCAGCAGTCCCACTCACGTTATAATCTCCACTTATTAGCCGACAGGGGCGTTCCCTTTAAAAAGATTTATCAGGTTTGTCTAATTATGACTGAAAAAAAACTGAATCTAAGCACTTTATCGCGAGGAGCCGAAAAAAATGGTCCCGGGCCCGCCGGAATTACCCCGCGACCGGGCCAACAGGTCTGTGGCGACATCGATATGCGTATTGATTCTCAAGGACTTTGGCACTATCTGGGCTCGCCCATTGGGCGGATGGAGCTGGTCAAACTTTTTTCGACGGTTCTGCGCCGCGACGATAACGGCGACCATTGGTTAATCACGCCGGTGGAAATGTGTCGAATTCAGGTTGATGACGCGGCTTTTATGGCCGTTGAACTGATCAGAGAGGGCAGCGGGTCAGATCAGATCATCCGTTTCAGGACCAACATTGATGGTATTTTCGAACTTTCCGACCAATACCCCCTGCGTATTGAAATTAACCCCGAAACCCAGGAACCGGCACCTTACGTGGCCCTCGACCACGGCTTGGAAGCAAAATTAACCCGATCCGTTTTTTATGAATTGGTTGATCTGGGTATTGCAGAGGTGGTTGAACAGGATCACATATACGGCGTGTGGTCAGCGGGCCACTTTTTCCCAATCGGCAATGCAGATGGTAATTAGGCGGCCTTGACGACAATGGATCCTGATTTTATTCGCCAACAGATTGCGGCCCATGAACCAAATATACACGTGGTCCGTGGTGATCATAATTTAAACCCGGGGATGGATCCGAACGGACCGCTAACACCGGCCGCCGTGTTGGTACCCCTGATCTTACGTGACGACGGTATAACCGTGTTATTAACCCAGCGCACGGAACAAATGGCAAAACATCCGGGACAGATCAGTTTCCCCGGTGGACACGTCGATGCCATCGATACCGATGCGGAAGCCACCGCCCTGCGCGAAACGGAAGAAGAAGTCGGGCTGGCACGGAAACATATTGAACTGATTGGACGGCTCGATAACTATGTCATTCGCACCGGATTTTTGGTAACACCTGTGGTTGGGATCGTCAGACCGCCGTTCGACATTGAACCCGATACCTACGAAGTCGAAGAGGTTTTTGAGGTTCCCATGCATTTTCTTATGGATGCAAAAAACCACGAACGCCACAGTCGTGCCTTTAAAGGACAAAATCGAGAATTTTATGCAATGCCATTTAACGGACATTATATTTGGGGGGCAACGGCTGGCATGATCGTCAACCTTCATGACATTCTTAATAAACCGCGAAAGCCTGTTTTATGATGCGTATTTTATTTAACTTTGTTTTGCCCCTGGCCCTGCCGACCGCCATTTATCTGGGATGGACGTGGTTTTTACGCCATCGCTCGAAATCCCGGGGCGACGAAATCCCCGAGATCAAAAGTGCCGGCCTGTTCATTTCCCTGTTGGTCGGTGTTGTGCTGATGTTTGCCGGCCTCATTTATGTGGCAGTTATCAGCGGTGCGCCGCCCGGCGATGGCCTGTACCAGGCACCGCGCCTGGAAAACGGAAATATTACCAACCCTGTGTTTAAGTGACAGTTCGGCGCATGGCCTATCCTGAAATCCAGTTGGATGAAATTCTCCTGATCGGTGTTGAAATCCGGACCGATAACACGGCGACACTACAGATCGGTGAATTATGGCAGAAATTTTATGCCAATCAGGTGCAGGATCGCATTGCAAATTGCATTGATAGCCGCCTATTCGGGCTTTATAGCGACTACGAAAACAAACATTTGGGCGCTTACAATTTCATGATCGGTTGTCCGGTCAGTGATCTGGACCATATTCCTCAGGGCATGGTTGGCCGGGCCGTTCCCGCCCAGACCTATCAGGTTGCCCGGGCTCAGGGTGCCCTGCCCGAGGCTCTGATCGAGACTTGGCAGGAAATACGGGAAAGTGATATGCCGCGCGCCTATACCTATGATTTCGAAATTCACGACGACCGCGCGACATCCCCGGAAAATGTGGAAATCGACATTTTTGTCGCCCGACGTTAATCGGAAATTCGGGATCGCATGGTGGCACATAACGTAAATCCCCTGCAGGCAACCGGTCAACTACCGCCCGTTGAGTGGTTAAACGCACCGGCAACCCGAATTGTGACACAGGCCTTGACCGCGCACGGCGCGGAAATCCGATTTGTCGGCGGCTGCGTTCGTGATGCATTGGGGCATCGTCAAGTCAAAGACATTGACCTGGCAACCCCTGATCCCCCGGATCAGGTGATGGCCCTGTTGCGTCAGGCGGGAATACGGGTATTGCCGACCGGTCTAAAACACGGCACGGTTACCGCCATCGTTGATCATCAGCATTTTGAAATCACGACCCTGCGGATCGACCTGGAAACCGACGGGCGACGTGCCGAGGTCGCCTTTACCGATGACTGGCTGGAGGATGCCAAGCGCCGCGACTTTACCTTCAATGCCCTTTCGGCCAACCTGGCTGGCGAGGTATTTGATCCCTTTAGCGGCCTGTGGGATCTGGCCCACGGTCAGGTGCGGTTTATTGGCTCTGCGCACGACCGGGTCGCCGAAGATTACCTCAGGATCTTGCGATATTTTCGGTTTTACGGGTCCCATGGCCGACCGCCCATCGACAGCGAAGCGATCGCCGCCTGCCGCGCCTTTGCCAATAAATTAACGGAAATTTCCGGCGAACGGGTGCAAAGCGAATTCATGAAAATTCTGTGCGTTGCCGACCCGGCAGAAATTTTAATAAAAATGAAGGGTGCCGAGGTTCTCCATGTCATTTTACCGGAAGCCGGCGACCCGGGCGTATTGCGGTTGGTCAACTGGCTGGAAACGCGGGCCGTGATCATCGCCGGCGTATCCCCCGATCCAATCCGTCACCTGGGCGCGCTGATCTGCGAAACCACCACCAACGTGCAGGAACTGGCGCGCCGCTTAAAACTATCGAACCGTGATCAAAATCGACTGCAACTGATTTGTGACCCACCCGTTGCGGTGACTGCCGACATGGGCGAGTTAGCCGAAACCAAAGCCCTCAGAGCCTACGGCATTGAACAGTTCATAGATTTTGCCCTGATCCAGTGGGCTCGTGAATTGTATGCGCAAACGCACCTGCCACCAAATCGCAAAAAAATTTGGGTTGAATTGCTAGAAAGAGCCGTCCGTTGGTCGACACCGACCTTCCCGCTCACCGGCCAGGACGTTATGGCACTGGGAATCGAGCCAGGTCCAAAAATTGGCAACCTGTTAGCTGCTGTCGAAACCTGGTGGGAAAACCACAGCTACACCCCGTCCCGCCAGGAATGCCTGAACCGTTTGTTTGACGAAGCCAACCGCCTATGATGATATGCAGGCACACCACGCCGCGCTTATAAATAATACAACAAACCCATCGGAAAACACGTCCTGTCATGACAACCCTGCGCATTTGTTTTGTCGGCGATAGTTTGGTTAACGGCACCAATGATCCCGATTTCCAGGGGTGGCCCGGGCGTTTGGCACAGGGCGAAGTGGCCAGAGGTCACGACCTTTCCGTTTATAATTTGGGAATTCGCGGAGATACCTCTGCAATGATTGCCGAGCGCTGGCAACGGGAATGTGAGGTCCGCCTGCCGGCGATTCAACCCTGTGCCCTTGTCTTCAGTTTTGGGGTTAATGACGTGGCCTTCGAAAACGGCACACGGCGGGTCGCTTTCGAACAATCACTCGACATTGCGCGGACGATGATGACAGCGGCAAAATCCTGGTTGCCGACCTTGTGGGTCGGCCCGCCGCCGGTTGAACTCGAGCAAACCACTTTTGTCCCGGCGCCGAATATTACCTATGTTTTTTCTCGCCCAAACATTCAGGCCCTGAGCCACGCCTATGGCGACATTGCTGTCGAACTGGGCGTTCCTTATTTTGATTTATATGCGGCGCTGGATGGAGATCCGAATTGGTTGCACAGTTTCGACGGGTTCGATTCGGTGCATCCAAATCAAAACGGATATCAGTTAATCCGCCAACACATGCAAAACTGGCATGCCTGGCGAAGCTGGTTTGACGGCTAGCCCGCCGCCGCCAAGGACCCATCCGCCCCGGTTTTATTCTCATGCCACCGCCCGTGCACTTCCGGGTTAATTTGGTCAATGGCCTGGGTTTGGGCTATAGTCCAGCCGATGGACAATCTCACCGACTTTTTGGGGATGTGATGGCATGGTTGGGACTATTCAAAACGCTCCGATGAATTCGTCGCTGACTCAGCGAAATCGCAGCCGCCGTTTTGCCGTCGATCTGGAGGCCTCGGTTGAAGCCAACGGGATCGAAGCACCGGTTCGTATTCAGGACATTTCAGAAAGTGGCGCCGCCGTCCTTGGCGATGCCCCTGATATGACCAACGAACAGTTCCTGGACCTGCACATTGAAGGGTATAACCGCCTTCAGGGTCGCGTCGTGCGACAGTTCGTCGGCGGCTATGCCTTGCAGTTTGACGGCGACAGCGGACCAACAATTTCGGCTGAAGAACTGGCCGAATTCAGAGAAATGGTGGCCGATGACAGTTGAGGATCAAGCAGATGTATCGCCGTCAATAAACGGCCGTAATACCGCATAAAGCGCATCATTGACCGGCGTTTCGATGCCAATTTCACGGCCCATGCGGCAGATTGCCCCGGTCAACCAGGGTGCTTCCAGGCGGTTTCCGGCCTCCAGGTCTGCCAATTGCGAAGCTTTCATGGTCGGCGGCAGGGAGGTGATGAATTTCATGAGGCGCTCAAGGGTTTCATCGGGCAGGTTAACGCCCAATTTTCGGCCAATTTCGATGGTTTCGCGCATATTGACGCGAAACGCATTACGGCCTTCCTGACAATCGATAATCGGGCCAATGGGATGCCGAGCGGCGGTGGTGATCGCGCTCAATGCGGCGAGAAAAATGAACTTTAGCCACAGGGATTTTACGATATCGCGGGCGATTTCCGCATCGAATCCGGCCTCCTTACAGGCGCTCAAAAAAGCCGCCGTACGGTCCGAAGGTTGACTATCGGCTTCGGCAAACTCAATCGACGCAAAATCACTCACATGTTTGATCAAACCGGGCTCGGCGATTACCGCCGATATTTTAGCGATGCCACCACCCACATGTTGAGCCCCCAAAATACCGGACAGCACATCGATGGCGTCAACGCCATTTTGCAGGGGAATAACCATGGTTTCCGGGCCGAGCAGGGGTTTGCACTGTTCGGCAGCCTGCGCCGTTGCCCATAGTTTGACCGCAAACAGGATCACATCAACCGGCCCGACGGTTGACGGATCGTCTGTGACCCGGGCGTTTTCGACAACAAAATCTCCATGCACACTGTTGATACGCAAACCGTGTTGACGGATCGCCGCCGCATGGCTTCCGCGCGCGATAAAGCTGACATCATGCCCGGCCAGCGCCAGTTTACCGCCAAAATACCCGCCGACGGCACCCGCCGCCATAACCGCAATTTTCATCATTTTCTCCGTTTAAATGGTCGTTTAAGGCCAATGAACTTCCGGTGGCATGGACATCAGGATGGCTTCCGTATTGCCGCCGGTTTTTATGCCAAAGAGTGTGCCTCGATCCTGCAACAGGTTAAACTCCACATAACGGCCGCGTTTCACCAGTTGCGCTTGTTTTTGCGCCTCCGTCCACGGCAGGTCCATGGCCCGGCGCACCAATTGCGGATATATTCCCATAAAGGAAAGGCCGATATCCTGAATAAAAGCAAAGTCCTTTTCCCAGTCCCCGGAATTTAGATTATCAACAAAAATTCCACCGACGCCGCGGGGTTCCTTGCGGTGTGGTAAATAAAAATAGGCGTCACAAGCCTTTTTATAGGTTGGGTAATAACTCGGGTCGTGGCGATCACAGGCGTTTTTATAGGCCCGGTGGAATAAGGCCGTCTCTTCATCATCCGCAAACACCGGCGTCAGGTCGCCGCCACCGCCAAACCAGGCTTTTTTGGTGACAATCATGCGGGTATTCATGTGGGCTGCGGGGACCAGCGGCGAACGCGGATGAATGACAACGGAAATTCCCGCTGCCCAGAAGGTCGGATCGTCATCGGCACCGGGGATGTTTTTTCTGAACTCCGGCGAGAATTCGCCGTTAACTTCGGAAATGTTGACCCCGGCCTTTTCAAGCACTCGGCCACGCAGGACAGACATGGTGCCGCCACCGCCGGCCGCGCCGCCTTCGCCCGGCCGCTCCCAGGTTGTTTGTTTGAAGGAACCCGGTTGCAGTTCGCTGCTTGCGTTGGGGCCTTCCAAATCGGCCTCCAGCAATTCCAGGGCCCGGCACAGATCATCCCGTAACTTGCTAAACCAGTGAACGGCGCGGGCTTGGTGTTCGGTTGTGCCATAGGTCGATTGCGAATTCATCATTGTCCTCTTGGAAAGGCATCAAGTTGGCGGAGCGCTTCGCCCAGAACCATGGCGGCAGCGGTCGCTAAATTCAACGAACGTTGCCCCGGGCACATGGGGATGGTCAATCGGGCATGGACCTGATCGTGGATATGGTTGGGAACGCCGGCGCTTTCACTTCCCAGGAGAAGCACGTCACCGGCATCGAACGTATAGTCGGCATAGGGCCGGGCCGCTTTGGTGGTCAGCAACACGGTGCGGGCATTTGCCGTCGACTGCCTGAAGGTTTGCCAATTCATATGCCGGGTCAAATCGACGTGATCCAAATAATCCATACCGGCACGGCGCATATGTTTACCGCCCCAGACAAAACCACAGGGTTCGACAATATCAACGGCTATTCCCAGACAGGCGGCAAGCCGCAGGAGTGTGCCTGTATTTTGCGGTATATCGGGCTCGTACAAGCCGAGGCGAACGGAATTATGGATCATCACAGCCACCGGTTTACTCCTCTGTGTCGGTCCAGGAAAGGCTGCTTTTCCTTGCGTCTTTATTTCTTGAATCATGGCGTTTTTTCGCTATACCTACGGCGCAACATGTCTAACGGCAAGCCGTGTTGAAAAGCCAAGGCGTTCTTGGCTTTTTTAGCGACATCGCAAGAGCGCTTGTCGCTATGCATTCAAATGCGTAGACTGAAACCGTTAGCCGAAACATAGCCCCGTAGTGGGGCACTTTGGGATCAGAATAAGGGGACCCCCATGAGTGATACCGCGACCCCCGAACAGACCGCCGAGATTGATGATCAGTCGAAGCGGGATTTTCTGTTCGTTTCCACTGCTAGCGTTGCCGCCGTTGGCACCGCACTGGCCGCATGGCCGTTCATTGACCAAATGAACCCAGCCGCAGATACCCTGGCTTTATCAACCACTGAAGTGGATCTGGAGCCAATCGAAGAGGGTCAGAGCATTACCGTGGTTTGGCGTGGAAAACCGGTCTTTATCCGCCATCGCACCGCCAAGGAGATCAGCGAAGCCAGCGCCGTAAAAAGTGCCGATCTGATTGACCCCGAAGGCGATGCAGAGCGTGTACAAAAGCCTCAATGGTTAATCATGGTTGGGGTTTGTACCCACCTGGGCTGTATTCCGCTTGGTCAAAAATCCGGCGAAAGCAAAGGCGACTTTGGCGGCTGGTTTTGCCCCTGTCACGGATCTCATTATGATACCTCTGGACGTATTCGCAAAGGACCCGCGCCAAAAAACCTGGCCGTTCCCGAGTACAGTTTCTTGAGCGAATCTAAAGTTAAAATCGGTTAAGGGGAGCGAACATCATGGATACAAATAATATGCACCCCGTCATGAAATGGGTTGAACATCGGCTGCCGGTGTTCAGTTTTCTTGACCATTCTCTGGGCACCCAGTACCCGACCCCAAAAAACCTCAATTACTGGTGGAATTTTGGCTCTCTGGCCGGTTTGGTTTTGGTTATAATGATCGTCTCCGGCATCGTCCTGGCCATGCATTACACGGCACATGTGGATTACGCCTTTAATTCCGTCGAACGGATCATGCGTGACGTCAATTATGGCTGGTTAATCCGCTATATCCACATGAACGGCGGCTCGATGTTCTTTATTGCCGTTTATATTCATATGTTCCGTGGTCTTTATTTTGGTTCCTATCAGGCGCCGCGGGAATTGTTGTGGATCATCGGCGTGTTTATTCTGTTGGCGATGATGGCCACGGCCTTTATGGGTTATGTACTTCCCTGGGGGCAAATGAGTTTTTGGGGGGCGACGGTTATTACCAATCTGTTCTCCGCCATCCCGTTGGTCGGTGACAGCATCGTCACCCTGCTTTGGGGCGGCTTTTCCGTTGATAATCCGACCTTAAATCGTTTCTTCTCCCTGCACTTTTTATTGCCCTTTGTCATCGTTGGCCTGGTTGTGGTTCATATTTGGGCCTTGCACGTCCATGGTTCCAACAATCCAACGGGAATCGATGTCAAAAGCGAACAGGATACCGTCGGTTTTCATCCGTATTTCACGGTAAAAGACTTTTTCGGCATGGGCGTCTTCATGATTTTCTACATGTTTTTCGTTTTCTATGCGCCGAATTTCTTTGGTGAGCCCGACAACTACATTCCAGCGAACCCATTGGTCACACCACCGCATATCGTGCCGGAATGGTATTTCCTGCCCTACTACGCAATCCTGCGCGCCTTTACCGGAGACTTTTTCGTATATCAGATCGTTTCCCTGGGCGGCTTGTTGATGGATGCCAAATTGGCCGGTGTCTTGGCAATGTTTGCCTCGATCCTGCTGCTGCTGTTCATGCCATGGCTCGATGGCTCCAAGGTTCGCAGTTGCTCGTTTCGACCGATCATGGCCATGGCATTCTGGATCTTTTTCCTCGATTGCCTGGTGCTGGGATACATCGGTGGCAAACCGGCAGAAGGTATCTATATAACCATCGGACAATTTGCGACGTTCTATTACTTCGCCCATTTGTTGGTTATTGTGCCGCTGGTCAGTCGCCTGGAACGACCAAAACAACTGCCGGACAGCATTAACGCTTCCGTGCTCAAAGCGGCGGAGTAAGGGCAATGCATATGAACAAGATTATTAAGTCCCTGGTAGCACTGGCATTGGTTGGTGGCGTTTTGACCGCAGGTCCGGCGGGGGCCGCAGAAGGTACGCGTGCACCGAAACAGAGCTGGAGTTTCAACGGATTGTTTGGAACCTTTGACCGGGCTGCCGCCCAGCGCGGGTTCCAGGTCTATAAGGAAGTCTGCGCCGGCTGTCATTCGATGAATTTATTGAGTTATCGCCATTTGTCGCAGCTTGGGTTCAACGAAGAAGAAGTCAAAGCCATTGCTGCTACCGTCGAAGTAAAGGACGGTCCCGATAGTGATGGGGAAATGTTTGACCGACCGGGACTTCCCGCTGATCGTTTTGTATCGCCGTTCGCCAACGCCAATGCCGCGGCCGCCTCGAATAACGGCAAAGTACCGCCCGATCTGAGCCTGATGACGAAAGCCCGTATTGGCGGAGCCGATTATGTTTATGGGTTACTGACCGGTTATGAAGACGCACCAAGCGGCGTCGAAGTTCCAGACGGCGGAAGCTACAACAAATACTTCTCCGGCCAGATTATTGCCATGGCACCACCGTTGTCTGATGAAGCGGTTGAATATACCGATGGCACCAAACCAACTCTGGCGCAACACGCCAAGGACATCACCACCTTTCTGGCCTGGGCAGCCGAGCCGGAAATGGAAGCCCGCAAGCGCATGGGCATTAAGGTTCTGCTATTTTTGCTGGTCCTGACCGGCATGTTATATGCGGTCAAACGCAAGGTTTGGGAAGACCTCCATTAAGGCTTTTCGCCCTTGATTTTTAGAGACGGCCCCATAAACTTTTGGGGCCGTTTTTATTTGCGGGGGTCGGTGAATGCAACAAATACAACACATCGAATTTATCGGCTATCGGCCCGGCGGACTGGCGACCCTGTGCGCCCTGCAGTCCGCCTATTACGCCATGGATTGGGGCTTTGACCATCGCTATGAGGCCGTCGTTGCGGCCAGCATAAGCGAATTCCTGCAGCGCTACGACCCAACCAGGGATTTTGTCCAACTTGTCCGCCACAACGGCGATATCAAAGGCGGTATCGTCATTGACAGCCTGGACGGGACCACGGGTCAGTTGCATTGGTTCATTTTAAGCGCCGACCTCAGAGGATCGGGAAGCGGTCGCCAACTCATGGCCAACGCCATGACTTTCGTTGAAAACGGGCCTTTCCGACGCCTGTTCCTGACGACATTTGAAGGCCTCGAGGCGGCGCGCCATCTTTATCAAAGTCACGGTTTCCAGTTGACGGAGACGCAACAGAACGACACCTGGGGCCGCCGGGTTTTGGAACAACGGTTTGATTGGATCCGTCCCTAATCATCAGAAATAAAATGGGCGCAATCGGGTGTCGCGGGAGGTAAATTTTTCAGTTCGAGTTGGCGCTTTTCGTATATAAATGTCAGGCTGGTACCGTCCAGCAATAACCGCCGATGTAAGCTGACCTAATCAGACGATGATGTGGAGTCAATTATGCCGTTAAGCAGTTCGGAAATTCGTCAATTTGAGCACGATGGTCATATTTCACCAGTCGACGTGCTTAGTCGATCGGAAGCCGGTGACTTGAGAAAAAAACTCGAGACCCTTGAAGCCGCCCAGGGTGGCGCTTTGTATCCGGCCCAGCGCAATAAATCCTTTTTGCTGTTCAAGTGGCTCAATGATCTGACCCGTGATGCCCGTATTCTTGACCCCATATCACAATTGATCGGCCCGGATATTTTGTTGTGGAACACCCTGTTTTGGATCAAGGAGGCCGGGACAAAGGATTTTGTTTCCTGGCACCAGGACACAAAATATTGGGGCCTTTCCAGCACCGAGGTGATTACCGCCTGGATCGCTTTGGCACCGGCCTCAATCGACGCCGGGTGCATGCGGGTCATGCCCGGCACCCACCACGGCCATGTCCTGGCCCATGAAGACCGCTATCATGAAGACAACATGTTGACCCGGGGCCAGGAGATCAGCGCCCGACTGGATGAAACCAAGGCCGTCTACATGCCTTTGCAAACGGGACAGATGTCGATCCATAATTACCGTCTGGCGCATGCGTCCGGTCCCAATCTGTCGGAGGACCGACGGATTGGCATATCCATGCATTTCATGCCGCCCGTAACCCGCCAGATTGTCGGCACCTGGGATTGTGCCATGTTGGTCAGGGGCAACGACAGCTACGGTAATTTTGAAGCGGCCCCGGTCCCGACCTGTGATTTTGACCCCGCCGCTGTCGCCTACCACGAAAAAGCCGCCAAGGCGATCAACGAAGTCCTTTATTCCGGAGCCGCCGTTAACGACGGCAAACTCTAAGCAAAACGCTCAGGCTGAATAGGGAACGATCCGCAGCACTGCTCAGACCGCGTATCTCAGCAATATATCCGCCAGTTTCTGCGGTTCTGTTACCATACAATCGTGGCCGGTGGCCATTTCATAAACATCCCAGTCGGCCTGCTGTTCGGCAAAGGATTGAAATTTGTCCATATAGGGCAGTGGCGGTTTGGTGCAGCGGATATAGGCTTTGTCGGCGACGCGGGTCCAGTCTCCTGTCAGGGCGCTGGTTTCGGCAAAACACTTAAGCGGCTGCGGCACGCAGTTGGCGTCTCCCCACTGCTGTTGAACGGGGTCGGTGATCCCATAAAAAGCAACCGGCGGCGCCGGTATTTGCCATCCGTTAAAGTTTTTTGCCTTTGCTAAAAATTCCTGACGGCGTTCTTCATGTTGTAAATCGAGGACACTTTTGCCGTTTTCCGGGATCACGGCATCGAGATAAATGAGCGTCGATAGGGCGTCCGGCATGGCGTCGGCAACGCCTGTGACAACGGCACCGCCATAACTGTGACCGAGCAGGACCGTATCGGACAGGGTCTCCGCCCGATAAAGGCCAAGTACATCGGCAATGTGGGTGCTCAAACCAACGTCTGTGGTAATTTCGTCAAAACGATCACCTAGGCCGGTTAGGGTCGGCGTGAAAACCCGGTGGCCTTTGGCCTCAAGTTCGGGCGTAAAATCACGCCAGCACCAGCCGCCGTGGAAAGCCCCATGAACCAATACAAATGTTGTCACGCTATTCGGGTCCTGAGCCGAGCTAACGCAACGCGGCGGCAATATTGCCACCATCAACAGTACTCACAGCCGCCGTTGTTTTTTCGGCTTTGGCCAAATCAACAAAGGCCTGCGCCACATCTTGCGCATAAACTTCCCGGCCCAGCAGATTGCCGCCCATGTAATCGGCTTCACTCAGGCCGCGCGCCCCCGAACGGCTTTTGATCATTTTATCGGTCAACAGACCGGAACGGATCCGGTCGGCGTTTACCGCGTTGGAGCGAATGCCATCGGCGCCGTAATCCACGGCATATTGGCGCATCAAAAATAACGTCGCGGCTTTCGGCAAGCCATAAGGGCCGAAATCTTTGCCGGGATTTATCGCCTGTTTAGACGTATTAAAAAGCAGACAGCCGCCATAGCCCTGGGCGGTCATTATCCGGACGGCATGGCGGGCGACATTTTGATGGGCCCAAAAATTCAGCTCAAAACTTTGCCGCAGTGTTTTGTCGTCGACCTCAGCTATCCGGCCCTGCCACGCGGCACCGGCGTTTGAGACAACAATATCCATGCCGCCAAAAGTCGCAGATATTATATCAAAGGCAGACTTTACCTGTTTGTCATTGGTCACGTCACAGGCAATTGCCAGCCCGCCAAGGGGCCCGGCCACCTTTTCAGCGGCCTTTAGGTTCCTGTCCAAAACGCAGACTTCGCTGCCCTCGGCAGCGAAAGCCTGGGCCGTCGCCGCACCGATACCTGAGCCTCCGCCGGTTACCACGCAGACCCGTCGGGCCAATGTTTTTTCGCTCCCCGCTGCCAATTTGGCTTGTTCCAGCGACCAGTACTCAATATCGAACCGATCCTTTTCAGAGATCACCTTAAAGGTTCCGATGCTCTCGGATGCGGTTATAACCTCGACATTGGCGACCGCCATATCAGCGGTAATTGACGCTTTCTTTTTGGAAGTTCCGAGACCAAACAAACCAACACCGGGCACCAGGAAAACCCGGGGCGTTGGATCCAGTTTGGTTTTCTTTGGCTTGGCCTTGGCATTGTGCCGCGCAAAATAAGACCCATAGGTTTTAATATACTTTTGTACATCTTTTGCGGTCTGGGTCCGAAACTGATCGAGTTTTCCTACTTCTGGAACGGCGGTTACCAGGGGCAGTGCCTTGGCATGAATAACATGCTCGGGGGTCGCCGTTCCCTGTTGGCTATAGCGTTTAATCTGTTTGCCGTTCACATAGCTGAGGATCTCTTTTGAGGTCCTGAAATCAAAGATCAGGGGTTTGCCGTTGTGCGCCGTCAGTCCACGCAGGATAGGCGCGATATCGGCGACCCTGGCAATTTTTTTGGGCAGCCGGATCCCCGGAAAAACCGTCTTCTTTCCCGTGGCTAATCGTTTTTCTGCCTTGGTGACACAATTGAGCATTCGGTCATAGGCTTCTTTGGCGGTATTACCAAAAGTAAATATCCCATGGTTAATGAGAATCAAACCTTCCACCGACGGGTCCTGGTTAAACACCTCCATGGCTTTTTTAGACAGATCAAAGCCCGGCATGATATAAGGAACGTAACCCATTTTCTTGCCAAAAACCTCCTGCGAAACCTGCAGCCCGTTGGCCGTATCGGTAAGGGCGACGACCGCATTGGAATGGGTATGGTCAATAAATTTTGCCGGTAAAAACGCATGTAAGAGGGTTTCTACCGAAGGGTTTGGTGAGTGCGAGTCAAGCAGGTTTAAGCGCTGCGCATTGACCATTTCCTCGTCGCCCAGGGTCTTGAATTTCGACATCCGCAAAAGCGGCTCCATCCGTACGGCCGGCAATCCAGCCGGTTCAATGTTTCCCATGTCCCAGCCAGACCCCTTCACACAGAGCACCTCGGTCGGATCGCCCAAAATATCTTTAACCACGGTTTTCACGGAAGTGTTTCCGCCGCCATGGAGAACCAGGCGGGGTTCGCCGCCTAATAGGCGCGTGGTATAAACGCGCAATGCCAAATCTGCATTCACCCGCTGTCTGGCGTAGGTTCTGATATAGGTTTTTGCGTCCTTATCTGACCAAAGGTTCTGCATTTCAGGCTCCTGCTCTTTAAGGGATGGCATACGATATAAAGGACACGACGGCCATTTACCATCGGAATTGATTGACCCGTAAGGATCCCGTTGTTCACATCCGTGAGGTTTCCCATTGATGCCAAGAAAAAAACATCCCAAGGATCATTTGGCCCTGAAATCATCCGTCGATCCGCCGCGCCAACAGGACCATACCGGTCCAGGTATTTTATGCTTCCAATGATTCCCCAGAAGAGTCACTATTACACTATTCAAAAATTTATTGTCTTATTGGAGGGACTTATGAGCAATCGCTTGACCCGAAACCTGTCGATTCGTGCCTTGCCTTCGCTCGCTTTGGCCGGTGCTGTTTTTGTCGTGTCCGTTGCCATGATCACAGATAAAACGGCATCCGCAGCGGAAACCATGGAAACCAAGGGTGGCGGTAAATGGGCCTACCACGGAGAGTTAGGGCCCGACAATTGGGGCCAAATATCACCGAGTTACGCCGCCTGCGGGGCCGGACAGAGCCAGTCACCGGTGGATCTTCAAAATGCCGACACGGCGCGGATGCAGGCCATTTCCTTCGAGTATCGGGTGACCCCGATCGATTTGGTACATAATGGTCATACGGTACAGGTCAACTACCAAGCGGGCAGTTCAATCACCATTGGCGGTGATCGTTTCGATTTATTGCAGCTCCACTTTCATACGCCAAGTGAACACAAAATTGATGGTCAGGCTTACCCCATGGAAATCCATTTTGTCCATAAACATCAGGCGTCGGGCCGCCTGGCGGTGATTGGCGTTCTGGTCGCGCCGGGCAACCATAACCTGGCGGCCCAGGAAATTTGGGACCATTTACCAACCCAGGCCAATAGCGCCACCGACAAACCGCGGGTTCTTATCAACGGCCGCGACTTGTTACCCGATTCCCGGGATTATTTCCGTTATATGGGTTCGCTGACAACTCCGCCCTGTTCTGAAGGTGTGAGTTGGTACGTTCTTCAGCAAGCCGTCCAATTCTCGGCCGCGCAAATTGAGCGTATTGGCAAGTTAATGGGATACAACGCCCGTCCGGTACAGCAAAGAAACCACAGGATGGTGCTAAAAGCGGGCGGCATGTAATCCCTGATGTCGCGGTTTCTTCATAGACCCTGGGGTTTACTGCTGCTGGTTGGGTTGACCAGCGGCTGTGCGTTGTTGGGTCAACCGAAGGACCGCCTGACCAAAGCACCGGTCGTTGCACAATTTTACGGCGACGCCGGCTGCCATAAGGACCCGACCCAAGGGCTTGCCATCGCAAAATCACTGCTCGCTGAAGATCCCGATAACCCGGCGACTCAGTTGCTTCACGCCTATCTGATTGAACGTACGGGCCGTCCCGTGCACGCCTGGGAACTCTACGGCAGCCTCACGAAAGGGGATTATAGCCAATCCACATCGCTCACCTGTAACGGCACGCTGGTCTATAACGGTGCCGTTTCAGACGTCGCCAGGTTCAGAGCAAAATGGCTGGTCGAAACGCTGAAATCCCAGGGTATCGACCTGCTGCCGTCGATGGCAAAACCGCCATCCAAGGAACCAATTTTCACCAAAACAAGCAAAGTTGCTGTGGTTTTACCCCCACCCTTTACGGAACCCAAGCCAGCGGCGTTGACCCCGCCCTCAACCACAGTTATGGCCCAGATGCCGGCAATAACAGCCATGCGCAAAGAGCAACCTGCCGCGCCGGGCCCGTTCCTACATCTGGCTTCTTACAAAGGGCAAAAAGCGTTGGACAGGGGCTGGGTAGAAATAAGTACACGCTATAAAAAATTATTGCAATCCCGGTCCAAAGCGGTTCAGACGGTTACCCTCAAGGCACAGGACAAGCCAATCCTTCGGCTGGGTGTTTACGCCAAAGACAAAACCGATGCCCAGGGCCTGTGCAAGTCCCTGAAAGCCAACCGTCAATATTGCGCAATCCTCAAGTAGAGTACTTCCGGGCCAACCCGGTGTGTTGTCCCGTTATCGGTATTTATCAGGCCCGCCAATCTGGCGGCGTGCACAACGAAGACGTAGCTTTTTTTATCGATGGCGTATGAACTGCTGTCAGGCCTTTTCCGGGAACAGGGCAGAGAGCCCGGCTCTCGAGGCCTTTGATACACCGCGCTCGGTGATCAGTCCGGTGATAAAACGGCGCGGTGTCACATCAAAGGCAAAATTGGCCGCCTTTGCGCCGTCCGGGACAATCCGCACATCCGTCACATTGCCATCCCGCGTCTGCCCGGACATAACCGTAACTTCGGTTGCGTCGCGTTCTTCTATGGGGATATCCCTGACCCCGTCCTCAACGGTCCAGTCGATGGTCGGGCTTGGCAATCCCACATAAAACGGGATTCCATTGTCATGCGCGGCCAGGGCTTTCAGATAGGTCCCGATCTTATTACAGACATCACCGGATGCGGCCGTCCGGTCAGTACCAACGATGCACAGATCGACCCGCCCGTGTTGCATGAGGTGGCCGCCGGCATTATCGACAATGACCGTATTTGGCACGCCATGCTGCATCAATTCCCAGGCGCTCAGGCTGGCCCCCTGATTGCGCGGACGGGTTTCGTCGACCCAGACGTGAACCGGAATTCCCGCATCATGGGCCTTATAAATGGGGGCCAACGCGGTGCCCCAGTCAACCGTCGCTAACCAACCGGCATTACAATGGGTCAGTATATTCACACCCCCGTCAGCCGCTCCCGGCCGCCCCTTTTTTACCCATGCCGCCTCAATCAGATGTTTTCCAAATTCGCCAATGTTAGAACAGATTTCAACGTCCTCGTCAGCGATTTGTTGGGCCCTTGCATAGGCCGCCTGCCGACGTTGATCGGCCTTAAGAGGCGTTAAAAGGGCACGCATGTCATCCAGGGCCCAGCGCAGATTGACGGCCGTCGGTCGCGTTTCATAAAGCCGGTCATAGGCCTCGGACAGGCCATTGTCTGATGGATCCAAACGCATGGCCAAGGCCATGCCATAGGCGGCTGTAGCGCCAATGAGCGGCGCGCCGCGGACCCACATTTCCCGGATCGCCGTACAGGCTTGTTTTAAGGTCTCCAGTCGCGCGATAACAAACTTATGGGGCAATTTTCTCTGGTCGATAATTTCAACGGTCGCCTTGTCACCGCCTAACCAGATCGTCCGGTAGGGTGTTCCATTGACTTTCATGATTACAACCTTTTTTCCAAATAAATGCGACGAAACCCCTGCTCCTGGCGACGTTCCGTTTCAACGTAACCCAGGTTCAAATAGAACCTCAAACTCTCAAACATTTTCTCATTTGTGTAGAGTCTGACAACTTGTTTTTTATTTCGCCCGGCCAGGTCATCGGCATGGGCCATAAGGGCGACGCCGGCACCCGCCCCCTGGGCGGTGGGATCGACGGCGAGGTTCTCGACAAACTGGTCCAATTCCCGGGCATAGGAGACGATATACCCCTCAACCTGTCGGCGATTGATCAACAGATACACGTCCCGTCGGGCCACAGGGCAGGCAAAATCAGCATCCATAGGCATGGGGCGTTTGCCCAGGCGCTTGACGTAGGGTCGATAGGCAGCTTCGGCAATTTTGGCCAGGACCGAGATATGGCGGTCCCGTGCCACAATCACCTGTCGCGTCGACGGTTTTATATCCACCGCCGAACACGGTTTTTGTAGGCCACATATTCCTCACCAAATCGGGCTTCCATGGCTTGCTCTTCGAACCGAATGAAGCGGCTTCGTATCCACATGATAAATAACGGCACCATGACAAATGGCGCGATCTTGCCCAGGCCGATACCAACGGCGACCAAACCAAGGACCATGGCTAAATACATGGGGTTTCGGCTGAACCGAAAAGGCCCGGTTGCAACAACATGAGTTGATTTAGTGAACGGTCGAACTGGCGTTCTGACAACGTCAAATTGGCGCTTCGCATAGACAGCCAAGGCCAGCCCGGCGACAAATAAGACGCCGCCAAAATAGCTGTAGGGAGGCGCAATGATCTGCCTTCCGGGAAGCAGATACCCGATCACCGCCATCATCACCACGGACAACAAAAACCAAACCGGCGGCACTATCGATGAAGCCCCGGGCGGAACGGATATTTTGTTATCTTCAGCCATGGAACAGCCTAACCCAATACCCGCCCGGCGACGACGTCGAGTTTTTTCACCAGTTCCGGATCGCGCGCCTCGGGCGATGTAATCAACGCCATTTCCAGTGCCGTCTGGCATCCGGCATGGCAGCTTTCGCCGCGTCCTGACAACATCGGCGCAGTGGCTTTTACCAGGGCTCTGCCCTTGTCGGCGTTGCCAAGCAGGACCGCAATAATCGCTTCGACAGTGACGTCATCATGATCCGGGTGCCAGCAGTCGTAGTCGGTAACCATGGCGACAGTCGCGTAACACATTTCGGCTTCGCGGGCGAGTTTGGCTTCCGGCATATTGGTCATGCCGATTACATCACAATTCCAACTCCGGTACAGATTAGATTCGGCGCGCGTCGAAAATTGCGGTCCTTCCATTGCCAGATAGGTTCCGCCACGCTGGTAAGGAATATCCAAACCTTTTATGGCCGCTTCAATGGCATCGCCCAGGCGCGGGCAAACGGGCTCTCCCAAAGCAACATGGGCAACCAGCCCGGTGCCAAAAAAACTTTTTTCCCGGGCAAACGTCCGGTCAATAAACTGGTCACAAATAACGAACGTGCCCGGCGGCAATTCGTCTTTGAGGGAGCCACAAGCGGACACAGAAATAATTTCCGTAACGCCGGCCCGCTTCAAACAATCGATATTGGCGCGGTAGTTTAATTCTGACGGTGGGATCCGGTGGCCCCGCCCGTGGCGCGGCAAAAAAACCATCTTCTGGCCGTCCAGTTCGCCAAAAAAAAGTTCGTCGGAAGGTGTACCGAAGGACGACGGCACTTTCTCCCATCGGGTGTTTTCAAGTCCGTCGATATCATAAACACCGCTGCCGCCGATAACACCAATTATCGGAGGTGTACCTGGTTCACTCATAGGCTCTAATCCCTGACTTTATTTACATATTGTCGAACAATCGGATGGTTCTCATGCCGGCTATGTTTGCGGCCCGCGGATTGAAGGATCCCCGCATGTCGCAATGAAACCCATGATCCGCGTCATAAATATTGACTTCGACCTCAGGATGGGCTTTAGCGATAACGGCAACATCATCGAGGGGGATGGAATGATCCCGCTCACCGAAATGTAACAGGGTCGGGCATTTGGGCGTTTCATTGTTAAAGTCAATAATGCCGCCGCCATAATATCCAGACGCCGCCTGAATATCCATTCGACAGGCCGCCAGCCAAACAACAAAACCACCCCAGCAAAAACCGGTGACCGCGACCTTACCGGCGTCGGCGACGGCGGCCCGCGCCGCTTCCATATCAGCCATGACACCATCCAGATTATCGTTGGCGAGGGTTTTATAATCACGGCCCTTTGCGATGTCATCCGGTTCGTATCCGGTTTGAAAATCCTTCTCGATGCGGTCGTACAGTGCCGGGGCAATGGTTTTATATCCCAGTGCCGCATAACGTTCCGCGACATCGCGAATGTGGACATTTACACCAAATATCTCCTGCACGACGATGATCGCGCCGCGACATTGGCCTTCCGGCTCACACAGATAGGCCCCCAGTTTATGCCCGTCAGATGCCGTTAAAGTAATCGTCTCACCCATGGTTAATCTCCCGGTAAATGTGTTGGCTTTCAGATTAGAACGGAACCCGGGTGGGATAAAGTCCGAAGCGCGTTAACCGGTTGGCAACTCCATTAAACAGATCCTATTGCAAACAGGCGTTATTGGCCGGCCCGCCAGCGCCACGGCGGTGTCACGTGACCCTGCCAAAGACCGCGCCGAGCGTTCTGTGCTTTTCCCTGTATCTGGTGAAACAGGTTGTCCGCGTCCGGCAACGCCAAAGCCCAGCCGATATAAACCATTTGTTGTGACAGGTCGAATTTCTGCGGGTCCAGGCAGCGGGCAATTAAAACCCCCTCAGCCGTTCTGCCTTTTGGGTAACAAGACACGGTTTTTAGGCCTGCGGTTAAATCCATCAGTCCGGCAATGGCGACTTTGCCGCAGGGATATTCAATTGTTTTACGCGCGCAAGTCTGTTTGATTTCCGGTGCGTCGATACCGTAGAGCTGAACCAAGGTATCATCGATTTTCAATAGATCCCCCGCAATCACAGTTGGAAATCCGCGGAGAGGTTTGGCCACTTGCGCCACCGTGGCGACGGGAAGTGCCGAGCAAAAAAGGACAATTGCCGTACAAACGGAAAAAAATCTCGACCGGCAGGATAAGTTGATCATAAAGGTGTTACCTCAATTGCTGACTCTCCCCAACCAAACACATTTATCTGGCTATGATAAGCGCAATCGACGTCCTCGCGGCCAGATCACGTCTTTTTGAGGCAGGTTTATTTTCGTGCCTATCGCAAGGCCTGTATGGTTGCCCCAGTCAATATTAACTTAAAGGGGATGGGCTAAGTTCTGCCCCAGGTTGGAGGACCATAATGCCAAGTTTTAAACGTCTACTTTTAACGACAACAGTTCTTCCCGTTGCTGCCGGTTTCGGCATCGTTGCGATTTCATTAAACGCGCCGGCCAAAGCGAAACAGGTCAACGTGCAAATTGCCGCCGCGTGCAATCCCTGCGCCGCGAAAAAGGCCTGTAATCCTTGTAATCCCTGCGCCGCTAAAAAGGCCTGTAACCCGTGCAATCCCTGCGCCGCGAAAAAAGCCTGTAACCCGTGTAATCCCTGCGCTGCTAAAAAGGCCTGTAATCCATGCAATCCCTGCGCCGCAAAAAAGGCCTGTAACCCGTGCAATCCCTGCGCCGCTAAAAAGGCCTGTAATCCGTGCAATCCCTGTGCTGCAGGTAATCCCTGCAATCCGTGCAATCCGTGCGCGGCTTCGGCCGGCCTCTCTAACAAATGTCTCATCCCCAGTCTGGCGTCTGCAGCAGCCTGTAATCCCTGCGCTGCTAAAAAAGCCTGCAACCCGTGTAACCCCTGCGCCGCCAAAAAGGCCTGTAATCCGTGTAATCCCTGCGCGGCAAAAAACCCGTGCAATCCCTGCGCGGCAAAAAACCCGTGTAACCCCTGTGGTGCAAGCAATCCCTGCAACCCTTGCGGTGCATCGTCGATTGTCGAAATCTCGGATAAAGAAGCCGACATGGCTTATAATTGTTTAAAAGCCGATATCATCGCGGCCTATAGCAAAGTCAACAAACCACAAATCAAAAACTTCACAAACTGGAAGATCTTCAACACCTCCAGTTACTTGGCTGAAACCCACGGCGGACGATACCTGAACAACTATGCCAATGCGACGGCGGCTCCCGTTTATGGCAAGTTTGAAGACGTCACCAAAATGCCTGCCGGTTCCGTGTTGGTTAAGGACGGAATTGCCGTAAATCAATCCGGACAAACCGGCATCAGCCCCCTGTTCGTCATGGAAAAAATGAAATCTGGTTTTAACAAAGCCACGGGGGATTGGCGGTATACGATGATCATGCCGAATGGCGCGGTTGTCGGAACAACCAAAGGTAAGGGAAGTAAAAGCGTTCAATTTTGTGCCGATTGTCACGAAGCCGGGGCCGACAATGACTATTTGTTATTCCTGCCAGACGAGTATCGGATAGGCGGATAAATAATTTAGACCAGGGCACGGGAAGGACATTCTTGTGCCCTCTTGTGCCCTGGATTTATACCACCGATGATTGCCAAATAACAAAAAGGAGCCCCTATGCGGTTTTTAATCTTTGCTACAGCCATGATCCTCTTGTTGCCGCTGTCCGATGCCCAGGCAAAAGAATGGGTTGTTAACCAAATCGATAAAAAGTTTGCTCCCACGGTAATGAATATAAAAGTCGGCGACACATTAACTTTTATTAACGCCGAAAAGAAAAAACGACGCCACAACATATATACAAAATCCGACGGGTTTAAGTATGTAAAAGTCCGCAAACAACTCCCCGGCGACAAAGACTCAATTGTCATTAAAAATGCGGGAACAATTAAAGTGTTATGTGCGTTGCATCCGCGAATGAAAATGACTGTTAATGTAACCGAATAACCACAAAAACGAATAACCACAAAAAGATGTACACGGCGATAATTTCCTATTGCCTCCCGCAGCTCGATTGCTGGTTAAGTTCGCTAAAAAAGTTTTGAATCTGATCCAATTAGAAAGGTGACGCCCGCCTTTGTATGCCCTATCGCCAAATTGGTAACTCCCCGTGAATTTAGAATTAGGAGATTAAGGATCTGGAATGAATATCAGAAATAAACTCATTGCAGGCTTTAGCATCGTAACGCTCATTGGCGCTTTGATAGGACTTTTTGCCCTCAATACGATCAACGGTCTTGGCAATATGACCAGGGACCTTTACGAAGGCCCCCTGATAGCAGGACAGTTTACCGCACAGGCCCAGTCAAAATTTCTGACACTGAGCAACTCCTTATCGTTGTTTGTTGTTGCCGGCAGACAAAACTCTGATGAAGTGCGCGATCACGTCGACGAGTTGAGCGAAGCCATACGTGAAGACCTGGCAATCGTCGACGAACGGACAACGGATACGGAAACCCATAATGTCGTTTTGCAAACAATAGCTGTTCTTGATCAGGTCATTTATTTTGCCGAAAAGGTTTTGACGGCACCAAATCGCATTTCGGCGGAAACAGGCGACACCTTCACCCAGTTATCCGACGAAGCCGTTGAATCCTTTGAGCTGTTGACGGAACTGGTAACCGAACAAGCGTTTAATTTTCGTGAAAACGCCAGTGACATTCAAAACAATGCCTACCAATTGCAATCAATTGCCGTATTCGTCAGCGCCGTTATTGCCATTATTACCGCTGTGGTTCTGGCCAAGCATATCGGAAGTCCTATCAAAGGAATGACCCGTTCCATGAGTATGCTGGCACGCGGCGATTTGCAAATCGAAATTCCCGCCTTAAACAGGCGTGATGAAATTGGCAACATGGCCAGCGCTGTCCAGGTCTTTAAGGAAAATGCCGCCGAAATGGACCGAATGCGTGAACAGCGCCAACGGGAACAGCAAGCGGCTGACAAAAAATTACAGGAAAGTCTGCATTCCTTTGCCGACGGCCTCGAAAAAACCATGGGAGCTGCGGTAAAGAGTATGGTTATTAAATCTGAAAACGTCAGTTCGATTGCCGACAGGATGTCTCAGGCGGTCGAAAAAGTCAGTGAACGCTCTGCTGAAGTTGCCGATGTCGCCGAAAAAAGCCGGTTAAATGTTTCAAGTGCTGCCGATGTGGCGAGCCATATGACACAATCCATCTCGGCAATATCTGCACGGGTCCAGCAATCCACGGAAATGACGGAAAACGCAGTTCGCGACGCAAGCAACGCAAATGAAAAAGTTCAAAGTTTATCGGAGGCCGCTGCAAAAATTGGAGAAGTGGTATCGCTGATCACGGAAATTGCCGATCAAACAAACCTGTTGGCTCTAAATGCCACCATCGAAGCGGCCCGGGCCGGTGATGCCGGCAAGGGGTTTGCTGTGGTCGCATCGGAAGTAAAAAATCTAGCGAATCAGACGGCCCGGGCGACCAATGAAATCAGTGACCATATTGGGGCCATACAAAACTCGACTGAGGAAGCCGCAACGGCCATTGGAACCATTGGCGAAACCATTGAACAAATCAGTTCCATAGCTGCAACAATTTCAACGTCCATTGAAGAACAAGGTGCCTCCTCCCATCAAATCAGCACCTGCATGGCGGAAGCCGCAGCGGATACGGACGGAGTTTCGGTGCGCATTGCCGACGTTTCCAAAGAGGCACAAACAACCGGTCGCCTGTCCTTGCAAGTGGGAAGTTCCGCTGGCGAAATGACCGCTGCCATACAAAACCTGCAGCAGGAATTGGTCCGCATGATAAGATCGACCGTCCGTGAAACCGCCGACCAGCAAGAGCAAACCATTGCCGCGTAGGGGAAATTGTCAAGGGAAACACAAGGGCAGGCAAACCGGGATAACCTAAAATAATTTTCGCACTTCGAGACCTGACGGGTTCTTCCTGGGCCAAAGGGCGGAGCGATTGACAGCCTGACAAAATGATGATCGCGTGACCTTCGTCCCGTCCGCTTTCGGCAGTCCTATTAAAACCTCAAAGTGCGAATGGAATTTGACGCCATCACAAACTCTATGGATTGTATTCGTCATCCTTTGCTATAAGGCTGACATGAAAATCGACGGTTTTACCGGCAGGACGGGGTATGGGGAATGGTTGAGGCGGCCTTAAAGGCAGAAATCTGGATCAAAGCACAAATACGTATTTGTGATTTAAATTTTTTGTCTGCAGTCGTCGTCCGACGCGGTGATTCCGACGCCGGTGCAATCTTGTTAAAACTCGACCGGTTGGCGGGCGGGATCGAGATCTTCGCCCAGGCGCGCGACAACAACGGCGAAAAAGCCTGGATCTGCGGGACCGGCCAGACGCCCGTTTCAGAGGATGAGGCGAACCTTTATTTGGAAAAACAAATCAAATATGACCCCGATATTTGGATATTGGAAATCGAAGACCCAAAATACAAATACCTGATTGATGGCAACGTTCTGTGACGTGTTGGCCCTGCACGCCATATCACCTGACCAATACCTTCCCTGGGGAGCCGTTTAACCGGTCGTAGCAACCTGGAAATGCACCTTACTTACGCCGTCACCGAGTGCCCGGTTGGCGCGACGCCGACAACCAACGCCCGCCAACTGAAACGACGCTTTATTCCGTGCGATGAATAAGATGATACCCAAACGCCGTTTCCACAACATCGCTGACCGAATCAACGTCAAGTTCAAATGCCGCCTTATCAAATTCGGCGACCATCGCACCATGACCAAACGAACCGAGATCACCACCGTCTGCACCAGAGGGGCAGTCAGAATGTTCCCGGGCGAGGTCGGAAAAGGCGTCACCGCCATCGATTTTAGCCTTGATTTCGTTGATCGATGCTAACGCAGATTCTTTTTCTTTTCCGTCCGTGGAAACAAGAATATGCGATGCGCGAACTGTATCGGCCATTAGGAACTCCTTAACCTGAATAAAGCGACAGAAACCGCTTGGTTTCCTTCAGGTCTTAAAGCACTCCGCAGGGGCTCTTGCAATAGCCGTTGGCAGAATTCCGGATCGCCCATTGGGCCACAGACGGGGCTGCGCCACCGGGCATTTCACCCAAGACCTGTGATCGTATCATCGATAAATAAGAATCCCGATCCCAGGGTTTTGCCGGCTCGTCGCTATAAGCAATTTTAAGGGGAGACTGTAAAACCCTGACAAACCGTCGTTATTTGAGTGTATTATGAAAAACCGTTCAGGCGAGGGTCAAATTTGGTTATATTTACTCAGTTGTTACCTAGGTGTAGAGGATCATCGGCGTGAAACGGTTTATTGCCATCTTGATCGGCCTGCTGGCATTTGTCGCCTTGGCCGTATTTGGTGCCGTTATGGTTATGCCGGAAGACGATCTTGCTGCCCTGGTCCGGCCCCTACCCATCATTGGTTCCCACGCCGAAACCATTGCCGATCTAAAATTCAAAGTAAATGACACCGCGTCTCATATATACGACGACACCACATATAAAATTACGTCGACCTGGCGGAAACTACGCGACTTTTCCTTTACCGAGGGCACTCAGAGAGTGGTGATTGAACTGGACCCGGTTCGTCCTAAAAAACCACGGCCAAAAGATCCACCTCCGGTCCCTGCCAGCGAACAACCCAACCCATCCGAACCAATGCCAGAGGAACCGGAACAAACAATAAATTCGGCGGCTCCGGTTGGCGACGGGACGGATGAAATGCGCGAGTCGATAGTGGCAAATAACGACGACGCCATGCCGCTAGATCGGGCGACGGACGCCGCCGCGCCTGAGACGGAGCAGATGTCTGATCGTGATATTGTGGCCGAATTGACGAAGGAAGCGGAACCACCGCAAGACGCCATGCCACCTGCTGGCGTACCCGGGCAGCCGGAAAAGATGGATGGCGAAACGGCGCCGGAGGATATGGCAATGGCACCAACACCTGCGGAACCAGCAAAACAAACACCCACGGAACCGGTAAAGCCAACACCCGAGGCGATGGCACCGGCATCTGAGGAAACTCAGAAGAAACAACCTGAGGCCAAACAGCCGCCTGTTCGCGAAGCAGCCAAATCCACCATTTCGCCGAAAATACCGCCAAAAAAACCGCCGCCACCGACCCCGACGATCGACACCGGTAGTGCCGAACATAAAAAGGGACTGACTTTCTATAAAGGCATCGGCGACGTCGCGGTCAACTTCAAAACAGCGGCCAAGTGGTTTCGACTGTCGTCAGCAAAGGGAAATGCCGCCGCCCAATATAATTTGGGCATTATGGCCTATCTGGGGCAGGGTGAAGACCTCAGTTACTCACAGGCTGCCCAGTGGTTCCGCCAGGCCGCCAATCAGGATCATGCCCTTGCCCAATATAATTTGGGTTTCCTCTATTATGAGGGAAAAGGGGTCGAAAAAGATGATTTGCAGGCGTTCATGTGGATTGACCGCGCCGCTCGGCTAGGCGATGAAAAAGCCATCAAGGCCAGGGACACATTGGAAAAAATTCTCCCCAAGGACCTTTTGAAGGGAAGGTAAAACCCTTGGGGTATCTACCAGATAGATAATCTTGCTTACCTTTCGTCACTGTATATTGGGATTTCCGCAAATCCCTTAAGAAAAAATTTACCATACTCACTTAACGTCACAGATCATGGGAGCTCGGATTCCCTGGACGAGTGAGGAAGTGAAAATGCGCGTAAAAATTTGGTCTGGGTTGTTAACTGTTCCCTTACTTATGACCCTACCTGTAAACGGGTCGGCGGCAGAGCCTAAAACTTACTTTATGAATTCGAGTTTATTGCCAGCTCATCGGGCAAGAAAAGTGCCCTTGGAAGTTGCTGGCGCTGACGAAACGGACCGCGCAACGGAACAGCAGTTAAAACAATCGGGCACCCGTATGGTGCCGTCAGAAGACCTCAAAAAAGCCGAACCCCTCACCCAACCCAGTGCCGAAGAAAAGCTCGAAGCGCCGGAAAAACTGATGCCGGAAAAACCGCAACCCATTGCCGTAGAGGAAATGGAACCTGAGACAAAACCGGTGATCGAGGAACCGCCAGAGGCCGAGGAGAGCCCAAAGCGAAATAAACCAGTCGATACCTCCTTCAAAATGGCGGGCCCCTATTTGCGTATCGACGTCGGTTACGGAATTAACAACAACCCGGACGGCAATCAGCCATCGGGTGCCTTTAGCGCCGAGACCACTGATAACGGGCTGGTCTGGGGGGCTGGAATTGGCTATCGGTTCAACGAAAACTTCCGAAGTGATCTGACGTTTTCCCATCGGCCTGATGCCGAAGTCAACGGAACAACCGCCGCCGGCAACAGGGCGTCAACTGAAGTCAGCGCATCAACGGTAATGGTTAATGCATATTGGGATGTCCTGACCATCGAGCAGTTCACGCCTTATGTGGGAGCCGGAATCGGCTATGCCCATTTAAGCACCTCCGACCAAACCACCACAGGCGGTGTCGCCACAGAAACCGGTGCCACTTCGGGCAATTTAGCATGGTCCTTAACGGCCGGTGCCTCCTATAGACTTATGGAAAGTACAGCACTGGATATGAATTATCGTTATCTGAACCTGGGCGAATTTGGCCAGGACATCATTACCTCCTACGACGCCCTAACGTCTCACGAGCTCCGCGGTGGATTGCGGGTCGACTTCTAAGCGGTTGGCGGAATTTGGTTTTTGTGTAGAGATTCACGCTTCAGGATGTAAAGGCCACTTGCCACGACAATGGCCGAGCCAACAAGCGTAAATGTATCCGGTCTGTCGCCCCAGATTATGTACCCCAGAATTGTCGCCCAGATAATTGTTGTATATTTAAAAGGCGCAACAAGCGCGGCCTCAGCGTATCGGAACGTATCAATCATCAAAAAATGGGCCGCCCCCAGGAGGAAGCCGCTTAAGGCAAAAAAAGCCATATCATCGACGGCAACCGCGACCCAACCGAAAGGTGCGGTCGCCAATCCAGAAAGACAAACGGCAGTGGTTGTCACCACCAAAATCGTCGCCGACTGTTCGCCTGCCGCGATGTGCCGGGTTAAGATGTCCCGGAAAGCGCCGGTCAAACTCGCAGTTAACGGCAATAATGCTGCCCATTGCATGGCTTCTCCAGCCGGGCGGATGATCACCAGGACCCCAAGGAATCCGACAAACACCGCAGTCCACCGCCGCCACCCAACCACTTCCTTCAGAAGGGCTGACGCCAGGGCAGTTACAAACAAGGGTCCGGCGAAGGCAATAGAAATTGCATCCGCCAGGGGTAACAAAGCCAAACCGGTTACAAAACAATAAGTTCCCGCGACCACCAACACCGCGCGTAGGGCCTGCCCCTTATAACTGACGATGTGCAAGTGCCGAATACCACCTGCCCGCCACACAAAATAGGCGATCGGGACATAGGCAAATAGGCCTCGAACGAACATGATCTGGCCGGTTGAATAATCCCCCGTCAACCATTTCATAACCGCGTCGTTCATCGTCAACAACGCGCCACCGGCAATCATATATAAAATGCCCCTAACAGGTGCACTCGACTCAGACACAGATGATGCCACGAGAAAGATCCCCACATTCGAATTTTTGTGAAACAGACTAGAGACGCAGTTGGTAATCCTTATGGCATCTTCGCAACATCTTTCAA
Organism: Rhodospirillales bacterium; assembly: GCA_021775095.1. Lineage (GTDB taxonomy): Bacteria > Pseudomonadota > Alphaproteobacteria > Rhodospirillales > Casp-alpha2 > JABMNT01. The sequence goes on from JAJFII010000042.1 coordinate 34,274, forward strand.
ATAGCCATTTAAGTGATCCGCAGGTCAATCAATCCGCATTTGTCCTGAAATGTGTGAAAAACTGTTGCTCTTACCGATGTTAACGATCAACCTTTTTTCATCCAAATGGCACCTACCGGAAAAGGCAAAAGAAACATAATGTCTGATGATGTACTCAAAAAAATGGCCCTGGAATACCACCGCAAACCGGTTCCAGGGAAAATTGAGGTTACGGCGACCAAACCCTTGAGTAACCAAAGAGATCTGGCTCTCGCTTATTCACCTGGCGTGGCCGCCGCCTGTGAAGCCATCGTCGAAGATCCATCGGAAGCCGCGTCGCTTACGGCACGTCAAAACCTGGTTGCTGTCATTACCAACGGGTCCGCCGTACTTGGCCTTGGAAATATCGGGCCCTTAGCATCGAAACCAGTCATGGAAGGCAAAGGTGTTCTTTTCAAAAAATTTGCCGGCATCAATGTCTTCGATATTGAATTGAATGAAACTGATCCGGATAAGATTGTTGATATTGTTTGTGCCCTGGAACCGACGTTTGGCGCAATTAATCTCGAGGACATCAAAGCCCCTGAATGTTTCATCATTGAACAAAAATGCCGTGAACGAATGAATATCCCGGTATTTCATGATGACCAGCACGGCACGGCCAGCGTTGCTGGTGCCGCCATTTTAAATGGCATGCGGATTGTCGGAAAAAATCTGTCCGACATTAAATTGGTCTCGACCGGCGGCGGTGCCGCAGGGATTGCCTGCCTGAATTTGCTTCTCAAGATGGGGGTTAAGCGCAAGAACGTCACTTTGGTTGATCACCTGGGTGTCATTTACAAAGGCCGGACAGAGGAAATGCATCCGGAAAAAGCCGCCTATGCCCAGGATACCAACGCCCGAACCCTGGATGAAGTGATTACCGGTGCCGATGTCTTTTTAGGCCTGTCCGCACCGGGGATCTTAACCGGTGAAATGGTTAAAAAAATGGACGCCAAGCCATTTATTCTGGCGCTGGCCAATCCGGTTTCTGAAATTTCACCGGACGAAGCAAAATTGGCGAACCCGGACGCAATCATTGCGACCGGACGTTCTGATTATCCGAACCAGGTCAATAATGTCCTGTGTTTTCCGTTTATTTTTCGAGGTGCCCTAGATGTTGGTGCGACAGAAATAAACGAAGAAATGAAAATTGCAGCAGTTAAGGCGATTGCTGATCTGGCCATGGCGGAGAGTACAGAAACCGTCGCGTCGGCCTACGCCGGCGAAGATTTAACTTTTGGCCCTGAATACCTGATCCCGAAACCCTTTGATCTCCGCCTGATCCTAGAAGTCGCTTCGGCTGTCGCCAAAGCGGCCATGGACTCCGGCGTTGCAACCCGCCCGATCGCAGACTTCGCCGCCTACCGTGAAGAATTGGGTCGCTTTGTCTTCCGTTCCGGAATGTTAATGAAACCGGTATTCGAACGGGCACGCGCCGACAAAAAACGCCTGGTATTTGCCGAGGGAGAAGATGAACGGGTTTTGCGCGCCGTGCAGGTTTTGGTGGACGACAACATTGCAGTCCCCCATTTGGTCGGCCGACCCGACGTGATTGAAACCCGCATCGCGCGGCTGGGGCTACGCATCCGCCAGGGCCGTGACTTCAGCATGACCAATCCCGAAAGTGACCCGCGTTACGACGACTATTGGCGCACGTATCATGGATTAATGGAACGCCGCGGTGTTTCACCGGATTTGGCCAGAACGATCATTCGAACAAACAGTACGGTCATCGCCGCACTGATGATGCACAGAAACGAAGTCGATGCCATGATCTGTGGCACCTATGGTCATTATTCCTGGCATTTGTCCCATGTCATGGATGTTATCGGACGGGCTGATGACGTTTGTGACGTGTCCGCCATGAGCACCCTGATCATGCCGAGCGGCACCTATTTCCTCGCCGATACCCATGTCACCCATGATCCAACCGTTGATGAGATTGTTGAATCAACGCTGTTGAGCGCCGATGCCGTTCGCCGGTTTGGTGAAACCCCAAAAATTGCCCTGCTTTCCCATTCGAACTTCGGCAGCCGCTCAACAAGCACGGCCTTGAAAATGCAGGCGGCAATGAAAATCCTACGCGAAAAGCACCCAGATCTGGAAGTCGATGGTGAAATGCAGGCCGACGCGGCAATGGATGAGACCGTCCGAAATCGGGCATTTCCAAATTCGCGCCTGACGGGCCGGGCCAATTTACTTATTTTTCCCAATCTTGAAGCGTCGAATACGGCATTTAATCTTCTCAAGGTTTTGGGCAACGGTTTATCCGTCGGCCCGATGCTGGTTGGTGCGGCAAAAGCCGCCCATATCCTGACGCCAGCCGTAACATCACGGGGCATTATAAATATGAGTGCCCTCGCGGTTGTCGATGCGCAATCGAGGGCCGGTTAGGCGGCCGGGCGAGAAAACCGCTTAGTTTAATTCGTCAAAATCGAGGATGCCTGAATCCAAGGCAAAATCACAGGCCAGGGCATCGACGATCTTGTATCCGGTTTCAAAGGTGTCACTACCAGGTCCCGATGGGACCCGCAGCTCGCCGCAAAATTCTGCTGCCAAAAGCATTTCGAAATCTTCCGCTTGATCAAAATTGATATGCATAACTCGGATCTCCAGTTATTAAGGCCGCGGTCGGGCCGGTCAAAAATTATGTTGCATGGATATAAATGCATTTTTTGTGCCATTTTTAATCAGCTGATCGTTGGCGACTGCTATTTTACCTCCATTAACCTTGTTTTCCCAATATAAGGTGGACAAACACCGGCGAATCGGGCAAATATTGTGTATATTCAATATCGATTCGCTTTGCTGTCTAAAAAGTCAATATTGTGCGATTTTGAACCGGCCAAAGCCCAAGATATTGAACATGGGGATATGTGGGACACGATGGATTCTGTGACAAATGTGACAAATATGTTTCGCATTGCCCTGTTTGCTGGTTGTGTGTATTTCCTGACGGTTCCCGCAGCCCAAGCTGAGACCCTGGCGGAAAATTTACGGCTTTTAGCCACCGAACATAAACGGGCAATCGCTTCCAATGCGGACGTATCTGCCGCCGAACAACGTGTCGATGTGGCGAAAGGCGGTTGGTATCCAACTTTTGACACCACGGCCAATTATGGTTTCGAAGACCGTGACAAACCGAGTGGCACCGCAGATACCAGAATAGTCCCGAGAAACTTCGATCTGTCACTGACCCAAAAACTGTGGGATTTTGGCTCAACCGATGCCAATATAAAACGCTCGCGAATCACCCTTGAACAATCCCAGGCCACCCGGGACGCAACCCTGCAGGGCCTGATCGTTGAGGGCATTAGTGCCCACTTAAACGTTATTCGAGCCTTTAAGGTTCTCGAGTTTTCGAAGGGCTCCACGGCGAATATCAAACGACAGACTGAATTAGAAGACGCACGGGTGCAAAGAGGGGCCGGTTTTTCGACCGATGTTCTGCAGGCAAAAACCCAGCTCGCCGGCGCCCAGGCCCTTGAAATTCAGTCGCAGGGTGTGCTCAAGCAAGCCCTCAACCGGTACCGGGCAGTTTTTGGTTTTTTACCGGACGATCCGTCGGCCTTAATATCACCCCGTTTGCCGCTTGAAATGCTGCCCAACTCCCTTGACGAAACCGTCTCTCTGACGTTCAAACACAATCCCCAATTGCTGGCCTCACGATTGAGCGCGGATATCGCCCTTGAAGATGTGAACATTTCTCGCGCCGATGGGTTTTTTCCGGTATTTGAAGCTTCCGCAGAATCAAACCATAAAAAAGATAATGGCGGCACAACGGGCTCACAACATGAACGACTGGTCAAGGTTGAAGCGACATTCAGCTTTAACATGGGTGCCACGGCGGTCAATACCCTGAAAGCCTCCGAACAATCCCACCTGGCGACGACAAACCGCTATGGAGAAACCAGGGACAATCTGGAAGAACAGGCGCGCAATGCCTGGGATGGTTTGGAAACGGCGCGCAGCAACGCCGAACATTTACATAACCAGGCGAATATTGCCGCAGAATTTTTGGAGCTGGCGCGCCGCGAACGACAACTGGGGAACCGCTCCCTGATCGATGTCCTGGCTGGTGAAACGGCGCTCATCAGTGCCTCAAGTGATGCCGCGTCGGCGGACACCAATGTGGCGCTGGCCGTATTCACATTGTTAAATGTAATTGGCGCAATCACGCCGGAAATTGTCAACTAATCAAAACACTAAACACATTTCTGCATTGACCGGTAGACATGATAATCGGTACCCAAACGCTGACAATTCCGAACAACGGGACCATCAACCGAACGCCGAGCCCGTCCGTATCAAGCCGAGATAAAATATACCAATTGCCTACGTACGGAAAGTAGATGACGAACGCCTGGTTTCCCATAGTTTCTTCATGGCCCCATGAATAACCCCACAAATCCGACAGATCGACGGAAGCCGTCGCTGTTTATTGCTAAATGTCGACAACCGTCACCGGGCAAATGGTTTCGTGTACTTGGCTTGTTTCCCCGTGCTAAACTCCTGACATTATGAAAGAGCTTTTATCCCGCCTGATGGCCCGACCGGGTTTAACTGCCGAAATGCTTGCGGCATCATTGATTGCCAACCTATTGGCCCTGGCATCGCCTATTTTTGTGATGCAGGTTCTGAACCGTTATGTGGCCCATGGGGTTCAATCGACGCTAGCGACCCTTTGTGCTGGCGTTGTCATTGCAATTGTCCTTGAACTGGCGTTTCGCCACATCCGCATGCGGTTAGCCGCCAGTGTTAACGCCCCATCCGACCGGGCAATTGCCAATGCGGCCTTTGGCACATTAACGGGTACAAAAACCGCATTTATTGAAAAACTGCCGCTGGGTCTGCGTCAAGAAATGATCTCCGGCGCCGACAAATTACAGGCGGCTTATAACGCAAATAATCTGTCTTCTATTATGGATGTGCCGTTTGCGCTGATGTTCATTGGCGCTCTTTATCTGCTAAATCCGACGATTGCCCTGGTCGTCGCCGGATTTGTCGGCGTCTCGTTTTTGATTTCCGTCCTGACGCTGGCATCATTGCGCGGACCAACCCGGCTGATGCAGGCCGAGTCCGGCGGTCGCAGTGGTTTGGTCGGTGCCGCCATTCAAGCCGGTGATACCGTACGCGCGTTCAACGGATCTGACTTCATTCGTAACCAATGGCAGGAGCGGACCGCCGCCTACAACGGTTTGGGACGCAAAATCATGCTCCGACAGGGGTTCGTGCAGAGCCTGGGGATGACGCTGCAGGCGACAATGGGTGCCACAGTGATTGCCCTGGGAGCTCTCCAGGTTGTTGCCGGGACCATGGATGTGGGTGTGATGATCGGTGCCAATATCCTAGCGGCACGGGCGCTCGGACCGATCATCAAATTTGCCATGATGAGTGAACAGTTTGCCAAAGCCCGGCAAGCCTTGGTCATGTTTAATGAGTTTGGTCGTCTGCCAACGGAACGCCAGGACGGAACGGCCCTGGTCCGTTATTCCGGGACCGTCGAATTTGATGATATGGCATTTTCCCATCCCGGGGCAAAAACACCGTTGTTTGAATCCCTTAACTTAAAATTGGAACCGGCCAGTTTGCTGGTCTTTTCAGGGGCCAACGGGACCGGGAAAACCTCCTTGGCACGGATGATGGCCGGTCTTTTGGAGCCGACGCGTGGGCGAATATTGGTAGATGGTGTTGATCTTGCACAAATCGCGCCTAAGTGGTGGCGCGAGCAGGTCATGTACTTGCCGCAGGAACCGAAGTTTCTGAACGGTACGCTGGCTGAAAACATCTCCTTGGCCAACCCACCAATCACTGCTGAACGGTTACAGCAGTGTGTCGATCTTTCCGGTCTGCGATCATTTGTCGACCAAAGTTCCGACGGGGTCGAAACCCAAATCATCGGCGGCGGTAAAAACCTGTCTTTAGGGATACGCCGACGGATCGCCTTGGCCCGTGCACTGGCCACAGACGGCAAGGTTATGGTCATTGATGAACCGACAGAGGGCCTCGACGCGGATGGGGCGCAGGCGGTTCTTACAGCGATCAATGACGCCACCCAACGGGGATGTACGGTATTGGTTTTCACCCACGATCCACAGATTATACAAGCCGCGCCCCACTATGTGGATTTAAATGTCAAACCGGTACCGACGCTGGTCCGCAAACCCGTCGTGTCGGGTCATGACGAACCGCGTCCGGTGGCCTCCAATCTCGCCGCAGTTGAAAGTTAATCTGTGATGGAACGTGTACAACCGACACCCGATGAAATTCAGGAAAGCAACGGGATTACCCATTTATTTTTTGTTCTGTGCGTTATCTTGGTCGGGGGGTTTGGCGCTTGGGCCTATTTTGGACAGCTCGACGTCGTCAGTACCGCCGTCGGCGAAGTTATTCCGGCCACCCAGGTCAAAAGTGTACAGCACTTGGAAGGCGGAATTGTCCGGGAAATCATGGTCAGGGAAGGACAACTGGTCAAAAAAAATCAGTCTTTGTTGACTCTGGAGCCAACCATTAGCGGCGCCGACGTGGACGAACTGCGGGTTCGCATGGATTCACTACAAGCTGACATCTCCCGGTTGAAAGCGGAGGCAGCGGGACTCGACAGTCCGGACTTTTCACCTGCTCTTACGAAAAACAAACCGGATTTGGTTCGCCAGACGATGGCGATGTTTAAAACCCGCCAGAACCGCATCGAAAGTCAATTGGCCGGGCAGACGGAAATCATCGCGCAAAACAACGAACAAATTCAGGAAGTCACGTCACGTATAAATTTGTCGATGGAGAAACTTAAACTCCTGAAAGAACAAATTAAAATCAGTGAAGCGCTGATGAAAGACCAACTAACCAACCGTATGCAGCACCTTAACCTGCTCAAGGAAGCCGCTTCACTGCGCGGTAATCTCAACGAAGACAAAGCCACTTTGCGGAAGGCCCGTTCCGGTTACAAAGGGGCGTTAAATAAGTTGGAAGCGATTCGCGAATCCTTTGTTGAAGGCGTGCGTGAAGAGCTTGATGAAAAGCGCCGTTCTTTGGAGGAATACTCAAGCCGGGTCCTCAAGTTTGAGGACTCGCTCCGACGAACTGTTCTGCGCTCGCCCGTCGAAGGTGTGATAAAATCCCTTTATGTGGTTACCGTTGGCGGAGTCGTTTCGCCGGGGGGAACTGTCTTGGATATTGTGCCCGCTGGCGACAGCCTGATCATTGAAGCCAAATTAGCTCCCCAGGACATCGGTTATGTACATGCCGGGCAAACCGCTCTGGTCACTCTCGCGTCTTCGGATGCCAACCGGTTTGGTAATCTTGATGGCACTGTCGTCAATGTCAGCCCTGATACGTTGGTCAGCCCCGAGGGAGAAGCCTTCTATAAGGTCCGCATATCGACAAAAACATCTTTCTTCGAACGCGATGCTTTGCGTTACAGTCTAGTTCCAGGGGTTCAGGTAACGGCGTCGATCCGAACCGGTCAGCGTTCGATTCTGGCCTACATAACGGACCCGTTCATGGCCTCCGTACGCACCGCAATGAGGGAACGTTAAAATGCCAAAATGCGTAAAAGTCTCGGCGATTATTAGTGCTCTGGTAACGGCTGTATTGCTCCTTCGTGCCGGCATTGCGCCCGCCGAAAGTTCAATTACTGATGTCGATATCAAAAATTCGCTGCAAATCAATATTCCGGCACCGGAAATAATCCCTGGCCTATCGAACCCTCCGCTGCGGGGCATCTCTCTGAATTTTGGTGAAAATATTCGTCTTGATCGACCCTATGCGAGCTCGGAACAGGCCCCCGAAGGCTGTATATACAAACCGGACATCCGGGCACGATTTTGCATTGACCCGGTTCGTTGGCCAGAATCCTTGTTGGGCCCCAGTGTCAGCGATGACGTGATCTACCGGGGCAACCAGGCCATTGTGCGCTACGACAATGACAGGGCATCGCAGGCGCATATCCTGTTTCCGGCTAACCGATTTATTCAAGTCCTTGAGCATATCGAATCGCGCTTTGGCCAACCAACGGAACAAAATCTGGTCAAAACCTACATTCCGGATGGCCCGCCGATTATCAATACAGTTGTCCGCTGGAAAAGCGTTTTTGATGGCGAAAATAAGGATCTCATTCTGGAGGTCCGGGCGCACGATGATACCCGGCGAACTTTCCCCGATCAGACCCATGGTTTTATGTGGCTGTACCGAACCGGTGACCAACCGATCTTCCATCAGATTTCCGTCATTGATTTGATGGTGTTGCGCAAGCGCCGAATAGGTGGTTGGCCCTTCGACGATAAATCCGGCAAAAATTCCAAGATTCATTGAGTTTCTCGCTGGACTGAAAGCTTTTTTCCTGCAAACTTAGCGCCGATGGCGTCATAACAATGCGCCGTATGGAATACTATTACACGGGAGTATTATGAGAATGAGCTGGCAAGGGAAGATATTGCGCGTCGATTTAACAGCGATGACCGCCGTTAGCGAACCGCTAAATATGGAATGGGCGCAAGATTATTTAGGCCAGCGGGGGTTGGCGACACGCTATATGTACGAAGAAGTGCCAGGCACCGTCGACTCATTGGATCCGGAAAATCGTCTGATATTTGCAACCGGACCGTTGACCGGGACAATGGCATCCACCGGTGGCCGCTATTGTGTTGTCACGAAAGGCGGTCTTAACGATGCGATTTCCGCGTCCAATTCGGGCGGCTACTTTGGTGCTGAATTAAAATTTGCCGGTTATGACATGGTCATCATTCAAGGCAAAGCGCCCCATCCCGTCTATTTGATGATTAAAGACGACGACGCTGAGATTCTTGACGCCCGTGATTTCATTTGGGGCGAGACCTGTTGGGTAGCCGAGGACGCCATTAAAACACGCCACCAGGATCCACAAATCAAAGTCGCTTCCATTGGTGTGGCCGGTGAAAACCTGGTCCGTTATGCCTGTGTCGTTAACGACCGAGACCGCGCCGCCGGTCGCTCCGGTGTCGGAACCGTTATGGGATCGAAAAACCTAAAAGCCATTGGTGTTCGTGGCACCCAAGGTGTACCCATCGATAAACCGGCGATTTTCATGAAAGCGGTCAAGGAAGCCCGCGATAAATTGCAACCCCATCCGGCGCGCGAGCGATTGGCAAATTACGGTACGATGCCGATGATGGACACAACCAGCGCTTACGGGTCTTTACCAACGCGCAACAATCGCGATGTGCAATTCGACGGCCTGGAAAAGGTCAACGCCAAAGCCATGCGAACCCCACGTCGTTCGGATGGGCAGGCCAACCTGATGACCAACAAGGCCTGTTTCGGCTGCACCATTGGCTGTGGCCGTGTTTCAAAAATCGATCCCGATCATTTTTCCATTCAGGATCCTGATAAAAAGAAAAAATATGGCGGAGCCATTGGCGGATTGGAATATGAGTCGGGATTTTCTTTGGCACCGATGGTCGGCGTCGATGATATTGAAGCGGCCACCTACGCCAATATGATCTGCAACGAACAGGGCATGGATCCAATTTCCTTCGGTGTCACTGTATCTGCGGCGATGGAACTTTTTGAAGAGGGGTACCTGACCCTTGAGGATACCGGTGGTATTGAATTGAAGTTTGGTAACGCCGAAGCCCTTTGCCAGATTGCCGATTTAACCGGTGCCGGCGAAGGGTTTGGGGTTGAGATAGGGATGGGCGCCAAACGTCTGTGTGATAAATATGGACACCCTGAATTTGCGATGGTTGTTAAGGGACAGGAATTCCCAGGTTATGACGTTCGGGCCATGCAGGGCATGGGATTGGCCTATGCAACGTCGCCTCGCGGTGCCTGCCATATGCGGGCCAGTCCCTTTGTCGATGATTTTTCCCACGTTCGTCCTGACGGAAAAGCGAAGATAGTTAAAGATTCTCAGGATGCGTCCGCCATCATCGATTCGACGGGTCTCTGTAAATTTCCGGCCAATGCCTGGGGCATTGACGATTATGCAGCGCAAATCCATGGGGCCTGTGCGGGCGATTGGGACGAAAAGCGGTTATTGGAGACCGGTGAGCGGATATTTACCATCGAGCGGTTGTTTAATAACCGCCATGGCTTTAGCAAAGCCGACGATACCCTGCCGCAACGGTGCCTGACCGAACCCGCCAAGAGCGGGGCCGGCAAAGGACGGGTTACGGAGCTTGATCAAATGCTGCCCCAATATTACGAAATGCGGGGTTGGGACGAAGACGGCGAACCTACGGGCCAACTTCTCGGTCGTCTCGGAATTTGATGAAGATAAAAGTCAAGCTGGTGTCCATGCCCGGGCACCAGCCGACCGGATTTGATGAGTTTGGTAATGGGGTACTGGCGCTGGAGAACCCGACGACGGTTGTCGCACTCCTCGAACAGCTGCGACTTTCCAAATTGGAAACCCATATGGTTCTGATAAATGGCGACACCGTGCCGCCAAGCGAACATCACTCGCACCTCCTTAGCGACGGCGACGAAGCCGCTATATTTCCGCCCATGGAAGGCGGCAATGGATCTTGACGTCGCTTCGCCTGAAGCCCGGTGGTATCCATTTCTCCGGTCCCGGAGACGCCTATAAAAGCCAGATCGGATCTGCACGTCGGGGCCTCAATTTGGGTGGGTTTGGTGCATTTTCGGGCTAGTGCCTGTCGTCCCTAATTGATGTTGTGTGCCAATTTTCCCGGCGCGTATTCCAACAGCAATTCAAAAATATCGGTTATTTCACTCAACAACCATCTTTCCATTTCACCAAATTGACCGCTTGGGTCGATCGCCATAACGAGTGCGGCGTTTGCCGCCCCGTCCGTTGAATTAAAGGCCGTGGCCCACCATTGTGTTTTCCCCTGGACGATCTCGGCCTCCGAATTTAGGCAAAATGGTGCGACCGGACTTTGCCTGCCGGGCTCGCTGCCGTCTGCTTGAGGACGAGAAGAAATCGAGAGCAAAAGCCGGTCTCCGATAGCAGTAAGTTCTCCTGATTTAGTGGCATCCTTATCCGGGTTGATGCCATCAAAGTACTGGAATATTTGGCTGGAACGGAGGAAAAGGTTAACCGGAGTTCCGGGCCGCAACCGTTCGATGACATCGAGCACCTGCGGAATAAGCTGGTGAACCGGTTGCCCACGGACGAGGCCTTCGAGGGCTTTGTTCCGTTTTGCCGAGAGTTTTTGGCGGCGATTTTGCTCCGTTACATCGCGGCAAATCCCCTGATACCCCTCAAAATGTCCGATAGGGTCAAAAAGCGGCACGCCGGTGATTGTACACCAGGAGACATTCCACGCCGGGCCATTAATGACGCGAAACAAAACGTCGCGAAAGGGTTTATGGGCTTCCAAATCTTTACGTAGGCTGTCAAACCGCGCCGTTGCACCTTTACAGTTTGGCGCAAATTTTTCCCACAAAAGGTGGCCCAGAATTTCTTTCTTAGGTCCTCGGCTTAACGTGCTGTAACCCTCGCTATACCATGTGTATCTGAACTCATGGTCGATGATCCAGTTGCAGTCCGCCGCCAGATTGACGACACTTCTTAAGCGATCTTCGCTTCTCCGCAGAGATTCGACAATTTCCCGACGGTTTGATACGTCACGTCCGCTGCCGAAATACCCCTGAAACCTGTTCTGATCATCAAAAACCGGGTTTCCATTGATCGCGCACCAGGCCTCGTTTCCGTTTTCCAGGGTGACTCTGTAAACAAAATCCCGAAACGGTCGGCGTGCAGCCAGGTCCTGGCGGTGATGCTCCATCTGCAAGCATTCGTGTACGGTCGTCGGTGCGTGAAAATCCCAGCGTCTTGCACCAAATTTTTTGTATTCATTCAGTTTCAAATACACCCAATGGCTTTCTGAAAACCAGGTAAACCGATGATTTTCATCGGTTTCCCAAAACCAATCCGATGAAATTTTTGCAAAATCTTTAAACCGCGCCAACCGATCACTTAAAATCTGATCATTTTCAATAAGTGTCCTCGATTCTTTGCGCTGGATCTGGTCACCATATCTGTCAAAACAATGATCTATTGCCGAAAGGATCCGTTTTTCAAAATCCCCGGTAAACGATACAAGATTACGCCTTTTATCTGTCGGGTCATTGACCTTGGCAATAACACTCCAGCTTTCCAGGCGGTTGAGATATCTGATAACGGCGGTTTTCGAGACATCGAGTGAAGAATAAATATCCGAGGCTGAAATATCCCTCTCGGTGAACATTTCGCTGCATAAAAAATAAATAATTTCCCATGTTGTCTTGGACAAGGGCCTGGGGCAGTTGGTCTCAATAAAGCTGACGAATTGGATTTGGAAGGACGCGACAATCTCGCTGTCGCGAAACAGATAGTGTTCGATGATGTAATCTATGACCGCTTTTCTGTTCGCCAGGTTTTGATTTTTTTCATCAAACACTTAAAGGGCCTCAGTATTTTGCTAGGTAGTTATTCCTTAACTTCACCATTTATGCATCTGTTTATCTCACATTTGGGCGTTAATCAACTTGCAGTTATAAATTGTTTATATTTGTCTCCAATACCGTCAACAGAAGCTTCAAACAATTGGGCACCAATTTCCGGCGTGGCCAAGGTCGGGTCGGAGCCAATTCGGCCATCCGGGAAGCGGCGTCGATAGTCGTCGGCGTCATAAATCGGACCGTCAGGGGCGATCTGCGGTGTGAGATGATCCTGACGAATACGCGCTGCATCGTCGGGAAATCCAAAATAGGTTAACGCCACCTCGGAAGCAGTTGCGTGGCTGCCTTCCGCTTCCGCGAAATATTTCTGCGAGATGCCTTTGATCGCTTCGCCATTCCACCAGTTTTCGACGTGACAGCGAACCGAAGGGCGATTTGCGCCCGCCGTGCCAAGGCTCGATTCCGCGTAAATTTCAGAAAAAGCGGCGTTCAGGGAAGCAATGTTTCCGCCGTGCCCGTTGAGAAAGAAAAACCGGTCGAAGCCGTGCCGCGTCAGGGAATTGATAATGTCACAGACCACGGCGATAAGTGTCGACGGACGCAGGGTGATGGAACCTGAAAACCCCAGGTGATGCTGGGCCATGCCGATACTGATGGTCGGCGCGACCATGGCACCCAAACGATCGCCTATTTCAAAGGCCAAAATCTCCGGGCACAGGGCGTCAGTACCTATAAATCCTGTTGGGCCATGTTGTTCGGTCGATCCGACGGGAATTATGATACCCGTACTTTTGGTCAGATACGTGTCAACTTCCGGCCACGAACACATCTGCAATTTCATAAATTATCCTATCGCAATAATCGGTTTTAATTCGAATTTGAAACGAAGTTTACCCGCGTTTGAGCTCGCGCACCAGAAATCGCGCCGGATGCAGTAAATTGTGGACATCTTCATCGACTGGAAGCGGGGTTCCCATCATCTCGGCGGTCAACAGTTGGGCCAACAGAGGGGCCAGCGCAAACCCCCGGGAGCCCAGGGCAGAAATCATAAACAGGCCTGGTGTATAGACCGCCGGCGCATACCCCCGGGGTGGTTTCCCATGACGCAAATCTGCGTAGTCGCGGCCATATGCGGCCCCATCAAAGGCCGGGCCAACCACCGGCAAATGGTCGGTTGTCGTCGTCCGCAGGCTTGCTCTGCCACCTCGAATCGTCCCGGACGACATCTGCTCCAGCTGTTGCAAACGATTTCGAATGTGGTTTTGGTTGACCTGATCATCCGCCGCCGACAGGTTTTGCCATTCGTTCGAAGCAAAATCGCGCCATTGCTGATAGGTGGCACCCAGGACGTGGTAGGCATTGTCGATGTGTTTTAGGGCCGGTGTCATATAACCGCCATAGGAGAGGCCCACATTGAGGTTTTTTGACGCTTCTGAAGCCGTTAGATAACTGATTTGCCCACGTTTACCATAGAGCGGAAGCCGACAATCCGGACACAGGAATGACGCCGCAAACCCGTTGGCCAGCACAACCGCATCCGCCTCCATGATATCCCGATTTTTGTCATCCGTTAATCGCCAGCAGTTGCCCGATCGCTGCAAATGTGCCACAGACCGATGATAGATCGCTGTCATCCCGTCCAACAGGGCCCAACAGACGGCCGTCGGGTCGATCGTGCCGGCCTGTGGGAACCAGGTTGCCGGTTCACCAAGGGTTATGCCGGCAATGTCTGAAACAACATCTTGCGTCACCGCAGTGCCATACCCTTTCGGCAATCCGCCCTCGTCCAACCAAGCGCAATGACGGGCGAGAAAATCACGATCACGACCAAAGGACAGGACGCCCCGTTGGCCAATCCACGGTTGGCCCGTACCCGCAATTGCGTCATAGGTTCGCAGCGCGTACAAATAGGCCGATGTTTGTAACCTTTCATATGCCGGATTACCGCCCCCAGGCCGCGGTTGGATCAATCCTGCAGGATTACCCGACGCCTCGCCGGCAGGACCGGCATGCCGGTCGACGATGGTCACATCGGCACCGGCCGCACTCAGGGCAGCGGCCATGCAAGCGCCGGAAATGCCCGCCCCAATGATCGCAACGCGGGCGCCTGATGGTAGTGCCGATGATCTTCGAAACCAGGGATATGTAGGGTCCGACGAGGCCCGCCGCCCGAGTCGGCCTTTCAGGGCCTCCCTTTTGCCGGCGTAACCCAATACTTTTTCGCATTCGAATCCGGCTGACTTTAACCCGTCGCGGGTTTGACGGGCTGTGGAATAGGTTGCAACCCGGGCAGTTGGGGTTGATCGGTCGGCGACCAGGGAAAATACCCGATCCGTCCACATATCGGGATTGCGGCTGGGCGAGAATCCATCCAAATACCAGGCGTCGACTTCAGCCATCAGTCCTTGCAGCATCTCCGCAACCGGGCCGAACAAAAGCAGGAGTTCAAGTTTTCCCTGTTCCAATGTCATTTGATGGTATCCCGGATGACGCACCGGATAGGCATTGCACAGCTGATCGCTTAACCGACAAAACTCCGGAAAGGACCTATGGGCCTTTCTCAGTTCGGTTACGCAAAGCGGTGCATGATCAACGGATATATAATATAGCCTGTCCGACGGGGCGCGGGTTTGCCGCCATAGATCCCAGGTCGCCAAGAAATTTAATCCGGTGCCGAAACCGGTTTCACCGATGACAAAACGCGATTTTTTAAGCCAGCAATCGGGAGCTTCGATACCAGACAAAAAGACATGGCGGGTTTCCGCAACGGCATCCACCGTCGAATAATAGATGTCGCCAAACTTTTGTGAGTAGGGAACCTGATCGTCGCGCCAGATAATATCCGGAGACTGAATGCTCCCGTTATCCAGCGGACCTATCCCCCAACTGTTCCTGACGGATAATCTGGATAAGAGTTTTGATCAGTTCCCGCCCCACTTCGTCACCGTCGCCACTGATTTTATCCCGAAAAACCACGCGCATTGTATCGATATGGGCTTTGACAATACGTATCGCCCGATCATCAACCGAGCAGGCGAAACCGGTTATTTCATATAGCATTTTTCCGACAGACGTGATGATCGGATAACCAAAGGTTCCGCCCTGCCCCCTCAATTCATGGGCGATTTCATTAATTTTTTCGAAGGGTTTTCGCCGCTGACTGTCGTCTAACTCATGCGCTTTGTCGCAAATTCGGGACATCACGGACAGGTAACCCAAGGCCCAGTCGTGAAATTCAAAGGCATTACGCTGCAAGGAACCATCGGCTTCGTCCAAGGCGCCAACCGGCAGTACGCCCCTGCCTTTTACGCCAGCACCACCGACTTTTTCGCGCAACCGATTTGGAAGCCTGAAATAATAGACCTGTTTCGGATCTTTCGGCCGGACCACGCGGTCCGTCGAATAGACGATGGTCGCATCGTCTTCAGAAAGTTCGCGGCGTTCCCCCCGGCCCGTTCCGTCATGGCGGCGATGGCGATCCGGGCCAAAATAATTGCTGGTTGCGACAAATTGCCGCGGTTGATCAATGAGTTGCAGGAGACGTTCGCAGACGGACCCGGCGGAAAAGGGTTTTGCCAAAAATTCGTTGATTCCCTGATCCCGGGATTTTTGCACATTTACATCATCGGCTGCACCGGACATCATTATAAAAGGCATAAACCGATTCGGTGATTCCTTACTCTCACGCACCCATTTGAGAAACAACAATCCATCAATGGGGGCCATCACCAGATCGGAGATAATCAGATCAAATCGTGACCCACCGGCAATTCCGGAACCGCTGGTTGTCAAGAGCTCTATGGCATCGACACCATTTTTAGCGACCGATACAGCGCCTACGGTCAGTTGTACAAGCAGATTTTTCATCATCCGCCTGACATATACATTGTCTTCGACAAGTAGTATATTTATGTGCTGAAAATTATACTCTAACGACATAAATCATTTTTAAGCGACATTGATTATTTCTTGACGCTTTTTTCCTTCGCCTGAATTTTCGCCCACCCGTCACGTAATGCCATTGTTTGATTATATACGATATGTCCGGGCTGCGAAACCCGGTCCATGGTAAAATACCCGTGGCGTTCCAGTTGCAATGTCTCACCAACCTGACTTTCAGCCAGGGATGGCTCGAGTTTACAACCGCTGAGAATAGTCTTCGACGCCATATCGATATCGTCCCGGAAATCGCCCTCGGCACCTGGATCCGGTCTGGTAAATAAATGGCTGTACATATGAATTTCGGCGTCAATAGCGTGTTCCGCCGAGACCCAATGAATGGTTCCTTTCACCTTACGTCCCTCGGCTGAATTGCCGCCCCGGGTTGCCGGGTCGTAGGTACAGCGTAACTCAATTACATTGCCTGCCGAATCCTTTATCGCTTCGCGGCAGGTGATAAAATAGGCGTAACGGAACCTAACTTCACGGCCGGGTGCCAAACGAAAAAACTTTTTAGGCGGGTCTTCCATGAAGTCATCCCGCTCAATATATAATTCCCGTGAAAAGGGAACTTTGCGTTTTCCTGCCGTTTCGTCTTCCGGATTATTTATCGCGTCGATCTCTTCTGTTAGGGTTTCAGGATAATTTTCAATCACTACCTTAAGGGGTTTAAGAACGCCAAGCCGGCGTGGCGCTACTTTGTTCAGATGATCTCGGACACAATGGTCAAAGAGCTCGACCTCGACCGTACTATCGCTTTTTGTGACACCAATTCGTTGGGCGAAGTCACGGATCGCCGCCGCCGGGATACCCCGCCGCCGGTATCCGGAAATGGTCGGCATTCTGGGATCATCCCATCCGTCCACATGGCCGTCGGTTACAAGTTGCATAAGCAACCGTTTCGACAGGACAGAATAGGTCAGGTTAAGGCGTGCGAACTCATACTGATGCGGCGTTGATGGCACCGGCAGGTTTTCAATGAGCCAGTCATAAAGCGGGCGGTGGTCTTCAAATTCCAGAGTACAGATCGAATGGCTAATGCCTTCGATTGCATCCGATTGGCCGTGGGCAAAATCATAGGTTGGATAAATCGACCAGGTGTCTCCCGTTCTCGGATGGCTGGCATTCAGAATTCGATATAAAACGGGGTCTCGCATATTTATATTGCCGGATGCCATATCGATTTTGGCCCGCAACACATGGCTTCCATCGGCAAATTCTCCAGCTTTCATGCGACCAAACAAATCCATGTTTTCCGTTACCGGGCGATTGCGATTTGGGCTGTTGGTACCCGGTTTGGTCAACGTCCCCCTATATTCACGTATTTCGTCAGCGCTCAAATCGTCAACGTAGGCCTTGTTGTTTTCGATCAGGTGTACCGCATATTGATAAAGCGTATCGAAATTATCGGAGGTGAAATGAAGGTGTTCGCGCCAGTCATAGCCAAGCCAACGCACATCTTCCTGAATGGCTTCAATATACTCAATCTTTTCCTTTGTTGGGTTGGTGTCATCAAAGCGCAAATGGCAACGACCGCCAAACTCGGCGGCGACGCCAAAATTTAGACAAATGGATTTTGCGTGTCCGATATGCAGATAACCATTGGGTTCCGGCGGGAACCGCGTCACGACTTCCGTGGTGCGGCCGGCGGCTAAATCGTCACGAATGACGTCGCGAACAAAATCTTTGACGCCTTCGCTCTGGGACGAATCGGAATCGGTCATTATTTCGGTCTCCATTGGGCTTTACGGGCTCGAACGCCCATTGCAGTGCTGTTCTTAGCATGGAATTTCCAACTATAAAGGCCGTTTCGTCGATCTTTAGGGGATGGACCTGACTTTTTACGCCCGGCCAAAGAATTCAATTGCGCGGGCGGCTCAAGTCATAAACAATTTCGTAAATTCAGATCAGGCCGTTTACAAGGTGGAGAGCCCAAATGGTGACAACAGACTTTATGCGACGCCTTCCAAAAGCAGAATTGCATCTTCATTTGGAGGGTTCCCTTGAACCCGAAATGCTCATGGCGTTAGCAAAAAAGAACAAGGTCGATATCCCCTTCCAGACCATCGATGAAGTTCGCCAAGCTTATCAATTCACCCAACTGCAGGATTTTTTGGACATTTATTATGCAGGTATGAATGTTTTGCGAACGGAAAGTGATTTTTACGAACTGACAACCGCCTACTTGCAACAAAGTCATAAAGACGGCGTTGTTCATGTCGAAGTGTTTTTTGATCCGCAAGGCCATACGGAACGGGGCTTGCCGTTTCAAGTCGCCGCCGACGGGATTGTCCGGGCCCTGCGCGATGGAAAATCGAAGTTTGGCATAACGGCGCAATTGATAATGTGTTTTTTGCGACACCTGCCGGAAGCTGACGCGCTGCAAACCTTTGCACAGGCAGAGCCCTACTTTGCCGATGGGCGAATTGTCGGGGTCGGATTGGATTCGTCCGAATTGGGAAATCCGCCGGAAAAATTCGAGCGGGTTTTTAAAAGGGCCCGCCTGGCCGGGCTAAAAACCGTTGCCCATGCCGGTGAAGAAGGACCGGCGGCCTACGTACGAAACGCCATTGAACTTTTGAAAATTGACCGTATTGACCACGGAAACCGGGCCCTTGATGACCCGTCACTGATTGCCGACATCAACCGCCGTGGCCTCGCCTTAACAGTTTGTCCCTTGTCGAACCTGCGTCTGCGTGTGGTTGATGACCTGCAACAACATCCCCTGAAACGTATGCTGGAGGCCGACCTGTGTGCCACCGTCAATTCCGATGACCCGGCCTATTTCGGCGGTTACCTGCTCGACAATTTTGTTGCCGTTACTGAGGCCCTGCAACTGACAAAAATCCATGTCATCCAACTCGCCAAAAACTCGATCACCGGCAGCTTTTTGGACGACAGCCAAAAACAACGCCACCTGAACGAGATTGACCGCATATCTGTGCTCTAATAGAACCGGTGACCAAGCGCTCTGGACAGATTTAAGGTTCTGAAATCATTTGATAAATTCCTGGGGATCTCGTAAGACGGGTGGCAAATCCCTTAACCTCCGGCGGTGATGATTATACGAACCACCGATAATACCGCCTCAATCCCCCTGCCCGGGTCGCGTTGGCCGATTTCCGTGCCCTTCGGGTGCGGCGGGCAATTCCAGGATACAGGGTACATTATCCGTTTTGGTTTCTGCGTGGACCATCAATGTCGACATAAAAGACATACAGGTATCAATCACCCATCTCACTTGGCGCTCGGCCAAGGGGTCGCCGACCGCTACCACCTCCGGCAAAATATGTTGCTGCAAAAATCCGGCAACACCGGCTAGTCCGCGGCCCGTTAACCGGAGTTCCCCATAGGCGACGGAAATGTGCCGTTGGGATTCGACATCATCGGCAACCGCCAACAGCCCCGTCATCATCGACGAAACATCACCGCTGGTGCGGTCCGTCCGATTGGCGATAAACCTCAGGTGGGACACAAAAAACCGATAGTCGCCCATGAATTTAACCTTTCCTTTCAAACCGACACCTAGGGTCAGGACCTATTAATTTCATCCATTCTGCGGAGGCGATTTATCTTATCGGTTAGGCGGAAAGACGCAGGAAACCCTACGGTTTTCAAGTTTTTTCAACGAAGCCAGAGAGATAAAGCGCCCCGCCCCAAGGGGGTTGTCCGTAAGCTCACGCCTTGTGCGAAAACAAGGCTCGAATAGGTCCGGCATGTCCTTGCGCTTGTTTTCTTGTATTCGTAAGCTTACGGACAAACAGAATTGCATGAAATTAATGGGTCGTGACCCTAATACCAGGCATCATTAATAACAACCCATAGAGGTCGCAGTATTGGACCGATGGGCAGGTCGGAAGGCGCAGGCGATGCCCCTTTCCCTATTGCCAGGGCCGATGATTGCAACTTACGATTTTTTCATGGTAACTCCTTACGGTTCAGCCTGTTGTTTGTTATTCTATTAATAATCTGGCAATAGGAAACCGCATGCCCCGGCAAAACAGAGTGACCCCATCGGGGGAAATCATCGCCCATTCGGCGCGGGGCACTTTTATGGGTAACCGGGGCATCCTCCATAATCGTGATAAATCTCTTGGGCGCTCCCGCTGGCGCCATAAGGCCTGGATTATTTGCCTGTTGGCATTCAAAAATCGCCATTCGGATGTGATGCCAAGAAACGGTTATACCCGGCTTTTTTTCCTCGATGAAGCGGTCGCCCTAGCAGCCGGTCACCGGCCCTGTGCCGAATGCCGGCACCGGGCCTATGCGTCCTTTAAAACCGTGTGGATGTTAAATAAAGGCCTTTCCTCTTGTCGTGCTGCGCAAATGGACAGCCGCTTACACCACGAACGGGTGCAACCGCTGACGAGGACCCAACGGACCACACAGGCACCGCTGACAGATTTACCCAACGGTACATTCATACAATTACCGGACCACGCGCCGACATATCTCGTGTGGGGTGACGGTTTGTATGCCTATGAATACACCCACTATGCGGCACCCATTCAACGACCCATCGCCGCCCGGGTTTCGGTTCTCACGCCGCCGTCGACGGTTCAGGTTCTCAAGGCCGGTTACCAGCCCGAGATCGATGCCAGCCTTACGGCGTCAATATCCTGACCTGCGCGTCGGCTCGCCGTTTACCGGCTTCATTTACGCGGCAATTTTGCCCTGGGATAAGGGAAACCCGTATCCAGCCGAGGCAACGGAAATCACGCATTGATCTGGATTAATGCGTGGATCAGACGCACCGCTATATTTGTTTTCGCAATTCACTTTTTTTGCGAAGTGAATAGTGACAACGGCACCTCCAGCAACAGCGCCAAAGGGTGAACAAGTGCAAAACGAAAAAACCGAAGCTATTCCTGCCAGGCAACAGGAAAATCCGCTGAAGTGGCTGCGAGAGCAAATGGCACCGGACCTATAATGTCTGAAATATTTCGCATTTCGTCCGGGCCTGGAGAATTGATGCCCTTTATCGACCGGGCGTCTTTCGCCAAATTGTGCTCTGCCACCGGGAAAGTCGAAAGGCACGGGCTGACCCTAATTTTGATGAGTTGAACCGGAGGTGGACAGTAACCGGCCCCCACAAATCGAAGGGCCAAGGAATCCCATTGACGATTGATTGTGGTTTACCTGGCACGCTGTCAAGCCAATGCGTCACGGCGATCTGAGGGGCGGCCTGCACAACAAAACAAAGAGACGGGCCGAAGCGACCAGCCTCTTGGATAGACCTTACACGTAAAATATACTGCTAAATTGCCGTCCCCCAACGGAGTACCAGATTGCAAGTGATTTTCAGCAGATAACAATACAGATTTGAAAGACAAGAGACCCATGAGTGTTCGTAATTTAGATAAACTGTTCTCGCCGAAATCGGTCGCAGTGATCGGCGCTTCAACCCGACATCGTTCCATTGGCAACCTGGTCATGCGAAATCTTCTGGATGGAGGTTTCGAGGGCCCGATTATGCCGGTAAATCCAAAATACCAATCGGTTACGGGGGTACTTGCCTATAAAGATGTGAGTCAATTACCGACGACGCCTGATTTGGCGGTCTTTTGTATCCCCCCCCATGACATTCCCGATGTGCTCGAACAGCTTGGCGGTAGAGGAACAGGCGCGGCAATTATTTTGACTGCCGGACTTGCGGCCGTTGCATTAGACGGCGGCATGACTGTCAAAGACAGAATGCTGGAAGTTGCAAATTACTACAACATACGCCTTTTAGGACCCAATTGTCTGGGGTTGCTGGTCCCCGGCATCGGTTTGAATGCCAGTTTTGCCCATCTTCAGGCGTTACCCGGTAAAATCGCTTTTGTTTCGCAGTCGGGGGCGCTGTGTACGGCTGTTCTGGATTGGGCCCGTCCGCGCGGCATCGGGTTTTCGCACTTCGTCTCAGTGGGTGAAATGGCGAACACAGACTTTGGCGATGTCATCGATTACCTGGGCAGTGATCCTCATACGGAGGCGATCCTGCTGTATATTGAATCGATCCACCATAATCGGGCTTTCATGTCTGCAGCCCGAGCGGCGGCGCGCAACAAACCGGTCCTGGCCATTAAGTCCGGGCGACACGATGAAGGGGCAAAAGCCGCCGCGTCCCATACCGGTGCCATGGCCGGCTCCGACTTAGTCTATGCGGCCGCCTTTCGCCGCGCCGGTATGTTGCGGGTAAATGATTTTGAGGAACTGTTTGCGGCCGTTGAAACCCTGAGCCGGGGACGTCGACCACGGGGCAACCGATTGGCAATTTTAACCAACGGAGGTGGGTTGGGTGTCCTCGCAGTCGACGCCCTGATTGAGCAAGGCGGTCGCCTGGTTGAGCTTTCAGAAGATACCATCAGCCTTCTCGACGCGGTCCTTCCCGCCACATGGTCGCGCGCCAACCCGATCGATATTATCGGCGACGCATCCGCCCAGCGTTATATCGATGTTCTCCGTATCGTGTTGCAATCTGCGGAAGTTGATGCGGTCATGTGTATGCATTGTCCGGTGGCCGTCGTACCGGCATCGGAGGTGGCACAAGCCATTATTGATGTTGGCAAAGAATTTCCAGACGCATCACTGACAACTTGTTTTGTTGGCGAGGCGACCGTGGCACCTGCGCGTAAACTGTTCAATGACTTTAATATCCCGACCTTCGACGCTCCTTTGCAGGCTGTACAAGCCTTTATGCATACGGTCCATTATCGATGTAATCAGGAACTTTTGATCGAAACCCCGCCCTCTCTGCCGCCAAACTTCAAACCGGATCGGGATCTTGCCCGCTCGATTGTAAAAGACGCGCTGGCGTCCGGGCATGCATTTATGAGTGAACCGGAGGCCAAGGCGTTGCTGGCATCCTATGGGATACCAACGGTTGAAACACGCGTCGCAAACACACCGGCCGCAGCAAAAACCGAAGCTGCGGCCATAGGCTTCCCTGTTGCATTAAAAATTATATCGCCGCAAATCACCCATAAATCGGATGTCGGGGGTGTGGTTCTCGATTTACAATCGCCGACGGATGTTGAAAAAGCCGCCGATGAAATGCTGGAACGCATTGAACAGTCACTTGGAAAAATAGAAATTTCCGGCTTTTCCATACAATCCATGGCACGCCGTGCCAGTGCGCTTGAACTGATTATTGGTGTCGTTAACGATCCGATTTTTGGTCCGGTTATCCTGTTTGGTGAAGGGGGTACTGCGGTAGAACTTATCGGCGATCGTGCCGTCGCTTTACCGCCGCTTAATATGGCCCTGGCCAAAGATCTGGTGTCGCAAACCCGGGTTTATAAGTTACTGCAAGGTTACCGTGAACAGCCCGCTGCGGATTTAGACGCGATCTATCTGATGCTTAATCAAGTCGCTCAGTTAATCATCGATACCCCCGAAATCCAGGAACTCGATATCAATCCGTTATTCGCCGATTATAACGGCGTCTTGGCACTGGACGCGCGAATCAAGGTCGCTCCGGCAACAACGATCGGTAGCGAACGCCTGGCGATCAGGCCTTATCCAGCGGAACTGGAATCAACCTTCACCATGAAAAACGGCCGCGAAGTTTTGATCCGACCGATCCTGCCGGAGGATGAAACCAACCATCATATTTTTATCTCCAAATTAACACCACAAGATATCCGATTTCGCTTTTTTGGCTCGGTTAAGAACCTGCCTCACTCGCAAATGGCGCGTCTGACACAGATTGATTATGACCGTGAAATGGCCTTCATCGCCATTGGTAAGGACAAACAAGGGATCAATGAAACTCTCGGCGTTGTCCGTATCGTCACAACAAAAGACAATACATTAGCCGAGTTTTCCATTGTTATCCGCTCGGATCTGAAAGGGGCTGGGCTGGGGTGGAGGTTAATGCAGAAGATGATCGCTTATTGCAAAACCCGCCAAACCAAGGCTTTGGTCGGACAAATTTTGAGCGAAAACAATCGAATGATCCAATTCACCAAGGAACTGGGTTTTCTTCGTACAGGCCAGCCAGAACCGGGGGTCGTTGAGGTCATGCTTCAATTGGACGACCACATGGTGACCTGATCTATGGACAGAGATCTTTGCGATATCAGGCCTAATGAGCCATCAGCACCGGCATCTCACCCGCCTTTAAAAGTTCATCCGTGACCCCACCGAAGACAAACTGACGAAGCCTGTTATGGCTATAAGCGCCAATCACGAGCAACTGTGCATCGGCCTTGCGGGCTGTGTTTTGTATGCGTTTTGCAAGGTCCGGTCCCTTGGCCTTGAACAGCTTTGTCGTTGCGTTGATGCCGTGCCACTTCAAGGAGTCGGCAAAAGCGGAAACATCAGTGCGCGAGAAATCTTCATCGGTTCCGGCAATTACAGTCACGTTTTCGGCGGCCTCCAACACAGGCATCGCGAAGGAAACAGCCCGTGCGGCCTCTTGAGACCCATTCCACGCAATGGCAATCGACTGGATGGGACGCATGTGTTTTTTCGAAGGGGCCAGGAGAACTGGTTTTCCGCTATCGATAAGCGCCGCTTCGACCAAGATATCCCAATCGGCGTTACCGTTCTCGTTTTGGCGAAGTACGCAAACCAAATCTGCGAGCCGCCCGACTTTGATCAGGTTTGCGGAAAGATTACCAATCTCCTGTGTAAACCCAGCCGTTACATGGTCCGACTTGGACGGCCCGACGGACTCGGCGACCGAGTTTGTTTTCCGCCATTTGTCATAGGTCAACTGAGCGGCACGCCGAGAGTCCTCGGCCTGCTCTTCTGCGGCGCGAATGAGAGATTCCATCATTATGGTGGTCATCCCATCGCCCATATACGAGGCGATTATATCGCTGGGTTCGCGATGTAAAAATACGGCATGGATATGGGCATTTGTAAATGTCGCCATAGTTAGCGCCGTATCCAAAACGCGTTTGTCTGCCTTAGTGCCGGTCATCGGGGCTAACAGTGTCTTGATCGTCATAGCAGATTTCTCCGTCTCATCCTGCAGGTCGAACGCTCGTTATGTGGAACAGAAATAACACCCATCGTCGTATCAGACGTTGACTCAAATCAATCTCCATAGCCACAGGCATGATGGTATCGAAACCGCTATATTATGTGACCCTGGCTCATGAACCGATTGTACAAAACTTTGAATATCTCCATAACAAAAATAAGTGAAATCGCCAGTATGCCGACGATCAGCCAGTCGACCGGACTTATCGGCTGGATATCGAGAACTTGCGAAAGTCCCGGTGTAAACATCGCCCCAATATGAAGCAGCTGGGCACCAATTACAGCGATTAGCAGGAAGGGGTTCGCCATCAGCGAAATCCGGAAGATCGATTGTCGTTCGGATCGCGCGTTCAAGGCGTGGGCATTTTCAAAAAGCACCATCAGCATTAAAACAAGATTACGCGCTTCTTCTAGCGAATACCCATTGTGCAAGAACCAGGCATATGCCGCACAACTCGCGGCCCCCATGTAAAAACCGGCGATCATGACCTGGGCCGTCATCCGCTGATCAAATAATCGTTCTGACTTTGGTCGCGGCATTCTCCTGGTTATTCCGGGCTCTCCTTTCTCGAAGGCAAGAGCAATGTCCTGGATGCCGTTTGTGACCAGATTTAACCACAGCAATTGAACGGCAAATAAGGGAACAGGCAAGCCAAAAAGGATCGCCAGCATAAAAAGAACAATTTCACCAAGACCCGTGGAGATCAGAAGATATATGAGTTTCCGCACATTATCATAGGCAGCCCGGCCTTCTTCAACGCCGGCAAAAATCGATGCAAAGTTATCATCCGCAATAATAAGATCGGCAGCACTGCGGGCGACATCGGTACCGGACTTTCCCATGGCCACACCAATGTCAGCGGCTTTTAACGCCGGCGCATCGTTAACACCGTCCCCGGTGACAGCGACGACATGGCCCAAACTCTGCAGGCCACGGACGATATCGAGTTTTTTCAAGGGTTCAATGCGAGCAAAGACCCGTCGATCGCGAAGCAATGCGTCGAATTTCTGAGTGTTTGCCATGGCGTCGGAGACGTCTTCTTCACCAGCAACATCGGCGGCGCTATCAGCAAGGTTCAGCCGCCGGGCAATGGCCAGGGCCGTTGTCGGGTGGTCGCCGGTGATCATGACAACGTCGATACCCGCCTGTCTGCAGTTTTCAATCGCCTGCGGCACCTCTGGGCGGATCGGATCAATGAGGCCAACGAGACCAACCAGTGTGAGGTTAGCAATCGCTTCCTCCGCGCGGTGTTCCGTGAGGGATGGATCGGTGGTACCGCATGCGACCGCAATAACACGGTGACCACCGTCGGCAAGTTTTTCAACGGCTTCGAAGACAGCGTCCCGGTCGACGCCGATACAAGCCGGAACGACCACTTCCGCAGCCCCTTTGACATGAACCAAAAGCCGCCCTTCCGGTTCATCTGGCGAACGGGTGAAGGCCGCAGCGTAGCGGTGTTCAGGTTCGTAGGCAATGGTTGCAACGGACGTTGTTTTCTTTCTCAATGCCGTTGGATCAAGGCCAATCTTCTGAGCCATTACCAGGAACGCAATATCGACCGTATCGCCGATCCATTCAGATCCTTTATCGCCAGTGCCTTGGCTGGCTTCATTGCACAAAATGGCAGTTTCTGCCAAAAGCGACAGGTTATTCTCGATCCCGCGAGAGGACGGCGGCCCCATAAGGGGTTTCCTCTCATTTGTATGTAGGCCACCGGCGGTAATCTCAACCTCGACGCCAGAACCTTTTTTGTCGAACAGCACCAAAGAAGTTGCTGTCAATTCATTCAGCGTCAGTGTCCCGGTCTTGTCGCTCGCGATCAGGGTGCAGGAACCAAGTCCCTCAACTGCCGACAAAAATCGAACAACGACATTACGCCGCTGCATACGATTGGTGGCGATTGCCAGCGTAACAGTGATCGCGACAGGCAGTCCTTCGGGAATGGCGGCAACAGCAAGAGCCACAGAAACTAAAAATACCGTTAACAGCGGAAGGCCCTGAAAAATCTGCGCAGTTGCCACCATGCCGATCAGGATAATGGTCGCGATACCGACCGCCCGGCTGAAGCGTTCCAACTGGCGGGTTAAGGGGGGTTGGGATGTATCTGCTTGCTGGAGAGCGATAGCAATTTGTCCAATTTCGGTATCCTGGCCAGTTCCGACAACCATTGCAGTTGCCCGCCCGCTCATTACAATTGTGCTGGCAAACAGCATATTGGTGCGATCCGCGACGGGCGCGGTTCTGGCAACAGGTGTCTTGGTTTGTTTGTCAACTGGCAGTGATTCCCCGGTAATCAACGATTCATCAACGCGTAATTCGCGGCTATCGAGCAATCGCAAATCGGCACCAATCCTGGCCCCGGTTTCCAGCCTGACAACATCACCTGGTACCAGCAGGCCGGTTTCCAACTCGATCCAATGGCCGCCGCGATGGACGATTGTCCGATGCGGTACCAGGCGGTTCAATTCGGTGGCTTTTATTTGTGCCCGCCATTCCTGGACGGCTCCGATTATCGCATTGAACAGGAGGACGACAAAAATAAACAGGCCGTCCAGCACTTCGCCCACAACAAAGGAAACAACTGTCGCTGCGAGCAGCAGATAAACCAGAGGGTTCCTGAACTGGCGAAGAAAAATTTGCGGCAGACCTGGTAATTTGGCCGTGGGCAAAGCGTTAGGGCCGTAGTGTTCAAGCCGTGATCGCGCTTCATCCATCGACAACCCATCTCTTGCCGTCGTCAGTCGCTGACAAACTGATGATATGCTCTCCGCGTGCCAGTCGGCAAAACGGGTCTGGGCAGAGTGTTGTGATGGGTTGTCCATCCGATTTGAACGAACATCGTTGTCGTTATTTGCTTTTATGTTTTCCATGATCATTCCCGCTAGCGTTGTTTGTCTGTTCCAATGCATCGACGGGAATTTTCAGGTAATGAATGCCATTGTTTTCCGGCGGTGGTAGATGGCCCGCCCGCATGTTTACCTGCACGGACGGAAGGATAAGAACCGGCATATCCAGAGCTTGCTCGCGCTCGGTTCGTAGCTGCACAAAATCATCTTCTCTTATGCCATCGTGTATGTGAATGTTTTCGGCACGCTCGGCGGCGACAGTTGTCTGCCAGGCGTATCCCCGCCCGTCCGGTGTATAGTCATGGCACATGAATAAGCGTGTATCCATTGCCAGCGAGAGGAATTTTTTTTGGATCGACCTGTATAGGTGCCGCGCATCTCCACCGGGGAAATCGCATCGCGCGGTTCCATAGTCCGGCATAAACAATGTGTCGCCGACAAAAGCCGTGTCATTAATCAGGTAGCTGACACAGGCGGGGGTATGACCCGGCGTATGGATCACTTTCACCTCCAGCTCGCCAATATGGAAAACCGCGCCATCTTCGAAAAGCTGGTCAAATTGGCTTCCGTCGACGGCAAGGTCCTGGGCACCAATAAAGTCGATTATGGCATCTGCAGACGCGGTCGACCGACAACCGGATTTCGGATCGAAGTCCCGTACGGAATCAATAACTGCCGAATGTCTGGTTTTCTTATCCCAAACGACGTGGGTCGCTGTGGAAGTTTCGCGATCAAAGAAAGTCTCAACACTCAGGTTCATCACATTATCCTCAATTGAAATGGCAACGGACATCCGAGTTCAAAGCCGTTCACTCCGTAAATGGGGATTTATCCTGTCTGCTAGGGGCAAACGGCTGCCCTGATAGGTGTCTATACCCGTAGCAATCGATCCTCATTGATTTGCGTCAATGCCTGATATCCAATTGTTTATTAATCCGCGTTTGATGGGGTACCAGGGTGCAGTAGGGAAAGATGCCAGCATCAAAGTCCCCTCCATATTAGCAAATAGCGGAAGTTTTGACGTGGAATCGTGTGATCTTCTATCCGTGGATAGGGCTGACATGTCACGCGCCGGGCAACGGTCAAGATGAAACCCTATACACCAAAGTTCGCAAGAACTGATATGTCAAAAAGCCGTCTCAATGCCTACCTTTAACGGGATGGACCAGGCCACCGCTTCGCTAATAAAAAATCTGAGTGGAGCGAATTGCAAAAATGCGTGGTCGGGCCGACATCTGAAAGGGGGGATCCGCCAGAGATGGGGGCATCCGACCACGGCGACCGAAGTTACAAAACCCTTTGCCATGCGCCTGGCGCGCAGGTCCTTGGGCAGTCCCGATCCAACCCGAAATGACAAACGACAATTGGCGATGGCAATTTCTCGGGAAATATGTGGCACACAGGTCTGTGCGACTTCATTGACAAAAGTCAGGGAAGAGTTGGCCCTTTCACCAATCTCACGGACCGCGTTGGCGTTCATGCACACACTTGCACCCCTACCATCATCAGCGCAAAACAGCCGGCGCCAAATTGCGTTGTATTGATGAACAGATGGCTTGGCATTAGACTCAGGTCTGAGTGAAATGTGATATTGTAAGGCTGGCGCAATCATGACCCGCATTAAAACCAGAGAGCAACTGCAAACCCTATACGGCACACCGCGGCCGGCAGCCCTGGAGAAAGTATCGGATCACGTTACCGCCGAATATCGGAAGTTTATTGAAGCGGCGCCTTTTGCCGCCCTTGCCACCGTCGCACCGGACGGCATCGATTGTTCACCCAGGGGTGACAAACCCGGCTTTGTTCGCGTTTCGGATGACGGTCGAACCCTAATGTTACCCGACAGGCAGGGTAATAACCGGGTCGACTCACTCGCCAATATCATCGGCGATCCCCGCGTATCTCTGATGTTCATGGTACCAGGCAATGGCAACATTATCCGCGTCAATGGCAAAGCGCATCTGAGTATCGATGCCGCATTACTCGAATCTTTTTCGGTCAATGATAAAGCACCCCGGTCCGTTACAGTTATCGCCGTAAATGAAATTTACTTTCAATGCGCCCGGGCAATCGTGCGATCTGATCTGTGGAATTCAGATACCTACGTCGACGCAAAATCATTGCCAACGCCCGGTAAAATTCTGACCAGCCTCTCCGCAGGCCGCATTGACGGCGACACCTACGACAGGGAATGGCCGGAGCGGGCAAAAAAAACACTTTGGTAATTGGCGGGCTCAGGCATCACAACCGCCTTGCTCGACCGCCTCACCCATCATTGCGACATCGTTGAGACCGGCAATGAAAGCTGGCGTCTCAAACACCGTAACTGAGCAAACCAGAAGGGACACTAAGCGCTGCGATCATTGACGTCTCCGCGCTTAGTGTCCCTTCTTATCTCAGCAGTATAATCAACGATCCAAACCCTCAAAATTAGCCTCCAGGGGGGGCAAAATTGGACGCCGATAGGGGGTCAAAATTGAATGCCGATTGACACGCGAACTAATAGTCAAATACGTCGTCACCTTGGACCTGTCGATCTAACCAGTCGTTAAACACTCGGACGCGAGGGTGCTCGGCGACTACTTCTGTAGTAACTGAATAGTAAGCATAATCAGACTGTCGAGAAATTTTAAGAGGGCGGACCAGCCGTCCAGTCTCCAAATGATCGCGCACCAATGACATGCGACCTAAAGCAATCCCCTGACCCCGTACGGCGGCTTCAGTGACGAGCGTAGAATCATTGAATTCAACATGTCCGACAACTTTGGTGTCGGCCAAATCAGCATCACGAAGCCATCGTTTCCACGTCATCATTGGTTCACCAGGATCAATATCAACGTCATGCAAAAGCGTATGGCTACAAATATCTGGAAACCGCCTTAAAGGTTTGTGGTTTAGCAAACTTGGAGCGCAGACGGGGAAGACAGTATCCCGCATTAACAGGCGCGATTTGAGGCCTGGAAAGTTGCCTGCTCCATAGGGAATTCGCATATCCACCTTGCCAAGATTAAGGTCAGGCGCAACTCCAGCGGCCAAGATTTGAACTTGGATGTCTGGAAACGCCTTAATAAACGAGCCGAGACGAGGAACAAGCCAAAGTGCGGCGAGCGAAGGAACCACACTTACAGTTAGTTTGCCTCTGAGTTCTCCTCCACTGAGAGCCCCCACACCACGAGCGAAATGTGAAAGCCCTCTCGATATCTCTGGCAAGAGTTCTTGACCGGCACTGGTAAGCTCTAATCCCTGAGACAGTCGCCGAAAAAGCTGAACTCCCAAATGGGCTTCTAACGATTTCACATGGTGGCTCACGGCGGCAGGAGTGACATTCAATTCACCCGAGGCACTAACAAAGCCACCAAGTCGGGCGGCGGATTCAAAAGCTTTGAGAGCATTGAGTGGAGGCAGGCGCATTGTTGATCCAATCGTTTATGCATTATTTTTATTAAGTCTATAGGCAAATTAATTCCGTTTGCCATTAAATTTATTACACCATAAATTCTACCTCACCAAACAATTACTTTTAGGAGTTAAAGAAATGAACGTCGGAATTCAGACGCAGATTATGCAAAATCAATTCCTTTCGTCGCCAAGTGATGCCGCGTCAGGCAAATGCCTCTTCGATCATACCATAATCGTCCTTCAGCAGTGGCGCGAACGGGCGAAACAGCGGCGGCACTTAGCCACTCTCGAGCCGAGAGAGCTTAGTGATGTAGGTATCAGCTCGAAAGCAGCAATAATGGAAGCCGCTAAACCCTTCTGGCGAGCTTGAAACGTCGCAATGTTCCAGGATTATCTCACCAAGGAATAATTAAAGATCCCGGTCAACACTGATGTACTATCGTTGTTTTTCTTATCCTCATGTGCCCTCGCGTTGGCACCCGGACCAGACAATATATTTGTGCTGACGCAATCGGCGATGAACGGTCGCATTGCGGGCTTCTTAGTTACCCTCGGGTTGTGTACAGGTTTGGTGTTCCACACGGCGGCTGTTGCCGTCGGAGTAGCCGCCATATTCGCCACCTCAGCAGCTGCGTTCACAGCATTGAAAATCGTTGGAGCCGCTTATTTGATTTATTTGGCATGGTCAGCATTTCGTTCGAAAAGTAATTTTAAGGCAGATGGTAATGGCGTTTCAGTTTCCGGTATGAAGCTTTACGTCCGTGGCGTAATTGTGAACATTACAAATCCAAAGGTCGCCATTTTATTTCTAGCTTTCCTTCCACAATTTGCGGAACCCTCAAACGGAAACATGACCTGGCAGATCATTATCTTTCGGGCACTGTTCATTTTGGTTACGCTATTGGCATTTAGCTCCGTCGCCTGGTTTTCTGGTCTTCTCGCAGAAAAAATAAGGCAAAAAACGACTTTGAGACAGGGGACGACAAACAACGTTTGTTCGGTGAGTTCTCTTACGCCGCCGGAACCTGGAAGAGAACTCGCCGGGTTATCGCGCGTATTGAACATGGGGCCAAGGGTGCCAATCCGCGCTATATCGTCACCAGCCTCCGAGGTGATGGGCAAGACCTCTACGAGAAGCTATATTGCGCCAGGGGTGATATGGAGAACCGCATCAAGGAGCAACAGCTCGATCTGTTTGCGG
>JAJFII010000043.1 GCA_021775095.1 Rhodospirillales bacterium
TGCCTGATGGCGGCCGGCGAACATTGGGAATTTCTAAAACAAAAAAAACAGGGGTTCCGAGCTGATGACTATTGAGGTGGTGCTAACGCTTGTCGGATTGCTGATCGTCATAGGCGGCGGATTTATGGCCAACAACAGATATTTGCAAGGCCAAATCAGTACGAAGAACGATCGTATACATACGCGGATTGATGAAATCACCCGAGATTACGCCCGCAAAGACGATCTTATGCCGCATCTCAAACGGATAGAGGACAGCACAGCGAAAACCAATGAGCGGCTGGACAAGTTTTATTCTGAAATCACGAAAACCCTTTCCGACATGCTGGCCGGAATGAAAGGCTAAAAACCAATGCACTTATCTAAAAACTTCACCTTGTCAGAATTGACAAAATCCGTCATTGCCCTGCAAAACGGGATCAGGAACGAGCCCAACAGTGATCAAATGTTGTCGCTGACCTTACTGGCTGGAAAGATACTCCAGCCCGTCCGCGATCACTTCGGGATCCCCTATTCGCCGACCAGCGGATTTCGATGTGAAGCGCTGGAAAAGGCGATTTGTTGGGGCGGTAATGATGCCAAATCTTCATTTGCCAAATGGTGCGCGCGTCGCGCGATAATGCCAAACGAAGAGACCTGGCCGGATTACTTTGCAAAAAAATCTCACCCGTCCGGAGAGGCCGGTGATTTAGAAGTTCCTGGTATACCCAATCTGGCCCTGGCCGAGTGGATCCGCGACAACCTGGAGTTTGACCAGCTCATCCTGGAATTCTGGTCCCCCGGTGATCCGGGGGCCGGCTGGGTGCACTGTTCATTTTCGGCCGGTAACAACCGACACGAAGTGTTGACCATTGGGCCCGGTGGTCCTTTGGCAGGGTTGGGGGACTGATTATGGTTTTACCGCTTCTCGCAGCTATTCCATCGATCATCGGCGCCATAAGTGATGTCTCCGAACTGTTCGATTCTGGTAAGGAAATTGTCGAGGCCGTCACCGGGAACCCATCCACGGCAAAAAATGCCGAAGATTTGCACCGGGACGTAACGGCCATGACGCCGGCGCAACAGGAGCAATGGTCAAAGGCCATGCAAAACCGTGTGGCCATGTATGAGGCGCAAAACAATCGCATTGAAAATGAGCAGGGTTCTATAGCCGCTGATATTCTCGAAACCCTGCCACCGGAGGTGCGGGGAAAGGTCGCGCTCCTTAGAATGACCACGCGCCCCCTTGTCGTTTTACGGCTCCTGCATGTGATCCTGTTGCCTGTCTACGTCATGTTCATTGACGGGCTTATCATGCTCCACAACATCATCCAGGCCACCTATGGAAGCGGTAAGGTCCTGGCCACCCTTGGCGGCGCGTTCATGGGCGAAGGAACGATTTATCTTCAGCTCTACCAAATTGCAGCGCCAACGGCGGCGACCGTTGTTGTCACCTATATGGCCGCCAGGGCGGTTGAGAAGGTCAAAGGTAAGGCCGACGGATCTATGACGGTGTCGGACGCGGTATCCGGCGTAACTGGGCTGATTGGGAAGGTGCGCGGTTGGGCGCAGTGATCCATCTCCGAACGAATTTTGTCCATCAATATTGATGGACAATCAAATTAAAACCTTCATCAACAGTCGGGGCTACGAAGTAGCGGGTAAACAAATCGAAATCCGCTTCGCTGGGCTGAAAAGCGTGATCACCTGTGTCGTTTCTGATGCGTAGCCGGTTTTTGCAAACCTCATCTGGTACATCCAGATAATGCAATTCGTGGCCCACATCAGCGGCCTCGAACAATCCCCGCAACCAATGCCTTTGTTTATGTGTATTTGCTGGAAAATCCATGACAACCGACATCCCTTCTTTGAGCAAACTCACGACGTGCGGTCCGATGGCTTCGCACAACCGTCCTGAACAGCGTACGTAATCATCCAGCAATTCGATTTCACCCGGATACAATTTTGAAATCCAGTGATCTTCACTCAACAGCACGCTTGCCTGGCCCGCCGCCAGGTCAAGAGCAAGTGTCGATTTGCCAGCCGCAATTTTGCCACTGATGATAATAAGCTTCGTTTGATTATTTGGCATGGTGGGCCGTTGATCTGTGCGATGAAAGTCGTATAGGCACTAACTGATTGGCAAAACGTTCGCAAGACCGTTTTTTATCCAGCGGTGTTTGAAAGGGCGGTCATGCGCCTATAGTCGGCCTGTTTCAAAAGTTAGCAGGGAAGGGGAGGGGCAACGCATTTTAACGTATTGAAACGTGGTTAGCGGTCCCCTTTTTTGTGCAGAATTTTAAGATAGGTATCGTAAAAACTAGATAATTGTAGATAGGCCACTTCGAGTTCGCATGAATATTTTCTAAGGGACTTTAGGTTCTCCTTTTTCAGAGGACGGCCTTTAGTCTTTGCTTCATTATAATTTTGGTTTATCGCCAGTTCAATAATATACGGTGTAGTATCGTCCCCATAATTTTCATAAATATCCACTGCCAAGGGATTGTGGCTAATCAAATTTCTTGACCCACTCTTTCCACTAAGGCTATCGATTTTAGGGTATATTTCTTCCCAATTTTCAATGTCTGTAGGGTTAGAAAATAATGATCGAACTGCACTGTTAGCAAGTTCGTGTTTTCGCTTAGAATACATATCTTTGTAAAATTCCTCAGAAGCGTCATTTTTATTTTTATCGCTTGCTGCATAAAAGCAATCGAAAAACTTTTGTTCAATCGCAGCGGAAGTGAGGTGGTCCCAGAAAGCCGGACAGGGTGTTAAGGTGTATTCCATCGGATAACCGAGGAGTACAAAGATGACTACACGTCGTAGATTTACGGACGATTTGAAGGCCGAGGTAGCCCTTGAGGCACTGCGAGGCGACAAAACCATCCAGGAGATTGCCT
>JAJFII010000044.1 GCA_021775095.1 Rhodospirillales bacterium
CCGCAGAAGAGCAGGTCGTAGATGGTTGCCATGGTCTCGCCCGCATTCTCTATGTATGTCAGCATTTTGAAGGCGAAGAAATTATTGATATCGATCCCTTCGACCCTGATGCATGAGTGACGACTTTCTCGACGGATTATGGAAGTCACTGAAAAGCGGTTGGGAGACCGGGGGCAACGCAGGTCTGCCGGGAACATCGGTGCGCTCACGACCGTCATTCTGGAATCCGCTCCGCACGTGGCGTGACGAAGAAATACACGAACTTCGCGAATGCTACGACCGAATGGATGCGATTTTTTCTGCATCACCATTTATGAGCGAGGAATTACTTGAAAACATTGTAGATAAGCTGGCAGGCCAGGCTGTTGAAAAAGTTGGATGCGTGGCATCACCGGATGTCGTTGGTGCAGTACGTGATGCAGCCCTAACCGTGATCGGCAAGGAGTTCTTTTCGTTTCCGAGAATTGACGGCGAAATCTGGGAAAAGTCCGTGGGGTTGGAGGAGGGAGTCCATCTCCGCCAGTATCTGGAGCGAAAGCGCCGATTTTTTGATGATCGCGAAACTCACTTTGAGACCGCGTGTG
The DNA here is from genome assembly GCA_021775095.1 of Rhodospirillales bacterium. Lineage (GTDB taxonomy): Bacteria > Pseudomonadota > Alphaproteobacteria > Rhodospirillales > Casp-alpha2 > JABMNT01. The sequence goes on from JAJFII010000044.1 coordinate 585, forward strand.
GCGTTATTGAAGGTATCCTTGTCGGAAACCTTGGCTCTATTCCGATGGGGGTGATTGCGGGCAACGGCGAAGGCGCATCGATTGGTGACCTTAAATTTGATGTGGTACTGGTCGATGTTATGGAACACCCTGCGTCGGCAATTGAAGCGACAATCGTTGCCATGTTTGACAAAAGCATAGTTGATTCAGAGCTATTCCATGATTTGCGGGCGCAGTTGCAACATAATCTTCTCGTTTCTTCCGGCATTGATCCCGGTGACAAAAAGACGTTGTCACGGACAATTATTTTACCGACGGAAGTCCGTGGGAAAACGCCCTTGGAACTCGCCGAGGCATACCTCGTGAATACGCCTTTTCATGATTTACTCAAATCGAATGTTCCATTTTCCGTTCCACGACAATCGCGCGTCGAGCATTGTCATATCATCGGCGGCACAGGGCACGGTAAGACACAAATGCTTCAGCAATTGGTTCTTGGAGACCTGTACGCGGCACAAACCGAAGCAATCTCGGTGGTTGTTATTGATAGTCAGGGCGATTTGATTCGCAAACTCTCTGCGTTGAGGGTGTTCGACCCAACTATTCCCGGAACCCTTGCAGGGCGGTTCATGTTGATCGACCCTTCAGATATCGATAATCCGCCGGCACTTAACCTGTTTGATCCCGGCATAGAGAGAATGGAGCAATATAGCCCCCATCAACGGGAGTTGGCGTTTAATTCCCTAGTTGATATTTATGGGCGTTTTTTCGGTGCCCTTTTGGGTGCGGAGCTCACCGCCCGCCAGGATGCGGTTTTTCGATATCTCGCTCGCCTCATGTTGACAATTGAAGGGGCGACGATCCATACGCTCATCGAATTGATGGATGATGTCAGCCCATTCAAAACTCATATCGAAAGTCTCGATCCAACCGCGCGCCGTTTCTTCGAGAAAGAGTTCTCTCGCAAGACGTTTAACGCGACGCGTCAGCAGATCAAACAGCGGCTCTACGCGGTTCTTTCCATTCCAACATTTGATCGGCTGTTTTCCGCTCCAAGATCAAAGATCAATTTCTTTGATGCTTTAAATGACGGATCAATCATCCTCGTCAACACGGCCAAGGACTTGCTGAAAACTGACGGCACGGCAATTTTTGGCCGCTTCATCCTAGCACTTATCGAACATGCCATCATGGAACGAGCGACGTTGCCCGAAACTGAACGAACGCTAACCTATCTCTATGTGGACGAAGCCCAGGACTATTTCGACGAGACGATTGAGAGTTTGCTGGTGCAAGGTCGAAAATTCAATTTCGGTCTCGTTCTCGCCCACCAGAATTTGGCGCAGCTTAGTCCGCGCTTGCGGGCGGTTATCATGGGGAATACGACAATAAAATTGGCTGGCGGAGTTAGTGATAGCGACGCCCGCGCCTTGGGTCCCGATATGCGCACGACAACTGACAATCTCCTGTCCATGAAAAAGCGGGAGGATGTTTCCGAGTTTTCTCTCTCGGTACGGAACCTGACGCCACACGCCCTGAAAGTGAACGCTCCTCTCGGTTATCTTGAAAACGAACCTGTGCTCGATGATGTTCAGCAAAAGGCACTCTTGCAGCTAAATCGTGAGCGGATCGGTTATGTACCAGATAATGAGAAACCCCGAACCACCCATATTGGGCAGGCTGAAGGAGCTCTCACGGACGAAGTCGAACCACAAACGGAGAATTATGGCCATGGTGCCGTACAACGAAACCTTGCCGAACAAGCTCGTGAGCGGGGCTTTGGCGTTGAAATCGAGTACGCTTTACCAGATGGAAGACGTATCGACTTGGCGCTATTTGGACACCATTTGAACATCGCAGTCGAGGTATCCGTAACCAACCGAGAGGTGTATGAGCTGTCGAATATCCAAAAAGCAATCAATGCTGACTTCGATCAAGTCTGGATGATTGCTGACGATCCTGATCATCGCGAGAAAATTGCCAGCTACGTGCGTCAATCGCTTTCGCCGGATGCGCTAGCCCGCGTTACATTCGGCTCGCAGGATGATGCACAGACATGGCTACTACACTTCATCGCCCCGATAGGCGATTATTCGATTGTTGCCGGATATGAGGTAGAATCATTTTTTGTACCACCAACATCGCTCAGTGATCATGATTTTCGTCGGGATCAAATTCGATATATGCTGGCTAATCGCGGGCAACCTGATTAATCGAACGGAGGAACATGATGGCTAACCAAATTCATAAGGATATTTTGAGAACGATATCATCTTTTATTCAAAAGGCATTTTTCGCAAATTTGATTATGAACGACGACCCTGCCGCTGATATTAAGCCTGAGTACCTTACGACTGTAAGCATTTGTCTGAATTATTCGGAAATAATATCAACTGAAAAATCCTCTCACGTTATTAGAATGGAAGAACCTACAGCGTCCGTTTTAGGTAGTTCAGCATTGCCCCCTCGGACTAATAATTTTAGCGACTTAGTTACACGCCCCGGTCAAATTGATATCGTCCTCTACAAAAGAAGCAATAGTTTTGATCGTCCAATTATTATAATAGAAACTAAAAAATACATCTCTGGGTTTAGTGGAATTAAAGATGATATTATTAGAAACAACGAGTTCCTAGTCGCTGAAAATTTAAACAATTGTGGCAGCATTGCTATTGCAATATCAACATTTTATTGGCACGAAGCCCGTGGCGTGACTGCGTCAGAACATGAAAACAAATCGAAAAAGAGTTTTGAAAACATTGAGAAAAAAATTAAATCAGTAGCTAGTAATAATATCGATATTGAGTTGATTCGTCTTGAGGTATATTCATCGGCTTTTAAAACTGAAGAGGAAGCTAATGAGACTGATGAATATGGGCAGCCTGCATATTTGAGTGAAGAGCCACTTACTATATATGGCGGCATAGTGATGCTTAGCAGGGATGATCGTTCGAAATGGCTAAATGATATCCCAACTATTTAGAATCATCTTCCTTCCTTAAGCAACATGTGACATTACCTCAAAATGCCTTAAATGGTATTTCGGTTGGTACCCCCATGGTACCCCGAAAAAATAATACCCATTAAATATTTCTGGGTTTCCAAATAACGTATTGATTTTTAAGGAAAATTTGGCGCACCCGACAAGATTCGAACTTGTGACCTCTGCCTTCGGAGGGCAGCGCTCTATCCAGCTGAGCTACGGGTGCATTCCGAGGGGAACTTACTCCGTGCGTTAAGTCCGTGCAAGCGCTTGCTGGCACCGGGGCGGCGATAAATCATGGAAATCCGCAGAGCGTTGCCAGATTACACACAACCGTGCCCCGGCGGCGGCACGCCGGGACGAGTGGTCTGCATCTTCTTAATTGCATCTGTGGGACGGTCTTGCGAAGTCATCTGGATAGGCGAACGGTGCGCCACGATGCCGGCGCGGCGCAAGCGCCGTGCAACGACGCCGGGGGGCTCGCAAATCCTCCCTGCAGATCACTAGGCCTTTCGATAGGGTTTCTTCCTCCGGTTGAAGGGTGTATTTATAAACACCTCCCTTAGGGACGGGCTTCCTTACCCTGGGGACTGGACAGCTTTGTTGTCGGTCCTCGAATTCAGGTTTTCGAGTCCAGGAATTCAGGTCTGTGGGGGATTGGCCGACTTTCGGGCCCCTATATTCAAATGATAAATCACATGACTTGAGAGAACCGCTTGCCCTATAAAATAAAAAAATCAGGCCAAACCCGAATCTTCGCCCTGAGCGGCGATTTGAAGTTCGGCGACCACCAGATCATTGAGACCCTTACCGAGACTCTGGATAAGGACGCCGTGCGCCGTCTGGTGATTGACCTGGGCCAGGTGGAAAAACTCGATTCCTATGGGATCGGGGTGTTGTTAAAATGTGATCAATTGGCCAGGGACCGGGCAAAACCCCTGGTCATCCGGGGGGTCAGTGGGGCCATTGCCAAAACCTTGCAGATGTTCAAACTGGATGAAACCCTGACCGTAGAGTGGCAATAATCAGCCGTGACGGCTGCGGCCCAGGCGGTCCTTGACCCCGTACCAGCCAATGACAAAGGGCAAAAACCAGGGATATCCCGTATACAACGGACGGGTCTCGAAGGGATATTTGGAAAAGATGGTTTCGGCGTCCTTTTCCCGCAACAGGGCAAGCGCCGCCTTTAGGCCCAGCCAGTTGGCCCAGACCACGCCGGAGCCACAAAACCCCAGGGCATAATGAATGCCGTCATGAACCAGGACCTTGGGCAAAAAATCAAAGGTATACCCCGTATAACCCCACCAGCTGTGGCTTAATCCTACGGTTTTCAGTTGCGGGAAAACCTCCAGCAACTGGGCCCTCAATCCTTCAGTTTTGCGCACAGGATCGTCGGTCTCGGCGCCCCGACGTCCGCCAAAAATGATACAGCTGTCGTCCGGCGATGGGCGGTAATAATTGTAAAGGTTCAAAGTATTGCCAAACATCCGGCGCTTCGGCATGAGTTCATCCATGAGCGGGCGTGGCAGGGCTTCGGTGGCGATGATCTGGCTTGGAATGGGAATAATGCGGCGTTGCAACCAGCGGATCAAACCATCCGTATAGCCATTGGTGGCGATGATCACGTCGGCCGCATGGACCGGGCCGCGGGCCGTTGTTATGGCAAACCCCGGATCGGTTTTTTTGATGTCGGTGACCCGGGTTTCGCAGATCACGACTACGCCGGCCTGCTGACAGCGGTCCAGCAGGCCCTGGTGCAACAGGCCCGGATGCAGGCCACCAATATCGGCGCGCATCTGGCCGCCGAGATAATGATCGGTCCCCAGTTCCTGGTGCTGGCGGGATTTCGGCACCATCTCGACGGCCAGGTCGAGGTGGCTGTTCAAGCTATCAGCCTCACGCCCCAGACTGTCATAATCGGCCTCGGAGTTGGCGCCCGTGTAGCGGCCGACCAGCTTAAATCCGCAGTCGATTTTTTCGCTTTTGATCAGCGCCGCCAAATGATCGCGCGCCGCAATGCCCTCGGCATAAAAATCCTTGGCCCGCGCCAGACCAAATTTTTTGATCATTTGGGTGAAGGTAAACTTGATGTTGCCACTGGCGATCCCGCCGTTGCGGCTCGATGCCCCCTCGCCCGCCCGCAGGGCATCAAAAACCACAACCGAACGGTCGGCCCGGGCCAGACACAGGGCCGCCGACAGGCCGGTAAATCCGGCACCGACAATACAAACGTCGGTTGTTGCCGGCACGGCTATCGCCTCGGCGGCGGGCCGGGGTGCCGCTTCCCACCAATAGGGGGTCAGTTTTAAGTCTGCCATGGTTCAGTTCTTTCCTTTAAGAGACAACGGCTCGTGCTGGTCGGCACCCGATGGCAGGGGTGCGGTTTGATCCTTGATCCAGGCAGCGATGTCGGCCCACACGGTGTGGCGCTGCAGATCGCGCAATAACATATGATAGCCCTGTTCGTACAAGGCGACCCGGTGGTTGGAGCCGGCCGCCGTGGGCAGGCGTTCCAGCATCCGGACGACCGGCGGTTTTGGGATGACCTGATCGTGCATGCCGTAAAGGATAAGCGCGTTGGCCGGCAGGCGGGCCGCGCGTTCGAGGGCTTCATCCATGAGGTTTACCAATCCAAAGATGGTGCCGATGCGGGTTTCCTTAATAACCAGGGGGTCTCTGCCAAGCTCGATCAACATTTCCCTATTGTCGCTCGGTATGATCTTAAGACCGCGCCCGCTAACCCGATAATTGGGAACCGTATGGGCCCCCAGCCACAGGACCAGGCGCTGGTACCAGGGCATGGTCAGGCGGCCCCAGACGGCCGGTGCCGACAGGATGATGCCGTCGACCCGGGGGCCGTCCGGATCGGTCATGGCGACCATCACCACGGCCCCGCCCATGGACGTGCCAATGACAAAAATCGGCAGGCCGGGATGGTGTTTTTTGAGCCCAACAAGCGCCCCTTTAACGTCTCTGGCGTAGGTTTCCGTACCGGCCCAGACACCGGTTTCGGGCGGTGCCTGGCCAAAACCCCGCTGGTCAATGGCATAGGACGCAATGCCATGGGTGGTCGCCAGATATGCGCCGGGGGCGGCAAAATAATTGGAATAGTCGTTAAATCCGTGGATCGCCAGGAGCACCGCGCGCGGTGCCTGCGCGGGCAGCCATTGGCGCAGGGGCAGGCGGGCACCGTCATGAGCGATCAGGGTCGATCCGGACAGGGATGGTTCGACGATGGTTTTTCCTCCTCCCTGAACCGTTGGCGAACAACCGACAAGGCCGCCGCCGAGGGCCAGCAGCACAACAGCGCAGGCAAACCGGGATGGGCTCATTCCGGTGCCGGATCGCGGGTCAGTTTGACAAATATATCCTCAAGTTCGGCTTCCTTTGTGGAAATTTCAGCGATGGTCAATCCGGCATCGGCAATCGCCGCCAGGATTTGGCCCGACGCCACCTGGCTCGGCGCATAGCGAAATTTCAACTGGCGGTTTTTGATCAGCTCCACATTATAGCTGGCAAGGGCCGCCGGTGTTGTCGTTAACTCGGCATCCAGGGTGAAAGTAATTTCCTTGGAATCCAACCGTGACAACAGATCCGGCGTTGCTTCACAGGCAATCAGCCGACCGTGGTTGATGATCGCAATGGTATCACACAGCGCTTCCGCCTCTTCCAGATAGTGGGTGGTCAGCAGCACGGTAACACCGAGTTCGTTCATTTCCTTGACGTTGGCCCACAGCTGGCGACGCAAATCCACATCGACCCCGGCCGACGGTTCGTCCAGCACCAGAACCGGCGGATTGTGGACCATGGCCTTGGCGACCAGCAACCGGCGCCGCATGCCGCCGGACAGAGTGCGGGCATAGGCATCGGCTTTATCGGTCAGGCCAACCGCTTCGAGAATTGCGTCACCGCGCCGGTCGGCCTTGGGAACGCCGTACATACCGGCCTGCAGATCGAGCATTTCCCGGGGTGTAAAAAACGGATCAATATTGAGCTCCTGGGGAACAATTCCGATGGCCCGGCGGGCCCGGCGCATGTGGTGATCAATGTCATGCCCCCAAATGCAAACCTCGCCGGCAGATTTCACCACCAGTCCGGCGAGAATATTTATCAAAGTCGACTTTCCGGCACCATTGGGTCCGAGCAGGGCAAAAAAAGAACCCCGGGGAACTTGCAGGTTAACGTCTCGAAGCGCCGTTTGGGCCGGTTGTTTGTTGGACGCGCCATAGGTTTTATTGAGACCGCGGGTCTCAATGGCAAAGGCCGGCGCTGAATCCATTTCGGGATCGGCAAAAATCGCTGGGGCGGTCATAAAAGGGTCCGATATTCAGACGTAAACAAAGCCAATTTAAGCCGCAAGCCGGCAAAGGTCCATGCCCTCTTTGGCGGCCACCACGAGCGGAAATTAACGAGCCATTGACGGGCCTTTTGGCGCTGGAAGTCGAGGCGCTCACCGGCTATTATCCGGCGATCACAGATGACGAACAACGAGGTCCCCATGTCAGATATCGAAACCATTGAAGTGGAAACCAAACGCGTCGGCTGTGACGGCGGCGGCACCCTGGGGCATCCCCTGGTTTATTTGGAAATGGGCGAAAACACCGATGTGGTCTGCCCCTATTGCTCGCGCACCTACCGCCTGAAGCAAGGGGTGCCGGTTGCCAGCGGGCACTGAACCCGAACTGGTCTGCAACCCGGTTCGATGAGCGACCATCGCTTTGCGCCGTTGTCATCACGTTAACGCAATTTTGGCCTCTCAATTTTCGCCGGGAATACCCTTAATATTCGCCGGGAAAACCCTAAATATTCGCCGGGAATACCCTAGGACGGTTTAAAACCGGCTTTTTTCTGTTTTAAAAATTCCCAATGTTCGCCGGCCGCCATCAGGCAGGTCAGGCCCCTGGGATTGGTCAACAGAATCGTCCAACTGCCCTTTTCGGAACGGGTCACCTCAACGACCGAACCATTGGCCGCCAATCCCATGGAGACCGGCGCTTCCTTGTAGGAGCCCTGTAATTGTTTGAGCAGGGCCGTCCGGGTGCCGCATACGGCCTGGGCAGACGCCGGAGCGCCAAGGATGGGTAATACGGCAACGGCAAAAGCAAGGGGGACTAAGGCGCTTTTATAAAGGGTTCTCATGAGCTTTCTCCTCATCAGATGACCGAAAACCATGCCTTCCGGTCGATGGCGTTTCCCTTTACGGGGGAAAATCCCCGTCCCTGTTTTTCCTTTTCCTGTTTCGTTGCCCCATATCTCCTTTTTCAGGGTGTTCATTAAATCAGGCAATCGCTGATATTTGGTTAATACCGGTTAACCGGTTCTTTTTGTTACCTTAAACATAGGGCATTCCCGGTGGATACGCCAATCAATGACGGTAAACAGGACGTGAAGCGATTGTGTATTTAAGCCTTAGAGGGTGCCCGATCCGACCGCAAGTGCACGGCTGAACGGTTATCTGGGCGGCACCGCAATTGTGGTGTTTCCGGCGGCGCGGCGACGGGTTAAACTGCCGCCAAATCCAACGCCTGACCCAAGGGATGCCCGATGACTGCTCAACCGAAACATGTTTTTTTAATTGATGGATCGGGATTTATATTCCGGGCTTTTCACGGCCTTCCGCCCATGGTCAGCCCCGGCGGTATCCCGGTAAATGCGGTTTTTGGGTTCACCAAAATGTTAATGAAGATTTTGGCCGATACGGACGCAGATCATATTGCCGTAATCTTTGATCGGGCCCGTAAAACCTTTCGGTCCGATATTTATGCCGATTACAAAGCCCATCGCCCGCCGCCGCCCGACGAGTTGATCCCGCAGTTTGAGCTGGTCCGCGAAGCCACCCGGGCGCTGAATGTGCCGGCTGTCGACATGGAAGGGTTCGAAGCCGATGACCTGATTGCCACCTACGCCAAACAGGCGGCTGCCGGTGGCGCCGAGGTCACCATTGTTTCCTCGGATAAGGATCTGATGCAACTGGTCGATGACAAAATCACCATGCTCGACGCCATGAAAAACAAACTCATTGGCCCCGACCAGGTGTTTGAAAAATTTGGCGTTGGCCCGGACCGGGTGATCGATGTCCAGGCCCTGGCTGGCGATTCCGCCGATAATGTACCCGGTGTCCAGGGAATTGGTGTTAAAACAGCGGCCTTGTTGATTAATGAATATGGCGATCTCGACACCGTCTTGGCTCGGGCCGGGGAAATCAAACAGCCAAAACGCCGGCAAAGCCTGCTCGAACAGGCCGACATGGCGCGCACCTCGCGGCAACTGGTTACCCTGGAAGTCGATGTGCCGATCGAAGTGCCCTTGGCGGATTTTGATGTGCGCCAACCGGATCCGGAAACCCTCATGGAATTTCTGCGCCAACAGGGTTTTAAATCCCTGATCACCGCCATGGAAGGGCGGTTCGGACTGGAACCGGGGTCCGGCAGCCAGGCGGCAGGAGCAGCCGCCGCCGAAACCGTTTATGAACTGGTACAAACGCCCGAGGCTCTGCAAACTTGGGTCGATGCGGCCAATCGGGAAGGTCTGGTTGCGGTTGATACGGAGACCACGGGCCTGAACGCCCTGCGCGCGAAAATTGTCGGCATCTCGCTCTGCGTCCAGCCGGGCAAGGCCTGTTATATCCCCCTCGCCCACGCCTCAGCCAAAGATCCCACCATGCTTGATCTTTTGGATGCAGCCGATTCTCCAAGTCCTTCAGAAGACATAAAACAGATTGAGTTATCCACAGCCGTTGCCCTGCTTAAACCGTTACTTGAAGATCCCGCCGTTTTAAAGATCGGGCAAAACATTAAATACGACATGCATATTTTTGAAAATATTGGCATTTCTCTTTATCCGGTTGATGACACCATGTTGCTTTCCTACTGTCTCGAAGGTGGCCTGCATGGTCACGGCATGGACGAGTTGGCGCGGACTTTCCTCGGCCATGAAACGATTAAATTCAAAGAGGTCGCCGGCACCGGAAAATCCCAGGTCACCTTCGACCGGGTGCCGCTCGATAAAGCTTTGGATTATGCCGCCGAAGACGCCGAAGTGACCCTGCGTTTGCATCAAACCTTCAAACCGCGTTTGGCCGAAGAACATATGGTCAGTATTTACGAAACCCTGGAGCGCCCCCTGATCGCCGTCATGCGGCGCATGGAAGCCTGCGGCATTAAAACCGATGCGACGGAACTGAAACGCCTGTCCGATGATTTTGCCGCCCGGCTGGCCGACCTGGAAATTGAAATTCACAAACTTGCCGGTCGGCCCTTTAATATCGGATCGCCGAAACAGTTGGGGGAAATCCTGTTTGACGAAATGGCCATACCCGGCGGCAAAAAAGGCAAAACCGGGGCCTATGGGACCGGTGCCGACATTCTGGAGACCCTGGTTCACCAGGGCCACGAGTTGCCCGCCCGGGTCCTCGACTGGCGCCAGTTGGCCAAATTAAAAAGCACCTACACCGATGCCCTGATCAACGAAATCAACCCAAAAACCGGACGCATCCACACGTCGTATTCACAAGCCGTGGCATCAACCGGCCGGCTGGCCTCGTCCGATCCGAATCTGCAGAACATCCCCGTGCGCTCGGACGAGGGGCGCAAGATCCGGCGGGCTTTTGTCGCCGACACAAACATGACTTTGTTATCCGCCGACTATTCGCAGATCGAGCTGCGCCTGCTCGCCCATGTGGCGGAAATTGATGTCCTCAAGGAAGCTTTTCATGCCGGCCAGGACATTCATGCGATCACCGCATCCCAGGTATTTGATGTCCCCATTGAGGGCATGGATCCGATGATCAGACGCAACGCAAAAGCCATTAATTTTGGCATCATCTATGGCATTTCCGCCTTTGGTCTGGCCCGCCAATTGGCGATTTCCAATTCCGAAGCAGCACACTATATCGATGCCTACTTCGAGCGATACCCGGGCATCCGCGCCTATATGGACCGGACCAAAGAGGAAGCCCGGACCTTTGGTTATGTGATGACGCCGTTTGGCCGCAAATGCCACGTCCGCGGCATCAACGACAAAAACCCCAACCACCGGGGCATGGCCGAACGGGCCGCCATCAACGCGCCCATTCAAGGCGGTGCCGCTGACATCATCAAACGCGCCATGTTGTTAATGCCGCCGGCCCTTGCCAAGGCCAACCTCGGTGCCAAAATGCTGTTGCAGGTGCATGATGAATTGATCTTCGAAGTGCCCGATTCCGAGATCGATAAAACCGTGGCGGCGGTCAAAAAAACCATGGAAAGTGCGGCCGACCTGAGCGTTCCCCTGGTTGTTGATACGGGCTTAGGTGCCAATTGGGATGATGCGCATTAGCGCCTTTCCGCCCTTTTTGGGCGGTGATTATTTTCTCTGGTCAGGCGGAAAGACCCGGCATCGCGTAGGTTACCCGGGTCTTTTCAACGGAGCCAACGGGATACTTGCCGGCTAAACTGCGGATATTTTATTCAAAAAACTGTCGACCTGATCGCGCAGCAAATTGGATCTTTGGGCAACGGACTGGGCGGTTTTCAGAACTTCGTTAGCGGCCCCACCCGTCTCGTTCGCAGCGACGGAAACACCGGTGATATTTTTGGTTACTTCTGAGGTGCCGGCCGAGACCTCGTGCACGTTCATGACGATCTCCTGAACTGCCGAGCCCTGTTGTTCAACGGCGGCGGAAATACTCGACGAAATGATCCCCATTTTTTCGATAACATCGCTGACGTTGCCAATCGCCGCCACGGACCGTTCTGTCACCTGTTGAATTTCTGTAACTTGCCCGGTGATTTCCTCGGTGGCTTTTGCCGTTTGATTGGCGAGGTTTTTCACTTCGGAGGCGACAACCGCAAATCCCTTGCCCGCATCTCCGGCGCGCGCCGCCTCAATGGTGGCGTTGAGCGCCAGCAAATTGGTCTGTTCCGCGATATCGTTTATCAGGCTGACCACGTCGCCAATTTTATTGACCGAGCGGGACAGCCCTTGGATCATATCGTTGGCGCTGGAACCCTCCGACCGGGCGGTTTTTGTGATGGTCTCGGATTCGGAAATCTGGCGGCTGATTTCATTTCCAGAGGCACCGAGTTCCTCGGCCGCCGACGCCACCGTTGCGACGTTTGCAGCCGCTTGATTTGCCGCCGCAGCAACGGCGCTTGCCTGGTGCGAGGTTTGTTCTGCCGTCGTCGACATGGACTGGGATGAGGCTTCGAGTTCTGTCGATGCCGACAAAACGACCGACAAGGCTTCGTTGACTTCGCCTTTGAAGGTGTTCAACAACTGGTCGATGGTTTCTGCCCGCTTGTGCCGCGCTTGATTTTCCAGTTGTTCTTTTTCCGCCAGGTCTTCAGCCCGGATCATGTTTTCCTTAAAGACTTGAACCGCGTTGGCCATTTCGCCAATTTCATCCCGACGTTCGGTTCCTGGAATTTCGACTTCCAGGTTTTTCCCTGCCAGGGCACCCATGGCGTCGGTCATTTTTTTGATGGGTCCACTCAACGAGCGGGCCATTAAAAAACCACAGCCGGCGATCGCCAAAATGCCAACGGCTGCAAAAACCAACATCATGAGCTGTAACTCTCGGATCGGCGCAAAGGCCTCGGATTCGTCAATTTCCGCCATCAAAGCCCAAGTCGCTTCGCCGACTTGTACCTGCGTATAGGCGGAAAGAACCGGGTTGCCGTTATAATCAATTACAATTTCTGAACCGGTTTCCCCGGCCAACGCTTTGTTGGAGGCCACCGAATTAACACTGCCTTTCTTGGGATTTGCGAACGATGCTTTGACCGTGTGATTGACCTGATCGAGGAATGAGTCCGAACGCATCAACTTGTCTGGGCCGACCAGATAACTCTCACCCGATTGGCCCATGCCTTCACGCTGTTGCATGATGTGATTTATCGAATCCAGGGAAAGTTGCAAGGCAACAATAAGCTCGGTTTTTCCCTTACTGATGACCGGCTGGGCAATAAATCCAGCCGGATCATTGTTGCTCGGTCCGTAGGGTGCAAAGTCGGCGACCCCGTATTTTTTGGAAGCCAGGACGTCACGGGTTAATTTGCCGAGACCCGAGTCTTTGTAAGGGCCGTTCACCATGTTGGTTTGATAGTCAGCCTCGTGGGTCGCTGAATAAAAAACATAACCATTGGGGTTCATTAAAAACAGATCGTAATAACCATATTTTTCGATGTATTTGGCAAAATAATCCTTGCCCGACGCATCAATCGGCACAAAGGCTTCGGCGACGTCGATTTCGGCAAGCAATCCCCAGCTCAGGGCGCCAACTTTTACCGGCGTATAAGACGACAGAACTGGATTGTTGTTATAATCGAGCACAATATCAGCACCGGATTTACCGGCCAGCGCCGCCTTCGAGGCTTCGGTTAAAACCGCGCCCTTGGAGGGATCGCGAAAGGATGCCGTTACCGTGTGATATTTGGGGTCCAGGTAAGAATCTGAGCGCATCAATTGATCGGGGCCAACCAGATAGGTTTCTCCGGTTTTACCAAGGCCGGCCCGTTCGCCCATTATCGAGGTAATTTTATCCAAGGGCATTTGGAAAACCAATACACCGGTCATTTGCCCGTTTTCAAATATTGGCGATGCGATAAATCCCGCCGGGGCGTCATAGGATGGGGTGTAAAGTTTATAGTCAACAAGCGCCACAGTGCCCGGTTCCTTGAGGGCCCGGGCGCGCTTGAAGGCATCGGCAAAGTTTGTCTTCGACCACGGGCCGCTGATCAGCGACGTGCCGAAATCCAGCTCCTTAAAAACCGAATAGACAATGGTTCCGTTGGTCGGCTCGACCAGGAAAATATCGTAATAGCCGAATTTTTCCAGATAGTTGCGGATCGTCGGATGCACTTTTTTATGGTAAGCGCTGTACCGCGATGGGTCCGCACCGGCGTCCAGAATATGCTTTGAGCCCAGGGGGTTTTTATTTAATCGAATGTATTCATGCTGCAGGGCCACCGCGTCATCGCTCAATTGAGCAAGCCATTTATCGGTGGGCGGATTAACGCCATTTTGCTTGACATATTCGGTTGCAAAATCACCGGTATAATATTCAGCAAGGCTTTCCCGCATCGCCTTTATTCGGGCCGGATCCATGGCATTGTCGTCGCGGAACGTCGCCGCTGTGTGCGCAAAGGTCCTCATGGCATCGACGATCATGCCGTTTTCAGAAAACGTGATCACCTGGTCGTTAATGTGCTGAAAATAACTTTCAATGGCGTTTTTTTTAATTTCACGGACGGCCGTTAACTTGGCAAATGCTTCCTGGCGCAGGGTGCTGACGGTCTCCACAAGCACCCCCATATCGCTTTGCCGTTCGGCAAAAAAACTCTCCATTTGAGCCTTTTTTATGGCACGAACGGATTCCAGTCGATCAAACGCCGCTGAATTCAGGGCATCGCTTGATTTGTTTACGGCCAGGAGGCCTATAACAGCAAATGGCACAATTCCAATGACAAGAAACGCGGCAATTAATTTTGGACCAATCTTTAGTCGGGTCGACGGAAGGGAAATCGTCATAGAATACCTCTAAATGAGCAGTTAAAAATCATCGACCATCCTATTCGGTTGCGTTACAGATACACCCATCGAGCCTTATTGTATGTTTCCACACATATACCAATTGTTTCCATATGTAGCCCAAATCAACTTATGGGCGTGAAATTTAATTCGCTACTCGGAATTCTGTAAACACCGCCACATCGCCGGTATGGCGACCGGTTTGACGTTGTCGCCAGAGATTTTGGTCCGCCAGCGAATCCGGCTCTGGATTTTGTCCATAAGACTGCCGGCAAAAATCGATGGCCGGCTCTCTAGGAGCGAACCGCTTCACAAACATTTTAAAAAAACACCTATATTTCAATAACTTAAATCTTATTCTATCGTTAGTTTTTCATCTGTGCGACCCGTCACATACGTGACCTTTACCTGTCGTTAACACTCTCCTCCTATACCTATTTCTGGAGAACCGCGCACACGGGGGAGAACACCCATGCCGAACGAATCGAGAGACTTGGCTTTTAACCGCGACGAACTGAAAACCGTGGCCAGCCATTACCTGACCCTGACCGGCCACCATATGGCCGAGTTTAAACCCCAGAATATCATCATCGGTTGTGAACCTACCCGGGCCCTGCGCGTTGTCTTTATCGAGAACTCGGCATCGAACGTCGGCCAGGTCGACCTGGACACGACCCAATTAAAAGACGCACTGATCTGTTATTGCCGGGACCATGGCATTCCGATCCCGCAAAATGCGGTTAAAACTGTCCAAACCCAGGGCGAACAGATTATCATGACGATCCGCCGCTCGGTCGCCCAGCAAGTCGCTTAAACGGGTTGCAGACGGTTTCGAATAAACCGACAAACGGACATCTTCCCACGGATTTTGCAGCTTCGCCTGTGGTGCTGTAAGGCGACGGCCTCTGGCAAGGCGATGTGACACAGACATAAACGCCACGCCGGTGCCGTTTGGTTTGCCTGTCGGCTCCATTGGCGGCGGTGGAAAACCTTGACCATGGCGCACTTCGCCTGCATCTTTTCCCCCTTGCACAAGGGTGCCTTTCTGTGGTCCCTATGGGTCTTTATGTGGTGAAGGTTGGAATTCATGGCTGACTATCTGCCGTTTGATCAGGTCCGGCGAATTGCGGTACTTGGCACGGGCACCATTGGCGCCAGTTGGACCGCCTATTTTCTAGCCCGCGGGTATGCGGTCTCGGCCTGGGATCCGGGCGACGGCTGGAAGGCCAACCTCCGGGAATTCATTGATCGGGCCTGGCCACAACTGCAAACCATAGGCCTTGAACCGGGTGCCGATACCGCAGCGTTGACCTTTCTTGACGACCCGGTCTCCGCCGTCAGCACGGCCGATTTTGTCCAGGAGAACGCGCCCGAGCGCCTCGACATAAAAAAAGAACTGTACGGCAAAATTGATTATGCCCTGCCCGCCCAGGCGATTTTTTCAAGCAGCACGTCGGGACTTATTCTCAGCGAGTTGGTGGCCGATCTTGGCACCTCGCACCGATTTGTTGTCGGACACCCGTTTAACCCGCCGCACCTCATCCCGCTGGTTGAGGTGGTTGGTGCCCGGCAAACGGACCCGGCGGTGATCGACTGGGCCATGGGGTTTTACAAACACATTGGCAAACATCCGATCCGCATCCGTAAAGAGGTGCCGGGCCACCTGGCCAATCGGTTACAGGCCGCATTGTGGCGGGAAGCCACCTGGGCAGTGGTCAATGATTTGGCCTCTGTCGAGGATATCAATGCCGCCATCTCCCAGGGTCCCGGTCTGCGCCTGGCGGTGATGGGGCCGCATATGATTTTTAACCTGACCGGCGGCAAGGGCGGGTTCGAAAAATTCTACAGCCACTTCGGACCGGCCATGGAAAGCTGGTGGCAGACCATGCAGGGGGAACCGGAACTGACGCCCGAATTGTGTGCTCAGATTGTTGACGGCCTGCGGGAGGAAGCCGGCGAGCGGACCATTAATGACCTGGAAGCCGAGCGCGATCGTAAATTATTGGCCGTTCTCAAGGCCCTGCGGGACACCACCTGACAACAGCCATGACACGGCCCGCCTCAGGCGACGGCCAACCGTGATTTTCGCCGTCGTTTTTTAAGATACCCGACCAGCCGATAGCCCAACAACAGCAACACCGCACCACCATACATAAGGGGTTCGAGCTGCACCCCCTTGCGCATCATAAAGAAGTGTAAACAACCGGCGGCGGCGGCCAGGTAGACCAATTTATGCAGGCGGTTCCAGTTTTTGCCGCCGATCCGTTTGATCATGCCTTTGGTCGAGGTCACCGCCAGGGCCAGCAGAATCACCGCTGCGACCATGCCGACCGTGATGTAGGTGCGTTTGGTGATATCGAGCCAGATGGCGTTCCAGTCGAAATACTGATCGAGCCCGACATAACTCGACAGATGGAGAACCACATAAAAGAAGGCAAATAAACCCAGCAACCGGCGAAACCGGGTCAGCCCTGCCCAACCGGTGAGGCCACGAAGCGGGGTTATGGCGAGGGCAAAAATTACAAACTTCAACGCCCACTCGCCCAAATAACGGTTCAAAAACTCGATCGGATTGGCGGTTAGCCCGCCCGAATAGGCGAGCCAGGCCAATCCCCCTAAAGGCCCAAGGCACAAAACCCAGACCACGGGTTTAAGAACCCGCCTGATCAATTTATCCTGTGTCATTAACCGGTCACCGACGGATAGGGCACTAATAAAATTTATTCAAATCCATGCCCGTATACAGCGCCGCAACGTCTTCCTCGTAGCCGTTAAAGCTTAACGTCGGGCGTTTCAGAAATTCACCAATGCGGCGCTCCTTGGCCTGGCTCCAGCGCGGGTGATTTTTGCCCGGGTTGACGTTGGAATAAAACCCGTATTCCCGGGCACCGGCCATGTTCCACGAGGTCGGCGGCTGATCCTTGGTGAAGGAAATGCGAACAATCGACTTAATGCTTTTAAAACCGTATTTCCACGGCACCACCAAACGAATGGGCGCGCCATTTTGACTGGGCAATTCCTCGCCATATAAGCCAACGGCCATCAGGGTCAGCGGATTCATCGCTTCATCCATGCGCAACCCTTCGCGGTAGGGCCATTCGAGGACCTGACGCCGTTGCCCGGACATGCGTTCCGGGTCATTTAGGGTCTCAAAGGCGACATATTTGGCGTCGTTCTTAGGTCCCAGACGTTTGACCAAATCGGCCAGCGGCAGACCAACCCAGGGAATCACCATGGACCAGGCCTCGACGCAGCGGAACCGGTAAACACGCTCTTCCAGTTTGTGGGGTTTGATCAGGTCTTCGTAGGAATAGGTACCCGGATTATCGACTTCACCGTCGACCACAACGGACCAGGGTTTGGGCTGAAAATCCTTGGCATAAAGCGCCGGGTCCTGTTTGCCGGTACCGAATTCATAAAAATTATTATAACTGGTTATCGATTCGTAGTCCGTCAGGTCTTCGCCAAGGGAGTCCTGGGTCCATTTGGTCGGCTGCACACCGGCCAGTTTTTTGCCGCGGCCGGTGCGGGCAAAGGCCGGCGGCGCGATCGATCCGGCGGCAAAACCGACCCCGGCGATGGCCGCCGTTCTGAGAAACTGACGGCGGGCGTCGAACAATGACTTCGGTGTGATTTCAGAGGATTTTACATCCGATGCGTTGGCAGATTTTATGAGCATTTAGGCCTCTCCAAAAGAAGTCAGATTACCACATGGGTCTGAATTTTGTCTCCGACCCCGATAATCTTATAAGATTACCCCATTTTCATACGCCAAAACACCATTTTACCGCCAGTGACAAATACTTCACAATTTTGCGATATGTACGTTAACGCGGGAAATCATCGTGCAGAACCATTTGTTTCAGCGGCCAACCCTTTGTATAAGATCATCGACATGCTTACCCTCTATCACCTGTGGTTAAATCCCTTTTGCCGTAAAGTCCGCCTCGTTTTATTGGAAAAACGCATGGAGTTCGAGATGCGCACGGAAAGTGTGTGGCATCGCCGGGACGAATTTTTGGCCCTCAACCCGACCGGCGAAGTGCCAGTGCTGGTCGAGCATGATGGCACGGCCCTGTCCGGCAGCGATGCCATTGTTGAATATTTAGAGGAAATTCAACCGGAACCGGCGCTGATTGGCCCGTCGCCAAAGGTACGGGCGGAAGCACGACGCCTGGTTTATTGGTTTGATCGCAAGTTTAATCTCGAAGTGACGGAAAACCTGGTTACCGAGAAAATGATGAAACGGTTTTTGGGGCTGGGCGAACCGGACTCGCAAGTTGTCCGTGCCGGTCATGCCAACATCCACATCCATCTCGACTACATCGGCTATTTGGTCGACCGGCGCAATTGGCTGGCCGGCGATCACCTGACGATCGCCGATTTAGCGGCAAGTGCACATTTATCGGCCATCGATTATCTCGGCGATGTGCCGTGGAATGAACATCCGGCGGCCCGCGACTGGTACGCCCGCATCAAATCCCGACCGAGCTTCCGGCCGCTGCTCGAGGACCACATCCCCGGCGCGCCGCCACCCAAACATTACCGCGATCTGGATTTTTAATAATAAATTGCCACGCGTCTCCGCTCGCTGGTTTGTGGTTCAAAGGCCCGCCGATGGGAACTGCCGAAACCAGTAATCGCTGGCGCATGGCAATTTGGCGGCCAGGTGATTTTCGGCCAGGTGATTTTAAGTCGCTGACGTGCGTTTCAGCCAAAGCAGATAAAACACCGCTGTAAAAAACATCAACAGCGAATAAATGCCGCCGGGGATCATCATGGTTTTATTGCCGATCAGGGTGGCGGCAACAAAAATTGCCAGGGTGCCGTTTTGCAAGCCACACTCAAGGGTGATGGCGATGCGTTGCCGAGCGCCCATGCCAGCCAGCCGCGCCAGCCCGGCGGCGATGATCATCATCGCTGTGTTGAGCAGCAACGTCAGCGGACC
Source organism: Rhodospirillales bacterium (assembly GCA_021775095.1). Taxonomy (GTDB): domain Bacteria; phylum Pseudomonadota; class Alphaproteobacteria; order Rhodospirillales; family Casp-alpha2; genus JABMNT01. The sequence goes on from JAJFII010000044.1 coordinate 20,003, forward strand.
AACCTGTATAAAATAATCGACGATGTTCTGGCGTTCAGCGAGCACCGCGCCGAGAACAATGACGGCAAACAATCCCATTGCGATCCGGCGCGCCGGGCGTTCGAATCTTTCGGCGAAACCCGGCAAAAAATGTTTGCCCGCCATGCCAATAATCACCGGCACGGTGGTGATGGCAAAAATCCCGGCAATGGTTTTGCCGATGGGCAGATCCGGTCGGCTCGCCGCTGCCATAAAATGATCGATCGAAAAACCGACAATCAACGGCAGGGTGAGCACACTCAACAGGCTGATCACTGCGGTCAGGGAAACCGAAAGGGCCGTATCGCCCCGGGCCAGGTAGGTCATCAGATTCGATGTCACCCCGCCCGGGCAAGCGGCAATGATCATCACCCCGACCGCCAGGGCCGGGTCAACGGGCCAAACCGCCAAAAGCCCGAAGGCCACCAGCGGCAACAAAATCACCTGACTGATGGCACCGACGGCAAAATCCCTGGGCTGGACCACGACCCGTTTAAAATCATCAACCACCAGTTCAAGGCCAACGGAAAACATGATGAACGCCAACGACAGGGGCAGAAAGATTTGGGTGATCGCGTTTGTTTGTTCCATGGGGTCTCCCGGGTTGGGTTTACCGCCCAACCTAACCAGAATAAGCCGGCCCACCAAGTGCAATTAACGGAGGCGCAGGGGCCGCCCGACGGGCCCGTCTTTGCATTGTCGGGACAAGCGAGTAGTCTACAAACCCCGTTTGAATTCACTGTCGGAGCCAGATCATGCCAAAAAACAAAAAACCCAATCGCAAACCCGGCGTTAAAAGGGTCGTCCAGCAAACGGCCGAAGAGACCGTTCCCGGCACCGCCGGCGGCAAAGCCGTGAAACCCGTGGCGAAAACCTATGGGTCACCGAAATCCGCCGGATCCCGGGTCAGCCCGGCCATGACCCAACGCTCGGCCCGCAGCCGATAGATTAGAGCCGTGATTTGATGATCTCAAATCACTGAAAATCTCCGTCCGTCATGCCCCCTGGGCCCGTTGGCCCCATCGGACAACGGCGTCTGCCAGCAGCTCCATGTCGGCCAGGGTGGTGCGGTGATTGGTAATATTTACGCGGATCCACAGTTTACCTGCGAGCCGGGTGGTTGACGGTGCCGCCAGACCGTCTTCCTGCAAATCCATAACAATACCGGCGTTGATTTTATCAATGCTCTCCCGATCGAGGCCGTCGGCCACATAGCGGAAACAACAAATGTTCAGGGTCACCGGGGTCGCCAACTGCAGGTCAGGCCGGGCCTCGACCAGAGCGCCCAGATAGGCCGCTTGCCGGCAATTGTCATCGACCTTGTCGGTGATTTTTTTGATGCCGTGTTCCTTTAAATGAAACCACACCTTGAGCGCCCTGAAACCGCGCGACAGTTCCGGGCCATATTCACAGAACCATGGATTGCCGGCCGCCAGGCCGCGCGGTGCCGCCTTCAGATATTCCCGGCGCAAGGTAAAGGCTTCGCGGTGCAGGTCCTCGCGGCGGATCAGCACGAACCCGGCGTCATATACCACATGCATCCATTTATGGAAATCAAAGGCAATGGAATCCGCCAGCTCAATGCCCCGAAACCGGGTTTTTAAACTGTCACTGAGCGCCGCGACGGCACCAAAGGCACCGTCCACATGGAACCATAGATCATGGGCCTGACAAATCTCTGCGATTCCCTGCAGATCGTCAATCGCTCCGGTGTTGACGGTGGCCGGCGAACCGACCACACAAAAGGGCCGGTTGCCGGCCGCCAGGTCATCGGCAATGGCCTGTTTCAGGGCGGCCAGATCCATGGCGTAGGTAGGGTCAACGGGGATCGAACGCAGGGCATCAAAACCAAGTCCCAACATATCGAAGGTGCGGGCAATGCAGCTGTGCGCCTCGGTTGAGGTATAACCGACCAACCGGCCGTTTTCCGGGCGCAGGCCCTGGTTGCGCACGTCGTATCCGGCTTTTGCATACCGCGCCGCAGTCAGGGCAATGAGGGTCGCGACGGAAGTGCCGCTGACCACCAGGCCGCTGGCTGTGGCGGGAAACTTAAATAAGGTTTTAACCCAATCGATGACCTGCTGTTCGACATAATTGGCACCGTGGTCGCGACCGCCTAAATTTGAGTTCATGGCCGCCGCCATGGTATCGGCGATGATGCTGCCCGGAGTGCCGGTGCCGTGCACCCATCCAAAAAATCGCGGATGGGTATTTCCCGTGGCATAGGGCAGCACCCGCGACAACAGCTCGTCACAAACCTGATCGGTGCCCTGCGGGGTTATCGGCAGGGGTTCCTTTAAGGCGGTTTTGACGTCGTCGGGAACCGCCGTCCAGACCGGCCCGTCGCCACTGCCCTGGGCATGATCGAGGGCCGCATCCAGCATTTTATGGGCGCGGTCACGGAACGCGACCCAGTCATCGGGGTCGAGGGAACGGGTTTGATCGGCCATTTGATACTATCCTGCTAAGACGGCCCCGGCCGCCGGTTAGGGTTGGGTTTTCACATCCATATGGTGCAGATTTTTTCGCGCGGCGACAGCAGCCATGGAATCCGGTGCCCTGTTTAAGACCATCAACCAGTCCTGTCGAGCTGCATCCTTGCGCCCGGCCAGTCGATGCAGGATGCCGCGCTCGAGCAAGCCATCGACGTGGCCGCCGTCGAGCGCCAAGGCGCGGGTGATATCGGCCATCGCGCCTGGCAGATCACCGAGGTATCGTTTTGCTGTGGCGCGAAAAACCAGGGCGTCGGATTGGCGGTCATCCAAAACAAGGGTTTTGTCCAGGTCATGGATGGCGCCGCGGTAGTCCTTGCGCGCCGCCATGGCCTGGGCCCGGTCGATCAGCAACTCGCGATTTTCGGGTTCAAGCGACAGGGCGGCCGAGGCAACGGCCTCGGCCCGTTCCGGTTCGTCGGCGAGCAGCCAGGCCTGGCTTGCCTGACCCAAAATCCGGGCTTTCATGGCGATCTCGATTTTGCCGGTCTTCGCCAGCTGTTCAAGCCGCTCGCCGGCTTGCCGATACTGCTGCATCCCCATCATCGCCGACGCGGCACAATGATCCGCAGCGCCGCCGCCGCCCAGATCGCGCCAGCGGACGGCCCGCACATAAGCCGCCTCGGGATTGGTCTGCGTCTCGGCCATGCAAATTTCATAAGCTGCGGCATGATCGATCTCGGCCGCCCCGGGGGTCGACGGCACACCCGCCATGAGGATCATCGCCAAGCCCCACCGGGCGTCAAATCCGCGCTTTTTGGAAGCTAAAAGCAGGGCCCTGGCAGCTGCCAGGGCGGCCAACGGGATGACTGTGTTGTGCCAAAACAAACTGTCCATCGCTGATTTAATCGCTTCTTGCCGTTCGGGCGGGCGGCTCACGGCAACACCACTTGGGTTTTTTCCTCACCGGCACGCCACTGCCAAAGGGTGCCGTCCCGGCCAAGTGCCAAACTCCAGTCAGACCCGGCGGCAACGCCAACAACATCTTTCATTACGGCCCGGGGTTCGGCTCCATAACCCCGCCCCCAGGCCAGCAGTGTAGAATCTTCGGTGATTGCCAGGCTGTGCGATGAGCCGGTGGCAATGGCCTGAACGTTGCCGACGATCCGGCTCCAGCGCACCGCCTTATCGCCCAACCCGTGCCGGCCAACCGGTCCGTAAATATTGCCGCCCGTTCCCAACACATCGCCGTTTTTCTTTAGCAAAATCGCGTGCCCCGTATGGGCGGTAATTTGCAACCCGCCAGAAGCGGTCTGAACAAACTGCTCGGTGGTGGTGAGTTTGCCATCGCCATATTGACCGCGATGGGATTTGCCGCGCACATAAAGCGCGCCGGATCGGGTGAGATAATAATTCGCCCCGTCGCCGACCGCAGCCGTGGCCACATCATCGGCGATTTTTTCGGGCGGCGATGCACCGCTTTTAAACAAAGGTGTTTGGGCCGCAAGCCACCACAGGGCATGATCGGCGGATATGGCCAAAACCCCGGACTGGCCGGCGGCAAATTTCACCACCCCGGTCATTTGCTCAACCGGGCGGTGGTCACCGGCCAGGTCCAGCAATCGCCCATCGCCGGTGAGCAGGTAATACCGATTGCCGCCGACCCCCACCTGAACCGCAGAAATCCCAATATTGCGCGGCGGATTGTCGTTTTCCCAGGCATAGGTTTGGCCGTCAACAATCGCCATATGGCGATTGTAATAGGCGGCCAGCCGGGGCGACGAACTGTCGGCGAAAGCCAGGCCTCGGGCGAACGCCACCACCATCAGAGCAAACAACAGGGCAGCGCCATATCCAACGCTTCGGTGTTTTGCGCCCGGCCGGCTGCCGCCCGCAGACATCGGCCTTGTCGACAGCTGCCTGCATAGGCGGCGACGCCTCGGGGCACCAGGCACCGGCCTTATCCGCAGCCCCGACAAACCGTCGTTATCTGTTTTATCCATAAACATTTTAAAACGCTGTACCGCCAGCCCCTGTCCGATTAATTTGCCGGGTAACAAGGGGTTTTGACAAGCAATTTCAGGACGCTCCTAACATTTGATATGACATCTGATATGACATTAGACGGGCCATCTGCCACCAACCAGCTGTTTTGTTTTGGCATGGGATATTGCGCCCAGGCCCTGAGCCGTCAGTTGGCAGCGGGCAACTGGACCGTTTCAGGTACCCGGCGATCGGCGCAACCGGCAGGCGGCGCAACCGACCTGCATGTTTTTGACGGCCAACGGCCAATGACCGACGCCGAAGCCGCCTTGAACACCGCAACCCACGTTTTGCTATCGGCGGCACCCGACGACGACGGCGACCCGGTCTATAACTGGCACCGCCATGACCTGCTCAAAATGCCCAACCTGAAATGGTTGGGTTATCTGTCGACGACCGGGGTTTATGGAAATACCGATGGTGCCCTGGTCGATGAAACGGCACCGGTCCGACCGACGTCGAAACGCAGCCAATATCGGTTAAAGGCGGAACGCGACTGGCTTGATCTGGCGGCGACGGCGGGTCTGCCCGTGCATATTTTCCGGCTGCCCGGGATCTACGGGCCCGGCCGCAGCGCCCTGGATCAGGTGCGGGCCGGTACGGTGCGGCGGATCGATAAACCGGACCATCGGTTTTCCCGTATCCATGTGGACGACATTGCCCGTAGTCTGGCCGCCTCCATGGCCCATCCAAATCCCGGACGCATTTATAATGTCTGTGATAATGAACCGGCCGCACCGGCCGAGGTTGTTGCCTTTGCCTGTGAGCTTCTGGGGTTACCGGTGCCCGAATTAATTCCCTTCGAGACGGCGCGCCTGGCGATGAGCCCGATGGCGTTATCCTTTTGGCAGGACAACCGGCGGGTCGACAACAGCCGGTTAAAATCGGAGCTTGGTTTACAGCTGGCCTACCCGAGCTACCGCGAGGGATTGACGGCGATTTATGAAGGCCTTTCAAGCTGATCGATCAAACCGCCCAGGACCCGCTGTAACCGGTCCAGATCACGCGGTTCGGAAAGTCGGTGGTCACCGGATTTTACATAGGTCACTTCGACATCATCGGAGCTTACTTTTTCCATAAGACGCGCCGCCGTTTGCCACGGCACATCTTGGTCCAACAGGCCCTGAATCAATCGGACCGGCATCGCCAGATTCACGGCGCCGCCAAGGAGCAGTCGTCGTCGGCCATCGTCGATCAGTTTTCGGGTTATGCGGTAAGGTTCCTGATCTTCATAACAGTTGGGTAAATCGACATAGCCCTGCGTGCCCAGCAGACGCTGCTGTTCGGCACTAAATTTTTGCCACATCAGGTCTTCGGTAAAATCCGGCGCGGCGGCGATGCCGACAAGCCCGGCAACCCGCTGGTGCCGTTGCAGGGCGGCCAGCAGCATAATCCAGCCGCCCATGGAGGAACCGACCAGAATCTGTGGTCCCTCGGTCAAATGATCCAGGGCATAAACCGCGTCGTCAGCCCATTGACCGATGGATCCATCGATAAAAGCGCCCGACGATTGTCCATGACCGGTATAATCAAATCTCAGAAATGCCTGTCCCCGTTGCTGGCAAAAGGTTTCAAGGGCCAACGCCTTACTGCCCGACATATCGGACTTAAATCCCGTTAAAAAGACCACACCGGGATGCTTGCCAGAACTCCGGTGGTAGGCGATAGTTGAGCCATCTTGACGGTTTAAAATCGCGGCTTCGGTGGTATGATCGATATCCATTGTGGGCACCTTATATGGGTTCATGGCAGACATAAAAATGAGTGAGACCCCAGACACTAACACTGAAAACCAGCAAGAGGAACGCCTGACCGACGGGTCCGCGGTTTATCCGTCGCTCGATGCGGAACGCTCGGCAACGGTCCTGCAAATCCTGCCGGCGCTCAACACCGGCGGCGTCGAGCGGAGCACGGTCGAAGTGGCGCAGGCCATTGTCGAAGCCGGTGGCCGGGCGATTGTCGTCTCGGCTGGCGGCACCCTGGTGTACGAACTGAACCGCATCGGGGCCGAACATATTGAACTGCCGACCCATTCGAAAAACCCCTTTGTCATGTATAAAAATGTCGGGCGCCTGGTAGACGTCATAAAAAAATACCGCGCCGATGTGGTCCATGTGCGCTCGCGCGCGCCGGCCTGGAGTGCCTATTTTGCCGCCAAACGAACCGGCGTCCCGCTGGTGATCACCTTTCACGGCACCTATTCCGTTGGCAATTTTCTGAAACGCAAATACAACTCGATCATGACATCGGGGGACCGGATCATTGCCAATTCCCGGTTCATTGCCGGCCACATGCGGCGCATTTACGGCGTGCCTGTCAACAAAATCCGGGTGATCCACCGGGGCGTCGATCTGCAGCGGTTTGACCAAAAAGCCGTGTCCGCCGAACGGGTCGTGGCGCTGGCCAACGAATGGCGCCTTGAGGACGGCTTTCCGGTGATCATGCTGCCCGGTCGGCTGACCCGCTGGAAAGGCCAGACGGTGTTCATAGAAGCCATCAAAAAACTCGACCGGCGCGATATCCGCTGTTTGCTGGTTGGCGATGCTCAGGGCCGCAACGACTACCGTAAGGAACTGGAAACCCTGGTGGAAACCCATGGCCTGGGTGAAATCGTCCGTATTGTTGACCACTGTGATGACATGCCGGCGGCCTATATGTTAACCGACATCGTGGTCTCGGCGTCGACCGACCCGGAGGCCTTTGGCCGGGTTGTGATCGAAGCCCAAAGTCTCGGACGCCCGGTCATCGCCACGGCGCACGGCGGCGCCCAGGAAACCGTCATCGAAAATGAAACCGGATGGCTGGTTGCTCCCGGCGACGCCGACGCCCTGGCGATAACCATCGACAAAGCCCTTAACCTCAGTGTCGAAGAGCGCAAAATCCTGTCGGAAAAAGGCGTCGCTAACATTCGCAACAATTTTTCCAAGGACTCCATGTGCTCAAAAACCCTGGAGGTCTATAACGAGGTCCTGACCCCGGCCAAAGCGTCTTAGGGCGGCTATGACGGCGACCGGTATCCTGGTCATAAAACTGGGGGCACTGGGGGATTTTGTCCAAGCCCTGGGACCCCTCAAGGCGATCCGCGACCATCACCCGGACCAGACGATCACCCTGTTGACGACGCCGCCGTTTGAGGCCCTGGCGCAAAAATCGCGAACCGTTGATCAGGTGTGGCTCGACACCCGTCCCCGGTTTTACCAGATCGGCGCATGGCTGGCCTTTCGCAAACGCCTGCAATCGGCCGGGTTTATCCGGGTTTATGATCTGCAAACCTCCGATCGAAGTGGTTTTTATTATCGGCTGTTCGCCGACCCGCGGCCCGAGTGGTCTGGTATCGCCCGCGGCTGTTCACACCCGCACGCCAATCCGGCGCGGGATGCCATGCACACCCAGGACCGCCAGCGTGAGCAGCTAAACATGGCGGGCATTGAGCGGGTGCCGGCCGCTGACTTGAGCGGTCTCAAAACCGACATCCAGGGATTTGCCCTGCCGGCGTCTTATGGCCTTGTGATCCCGGGCGGCGCGCCGCACCGCCCGGGCAAACGCTGGCCGGTCGCCGGTTATGGCGCGCTCGCCCGGCACATGGCCGGGCGCGCCATCACCCCGGTGGTGCTGGGCGGCAGCACTGAAACCGGGCTCGCCCGGCGGATCGTCGAGGCCGCACCGACGGCCCTCGATCTGACCGGCAAAACCGACCTGTTGGACCTGGTAGCGATGGCCAGGGGTGCCCGCTTCGCCGTCGGCAATGACACCGGGCCGATGCATTTGGCGGCGGCCGCCGGTTGCCCCAGCCTGGTCCTGTTTTCTGCCGCGTCGGACCCCGCCCTCTGTGCCCCCCGGGGGGTAAAAGTCACCGTGCTCCAGCGCCCGTCGCTGGCCCAGTTGCCGGTCCGCGAGGTGCTCGACGCGGTGCAAGGTCTGGGCTGACCGGGCGACCGCCCGGGAGCCCCAACCTCTGTCCTTGACAGGGGGCTGTATATGCCTAAATTCCAGGCTTGTTTGAAGGTTTAGGATAGAGATTTCAAATGGTTGCGCTTCAGCTTCCCGACGGCAGTATACGGCAGTTCGACGGCCCGGTAACGGGCATGGAATTGGCCGCCGATATCGGCCCCGGCCTCGCCAAGGCGGCGCTGGCCCTGCGGATCAATGGTCAATTGTCTGATCTTGCCACGGTCCTGCAGACGGACAGCGAGGTTTCCATTGTCACCTTAAAGGACGACGAGGCGCTCGAGCTTATTCGCCACGATACCGCGCACGTGCTGGCGGAAGCCGTGCAGGAACTGTTTCCCGGCACCCAGGTGACCATTGGTCCATCCATTGAAAACGGCTTTTATTACGATTTCGCCCGGGCAACCCCGTTCACGCTGGACGACCTGGCGGCCATGGAAACCAAAATGGCAGAAATCATCGACCGCGATGATCCCTTTGTCCGTGAGGTCTGGACCTACGACGAGGCCATCAAAACCTTCACCGAGATGGGCGAGATTTATAAGGCGGAACTGATTGAAGGACTGCCGAAAGGCGAAGCCATCGGGGTTTATCGCCAGGGCAAATGGTTTGATCTGTGCCGCGGGCCGCATTTGCCGTCAACCGGCCGCATTGGCAAGTCCTTCAAACTGATGAAACTGGCCGGTGCCTATTGGCGCGGCAATTCCGACAACGAGATGCTGCAACGGGTCTACGGCACCGCCTGGCGCAACGACAAGGAATTAAAAGCCTATCTGCATATGCTGGAAGAAGCGGAAAAACGCGACCACCGGCGGCTCGGCAAGGAAATGAACCTGTTTCACCAGCAGGAACAGGCGGCGGGTTCGGTGTTCTGGCACCCCAAGGGCTGGCGGTTTTACCGTACGGTGCAGGAATACATGCGCAAACGCCTGGATGCTGGCGGCTATGTCGAAGTAAACACCCCGCAAATGGTCGACCGCTCCTTGTGGGAGGCCTCCGGCCACTGGGACAAATTTGGCGAAGGCATGTTCATTTCCCAGGCGGAAGACCGGGTTCTCGCCATCAAACCCATGAACTGCCCGTGCCATGTGCAGATCTTCAAACAGGGGCAAACCAGCTACCGCGACCTGCCCCTGCGCATGGCTGAATTTGGCTCGTGCCATCGCAACGAGCCGTCCGGTGCCCTGCACGGCCTGATGCGGGTCCGCGCTTTTACCCAGGACGATGCCCACATCTTCTGCCGCGACGACCAGATTCAGTCGGAAACCAAAGTTTTCATCGAATTGCTGTCAAAAATTTACAAGGATTTTGGCTTCGACGAATTTGTTGTGAAATTTTCCGACCGCCCAGACGTCCGGGCCGGGGCCGACGAAGTCTGGGACCGGGCGGAAACCGCACTGCGCGACGCAACATTGGCCTGTGGCGTCGAGATGATTATGAACCCGGGCGAAGGGGCCTTTTACGGGCCCAAACTGGAGTTTGTCCTGCGCGACGCCATTGGCCGCGAATGGCAATGCGGGACCCTGCAGGTCGATTATGTTTTGCCCGAACGCCTGGATGCCCACTACATTGCCGAAGACGGTGAAAAACACCGCCCGGTGATGTTGCACCGGGCCATTCTCGGATCCTTCGAACGGTTTATCGGTATTTTGATTGAAAACTACGCCGGACGGTTCCCGTTCTGGCTGGCCCCGGTCCAGGTCGTCGTGGCGACCATCACCAGCGACGCCGATGCCTACGCTGAAACCGTGGTTAACGCAATGCGGGCCGCCGGCCTGCAGGCCGAACTGGATATCCGCAACGAAAAGATCAACTACAAAGTGCGCGAGCACAGCCATGCAAAAGTCCCGGTCATTCTGGTGGTTGGCAAACGCGAAGCCGAACAACAAACCGTTGCCATGCGTCGCCTGGGCGGCAAGGAACAGGAAATCCTTGCACTTGAACAGGCAGTCGTTACACTTAAAGCGGAAGCCATCAGTCCGGCCGACCGGGATCAGGGGGTTGCCTGATTCCGCTTTGTAAATTCTACAATTGATGTTTAACTTACAGGTCTGGCCCGCGATCAGGCGGGTTTAGCCAGGGAACCATACGAATGATGAGGATAAGATAGATGACAACCGTAACCGAAACAGGAGATATTTAAATAGCCCGACGTCCAATGCAGCAGTCGCCGTCCCGAGAGGGCCCGCGAGTGAACGAAATGATTGAGGTGAGCGAAGTCCGCCTTATTGATGCCGATGGGGAACAGGTCGGTGTTGTCTCGACACCGGAAGCCATGGAAATGGCGGTCGAAGTCGGTCTTGATTTGGTCGAGATTTCTCCCAATGTAAAGCCGCCCGTATGTAAAATACTGGACTACGGCAAATACAAATACGAAGCCCAGAAAAAAGCCACCGAGGCGCGCAAAAAACAAAAGGTCATCGAGGTCAAAGAGATCAAGATGCGGCCGGGCATTGATCAGCATGATTACGAAGTGAAAATGCGCTCGGTGTTCAAGTTCTTAGACCATGGCGACAAGGTCAAAATGACGATTCGTTTCCGCGGTCGGGAAATGGCCCACCAGGATCTCGGGCTGAAAGTCCTGCACCGGGTCCGCGACGATGTGGAAGACGTCGCCAAAATTGAACAGTTTCCAAAAACCGAAGGTCGTTTGATGACCATGGTGCTCGCACCCAAGTAGACCGGTGGGTCCATACCATTTGGACCCTACCATCCGTTTAAAGGGCTCGATTTATCGGGCCCTTTTCTTGTGCCCGCCGCCCTGCGCTGCGCCGTTCCACCGACCCCATAGGCCGTACCGGCCCAAGCGATCCCGAACCGTAAGGCGCGAGACCGCCTGCATCAGGCAAGATTATATAATGTGAATTTAGGAGCGAAAACGTTTTTACCAGACGACGCTCTATCGGCACCACACCGGCTGGCTGTAATCGGTCATCCCGTCGCCCCGGCTCGGCCCCAAGTCGCGAAACGGGAACTCCGATTGTTTTCGCAAGTGCGCTTTTCCGTTGCCGCCGTCTTGCCAGGAATACAGGGTTTTCAGGAGAATATCCGGCACTTTGGCAATGGCCTTAACGGGGTTTCCCTGGTTGGTCGATGATCGTTCGCCAGGCAGGGAACGGCTTGGTGAAAGACTGTGTGTGCGGGTCATGGGTCCACTCCTTATGGCAATTGCAGGCGGGCCACCAGGGGCAAGCGCCTGTTTCAGGAGCGAAATCTAATCCTGGCCAGTCGCGCTGACAAACGATCTTATTTCATATATTCATAAGCAAAACTAATGGCATTTGAAACCCAAGCCGTGCGTCGCCGGCAATCGGAGTTGCCAGCCCGGCTGCCGGGGCCATGCGGATGCGGAGATCGAACACGGCATAAGCTGCACCCGGGAGCCGCCGGATAATCGGCAATTGCGCCGGTGTTAACTGCGCACCCGCTCGATATCGGCACCGCAGGCGCTGAGTTTTTCCTCGAGCCGCTCATAACCCCGGTCCAGGTGATAAACCCGGTTGACCAGGGTTTCGCCTTGTGCCGCCAGGCCGGCCAGAACCAGGGAGACCGAGGCCCGGAGATCGGTCGCCATCACCGGTGCGCCGGATAACTTTTGATTGCCCCGGACAATGGCCGAGCGCCCCTGCACATTGATGTCGGCACCCATACGGTGCAGTTCCGGCACATGCATAAAACGGTTTTCAAATATCGTCTCGGTGATCATCGAGGCGCCGTTGGCAACGGTCATCAGGGCCATGAACTGGGCCTGCATATCGGTTGGAAACCCGGGGTACGGTTCGGTCATCAGATCAACCCCGGTCAAGCCGCCATTGGTGCGGCTGACCCGCAGGCCATCGGGGCCGTCATCGAAGCGCACCCCAACCTGGCCAAGGACATCGATCACCGCTTCGATCAGGTCGGTCCGGGCCCCCTTCAACAGGACCTCGCCACCGGTGATCGCCGCAGCAACGGCGTAGGTTCCGGTTTCGATCCGGTCCGGCAGGACCGCATGCCCAGCCCCGTGCAGGCGTTCGACGCCGCGAACCCGCAAAGTATCGCTGCCAATACCGTCGATCTCGGCACCCATGGCACAGAGGCATTTGGCCAGATCGCCAATTTCCGGTTCGCGCGCCGCATTACCGATCACCGTATCGCCCCGGGCCAGGGTCGCCGCCATCAGGATATTTTCCGTGCCGCCGACGGTGACCGTGGGGAAAACAATATGTCCACCGGTCAGGCCGGCCTCCGCCCGGGCGTCAATATACCCCTCCGCCAGCTCGATTTCAGCGCCCAGTTGCTCGAGGGCTTTCAGGTGCAAATCGACCGGCCGGGTGCCGATGGCGCAGCCGCCGGGCAGGGAAACCCGGGCCCGGCCCTGGCGGGCCAGCAGGGGGCCGAGCACCAGGACCGAGGCGCGCATTTTGCGTACCAGATCATAGGGCGCAATGGTATCGGTGGTTTTCGCCGCATCGAGTTTAAAGGTCCTGCCGGCGTGACCGCCCGGGGCGGAACCGTTCATCGCGACATTGACGCCCAACTCACTGAGCAGATTGGTCATGGTCGCGATGTCCGCCAGGTGCGGCAGGTTCGACAGGACAAGCGGCTCGTCACTTAACAGGCACGCCGCCATCAGGGGCAGGGCGGCATTTTTTGCGCCGCCGATCTGAATGGTGCCGTGCAGGGGGTTGCCGCCGCGAATTCGAATTTGGTCCATGGATATCCTGCTGGAAATACGAAAAACAAACCCGATCGGAACGACCTGGCTACGCCGGCGCTTGTAGCCGACCCGGCAGCGGCTCTCAAGGGTTAATATGGGCGGCAATTATGGCAGAAATAGCTTTAACCCGAGGTTAATCTTCGGCGGCGTCCCGGTCGTCCAACGGCGGGCTGACCGAACGGCCGCGAATCTGGCTTTTGCGGCGCCCCAGATTGTCGCGCAGGGCTTTCGTCAGGCGGGCCTGGCGTTCGCGCTGCAGGGCTTTTTTGCTCGGCCGGACGGTGACCGACGGCGGATCTTTTTGCGGGGGGTCAGAGGTCGACATACACATAAGCCCTTGGGTTTTGCCGTTGGACGGGACCTATGTTTATCGCGCTTTGGCAAAAGGTCAAGATTTAGCCGCAACAAGTCCAATTGCGGGCTTGCACCGGATCGAACCCTATGGCATGTTGCGCCCGCTCAATCGAGACAACGCCGTCGTAGCTCAGGGGTAGAGCACGTCATTGGTAATGACGGGGCCGGTGGTTCAATTCCACCCGACGGCACCATTTCCAGCCCCCGGTTCTCTGGGGGTTTTTCATTTTCCAGCTTCAAACCATTCTGATCGTTGGCTGGCAACGTGACTAAATCGTGCCCGTATTTATTCAGTGCCTCAATCGCCCGCTCCTGATACTCAGGCGCGAGATGTGAATAGCGCTGAACCATGGTCAGTGATTTGTGTCCGGTCATGTGCATCACTTCGTACAGGGGCAAGCCCTGCTGAACGAGGCGCGATGCAAAGGTATGGCGCAAATCGTGAAAGCGGAAGTCTTCCAGCCCGGCTTTCTCCCGCGCCGTATCAAAGGACGATTTCACCCGCTTCAGGGGCTTGCCCTGATAGGAGAACACGGGCCCGTTGTCTTTCGGCCCCAAGGCCCGCAAAACCCGCTTGGCGCGTTCTGTGAGCCGTATGGAGCGGTCTTCGCCGTTCTTGGTCTCAATGAACGTCACCCGTCCAGATCCTAAGTCCACATAACGCCAGTCCAGCCGGAACAGTTCCGAGCTTCTTCCGCCCGTATCCAGGGCAAAAGCGATTAACAGGCGCATCCGTTCGGGGCACGCCTTTAACAAGCGATGTTCTTCGTCGACCGTCAGCCAGCGCGTTCTGCCCTTGGGCTGTTTGACCTTGGGGAAGACCGGCAAGGAAACCAGATCCCCTTCGTCCTTGGCCTTGTTGAGGATCGCCTTGATGAGGGCCAAATAGCGTTGCAAACTTGCATCCTTTTGGGTTTCCCGACAGGTGTCGGCAAAGCCCCTCAGCAATTTTGCATCGATTTCACTCAGCATTTTATCCCCAAATTTATCCAGTATCATCTGCAACTGGTAGCGGTTGGTATCTGCGTAACCTTTCGGGTTTTCCCGTTTCTTGGCCGCCGCATAGCGCAACAGGACGTCGCGAAAGGGAACATCGGGGATGACCCCGAAATGATGCTCCATGAAGCTTTCCTGCTGCCATTTACCGGCAAGGGCCTTGGCTACTGATTTATCGTCAGTCCCAGTGCTTTTGCGGTGTCGTTGACCTTTCTGGTCGATCCAGGAGACCCACCAACTGGCGGAGTCTTTACGTTTGTAGAGTCGCATATCTGCCTTCTCCTCTGATTGTCTGAGGTTCGGGCGCTGTCGCAGGATTTAGTATCGTTGAGATAGGCTTCGATATCAACAATGTCCCATCGCCTGCAACGCGGCCCCAAATCACAATAGGGAATGCCAAAGGTCATGAACGTATCGACAGACACTCCGATCCACGCCGCCGCTTCGTCGCGGTTCAGGTATCGCCGGGGCGGAATGTTCGCCTTGTGTGTCAAATCCTTAGCCATCTTTCCCTAATGAATTCCCTTAAACCTTTAATTCTCACAAACTGCCTGATCGCACCGCCCTTTGTCTCAAACCCTAGGGATTGATCTCTAGGGTTTTGCCCCTAGGAAATGCCCCTCCTCTGCTCCCCTAGAGACCCCATCCCTAGCGATTGAGTCGGCTTTCGGGGGTAGCGCTTGAACGACCCCCCATCCGTTGGGAACCAGCCCCGATAGGAGCCCAGGGACAAAATCACATTTTCCAGCCTCTTTCGCGCTTCCGTATACGTATACGGGAACCGGCGAAAATAACGCGGGTTTGAAGCGCCAGAACCGGCGAATCGAGTGTTGAATAGCAGGCACAGAAAAAGGCCGCATTCCCGTAAACGTTACGTAACGGGAATTCATGCATATTAGGGGGAGCGCCGAATTGGTTCCGGTTCCCGTTACGTAACGGGAATTTGCCATAACCTTGAACTGTCGCATTGTCTTTTTCCGTTACGTAACGGGACAGGCCCGAATCGAAATCAGGAATAACCCGTATACGGAAACCGCGCGACCACGTTACGTATACGTAACGTGCGGAGCAGGAAAATTAAATTGGATGCAAGTACCCGCGAGTGCCGCATTTGCTACCCACTCGTAAACATTGTACTTTCGTAAAGAACTGGCGGAAAACAGAAAAATGAGCCACTGAAGACATGGGGCACGAATGTTTCCAAACTATTAAGCAATGATGTTACCGGTGCTAAGTGCAGGCGCTACGCCCCTCGATCAGATAGAAGAACGATTACAGCAACAGGTCTCCGATCAAGAGCTGTTCACAATCAGATTTACGGTCCGCTAATAGCGTGGGCAAATAGGAGAAAAAACAGTTGAATGGCCCAGCCTACATTAGTGTTTTTAGCGGTATCGGTGGATTAGAGCACCCATCCATAGCGCCCATCTTGCTGTGTGAGAGAGACAAAGAATGTCAAAAGGTCCTAGAGTCTCGATATATGCTGCCTCAAAGGCAAATCGTTGAAGATGTAAATAATCTTCGATCCCCACCCAAGGCAGATTTTGTTGTAGGTGGTTGGCCTTGTCAGGACCTTAGTTCCGCAGGCAAGCAAGTGGGAATACAGGGCGAACGTTCAGGTTTGTTCTTCGAGATGTTGCGAGTAGCTGAAGAAGCTAATGCTCACACAATAATAGGAGAAAATGTACCTAATTTGCTTCATGTAAACAAAGGTAGGGACTTTGTTGCCGTCAAAGAATCCTTGATAAGAAGTGGTTACAAATATCTGTCTTGGCGAGTTCTGAATTCTAGGCAATTCGGACTGCCACAAGATAGGAACCGCCTTTTCATAGTTGCATCAAAGAAAGAGGCTGCTGCGATGGCGCTTCATGCTTCTATACGCTCCGATGTTAAGACGCATAATACTTCAAAGTTTTCCGGTTTCTACTGGACGGGTGGGAAGCGGTCAATTTGCTTTTCCCGTGGATACGTGCCGACATTAAAAGTCGGAGCGACAGATAATCGTGGCCGTGGCACTGTTGCAGTATTTGATGGCACTATTGTTCGCAAATTGACGCAAAATGAGAACTTGAGGCTACAGGGATTCGGAGAACTTGACGTTCCCGGCTTATCAATTTCTTCCATTCTAAGAATGGCTGGAAATGCTGTTGCACTTCCAGTTGGTCATTTCGTCGTTTCATCAGTCATGGAGAATGCACCGCCGGTTGGTTTCAAGTCGGGGTTTGCACGGGGGTGTAATTCTGGATTCTTTGGCGGTGATCTGGACTGGCAAATAGACCACGAGCCAACACCCCTCGCATCGAATCTAGATGACTTTCTTGACCGTGGAGTTAACCAGCACCTGTCATCGCAAGCATGCGCTGGCCTAATCGTTCGGTCCGTCAGAAGTGGGTTAAAGATGCCAAGTGAGCTCTTTGATGTACTTTATCAAAGCGCCATTAAACGTACCGGCAAACTTAAAGCGTCACGCGCCAATAGTTTTGAAGCTATGAGTGAGATGCTTTCAGAAATGATTGAATACAGGAACTCTCTAAAATCTTCCATGGTATTCGAGGGGGAAAATGATGAGTGAAATAAACAACATGCCCAATGTAATCGTAAATTCTTTGGAAGATTTTTTGGACTTTTATGGCCCTGATAATATTGACCGTAAAGTTGCGATTGATCTTCTGGCAGAAGTTATACCTCAGAAATTTCTCAATGAAAGATCGGAGAGATTTGGCCTCGAGTGGCGCAACAAATCCGATATTCACGATTATTTGAGGAGGCCAATATTCGGTACTCTGTCCCCATTTTATGAAGAAGATGTAGACGCAAATGCGCGCCACTATGCGATTCAAGGTGATAACCTGGAAGTAATGAAAATCTTAGAGAAGGCTTACTTTGGTAAAGTAAAAATGATCTATATGAACCCACCATTTAATATTGGCGGGGAACTTATTTTCGATGATTCTGAAGGCTATATGGATCGTTATGAGAAATATGTAACAGATAAAAGTGCATCGCTTAGCGAGATATCTATTTCAGCAGGAAATTCCCACTCAAAATGGCTTACAGCTCAATATATCCGGCTAGTTTTAGCACGGAACCTTTTACAGCCCGATGGGGTTGTTTTTGTATCTATTGATGATCATGAGTTCCATCATCTTCGGATGGTAATGGACGAAATATTTGGTGAAGAAAATTTTGTGGCGAGTTTCGTGTGGGAAAAAAGGTACTCACCTCCTCCTGATACGAAAGACGTAGGATACGTTCACGAAAACATACTTTGTTATCGTCGTTCAGAGGACTTTCAAGCTGGTTTGTTGCCAATGACTGAAGCTCAGTCTGGGCGGTACACAAATCCAGATGGTGATCCAAGGGGCCCCTGGAAAGCCGCAGATTATACCTGCCGGTACACAGCAAAAGAGCGGCCAAACCTTTACTACGAAATAACGCAACCGAAAACTGGCAAGAAACGCCTTCCGAAAAAGACACGGGTCTGGGCCTGCTCTGAGAGTGAGCATCTCAAGAATGTTGAAGAAGGAAGGCTTTGGTGGGGCAAAGATGGAACCAATCCAGTACCCGCAAAGAAGAAGTACCTGTTTGAAATTCGGCAGGGGGCAATGCCTAAGACAATACTGGGGCATGAAGAAGTAGGCCATACCGATGAGGCTACTAAAGAACTACGTGAACATGTTCCGGGCCTAAAAATTTCGGCCAAGCCTTCCAGACTGTTTAGGCATTTATTGGATATTTCAAATGCCACTTCAAACGATGTCGTTCTTGACTGTCATGCAGGTACTGGAGCGATGTTCGAGGCCATTGTTTCTCAAGATTCTGTCGACGCAAGCTTTCCACAATTAATTTCAATTGAATTTCCTCAATGGCTTCCTGACTTTGAAGGAAACCTTTTTGATGCGCTCGTTAAACGAAACCAATCCTGCATTGAGAAATACGAAAGGCCAAATGAGGCCGTCTCATACTTGAAAATGCGTCGATCAAATTTTCGCCTATGGGCAGGTGATGTAGATTCAAACCGAGACTATGAAGAACAATTAGAGCTGCACATTCAGCACGTTTTGCCTGACAGCTCCCCATCCGAAGTTCTCACTGAGTTATTGCTCAAAGCCGGGTTTAAACTTTCTGCAAATGTGGAGGTAATTCGTCTTGGAGGAAAAGACGTGTATTCCGTCGAGGATGGGGCGGTGTTGATTTGCCTCGAGAAGGAAGTCACGTCAGAGTTGATCAACGCTATGGCCGATGCTGATCCTCTGCAGGTGATCTGTCTGGATGAGGGTTTCCAAGGTAATGACCAACTCAAAGCTAATGCCGTTCAAACCTTCAAGGCGCGTGCTGAATCTCAAGAATCAGAAATCGTCTTCAAGACGGTGTAGGAGGGGTTATGTCGGAGAACGAATTAGCGAAGCAAGAGCTTATGGAAAAGAACGTCGCATTTTATCAGACGTTTCTCTCCGCATGGACGGCCAGCCGGATGGAGAAGGACAAGCAAGTTCTGACTCTGTCCGCTTTGGCTATCGGCTTGTTGATGACATTTCGATCAGAGCTTGATGACGTTTTTGCATTCTGTGTCTGGCTATCCGCCGGTGCATCTTTTGTCATTTCAATCGTTATCATCTTGCTGATTTTCGGTCAGAACAGCGACTACATCGAGCAGATTATTCGAGATGATAATCAAGACAAAAAATTGGGTGTCGAAAAGTCTCTGCAACGCAAGACGCTTTGGGCTTTCCGACTGTTTGTTATTGGTGTGGTTCTAACCGTCTTTTTGGCGATCTATGGAACCGGATTTGTAATTTCGAAAAGTGCGTGAAATGTCGGATGGAAAAAATAAGTCGGTACCGTTACGGGAGGGCTTTGAAGGTGCAAGCAAGCTTCGACCTGCCGAAGTGCCATTCAAGAAAGGCCTTGAAGGGGCAGCGAACCTGAAGCCCCAGCAGTCTCCGCAAAGTGGTGGTGGTAATTCTTCTGGAGGCAGCGGTTCCAGTGGTGGCGATAAGAAGGATTAGAGGGGGCTATATGGCGACGACAATTTGTGAAGAAATTTGCCAATATGGTTTTGAGGGTGACCCTTGGAACCAAAATGACAAGGATGCGGTTGAGCGGTTTCTGAGAGCTTTATTCATTGAGCGAAGAACCAGCCTTGATGCGCGATCCAAATGCTTACTTTGGAGAGCCGCGCTGGCATTCAAAAACGACAGCATTCTGACGGCCTATAAGCTGATTTTTGACCTTTGCGATTGTCCGGGCAGTGCGACGGGAAAAGGAAGCAGTACGCCACTGGAGAAAGCGAACGATAGCGCTTTGGAAGAGTTGAACGCGGAAGACTTAGAGTTTTGGCTGGACTACTGCACGGGCGAATTCAGGAAGGTGCAGAGATGAAGCTAAAATTCGACCCCTCACTAGAGTTTCAGCAGGACGCAATCAGCGCCGTCGTTGATGCGTTTGACGGTCAGGCGATTTCGCAATCCGGCGCGACGGCCTTTCAGGCTATGCAGATCGGTGGTTTGTTCCAGAACGAGCTTGGCATGGGCAACCAATTGACGCTGCCAGCAGATCAAATCTTGGCGAATGTGCAAAAAACGCAGGAAGCCAACGACATCGAAAAAGTAGCAGCCCTTCAGGGGCATGAGTTTTCGGTCGAGATGGAGACCGGGACAGGAAAAACCTACGTCTACCTTCGCACCATTTTCGAGCTGAACAAGAAATACGGCTTCCGCAAGTTCATCATTGTGGTTCCGAGCGTGGCGATCCGTGAAGGTGTCCTGAAGAGCATTGACGTGATGAAGGATCACTTCAGAACGCTCTATGACAACGTGCCGTTCGATCATTTTGTCTACGATTCAAAACGGCTGGGCAAAGTGCGACAGTTCGCCAGCAGCAACCAAATCCAGATCATGATCATCAACATTCAGGCTTTTGTGAAGGACGTGCCGGACAAGCCAGAATCCGAAATGACGGAAGACGAGCTCAAAAAGCTTAACGTCATCAACCGGGAAAATGATCGCATGTCGGGGCGTAAGCCGATTGAGTTCATTCAGGCCACAAATCCGTTTGTGATCATCGATGAACCGCAGAGTGTCGATAACACCGAGAAGGCGAAGAATGCCATCAAGCGTCTGCATCCGGCGGCGACGTTACGCTATAGCGCCACCCACCGGAACCCCTATAACCTGCTCTACAAGCTTGATCCGATCAAAGCCTATGACTTGCGGCTGGTGAAGCGGATTGAGGTGGCTTCTATTCGTTCGGATGATAATTTCAACGACGCCTATGTGAAGCTCCTGAAGACCGACAACAAGAACGGGATCAAAGCGCAGGTTGAAATCCACAAAGAAACCCCGTCGGGGCCGAAGGCCTCCAAGCTTTGGGTCAAACAGGGCGATGATCTGTTTGTGAAATCCGGCGAACGCATCTCCTATGAGGACGGCTATATCGTTCAGAATATCGATTGCACACCGGGCGCTGAAGGTTTGGAGTTTAACTCTGGACGTTGGCTCGATCTGGGGCAGGAAATCGGCGGTCTTGGTGACGACATCATGAAGGCGCAGGTGTTTGAGACTGTCGAACAGCACCTGAAGAAAGAGCGCGCCCTCAAGGGTAAGGGAATCAAGGTTCTCTCCCTCTTCTTCATCGACAAGGTAGCGAACTATCGAGTCTATAATGACGGCAACACGACGAGCCTTGGCAAGATTGGTCAATGGTTTGAAGAGGCGTTCCAGGAGCTGACGGAGAAGCCGCGATATAAAGGCCTGATCCCGTTTGATGTATCGGAAATTCATGACGGCTATTTCAGTCAGGACAAGCAAGGCCACGACAAGGATACGCGCGGCAATACCAAGGACGATGACGATACCTATAGCCTGATTATGCGGCATAAGGAGCGTCTCTTGGATGAAGCCGTCCCCTTGCGTTTCATCTTCTCGCATTCCGCCTTGCGGGAAGGCTGGGACAATCCGAACGTCTTTCAGATTTGCACCCTCAATGAAACGCAGTCGGTTGAGAAGAAGCGTCAGGAAATCGGGCGCGGCCTTCGATTGCCGGTGAACAAGCATGGTGAGCGGGTGCATGACGAAACCGTCAACCGCCTGACCGTGATTGCCAATGAGTCATATGAAGAGTTCGCGCGCACCCTGCAAACCGAGTTCGAGGAAGATTTCGGTATCCAGTTTGGCAAGGTTGAAAAGATCGCCTTTTCCAAGCTGGTCATCACCAAAGCCGATGGTACCGAAGAAGAGCTTGGACAAGAGGCGTCGGCAAAAATCTGGCAGGAGATGATCGATAACGGCTATCTGAATGATGCCGGTGAAATCCTTGATACGTTTGACCCGAAGAACCCGCATTTTGATCTGAAAGTTTCCGATGAGTTTGCTGGTTTGAAGGCCGAGATCATCGATGAGATCAGCAAGAAGGTTTTCAAAAACCGTATCGTGAATGCGCGGGAACGTCGCGAGCTCAAGTTCCGGAAGGAAGTGCATTTGAGCGAGGATTTTGTTGCACTGTGGGATCGCATCAAGCACCGCACCCGCTACCGCGTGACCTTCGAGACGGATGACCTGATTGAAAAGGCCGTTGGCCGGATCAAGAAACTGGAAGTCATCAAACCCGTTCGTATTGCCATGACTCGTGTTGACCTCGGCATTACCGAGGCCGGTGTCGATACGGATACGAAGCTTGAGGAAAAGTCCATTGATGCGGACCCCGTCAAAGTGTTGCCGGATATTCTTGCCTTTTTACAGAAGGAAACGGAACTCACCCGTCACACGCTGGTTCAGATACTGAAACAGTCGGGAAGACTTGAAGAGTTCAAGGTCAATCCACAGGCCTTTATGGCGGCTGTTGCCAAGGAAATCTCCCGTGCGCTTCACGACTTGATGCTGGAGGGTATCCAGTACGACAAGATCGCCGGTCAGCAATGGGAGATGAGCCGTATCGAAAAGGAGGCCGAGGAAGGCATTGTCCGTTATTTGAGCAACCTGTACGAGGTAAAGAACCGTAAGCGGGCACTGTTTGACGCCATTGAGTATGACTCGGAAGTCGAGCGGCAGTTCGCAAAAGACCTCGATACGAACGATTTTGTCCGTCTGTTCGTCAAGCTGCCAAGCTGGTTCAAGATCGACACACCGATCGGGCCCTACAATCCCGATTGGGCGTTTGTAACCGGCGGAGATGAAAAGCTCTTTTTTGTCCGCGAAACAAAGAGCTCTTTGGACTCAGATGATCGCCGCAAAAAGGAAAACCAGAAGATCGCCTGCGGCAAAAAGCACTTCGCGACCATTGGCGTTGATTACGACGTAGTGACCTCATTGTCGGAGGTGGCGGTATAAATATCCCACCGTGCCAAAAACGTGACACCCCCATTCCTTCTTATTCGCTTTTATCCCGTTCTATCCGGTCACGATGTGCGACAGCGCCCGAACAACTAATTGAAATTAAACGATTTTTATTTTATACGGGCTCCTTGGTAATGACGGGGCCGGTGGTTCAATTCCACCCGACGGCACCATTTCCAAAATTTATTTTCAATCACTTAGCTGATTTTACCGCTTTACAATTATTATCGATTTTAACCTGGGGGTACACTGGGGGTACAGTCGCGCTTATCCTTGCGTAATTTGAAACTGCAAAGTGGCCCAAAATCATAACCTTTTTGTTTTTCGAATATCAACGTATACCCCTGCGACACTTGCGACATCTGCGACACTTGCGACATCTGCGACACATTTTCTAGGGAATGGCAGAAATCAGCTAATGCGCTTTTCCGGCGTTTTGGGCATTGGGCTGCGCGCCTGTTGGTGCAAAGCTGTTTAACTCCGGTGACAATCAACTCGCGGCGGCTCGCTGTCGACAAATATTTCGGCCCGATCGAAAGCGCCGCACATAAAAACATTCTCTGGGGTGTAATGGCGATGTGTGCAAGGCCAAACGAGGTGGACTTAATTGTAGCCGCCAGCCGACCTTTTCGGACTGGAACCCGCTCGATTAGCGGCTGATTCGACATACGGTTCCGCCAAGATGCTGTCCTGGCTGGTTAACGATCAGGGGATTGAGCCGCATATCCCGGTCTTCGACAAATCGGCCCTCAAGGGTGGCACCTTCTCACGCGATGATTTTCAATATGATCATAACGGTGATGTGTATCTGTGCCCTGGCGGTAAAAGGATGCACACGAAGGGAACTCTGGTGAATGGCGGAGCCACGCTTTTGTATCGCGCCAGCAAATACGATTGCGATCCCTGTAAATTGAAAAGCCGATGTTGCCCTAAAGGACCGGCCCGCAAAATTCCACGCTCCATCTATGAAGGTGCACGCGACATGGCCCGCGAGATTGCGCGAACAGATGACTACGTTGTATCGCGCCGGGAGCGCAAGAAGGTCGAGATGCTGTTTGCACACCTCAAACGTATCCTGAAGCTTGACCGCCTCAGATTACGCGGCCCGTCCGGTGCCCATGACGAATTTCTCCTCGCAGCTACCGCCCAAAACCTCAGAAAAATGGCTAAAAAGATCCCGATTCCGCAACCAGTGCCCATAAACTGATCGGGCAAAAATCCTTATGTGAAAACAGTTCGAAAAATAGAACAAGCCGTCGTTACTGTGGCGTTTTTCAACAGAATCGGCCCTATTCGGAAGTTCTGGCGGTTTGAATAAGGATTGGAATTTTGAAGGGTGAAGCCGTGGGTGTTATATTTTGAAACCATCATCCGCCATAATCATGAATTCTAAATTGATGGGTCCTGAGCCTAGCTGCCGAGCATATGTGCTTTACATCAATAGTGACGCATAATAATTTTGATCTACAGTACTAAGTAATGGGTTTCTAATATGTCTACTAGGTTTGTGAGCGTTTCCACGCTTCTTTTTATATTTTCCGCACTTCTTTTATTTTCGGCAGCTTTCTCTTCATCAGCGATTGCTCAGGGTGAAGAGATTCCGACCCTGTCATTTGATGCGTGTACCGAAGAGACAGCAACAGACCAACCCATATCCCAAGCAGATACATCAAAATTCCGGGATTTGTGCGACGCGGTGCTAGGTAAACTTAAGGCTGCCGGAATTGATATCGACAACAAGGAAAATCCGCCGTCGACTTTAGAAATATTTGGCGTTTTGTATCCTGAACTCAGCGATGAAAATTCTGAATTGGCAGTCAAGTTTGCAAGATATTCAGATGTCGATAACGGTGGATTAATCTATGGTCTTATGGCGGAAGCCCGGCGGGAAAACCAAACTTGGATGTCTGTTTCCGCCGACTACTCCAGCGTCACAGACATCGCAGGAGACCGGCACGGCATTTCTGCGAGCACCTCGGTTGGTTATGATACGTGGATTTCGCAAAGGTTTTTTGTGGGTGGTTTGATCAGTCATAATTATGCGAAGAGCTATAGCGGGTTTAACGTGGACGCCAATGGTCGCGATGGATATTCGATCAGTCGAGGCGTCACGGTTGGGCCCTATGTAGGTTACATGCTGACGCCGTGGCTCATTTCCGATACTTATATTGGTTATTCAAGAAGCAACTATAAATATCGAAATTCTGGTAATTTTGGGAAAACAGATGGGCACGCTTGGACAGGAGCCACGAACCTGACAGCCGTGTATTCCCAGGGGCAATATGGTGTGGCATTCGGCGTCGGGTACTTAGCTTCTCGGTTAGTCCAAAAAGCCTACACAGATAGTTCTGATTTTCGGGTTGATAGTACATCGACTAGCTTTAGACAGGTAAACATGACCTTACGGGCCAACGCGGTTTATTCTTTTGGCTCTACAAAGCTTTCGCCGAATATCTCGGCCCGATTGGAGCATGACACTCTTAGCCCGTCGGCAACACCGGTCGGTTCCGTTGACGGCATATCTCAATTTACCACCGATGATAATACGGGGGCTGTGTTTGGCGCCGGAGTGAATATCTCGTTTCAAAACGACGTCACATTGTCATTGGACGGGAGGGCTACCGCCTTCAGAGAAAACTTCGACTCCTATGGCTTATCGGCGGGTTTCAACTACGCATTTTAAAATTAGTGCCAATTCCCAATACAAGAGTTTTAAATTGAGCAATCCGAGTCCGCCCCACACGGTTGTGGTGTGCTGGGTATTGCGGGGATTCTAGGGCTGTTAGTAATATTTTTTGACACTGTATTTTGAACATTTTTCGAAGCCTCGATTACAGCGAGCTTCTTTCTGATCGCCACGATGCGTTTTCCCTCAACTGTAAACGCCAAAAACAAAGAACGAAATCCAGCTGCGCGTTCTTGCATCCGCTCATCGCCGGTGCCATAGACGCCATCTTGTACTGCAGTTCCAGCGGCAAAGAACCCAATCTTTTCGTCCATCACGCCTTTTCGATACTCCAATTCCAGCCTCAGCACTTCCTCCTCTGACGCACCACGAGATTTTGCAGCCGCGATTTCATTCAAAAGGTACAATTTAGGCGAAGGTGTGCATCCAAGCGCAATTGCGGAAAGACCGACAACAACAACGATTTTGGCAACTCTCTTTAAGTGCTGGTTCACTTAATTCCTCCTACAAACTGTTAGTTTCTCTTATCTTACTTGGATCAAAGTTGCCAGGAATTTTTTTCCTCCCACTGATGTCAGTCGGCGCCCTGGTCCGCCCATCGTTTCACTGGTTTGATTCATTGGCACCCGCCAGATGCTCATAAATCCCGACGCCAATGTTAAGGGTTGTCGGACACCTGCCGTCCGTGCCCCTCGACGCCACACCCAAGGCTCAATAAATGTCCCAGCGCCAAACGGGTAAGCATAGGCTGTCCTACTCCTTCCTCGTGCACCGGATATTTCCACTACCCCTCATCTGCGCGGCGGATAACGATCATACCTTGCTTGCCAAAAGATCGGCATCGGCACCCTTTGCCAAAGCTGATGGGTCGGTCCCGAGCTGGTTCATCAACCTACGCGCCTGATCTTCTCCTGTCTGCGGTTTCTCATCGTCTTCAAGCCTTACTTCGAGTTCATGATAATCGCCGATCCTCTCAACTGTATCAATGTGGGTTCGCATACGGCCAACGATGAACAATCGGCGCCGTTTTGGCACAATAGCCGCTTCGCCATATGCATTGCCCAGCAGCGATCTCAATTCATCCGGTTTGTCTGTTTCGACGACGTTGTAGGTGCTGGTTTTAGGGCCGGCGATGTCGTCCCTTTGATCGAATATAAGTATGCCCAACGACGGTTTGAGAATTCTGAGTTTTATACGTCCTCGATCTCCGTGAAACAAAACATCCAATTGCTCGATCAATTGCGCACCCTGTCCTGACAAGGTTTCCGCGGCTTTGACAACCGCGTCAATGTCATCGTCCTTGGCTTTGATTTCTACATTCCGTGGCACGTCTACTCCTCTATGTTTCCTTGTGGCTGGGTGCCGCGCCGCCGCTCAACGAGCTGACGATATCACATTACGTTCAAAAATCCCGGAGCCGATCGGGATTGTCAGGGATCGAAGGCCGTACGCATACGATTTTCAGGCGATTCTGCGGGAAAGTTTTTACCGGCAAAGCCCCTATCCTCGCCCGAAAATGCACCCCGTATAAATTTGCAAAAGGTCCCAACGTGCAACCACCATCGTTAGACCTCAAGCTATATCCCCGGTGGATACGGACCCCGACACTGAAAAGCCGGACCGTGTTTACCGACATAATTAAATAATACCATAGGACTAAAAAAAGCCGTACACGGAGCGGCTGCTCTTT
Organism: Rhodospirillales bacterium; assembly: GCA_021775095.1. Classification (GTDB taxonomy): domain Bacteria; phylum Pseudomonadota; class Alphaproteobacteria; order Rhodospirillales; family Casp-alpha2; genus JABMNT01. The sequence goes on from JAJFII010000044.1 coordinate 47,202, forward strand.
TATGGCATCCGGGGCACCTAAAAACTTCAGATCGCTCGCGCGCCCCCCCAATGGACTCATATGGCGCTATATGTCGTCGGCCATTCATAATTTTTTTCACACACGACAACATTGGGTGAATATCGGTCGGGCTCTGTCGTTCGGGTATCGGGTGATAACAAAGTCGATGAACCGCTGCCCTGGCCTTACGCTCAGACCTGAGCGTAATATGGTATCGTTGGATCATTAGATCGACGAGACGTGGTCAACCGGACGGTCACTGTTGAGACGGTCACCGTAAAGGAGTATACAATGTGGCAAAACAATGGGCTCGCTAAACGTCTGGGTACCCAATACCCGCTGATCCAGGCCCCCATGGCCGGATCGACAACACCGGAACTTGCTGCGGCGTCGACCAACGCCGGTGGGCTGGGATCGTTAGGGGCCGCGGCGACAACACCCGAACAGCTCCGCCAGGACTGTCAGGCGGTTCGCGCCCGCACCAATGGGTCCTACAACATCAATTTTTTTGTCCATGATGAACCCCAACTTGATCCGGCCAAAGATCAGGCCATGCGCCAGCTGCTGGTGCCGCTGTATCAAGCGGTTGGTCTGGAAAGCGTGCCAGAAGCGAGCGTGCCGTTTCCGAGCTTCGGTGATGCGCAGTTGCAGGTCCTGTTAAGCGAACGGCCGGCCGTCGTCAGTTTTCACTTCGGTCTGCCCGACGATGCGGCCTTACGGGCGCTCAGGGATTATGGGGCCGTACTTCTTTGTTCCGCCACCAACGTGGCGGAGGCCAAGGCTCTGGAAGCCAGAGGTATTGATGCGGTGATCGCGCAGGGTTTTGAAGCCGGCGGCCATCGTGGCACTTTCGCCAAACCCTATGAGCGCGGGCAGATCGGCACCATGGCTTTGGTGCCACAAATCGTCGACGCCATCGATTTGCCGGTAATTGCGGCGGGCGGAATCGCCGATGGGCGCGGCATTGCCGCCGCGTTGGCGCTGGGTGCGCAGGGTGTGCAGATGGGCACGGCGTTTCTGAGGTGCCCGGAATCCGCAACCCACGCCGTTTACCGCGATGCCCTTGCCAACGCCAGCGACGACGGAACCCGGGTCACAACCGCCTTCTCCGGTCGCCCGGCCCGTGGAATTGAGAACCGCTTCATTCGCGAGATGCAAGGGCAGGAAGATCAGTTCCCGGCTTTCCCCATCCCCAATGCCCTGACCGGCCCGCTGCGTGCCGCCAGCGCCAAAAACGGCACGCCTGATTATATGTCGTTGTGGTCCGGACAGGCCGGTGCCATGAGCCGCGAGATGCCGGCGGCAGACTTAATGGAAACGCTGATACGCGAAACGGATGAGGTGTTGAAGCACCTTGCCGGGTAGCCGGGATTGAGTGAGCGTCCGGCGAGCCACAGGACATCTGTTGCCCGCCTAGTGGACACAAAATCGCAAATTTGACCATAATTGGTAAGGCCTAGGAGGCCGCACCCTACAGCTGATCCGTGTACCTATGATTTTGTCTTTCATGGCGTCGCCAGAATTATCGATCAAAAGATTAATCGCATCGGCGAACTGATGCCATGGATCGATGGCCAAAAAAACTGTCTGACGACCGCTCCGAAAATCAAGAGCGGGATAAGCGGACAAACACATTCATGCACTTCACTAGTTGATTTATAGCGCCAGAACTCTATACTAGTAATAGAAATTAAATTACCAATTCGTCTGACGTCAGACCCGTGGGGGGGTTGATGAATAATGACAAAATACGTCGTGATTTCTCTTCTGTGGCTGGCCGGCCTGATTTGGACTTCTGCGCCAGTTTACGCTGACGCAATTGATAAAAATATCCGGCTCTGTGATAACGATGATACCGACCCGTTCGTTAAGATCAATGCCTGTACCTGGCTTCTGCTATCCGGCGAAATTACGACTCCGCAGGTGGCGTTAATTAACCGGGGCATCGCGTGGCGCAAAAAAGGCGAATACGACAAGGCCATTTCCGACTATACGGCAGCAATAAACATCAAGCCGGATTTTGCGGACGCGCTCATATACCGGGGCATCGCCTGGTACGATAAGGGCGATTACGATAACGCCATTTCCGACTATACGGCGGCCCTTGGCATCAAACCGGATGATGCGCTTGCCCTCTATAACCGGGGCCTCGTCTGGCACGATAAGGGCGAATACGACAAGGCCGTTTCCGATTATACGGCGGCGCTTGATATCAAACCGGAGAGGCACTTGCCCTCGGTAACCGGGGCAACACCTGGGCCAAAAAGGGCGAAACCTTCAAGGCCATTTCCGACTGTGCGACGGCTTTTAACCTCAACCAGGACCCTGCGCCTGTCGTCGATAACCGGAGCAACTCCGGTGGCGATGACCTCACCGTGATAATGGTGTCGCGGTGAACCGTTGATACCAAAGGGCGGCGATAATGACGCATAGAGACGACAGGGTCCGGGAGGGGCATCGACTGCGGGTTTCTTCCTGCCAGCAGAGTGCCTGGAAGATCTCTATGGGTTATGTCACAAGAGCGCGTCTTCCCCTGTCGGGAGGAGCCCGTATTCGATCTCAGTGAAGCCAATTAAGGAAGACGCGTCTGGTCGGTGGTTCAATTCCACTCGACGTCACGTTTTTTGCCCTCAGGCCCGGCCCGAAGGGCCGGAGCGTTATTGGTTTTTGTTCAGGGCGGTTCTTAATCTCAGGGTCACGGCCGGGTAGTGATTTGTCGCCGGGCTGCCGGAGGCGTCAAACAAAACCGAATTGGCGGATGCACCCGGACCATACAAGGCGTGATTTAATTCTCTGTTTGGTTTTAAATCCGTATAACGCAGCAGGTCTTTGAGGTTGGCCGAGGCACCCGTGAGGGCAATTATTCCCGCACCCTCCACGGCCTCAGGTTGCGGTTTTGTCTGATCGTCCAGATAAGAAATGGCCGCACCGGTTGTTGATGGGTCCAGGGATTGATGCTGCAGAACCGACCGGAAGGCGGCCTCGGATCTAAACAACAGAACAAGCGGGCCTTTCGAGCCGGTCGGGTTGGCGTCCACATCATTGATGTAAAACGTGTGGAAGGCCGGCCCGCTCCAGTTTTCATCGAACAGGCGGGAGACCAGAACGCCAGATTTTTGATTGGCATTGGGCGAAGCAGAGAGACCTCTCACATCGGGGAAAATACCGATCGACGAAATTTCCGAAAGATCTTCCAGCCACGGCGCAAAAACGGCGTTGTCTGTGAACGTTTCAAGGGTTTGTGCCGCATCTTCAATAACCTGCGTTGCGCTGATAATCGCCGGTTGCTGGTAAGCGCAGCCAATCAAACCAAGGAGCAACAAAACGGGCGTGAAATGATGGTTTTTCATGGTTTATCTTTCGCAGTTTCAAAAAACAACCGGTCGAATGACCATCGTTTTCGCGTTTATAGGCGATATCGCGCAAACCGCAAATGGGTAACTTTCGGACGGGTTGGAATTGCCAGGGATAGGAATACATTAGAGCTAACTAGAAAAGGGGTCCGGGAGGGCCCCGGTTACCAGGAACCAAAATGGCCGATGATGACCTAACAGATCCCGACGACGGGGACGAAGATCAAGAGGTTGGTGCTTCTAACGAAGAAGCGCAGATCTTTGACGATCTGACCGTATTGGCTGGCGATTCCGGGACCGATGGGCTGGGTGAAACCGAAGCCATTGGTGCGCCGCCTCAGGCGGCCGAAGACGGCGGGCTGGAAAACATCCAACCCAGTGACCCGGTCACCGCAGCGGCCGCATTCGTCGACGACGAAACCGGTGGGTTAGTGCCGCAACCGATTGATATTGCAACATCACCGCCCGGTGGCGTCCCCGGGTTACCGGATGTCCCTGAGGGCTCCGACGGCCGCCAGGAGCCGGTGCCGTTTGTTGGCCAACCGCTTCCCAATGCCGAGATTGACCTGGCCCGTCAAGGGCCAATTGCCGAACCGCAAAATGCCATTGAACCTGAGCCCCTGCCGACGCCTGAACCCGGTTTGTCTGTGAGTGAAGACGTACCGGATGCTGGCCAACCACCGGCAGCGGTGCCTCCGCCCCCCGCAACGGAACCGCCGCCAACAGAACCACCGCCAACAACCGCGCCACCGCCAACGACGGAACCGCCAACCACTGCGCCGCCGCCAACAACGGAGCCGCCAACCACTGCGCCACCGCCAACAACGGAGCCGCCAACAACCGCGCCACCGCCGACAACGGAGCCGCCAACCACTGCGCCACCGCCAACGACGGAGCCGCCAACCACTGCGCCACCGCCAACAACGGAGCCGCCAACAACCGCGCCACCGCCGACAACGGAGCCGCCAACCACTGCACCGCCGCCAACGACGGAGCCACCAACCACTGCGCCACCGCCAACAACGGAGCCG
>JAJFII010000045.1 GCA_021775095.1 Rhodospirillales bacterium
ATTGGACCGACCGTGCTCCCGGAGTAAACGATGGCTTCCCAACAGCAAAAACAATTGATCTGGGTTTCGTTAGGTGTCGGCTGGTGTGGGGTCGTTATGGTTTCTTATCTCTCAGCAAACACCGGTTATTATGCAGAGAAAATAACCGCATTTGGTGGTTATTTTTTGCGTATTCTGGGAAGTAATTAGTGGCAATTCCCTTTGTATTTATAGTGGCGGTTTTGTTCATTGGTCTGGGTTGGCCCGTTGTTTGCTCTTTGGACCGCACGAAGTCATTTAATCTGGGGGAGCGTCTGGCCATTGCCTTTTTGGTGGGATGTTTCGTTAATTATTTAGCAGTATTTGCGCTCGGCCTATGGCGTCTCGATTCCCTCATCATGTGGGGATTGATTGTCTTCATGGGCGTCCTGGCGGTTCCTGGACTGCGGCAAATCCCCTGGCAAATTATTAGCAAACACCTCGCCATTGAGATCGAAAAAAGCCGAAATGACCTGTCGCTTGGGTTTTTGTGGTTGAGCGTTCTGGCCATCGGCCTGAGTTCCCTCATACAGGGAATGGCTCCACCCAACGACTATGACAGTCTCATGTACCATTTATCCCAGCCGCAATATGATGTGGAAATGGGTCGCTTGAGTATACCCTGGGACCGGGCTCTCGGAACGGAACTGTTCCCGGCACTGGCAGGAAATTTATCGCGCCTAGCGTTGGCAACTGTCGGTCCAGGTGCGGCGCAAATGTTGCACGGTCTGTTGGGAATTGTCGGGGGCATCGGTTCAGCTTTGCTGGTTTTGCGATTGGGCGGAAATTGCAAAACGGCAATCCTGGCGGCGCTATTTTTCCTCGCAACGCGGGTTGTTATCTGGGAAATGGCAACCGTTGAAACGGATGTGTCTCTGGCGGCCTATACCATTTTCGCGACAGTTGTCTATTTGGTATTGCGAAACCAACCGTCCTTAGGGTTGGCCATATTGACCGGATTGTTAATAGGTTGCGGCATCTTAACAAAATACCATGGGTTTGTGGTGGCTGCGGCGTTTGCTCCGCTGACCCTGTTTGACTTCCTGCGCCGCCGCCTTGCTTTTGGTATCGCTTTTGCCCTGCCTATGTCATCTCTGATTGCCCTTGTGCCGCATATGGCCCGTAATTTCGCAATCACAGAGAATCCAGTTTATCCGTTGTTTAATAGGATCTTTAATCCGGACACACATAACTTTTTTGTTGCCGCCGCAGAGCGCGTTGAAGGCGTTGGCTACGGGACAGGTCGAAGTCTTACGGACTTGTTGATGACGCCTTGGAATATGTTCATCCATCCGATGCAACTATTTGACGGAATGATATTCGGCGCTCCTTATCTTTTGGCCTTCGTCCCGCTTTTGATATTGGACCTAGGGACATTAAAAAAGTGGTTACCTGCGCTCTCAATTGCGCTCGGTTATTTTATTGGGTGGTTCTATCTTATTGATTTCCAGGTTCGTTTCTTAACCCCGATTGTGCCCATATTGGCGGCGGCGGCGGCGGTCGGTTTTGTCATTCTCTGGGAAAAAACTCAACCCTTTTTTCTTTTAAAAACAGCGTTTGCGGGCTTGGCTATATTGTTGACGGTTAATCAACTTCTGTTTGTCGGCGTCTATAGTATTATTCGGTTGCCGGTTGCCGTTGGCCTCATGGGGCCCGCTGATTACCATTTAAAAACACCGACAATGAACGGTGCCATGTACGGCACATGTACTTATATTCGCGATCATCTGAAAACGGGGGAACGCTATTTTTCATCCATTCAACCGCATTCCTATTATTGTCCTCAAGCGGCGGCGATTAACAACATTTTCCCTGAACGTGCGCGGTGGTGGATAAAGGAAAATCAATCAAGGCCGCAGGAGCTTTCCCTGCAGGAGTTTATAAAACAAACGGAACGGTACGCGATCCAGTTTTTCATTGCTCCTGCTCGCAGTTACAATCGGCGCAACGAAACCGCCAGAATGATTTTTACCGATACGAATACCAGTACCTATCGTTACGGGCGGTTTCTTGTACCGGCCTTCGAGCAGCTTGAACCCCTAATGGTGGGCCCCTATACCAATGTTTACAGTGGCCCCGATGTAATTGCCCAGTTGAAAAAGCAACTGGCGGAACAGAACAAATAAAGGATCGATGGGCGACCTAGGATGTAGGTTCCCCCAAGTTCCATTTTTGTTGCCAATCCGGATCGGCGCAATAAATACGGTAAACCAGTTGCATGGTTTTAAGGGCGTCGGTGGAACTTCCCTCGCTGATCGCCCGGTTGTCTATAATGGCATCAGCAAAATCGGCGATTTCTGCCTCCCAGGACGGATCCTGATCATAGCGGGTCTGTTGTTCTTTGGGGTCCCCCTGGTCGTCCCTGGAGGCCCAGGCAACGGTCAAAGTTTCCGTGCCATAACTTTTTGAGCCACTCAAGATACCACCCAGGGTCAGTGCCCCTTTCTCCATGGTAATGTCCAGATTAAAGCGATGGCGCCATTGAGTTGCCGTCGAATGTAACATGGCGACAACGCCGGATTTTGATTTCATCATGGCATAGGCGTTATCTTCGACGTCATAATTCCAGAAATCGTTGGTGATATAACTGTGCACATCTTCAAACTCGCCGCCAAACAAACGCATCAGGTCAACCATGTGTATACCCTGGTCGAGCAGGATGCCGCCGCCGGATATGGCCCGGTTGGTGCGCCAGCTCGACGGCTCTCCATAACTGATGAACTTCGACTTTCCGTAAACACCGCGCATGTTCAGGACCCGGCCCAGATCGCCTGATCGCATGATGGCCAGCGCCTCGCGAACCGAGTCGTGGTAGCGATGGTTAAAGCCATATTTGAGTTTCAGATGGCCGTGGGAATTTTCGCAGGCCATCACCCGCTCGATGTCCGCTACGGTGCGTCCCGGCGGTTTTTCGCAAAACACATGCAGGTTATTTGACAGCCCGTCGATAGTCGCCTGTGGATTGATGTCGTTGGTTAAACAGACAAACAGGATATCCAAATTCTCGGTAAATAAAGATTTATAGTGTTTGTAATAACGAACACCGTCGTCAAAACTTCCGTCCCCGTGAAAAACCTGATCACAGACGGCGACCACTTTCAGGTGGGGGTGGGCATCAATAAAATGCCGTCGTCGTTTGCCGACGACCCCATATCCGGCAATTCCGACGCGCAGGGACGGGTTCATAGATAGGTGCTTAAATACTGTTGGGTTAACGGCTCATCCCGCAACCGTTGTTCACCGCGTTTTAAATCCGCCGGCGTGTCGACACCGATGGTCTCCGTATCCGTAAACACCACATAAAGATCCATGCCATGTTCCAGGACCCGCAGCATATCGACCGCTTCGAGAATTTCCAGGGGGGTTTGCTCGAGGCTGGAAAATTGGCGAAGAAACCCGTAGGTAAACGCCATAACACCGGTCTGCTGAAACATCGGAACGTCATCGGCCCGGGCCCGTGATGGAATGGCAGCCCTGGAAAAGGCCAGGGCTTTGCCATCCGGTGCGGCGATGACCTTAACCGTGTTGGGATCATCGTGGTCGGCGGTGCTGTAAAGGCGGGAACCCAAATTAACGACCGGGGCACCTGATCGGGATTGTGCCTCAATAATATCGCTGATCATTTTGGGCGAGACCAAAACTTCGTCACCCTGGACCATAATGATCAATCGCCCGTCATCCATATCTGGGTATTCGATTTCAATGGCTTCCTGGACCCGGTCCGTACATCTTTCGTGGCTGTCGGCGGTCATGACAACGGGTGCTCCGTGGGCTTCGCAGGCCCGTTTAATCTCGTCGTCGCAGGTGGCAATAAGGACTTCCGCGAAACCTGCGTACAAACGACAACGTTCATAGACATGTAGAACGAGGGCCAACCCCAATAGCGGCTCGAGGGGTTTGCCGGGATATCGGCTTGATCCCATGCGGGCGGGAATAACACAAATTGGTTTCATGAGTGGATTACCTTTTAAGGGAACGAACGCCGGATAAAGCCTGGCGCATACTTAAAATGTCGGTGCCGTAGGCAAGGAACTTAAAACCTTCATCAATCCGCGCCTGAAGTTCGTTGTCATCACAAATCACCTGATGATATCCTGGCGCAACGGCGTTGTCTTCACAGGCCCTGCGAACGGCGGCAACGGCGTCGTTAAAAGTTGGATGGACAAAGTCACCGGCGCACCCCAAATCCGACGACAAATCGTAGGGCCCCATGAACATGGCATCGACCATGGGCAGGGCGGCCAGGGCAGCGGCTTCGTCAACACCGCGTTTGGTTTCGATCATCGGTGCTAGGATCGGGCGAAAGTTGGTTTTATAAGCGTCGAAGGTATCGCCCCAGATGTTACATCGCGACAAACCAACGCCACGTCGACCGGAGGGTGCATAGAGACAGGACTGGGCGAACGATTTAAAATCCGCCGCACTTTCCGTCGTCGCGACAATAATTCCCATGGCGCCCAGATCGAGCAGCCGACGCGCCAGTTCACCATCCAGGGCATTGATCCGGGCCATAGGTGCCGCCCCATGCCGTTCGGCGGCAATGAATACCGCCTCAATTTCGGATATATCGGTCGATCCGTGTTCCATATCGACACACAGCCAATCAAAGCCAAGCGATGCCATGGCTTCCGCATGAATCGGTGAGCCGGACATTAACCAGGCGCCGATACAGGCGTTATTTCCGGCCAGCTTGTTTCTAAGGGGGTTGATGTCTTGTTGGGTCACGGCTGAGAGTCCTTTTCCAGAGATCAAGGTCGACCGGTGAAAAGATTTCATCTCGATCGATCTGAAGGGGCGAAACATCGGCAAGTGCCTGACCGAGCCCGGCCGCGTCAGCTGCGGTTAGGGAGACAGTGGGCGGCAGGATATCAAGGGCAATTTTTTTGTCCGCCTGAAAGCGGATGGTCGGCAAACCGGCAATGGCCGCTTCGAGGCCGACGGTCGATGCCGCGTAAACAACGGCCCTTAAATTGTCGTAGGCTGAAAACGCCTTTTGGGTTTGTATGATATGTTTGTTGTCCGAGACCGAGACCGGTTGCATGGGATGATTTTTGGCAAGAAAGCGATACCCATCGGCGGTCAGTTTAGCAGCCGCATCGATCATTTGTCTTGCCGTATCCGCGTCGAAGGACAGGGCCAGATAGACTGGGCCGCTGGCGCTGGTTTGTGCTGATGATATGTCTGCTATTCGTAAAGCACCGCCGACCTTTAGTCGGTTTTTTGGGATCCCCCAGGCGGCCAACTGGCCGGCTGTCGATGGCCCCGTGCACAGGATCATATCCGGTATGGAGGCCAGATCATCGGCATTGGAGTGGGGCCGATAATTGAGCATTTGCCGACCAATAACGGAATGTTGATAACCGACAGTGCGAACCCCACGTGCCCGGGCAACACGGACAAACTCCCGCTCCCATCCATGATTTTCCCAGGGCCAGACCACACAGTCCGGTTGCAGCTCATCCAGCCATCGACGCTGACACAACTGTTGCCATTTAATCATTGCGCCCTGGCCGGTCCCGCCTTCAAGCCTTTCGGCTCGCCGGACCAGCCAGCCGCTTGTTCCTGACTTTTGTGCCGGGCTGGGTTTCCAGCGTGCCAGGGGCAATTTCAAAAGATCATAAAAATGCCCCCAGGCATGCAGGCTAACGGATTGATCGTTGCCCCTTAACTGGCGTGCGCGGCGGCTGGAACAATCGACATGGAGGATCCGTTGGGCGCCCGGAATCTCGTTAAGTAAAGGGCCAAAATATCCGTCTTCGCCCTCGGCCGTACTGCGGGGATGGCCATAAACCAAAAAAAAAGTTGTATGGGTTTTGCCGACTGATTTTTGCTCACGGGTCAGTAAATGATTTATCGCCAGGGTCAGGGCACATCTTACCCGCGACAAATATCCACGAACGGTAAGTTTTAAAGAGCGCAATAAAATCCCCGGTGCCCTTCCAAATTCGACACCGTCAATTTCGCACAGGTGGCGGTATAACCAGGGGTCATCACAAACCACCAGAACCATCTCAGGCTTGTTGGCAAAATCGGTTGTTATTTTTGACCAGGCCAACATCAGGCCGAAATCAGACACATTGGCCGCGCAGGCCGACGCGTGGGCCAGGCCAGCGCTTGGCGTAGACCCGAGTTCATGAGCCAGTTCAAGCCAGTCATCGGCACTTTGATCAAAGGCCTGCTCGAGCCGGGAGGCCATGGCCGGCACCATGCGGTCGGCCGATAATTCGGGTGATGACGGGTTTATTGAAAACCAATGGTCATAGAGACTGGGTGGCGGAAGTTCCCTGGAATGGCGAAGCCGGACGGGCATTTTTTAGGGCCCCCGGGGTCGACGGGCAACGATCCACATGTGTGACGACAGTTTATTTTCCTGCAAAAACTGTTGAAAAGAATTTCGCAGTGTATCGTCAGAAGTCAATAACAGCTGTCGCAAAAACGGGTCGGTGACGGCTTGCGGGTCTTCCAGCAGGACGTTGCGGACAATATCAACGTCGAGCTTGCCCGGGGTGGAAAGTGACAGCGGCTCCAGGCCGGCTCGCTGCACAAGTTGATCGGCTCCGGTGGTACTTAAAAAAGTCAGATGATGGGGCGGCGAGACGGGTTTGGATTTTTCACCTAGGGTCTGAATGTCGAAACCGCTGCCACTTAAACCGGAAACCAGAATGAGACCGCCCGGTTTTGCCAGAGCCGTTAAATCTTGCAACAAAATCAAAGGATCAGGCACATGTTCCAAGACTTCAAAGCAGGTGACCAGGTCTGCACGGTCGGCCCAGTCTTTGTCGTTGACCGCGCCAGCGGAAAATCCATCGAAAGTTTCTATGCCAATGTTGCGAAGATCAGCTACATGGGCAGCGCCGGGCTCAACCGCGGTAAGCTTAACCCGCCTGTCGCGCTTTCCCAGTTCCTGCAGGAACAGGCCAGCACCAGCACCTACATCGGTGACCCGTGACAGGGTCTCACCATATTGCGTGAACAACGACAGCACCTGTTTGGCACGGGGTTCATATATGGCCTTTCGCCGGGCTTCGGCGACGGCCGGGAAAAACACCGTCGCCCAATAATCGGCGGACGGGCTGTTTCGATAGAAGGCATCGAGCGCCGCGTTCGTCGGCGAGGGATTTACATAAAGGCTGTTACAGCCATCGCATCGGACCAGATTGAAATTATTTTTTGTGAAAGCAAAGGTAGAGAGATCTTTTGCGCAGCCTGGACAGGGCCGGTTCTCGAGAACGTTTTGTTTTGTCAGCAGTCGTTTGCCATCGGCGTCGTTCAGGCGCAGATATTCGGCGAGTAAATCCCTCGGACGAATGTCAATTTCACGTAAGCTCATAAAACGTCCGACGCTTTCACACTCGAGAGATCGACCAACCGTTTAAATAATGGATTTGTCTTTTCCAGTTCTTCGAAGGTTCCGACGGCGGCAATTTGCCCTTTATCCATAAGGACGATTTTGTCGCAGTGGCGAACCGTGCTCAGGCGATGGGCGATGATCAGTACGGTTTTATCACCACTCAGCTGGTGAATTGCCGAAGTGATTTCCCTTTCGGTTTCGCCGTCCAGCGCCGAGGTTGCTTCATCCATCACAAGTATTTCCGGATCATGAAAAAGCGCACGGGCTATGCCAATCCGTTGTCGTTGACCTCCCGACAATCGCGAACCGTTCTCTCCGAGCATCGTATCTAACCCGTCCGGCAATTCCTTAAGTACGTCATTCAGTTGTGCTTTTGAAAGCGCGGCAGAAATTTGTGCATCATCTATATTCTCATCCTTTTGACCAAAAGCGATATTCCGGCGAAGACTGTCATCCAGAATATAGACGTCCTGAGGAATATAGCCGATGAGCGACTGCCATTTTTCTATGTTCTCTTTCAGAGAGATGCCATCGATATAAGTATTGCCTTCCGACGGGTTCAGAAGACCGAGTATAATATCCACTAAAGTCGTTTTGCCAGCACCGGAGGTTCCCACAAAGGCTATTGTATCGCCCTTATGAATTTTCAGATTTAGGTTTCTAAACAAAAGTTCCGAAGCCTGTGGAAATCCGTAACCAACATTCTGCAGGACAATGTCCTTGGAAAAGGGCATTGGTTCGTCAGCATTTGTCCGCTCGATTATTTCGGCCCATTGATCATTTGATGCGACGACATCCTGGTAAATAATATTCACGGTAGAAGTGTTTTCCCTAAAGGTCGTAACCGCGCCGATTATTTTACTTAATGATGGCATCAGACGCATGGCCGCGACTGCGAACACCCCGATCGTCGGAATGATTGTATCAATGGATGCTGGCGAACCAGACATGTATAAAATAACCATTGTTGTGAGGGCACAAATGGCAACGGCCTCAATGAAGAGACGTGGAATTTGCGGTACGGTGGTGGCTCTGGCCAGAAAGATTGCCCGATCATTGCTGAGTCGAAGAAAGGCGGTTTGGAAAAATCTTTCGTACCCGTAAAGTTTGGTTTCTTTGATTGACCCCAAAGCGTGATTTATCCAGACCAGGATTTCCTTATCGAGGCGAATTGTATTTTCTCCCCAAAGGAATATACGGTTTCTGACGAGAAGATAATAACAACTGACGGATACTCCCAAAACAGCTCCCATTGCCAGGGTTGGAATCGGTGCAATCAGCAGCAATACCGTCAGTATTCCGGTAACGACCAAAGTTTCCATGAGAACTTGCAGCATGGGGAGCAGGCCTTTGACAAACAATCGACTGGATAACAGAGTAATATTGCGTATCAATTCCATGGAATTGTTTTGCAGATGGTAGCTATAGGATTGTTGAAGGTAGCTCTTAAAGAGCGCCTGAGCAAAAATCGCCTGGTGTTTGGAAATAAATAAATTTTGAATATAAATGATGACACCTAATGCAAGGGCCTTGAAAACAAAAAACCCAGCCAAGACCACACAGAAAATGATGATCAATTGGTTGCGCGCCAATCCATCAAGGGGAGCAAATACCACAGCCAATATTGACGACGGCTGAAAGGGTTCCGGCGATGTCAGAAAGTGCAATAGGGGGATAAATAGACTGATGCCCGCAGTTTCCAGGAGTGCAGCAAATAACATTAAAACAAATATTCCAATTAACCCTCTGCGGGTTTGGGTATCGATAAGGTCGAGAATTTTTTGAATTTGAGAAATCATTTGGCTGTGGATTTTCAAACAAAAAGGGGGGCTTTTGACTTCCCTATGGTTAAGATCAAATCGCGGTAGGTGTTTATTTTCAAAAAAAGTAGTGTTAGGTAATTGATTACAAGACCGACCGGCCACCATCCATAATCAGATTTTGTCCCGTCATATAGGCGGATGCCTCTGAGCAGAGAAATACAACTGCAGACTTATATTCGTTTTTATCGGCCATTCGCCCCGCCGGGATCAGATTTGTAAGTCGGGTAACAAATTCGTCCGGTTGACCATTATAAATACCTCCTGGTGAAATCGCGTTGCAGCGAATATTTTTGTGTGCCCAATAGGTGGCCAAATATTTGGTGAGCCCGATGAGTCCGTGTTTGAGAACGGAGTAGGTTACGGGTTTGACAGGTTGTCGGTCTTCATCAATACCGTCCTGCCGGTACAATCTTTGGTCAGGTGCAATAACACTTAAGTCTGAAGCCACATTGAGGATCACACCGCCACCGCGGTCTGCCATCCAGGCACCTACGGTCTGGGCGCATAAAAAAGCGCCGGTAAGACCAACTTCTAAATCGAACACCCAAGTCGACAGCGCCAAATTTTCAAAACGTGACCACGCCAAATCGGAACCAAGTTCAACTTTTGGGTCGTTGGCCGCATTGTTAATGAGAATGTCAACGTGACCAAAGCTGTGGAGTGTAGCGCGAAAAGCCTCTTGGACGGAGACCTTGTTGGTAATGTCCACCTGATAAACTCCGGCTTCTACATCTCTTTCCTGATTGATTCGTTCTGCAATTTTACGGGCATTATCTATCTTGATGTCCCACAGAACAGGTGTCCCCCCAGCCTCAGATATCGCGTCGGCATTTCGTTCACCGAGTAAACCACCGCCACCGGTAATAATGCAAACTTTGTCGGTTAGGGAAAAATTATCGATCGCGTTACCCATAAGTAAAAACTTTCAGTGTTATTTGGAAAGGGTTACAGTTCGGCCTTCGCGCATCGAAATTTTTGCCGCTTCGACAATGGCCAGCGAAGCTCGTGCTTGTTTGATTGTTTCAAAATTATCGACCGGGTCGTGGTGTTCAAGAAAAAACCGAGCCTGGGCCATGAACATATCATCATTGGAAAAATCGGTATCACTCTTCCTTACCAGGGGCTCGCCGTAGGTCTCAATTGTCAATTGATTGCCGTTCTGGTCCCATTGTAAAAATCCATCAGTGCCAGCAATCTGAAAATCCCGACGACTGTGTTCTTGCATAAAACACAAATTCACACTGACCGACATCTTGGGATAGGTAAGGACAATGTGTGCTGTATCTTCAACGTCCAGATCGTACTTGGAAAAATTTCCGCCACTACAACTTACCGATAGCGGAAGCCCAAAGAACCAAAAACACAGGTCCAGTTCGTGTATTTCAGTTAATAAAACACCGCCGCCCAGTTCTTTGCGGCACGCATACAAGTTTCGAAAGTCTTCGTAATTGTGCCACTCGGGAACAAAGGATGCGACATTAAAAACGGCGTTGAAAGGCGTTCCGATTTCCCCGTTTTCAAGAGCTTTCTGTGCCTGTTGTATGAGGTGATGAAAACGCCGTTGGTAGGATATGAAAAAAGGCAAGTTTTTTGATGTTATGGATTTTGCAAAATCGTCGAAACCATCTAGGTTATGGGAAAAAGGTTTTTCGATGAAAACACCGACGCCCTTGTCAGCGGCCATCCGAGCGGCCTCGTAATGAAGGGACGAAGGGGTTGAAATGACAATCAAATCTGGTTGGTCATCCAGGGCCGCCGTCAAACTGTCAAAACCCGTAATATCGTAATGGTTTTCAATTGTTGACTTTTCGTTTACCGTGAAGTTGGGATTTAACAGGGGTGTTGTTCGGGTCTGTCGATAGGTTGTAAATTGTGTATCCGATCCGAGTAATTCTTTGAATATGCGCAAATGTCGTTGACCGGCACCGCCTAGACCAACAAATAAAACCTTATTAATTTGCACGAGCGGCTCCTTCTGCATGAAAAAATTCGACTAAGTTCATATTGAATTTGGCCGTTCGCAAGGGATCCGCCCCCCGTTGGGTTTCAAAGGTAAACGGCCCGTCGTAATGGATATCATGGAGGGCGGAAAAGACCTTTTCGAAATTAACCAGTCCGGTTGACAGCAGAACATTCTGATTTTCGGCGTTTTTATCTTTGATGTGAACATGCGCGATGCGTTCACCAAGCAATCGAATATCACCGGGTAGGTCGTGCCCGAACGCAACCCGGTTTCCCGTATCATAAACAACCTTAACATAACTCCGGTCAATTTTATCCAACAGGGTTATCAGCTCACGCCCCGTTAAAATGGTTTCGAGACAGGTCGTCATTCCAGCCCCATGGGCGGCGTCGGCAATGACCCGAAGGGAGGTGATGTAGTCGTCCATATTTGACGCGGTTAGTTCGCTGGATTCAAAAAGCGGCAAAATAAGTTTTTCTGTTCCTAACAAGCCGCCACGTGCCACAACATCCAGGCACTGTTGCAGAGTGTTTTGGTTTTTGGGCAATTTATGCTCAATGATAAAGTCATTGCACAGGGCGTGCAGAGTTCGCTTATTTTGTTTAACCAGTTGTTTAATTTCGTCGATTCCGGCGCGCGACCAAATCGGGTTTTCCGCGTTGTGTTGGACGTCTGCAATCAGTTCTATATAGTCAATTCCAAGTTTTGCTGCATTGGTAAATTCATCGCGCCAATGAGTTTGTGGAAACCATTGAAGGCATCCTGGAGGTGATTGAGTAAGCCGTCCTTGGACAATACCAAAACGTATATTTGAGGTCATATTACCGTCCAATATTGTCTATGAGGTCACTGAGGATTTGTGCTTTTCCCTGGGCAATTTGAAGATTCCGATAATTGGTTTTAAACTGCATTATTCGACTTTGCAGGTCTTCGGCAATGGGACAGAGGCCCTTGGCGCAGGTAACCGAGCCAAATGTCTGACCGATCAATGCGGGTTCTAGATAAGGGATTAAACAGGCACCATAAAAGCCATCGCCGCCGGCATTCACATATTGATTATAAAAGTCTTTCCAGCTGATTCCGTGTTTTTCAGCGCCCTGGTATTTGATGGCAAAGGTATAATAGGAATTGACGTAACCGTCGGGCGTGGTTTGCGCCTGAAACCAATCGCAGTTTGACGTAGCGTCAGAAAAAAATCCAGCCACGGTCCGCCGCCTTTGAACCATTTCATCAATACGTTCAAGTTGGGCCAAACCAACGGCGGCACTGATTTCATTCATCCGGTAATTCAAACCGATGGTATCAAAACGTTCATAAGCAGGATCCTGAACCGTCGACAAGGCCAAGTGAGTCCGGCCAGCGCTCGCCGTCATATGCTTATAACCAATTCCCCCGAACTTTCGCGCCCGGGTTGCTAATTCAGGGTCGTTTGAAACAACCATGCCGCCCTCTGAACCGCAGGTCAGGTGTTTTTTATTTTCAAAGCTATACATTCCGAGATGACCCATGGTGCCAGCTTGTTTGCCATGATAGGTACCCAATATAGTTTGCGCCGAATCTTCAATAACGATCAGGTTATGTTTTTCGGCCAAAGCCATTATTGGGTCCATATCGACGCTTAATCCTTCAAGCGAGACAACCATTATGGCTTTGGTTTTTGGGGTGATTTTTTTCTCAACATCGGCGGGATCAATCAAAAATGTGTCTGGATCCACATCCGCAAAAACCGGAGTGGCACCCAGATGAATTGCCGCATAGGCATCCATGACAACCGTAAGCGCCGGCCCGATGACCTCGTCACCCGGACCTACTCCAGCGGCAAATAGGGCCATATGGAGCCCGGAAGTTCCTGAATTGCAAGCGACGGCATATTTTACGCCTAATTTTTTCGCAAAGGCTTCCTCGAAACGTTGCGGCCAGGATCGAGGATCGCCGTCATTTTCGCGGTTAAGCATTTGCATGACGTATTCCGCTTCACGGCCATTATATTTCCCATGAGGGTCCAGTGTTGGGTCGCCCATCGTAATTTTCCCTTTATTTGTAGAAACGCAAATTTAGATCTTTTTTGAGGCTTGGGCGTCCGCCCATTCTTGATTTCGAAACCAGTTTATTTTAGCGAAATCCGGATTGCGTCGGAGAAATCGATCGATTTCCGGACGGTTTGCCGTTGCCCCAACGATCCGTGCCAGCGATGCCAGGAACCAGTAATCCTCTTCGTAATCAAGAGTAACCCGCGCTTCGACGGGGTTTTTAACACTCTCTGGCAGGATCGTTTTTATTAGCCCTGCCACCTGAGAAACCCTGTACCACATCATCTCCGTATCTTCGCCTTCGTCCGTCAGTGCAACGGCCCTGTCGACAATGTCCTTGGTCAGAGAATAACCGACGGTGGCACCGCCGGCGGAAGAGGATTGCGAAGGGGCAACCATATCCCAGCCGCCATCGATCAAAAGTTGAAAACTTTTTTTCATTTCATTTCCATCAAAAAACGGATCGTCGGCATCCACTGTATGGAAGGCTTCCAAGTTAAATTCAGCACAACAGTCGGCCCACCGTTTCAGTTTGTGAACCGGTTCCCCACGGAAGACAGATGCCTCCTCATTTCTTGCAATTTCGATAATCCTGTCGTCCTGGGAATCGGTTGTTGTACAGACAATGGGATCCAAGCCGTATTGATGCGTACGACGAATGATATGCTCAAGAACGTTGCCGGAACCAAAGGGTAAAAAACATTTACCAGGCAGTCGGGACGATGTGGAACGAACGGTAATGAACGCGGGTACGCTCAATGGCGATCTCCGGCAATCAAAGCAAGAATTTCCGCATGGAAGTATTGATCGCTGTCGTCGCTTTTGTAAAAATCACGCATCCGGCCTTCGTTTACAAATCCATATTTCTCAAGTGCCATAATCGAGTTCACGTTGTTTGAATGGGTCTTGGCAAAAACCCGATGAAAATTTTGGGTTTCAAATAAATAGTTTATGACAACTGTCAGGGATTCGGTAAAATATCCCTTGCCCCAATAATCAGGATCCAGCCCATATCCGATTTCGGCACTTCTTTTTCTAAGGTCTATGTCGAAAACGCCAAAGGTCCCGATCGTGAGATTTTGATTCTGCAACTGGATCAGCCAATAATGACCAGTCATATTATTGGATCGTGATTGGAGTTTGTCGAAATAAAGTTCCGTCTGCTCAACAGATGTGTGTGCGCTAAATTCAAAAAACTCAAAAAACTTCGGATTCGACGAATACACGTGCAGGCGCGGTATCGAACTTCTGTCGAGGCCGACCAACTGCAATCGATCACCAAACAGATCTGGGAAGTTAAGTAACGTCATTAATATTTGGTTCGGTAAATTACGAAAGTCGAGGCTTTGCTGATTACACCAGCGCAGCAGGTGCAATCAGCAAAATAGCATTGTCCTACATGCCGGAATACTGCGCAGATTCGCCCAAATCGACCCCATCCCAAACACCCATGGTTATACCTGCGTCAGGTCGCTTCACGTGTGAATGACCTTCTTTTGTTTGATGACGAGGACCACTGAAATCGGTAACACCGTTAAAATACAAATCATAAAATCGCTCAAGTAGGCGATCAGCGGCGGCAAAATCTTTTGAGGTATTCTCAAAATGATCATAGATCAGATCTTTATTAACTTCATACAAAGTGGCATAAATTTCTTCCCGCGGAATGCCCGTGTAATTACAAAGATATAAATCAGAGTTTTTAAATTTTTCAAAGAAATCCTCTGGGCCAGTCAACTGGCCCTCACGGATGGCTTGGTGGTAAAGGGGAGAGCCAGGATAAGGTGTGACTGGCCGTATTGTGCGAATCTGATCATATTGGTTGAAACGTTTAATAAATTCTGCATTTTTGCGAAGAGATTCAAGGTCATCTCCTGGCATGCCCCAGATCATGTTAATGCCAATGCCAATGCCATGTTTCATGGCCATTTCAGCGGCGGCGACATTTTGTTCAATGGTCGCCCGCTTGTTCATCTGGTCGAGGACTTTTTGCGACGAAGACTCGAACCCAATATTTAAAAAGACGGCACCCGCTTCCTTCAAAGCAATTGCGATTTCGTCATCAAATAATGTTACTCGACAATCCATGCGGAATTTTATGGGAGGAAGATTATCTTTGATGGCGGTGGTCAGGTGCAGGATTTGTTTTTTGGAGACAATCGCCAATTCGTCACAGAAATAAAAGTAGGTGACACCAAACTTTTCATACAATTCTTTCATTTCGGCGACGACTGCGTCCGGGCCCCGCTGGCGGATACCCGTATCCAATCGAAAACAGAAAGTGCATTTATCCGTGCAGCCTCGGGTGGAAATTAACGGAAATGCTTTTTCATCCATATCCATGCCAGAAAACTTCAAGCAAGTCGTGTACTTTTCCATGGGAAATAAATCCCAGGCTGGAAAAGGTAATTCATTGAGATACTTAATCGTGCCACGTCGCTCGTTAACAATTGTTTCACCGTCTTTTTGATAGGCAATACTCTTGATATCAGAGATATCCATACCCATGCCGCGGCGGGCCATCATGATTTCCAGCATGGTTTCTTCACCTTCACCAATTGCAACAATATCGGCTCCGGTGGTTTTCATGATGTAATCAGGGATAGGGCTCGGACCATATCCGCCGAGGACAAACCATGCGTCGTGGTTTTTCGCCCTTTCGATCACTTTACACGCAGCTTGCACACCGCGTTTGAAACGCGGTGCCATAAAACTCAAACAGACCAAATCATAACTGTTTTCAGTTAAAAACGCCTCGAGTTCTTCAAGACTGTAGTGAAAAACATCCATACAATAGGTCTCGACTTCCACATTGGCTAGCCTCAAACAGGCCGCTAAATAACCGGGTCCCAGGGGAAATACATTGTCATCCTGGAAATTATCCGGAATCACAAACAATACCCGG
>JAJFII010000046.1 GCA_021775095.1 Rhodospirillales bacterium
TTAGTCGCTCTCTCTCTGCCTCTTCTAAGGCTTCTTTTTCTGCTTTCTTAAGTTCGATAAAGCGATGTTCTGCTTTATCGACACTATCCATTAACGCGCTGTCACTGGCCTTGTTGGCAATCGAACGGAGGTTAGATAGGGATTCTTCAAACTGTTCAGATCGCTCGTTCGCAACCTGGATAAGTTTCTTACTGTAGTCTAATAGCTCAATATCCTGGTCATCAACGATTCCAGCAATGGCTTTGGCAACACGAATTCGCCCAGCGTCCGTGTTTATCAGGGAAAGGTCGCTTAAGTCACCATCGGCTTTTTCTGTCCATGAAACAGGGACGACATATGCCTCTAATCGCATAATGCATTTTTTTCTAAAAAAGGCCCTTAAAGCGTCTGAGGCATCACTTTTAAGTAGTGCTTGATTTCGACTCGAAGCTTCCTGAAACGTTGTGTCATCCCCTGTAACATCAACTCGCCCGATGACTTCGCGCGGCCCAAGGTAGCGTGCGTACCCTTGTTGCTTCCTGCGTGCTAATTCCCACCAATCATCACCGTCTTCACCTACAGGGAAAACTCTGAAACCATTTTTAAAAAGAAACACCGAACCAAATTGTGTCGATTGAATTCCGATTCTACGTGTAAAAGTTAGCTTGGCCGATAAATTTAGGTAAAATATCTGGCATCGAAAATTAGAACCAACCAATGCAGGATGTGGGTTTGTTTCACGTATGCGATATACTAGTTCTCCACGGTCCGTGAGAGCCGTTTCAAAATGTGAACCATCTTTTGATAGTGTAACTTCAATGAAGGTGGTTTTTTCCTGGAGCGTGGAGAAAATAAAATTCTGAATAGGGCCGTTTATGATTTCTCTTGGTGGGGGAGGAAGTTCAGGTTCTTTGATTTTTGCTTTTTCGACAGCCGCCTTATCGGCATCAATTTGACCAGGAGCAATGATTGTCATCTTGAATTTATCGATTTCGGCACCGAATGGATTTATCAGCTTTGTGAGTGAACCCTTTAGTTTTTTGAGGCGCTCTCGATTCCAATCTTCATGTAGGCCCGTTATTTCAAGGATGGTGCCATGTTTGATTTGTTTTGCCCCTGTCGGTAAATCAAACGTTGGTAGCTCATCATACGTCAGTTTGATGTCGATAAAGTCGCGTTTGTCGTCTCCCTCAAAATCATCCCAATTCACGCCTACTTTGTGAACTCCCCCTTTTGCGGCTGACTTGGGTTTTGATTGGAGGGTAAGGAAACCTCCAAGTCGGTCCGAGGAAAACCTACCGACCCCCTTACTGCCAGCAAATGGGCGTTCCGCAATCTGGTCGCGATAATCTAGTTTAACTCCCCGTTTAGCTGAATACGCAACAAACAGCCATTTGCTTGTAATGTCCTCATATGACATGCCTTCGCCATCATCAATAATGACAATGCGTTCATGGTCGATGTACAATTGTACATTGCGGGCTTTGGCATCGAATGAATTCTTCACCAACTCAAAAATCGCAACTTCCGAATCAGTAATCAACTCGCGGCCAATGACCCGCTTTAGGCCAGTGCTAACGTCAAAGTGGAGCTGTTTCTTTGTTTCAATATCGCGCTTACGGATCAATGTTCACTCCAAAGTTTACGAAGGTACCAAATAGCTAAAATAAAATGGCCTATTTACAACGGCAAACACCACAATTTCAGAACCTTAATGTAAAAGAGGTATAGATTCTAGATATCAAGAAGGCTCCGTCCAGCTTGAGACAAGACGCAACCTGGTTCAAGCCAATCCGCCCCTATGTCCCACAAGCCGACTTTCCGCCATCTTCACCCGCCCCACCCCAACCACCGCGCACAACCCCTTCATCACCACGGCACTCCCAGCATCGCCCAAGGCATGCCACCAGCGCTCAAATCTCGGTTCAAGTTCAACCTCTTGAGGCCCACCACCCACTAAATTACGCTCCTTATGGCCATCCATGATGAGCGGATTCCAGCTTATAGAGTGGGTTTCCTGGCCTTTCACGCTCAGGTTCAAGAACAGGATTTTTGAAATTTCGCCTTTTTGGGCCGGATTGGCGGCAAGCCAGAGTGGGTGCAGCTTTGCTAGTAGTTCAAGAAATTTTCTGCATGAGATCACACGGTTTTGAATGTTCATGCTGTTTTCGGTTCTGGAACAGGTGAGGTTTTCTTCCGATGTGGCGAGCTCCTTTAGACGGGATTCGTAGTGCGCCTTGGAATCCTTGTCATAAGCCTTGGCGCTGACAAGGGCGGCGCGTTGTTCGATGATTTTGCGGCGTTCGGCGCGAATCTTCACAAGCGAGCGGTTAATGCGGGAAGCCTCTTGTTTTACCGTTTGAGATTTGCGCGCCAGAAAGGCGTTCATGGAAAACAGGTAGCGGTGATAGTCCGGTTTGCTTAAGCGTGGAAATTCCGCCTCAATTTCCTTGCCGGCATGACCGTAAAGCACGTCGGCCCTTATACGGCTTTGCAGGCAGCGTGTACCAGTTTCGGACTTGCTTTGGCACTCGTAGCCCAATTGCTCCTCAAAGAGGCTGTCAGCGCGTTTGATTTTCCGGTAACTGGGATACATTTTCCGCTCGCAGGTTGCGCAATGAACAAGACCGGGAAAGGGGTTGATACGCCTTTGGTTCCGCCTGATGGGATGGGTTCGCTTTCCACCTCTTAAAACCTGGAGTTCCTCGAATTCGGCCATGGAGATGATGGGCTCGAACGTTGTGCCGTCCGCCAGGGTAATTTCCGATAGATCAATGATGCGTTCGGTCTTTTTTCCCCGCATGATACCCCAATGACCGCAATAGAAGCTGTCGCGCAACGCCCGGTCCATGGTCGAGAGGGCCAGTATATGTTCCCGGCGCTCAGGGAATTCATCCATCAGGAACGCGTGGATTCTTCGCACCCCGTGCCCTTCCAGCGCTAAGGCAAACGTGCGTTTGGCTATATCGAACTGTTCAGGGTGCGGGATAGGGAACAGGCTGCACTTTGCCGGATTTTCCGGTATCTCACGGCGTTTTTGATAGCCGTATTTGACTGGATAAATCATCGCCCCTTCCTTCTCTCGCCCGTTGACGCCCCGGCAAACGACCTCCGACAGGCGGTCGGTATAACCCTTGGCGCGGGCGAATTCGATGGTCAGGTGCTCCTTGCCCGAGGTGTCGTTGTGGAAATTATAGGCGGGGAAAAACAAATCGTTGATCTGCTCGTCATCGACCATCTGGATGATCTGCCCGGCTTCAAGCGCATTCCTGGTCAGCCGGTCCGGATGCCAAGCCAAGATGCCCTCCGCCCGACGACGTTTCGGGTCCTTGTAGGAAAGTTCCTTCAGCATAGATTTGAAGACTGGACGGTTGTTCGGGCGGCTCGCACTTCTGGCCTCGATGAATTCATCGACAATGGTCAGGTTTAGGCGTTCGGCCAGGGTCAAGCAATCCTGGCGTTGATCATCAATGGAGCGGATTTGGCGCTCTTCCGCCTCGCTGGTGGATTTTCGCAAATAAAGGAAAACGTCAGTAACAGCCGGGCGGGAATCGTCGTGCATGCAGGAAAAATAAGGTGTCCAGTTTTTATACCTGTTTTTCTTTTTTCAGCAAGCCGGCGGCGGAGTTTTACGGGCGGTTTTGCGCTGCGTGGAAGATGGCGATGATCTCCACATGCGCCGCCATCACTTCATAGACAACGATATAGGGAAGGCCGGCGACAACCAACTCATGGGTGCCGGGCACCGTGCCCATCCGACCGGAACGCGAAAACCGTAGTAATCGATCTAGGGCTGAACGTATACGCTGAACCACAACAGCGGCAACCTCCGGATTGTCTTCGGCGATATATGCGTGGATGTTTTGCAGATCGGCCAGCGCCGCCGCACGAAAGACAAGCTTCATGCGCCAGCGGCGGCAAAGAACGCGTTCACGTCCTCATCAGAGGCATAGGTCCGGTCCGCTTGCCGGCGACGGACTTCCGCAACCTGTGCCTCGGTCAATCGAGGCGCATCGGATGCGTCCTGTTCGACGACGCTGAGCAGAATTTCAGCCGCCTCGTCCTGGCGGTCCGCCGGCAATTGACGGGCTTGTTCGATGGCTTTTTCGAGAAGTTTTGTCATGGTTTGATTGTATCCTTGAATTGGCGT
Source organism: Rhodospirillales bacterium (assembly GCA_021775095.1). GTDB lineage: Bacteria > Pseudomonadota > Alphaproteobacteria > Rhodospirillales > Casp-alpha2 > JABMNT01. Next base: position 4,130 of record JAJFII010000046.1, read on the forward strand.
TTCGCCAAATTTTTAGGGCTATTTTTTGTCTTCCGACAGATTGGCCTCGACTTTCTCCAGGGTTTTGAGGAGCGCCATCAAGGCTTCGCCGCGCCGGATACATTCCTCTTCGTGCCCCAGCGCGCCGCATTCTTTCGTCGAGACTTGGCCCTCCTCATCGATTTCAAAAGCGACCTTGCCAACCCGGAGTTTTCGCATGGGGGATTGATACGGATTTTCGGGCCGGCGGATAGGCGTCTTATTCATGGTAATTTCATCAAGCCGGGACGTGATAGTCGATCAGGGCCAGGGAAACCGTGTCGTTATCAAGCATGGTCAGCCTTAGTTTACGAACGGCTTCGCGGAAGTCCTCGACGGTAACATCACGTTTGCCGGGATCGATCCCGAAGGCCTCTTCCACGTCCCAGCCTTTTGGATAGACGATTACACAATAGCCGAAATCTCCAGATATGGATTCGATTTCCAGGGGGCCAGCGTCTCCCTTTCCGATCTCGACATGCTTCCGACCGGCCTTTGTCATGACCTTGGCGTGGCCCATCACCTGGGACTGATAAAATTCGTTGGAGCCCGAGTGGGTAAAAGGCTTATCCGCGACTTCCAGGACCAGGAAGTCAGCGCCGGCGGGAATGCCTTCGATATTCACGTACAATTCGCTCCCCGGTTTCAGAACCCGGCTTTCGATGACAGACTTCAAGTCGCTCAAGGAGCCGTCGCCCTGGTTGGAAATCCGCAACCGGGAAACGGTTCGGATATGAATAGCCGGCTTCTCCGCCCGGTCCGATTGTCCCGCATTGAGGAGACGCAGAGCGGCGACGGGATCGAGCCTATCCCAAGGCCCCGGTAGTCCCGAACGCACCAGCTTGGTGATGGTTTTTCTGATAGGTGTTTTGATGAACGCTGAAAGCTCAATCTGATCGGCCCATTCCTTACCGACGGCATCACGAAAGGCCGTATAAAAGTATTCCGCTTCCTGCACCGTGAAACTCCGGCGACCATGCCGCAGCCCATCCAGGCGGCGTTCCCCTGCCGTGGTTGGCGACTTCCCGGCTTTGATCATGGCTGGCGTTTCTATCTGCTCTTCATCGACATATAAATTGTTGGCAATTTCCGCCTTCGAGAGTCGGCCAAACACACCCATTTGTATGAGAAACTGGAAGGTGTCTTTGAAATGCACGGCTTTGCCCACATGCCCCCCCTTTTTGTGGGCGTGCGCCTGTCGTTCTTCTTTGCTGGTCTTTTCGTCTAGTGACTTCATCATGAGAAAGTTCCTTTTCGGTAAAGTAGAATAATGTAAATCTCCAGGAGCCACCACCGGGCGCACATGCCCCAGTGGTGACTTTGGCATTGGTTAAGTGCGCGACCCTTGAAGGGCCTCCGACATGGTCTGTCCGACAGCGGCCAGGAACTTGCGCAATTCATCGCCATCTGTGCCGACAACCTGCACCGTGCCATCGGATGAAATGCGACCCAGCGTCGATTGGTTGGCGTCGGTTCCATAGGCGATGGCGATAATCTGTGCTTCCTCCTGGATTTCCATGAGTAGATGATCACTGACCGACGATTGGCCGTCGCTCAGGAACAGGATGACCGGGCGCAGGTAATTCCAGCCTTCGTCGTTGGGTTTGGCGGCAAAATCCCGGACGGCGTCCAACGTTTCTCGGAGGGCCGCTTCAAAGCTGGTGCCGCCCCCGGCAACCGACGGGATCGTGTTCAGAGTCTCTGCCGGTTCGGCAAAGTTCAATCGTTCGGCCTTGTCGTTGAAGTCGATAACGCTGACCCGAAAGCCATCCTTGTTTTCGGGCGCGGCCAGTTCCGTGACCAGGGCTTCGCGGGCCATGTTCAACTCAACGATTTTACTTCCGGCCATGGAGCTTGAGTGGTCACAGACAAGAAGGACGTGCTGTTTTACATTGCTGGCGATGCCGGACGGCAACTTGCGGCGGACCGGCATGTTGAGTTCGGGCATTTCATCAGGCATCTCCATATCGGCGGAGTTGAATTCATCGCTTTTGGTTGGCATGGGTAGGGTTTTCATATGTCTTCTCCTTAAACCAGGGTTGATCGGCGCGAGGCCGTATCAACATCCAAACAGAAAACAACGAATTCCACCAAAGGCAGAACCCTGCCCCTTGACGCCTTTCACACATCGAAGGGGGCAGAGGCTTGCCTCAAGCCAACATCGCCAAAGCCGCCTATTCAGGCCGTATTTCTCAAAAAGGAGTACGACCCCCATGCCCACATCAAAATTCACCCCCTACCGCCCCTCCAAACCCTACACGGCACGCCTGGAGGCTTGCGTATCTGCCTGCCGGAACCGGGAGGCCGAACAATTGATGAAAGCGCCGCCGCAATCTGTTGCAAACCCCCCAAACAAGCGGAATCACCACGTCGTCGCCGTCATAGCGATAGCGATCCTTCTTCTCTTCGCTGCGTGGCCGTCTTTTGGGCAGGAGTTCTTTGATTTTCCAATGCTCCCGCCACCCAGCCCCGAGCCTTCGTCCGATGCCTTTGTACAAATCGCAGCCTTGGTTGCTATGGCGGTGGCGTTGCTTTCGGCGCTGGCAGCAATGAGGCGAATCCGCAAACGGCTGGAGAAAGGTAACGAACCCATGGCAGCTTCCACTCATACCCCATCCCCACTCCAGATCGGCGGCGCAACCCGAACCGGGAAGGTCCGTACGGAAAACCAGGACGCCTTTCGTCTTTGGCGGTTTGATGACAACCACGGCGTCATGATCGTGTGCGATGGCGTCGGCGGGCATCCGGGCGGGCGGGAAGCGGCCCACTTCGCGGCGGAATATTTGCTCAGATTCTTGAAACGCGGAAACCCCGACGGCATAGCCTTGCCTGATCTTTGCGAGAGCGCCTTGACCGCCGTGCAAAAAGCCTTTGCTGAATTGCAGATATCGGGATTGACCACGGCCATCGTCGCCTTGATCGACAACGACCGCCTCCATTACGCTGTCTTGGGCGACGGTGGCCTGACCGTCGTTCACCAGGACGGCATGGTGCAAAACCTGCTCGCCCCGCATCATGCCCTTGGCGAAGCGGAAAATATCATAACGGCCTATCTATCGGCCAAACAAACTTTTACACCCCGCATAGGCTCCGTGCGGGTCGAGGCGGGCGGTATGGTGCTCGCCATGACGGACGGCACGTCCGACCTGTTAGACATGGACTGGGTCGCCACCGACCGCTGGCGCTTGCTGGAACTCATTAGAACCAGAGGGGCTGACCAGCTATGCGTCCATCTCCTCAAAAATATTGAAGCGGCGAGGGATGAAGAAACGGGCGCGGTTCTCCACTCTGACAATATGACCTTGGCCATTGCCGCTTGGCCCGAAGGCGGAGAAAAGTCATGAGCGCGCCCACACAAATAACCTTCAGTGGTCGCAAGTTCAACGTGCTGACGCCAGCGTTCGGCAAGGGCGGTCAGGGCACGGTTCACAAAATCCGCCAGAGCGCCGGTAATCGTCATTTGGCCATCGCCAAGGAACTCCCCGCAACCCCGGACACGGAAAAGCGGACCCGGCGGCTGATCGATTTGGGCGCTGGCTTGGAAATCCCTTTCATCGCCGCACCCTTGGTGATGACGGCGGCGCGGGGGAAACCCGCCTTCTACTATCTGGCCCCCTTCAGCACCGGACTTTCCCTTGAGGATGACAAACCAAGGCCTTTCCCGGAACTGCTGGAAATGGCAGTGGTGCTGGCAGCAACTTGGGGAAACCTGGAGCAGCGCGGCATTGCCCACGGCGACATCGCGCCGGCAAATATTCTTGTGCGTGATAACGGTCAGACGGACCTGATCGATTTTGATAATTTCGCTATCGCCGACGGCTCCGTCCCGCCGCCGACCATGATCGGTCAGCACCCTATGATCGCGCCGGAACTGCGTGCCGCGAGGAACGGCGGGAAACCACTTGCGCCCAACATCATGAGTGATCGCTTTTCCTGGGCTGTCTTGTTCAACATTCTCCTCCTTGGCCGCTATCCCGCCGACGGCTTGGCAACGACGCCCAGCGAACTCGACAAAGTTCTCTCCACCGGCGACTGGCCCGAGGAGCAACGCAAACCGCAGCCAGGCGAAACCCCCATCGCCGCCCTTGGTGAGGGTTTGTGCAACCTGTTTCGCCAATCGTTCTCCACATCTCCGCAACAGCGCCCCGACGCCGAAGCATGGCGACGCGGGCTCCTCGACGCCTTAGGGCGGTTGCACGTCCACGGTTGCGGCAACGCTTTCGTCCTGGATCAAAACTCGAAACAGTGCCCCGCATGCGGCAAGTCCGCACCAAAATCATACCATGCCCGCCTGATCGCCATAAACCGGAACACAGGCCGGGAAACAACATTCGATCTTCCGGACGGCGCATATGTGTATCTCGGACGCTGTACGCTGCCCGATGCATCCGCTTACGTTTCCGAGAAGCACATAAGAGTTCATCGCGAAGGCCACATCCTCTTCTTCAAACAGCTTGGCGGCAACAACACGCACATCCTTTTCCCCGGAACCAAGAAGCCGCTAAAGCTCATCGCCTTCTTTGAGGACCTTTCCAGCCCCCGCCTGAAAGATGCCCAGCTGACGCTTGGCGATACAGAGATACAGATTCGTATCGCGCATGCCGGGAATGCCGCGTAACATTCCGTATCGAATTCGCGGACACGGCATGGAATGGACAAGAAGCAAACCCAAAACCTGTATGTAGAACTGTTTTCACCTTGCCCCGATTGGGACGAGCAAGAACGGCGATTGAAGATTGTGGAGCGTCAATCTGAAATCTCTGTCCAGAAGGTTCTGCAAGCGGCCATCCGGTTTGTTCCGCCTTTTGATCAAGGAGACACGGCATGGGTAGAAGAGCCGGAAGATATCAAGTTGACGATTGCCGGCTTCCGCCATGCGTTGGACAATATTGCTCAGCAAGACCATCCTATTATCTGGGCAATGCTTCAACACAACCTTGGCTCAGCACTGACTTTTGGGGGAGCAAACGAGGCGGCAATCTCAGCTTTTGAATCTACGTTGAAAATTTACAACTCTGATAATTATCCGGAACTCCGGGCAAATACGCTTTCCAATATCGCCGATGTATTTGTTAGCGAAGGCAGAAACCTTGAGGCCTTAAACGCCTTTGACGAGGCCGTTTCCTTGGGCGGCGGCTACGCAGATGAGATTGACCGAGGGAGACTGGAGGTCGGGCGCGGGCTGGCCTATCTGGATTTGCTCGACGATGATATGCCGAATCAACTTTCGTCAGCGAGAAGATCCTTCCAGATTGCCGCAGAGATATTCTCCAACGCCGAATACTGGGATGACTGGGCATATGTCCAAGTATACCTGGGTCATTGTTATGCCGAAGATCAGGTTGGGGATTTTGCCGAAAACGTAGAGATGGCAATCGGACACTATCAGAATGCATTGAGCCTATTTCCCAAGAGGCTGTCCCCGGAGGAGTGGGCCATGGCACAACTTGGGCTTGGGGCTGCGTTATCAGAACGCATTTTTGGTGATCCGGTAAAAAACGGTCAAGACGCCATTACTGCCTTGCAAGCTGCACGAAGGGTATTTCGCCCATCCACATTTCCCGAAGACCATGCAAAAACGGTCATCACTTTGGCATGCGTCTATCTCCAAAAACCGGAACCCGAACCAGAAAAGGCCCTGGTGAATTTGAAACGCATTCTCCCTCTCATTGATCCACATGAGAATCGCCAAACCTGGATTGATCTTCACATCAATCTCGCAAATGCGTACAGGGCGCGCCGGAAGGGACATCGGCGAAAAAATATGCTGAAAGCCATGGAAGTTCTGCGAGAAGCGCTAACAGTTTGCGGTGATCGGTCTGTAGACAACTTCGGTTCCATTCACGTCAATCTTGGTGCTGTTTGCATTGAACTCCATCGTGATTTTGATGAACCACTTCTTGATTATGCCGAAGAGGTAAATAAAACGGCCTTAAGCGTGATCAGTCGGGAGGCGTTTCCCGATTACTGGACTCGGACAAAAGCGAACCAGGCCTCGGTTTACATGGCGAAAAATGACTGGCCGTCCGTTTCCGAAATCGCCGAGGAGGTGCTCAATCTGAGCGATGATGCTTTACGGCATGGGAAATCCATCTATGAGCGCACACGCCTGATAAAGGCTATCGCCGTGCTCAATGATTTGGGCACGCTGGCGCTCAACCAGCAGGGCAAGACCAGAATCGCCTTCGCTTTTGCCTGTCGTTCACGGTCTCGTTTCCTACGGGCTGCGGATATTGTCGAGCATGGTTTGAAAAAATTTCAAGATGCCCGCACACTTGGAGCAAATGAAGCCTATATTCAGTTCACCATGCCCATGGTCGATGAACTGAGCTTGGCTTTCATCGTTACACGAGAAGGAATTTCTGCGATCCAGCTTGAGTTATTCGGACGTGCCAACCATCAAAACCTTCTAAAATCTTGGGGCGAGGCTTACCGCAAATATGCCGATGTAGGCATAACCGAAACTCCTCAGTTTCAAGCCGGGTTGGAAGACGTTCTTTCGTTGTTGTCGAGAACACTTGCGCCAATCATTGATGGGCTTCGAGAAAATGGCAAGACAAAATTAGTCGTGGCACCCAGCGGTTTACTCTCATTGTTTCCTCTGCACGCTGTGACCCATCCCGGAGATGACATGCGCCGCCTTCTGGATGAGTTTGAAATTATCTACACCACTGACCTGGCGACGTATCTCTCACGGCAGGAAGAACAACAGCGGGGAAACCCCAGCCTGTTCCTCGTGAGCGATCCCGAGCAATGCCTATATGGTACCGAGAGCGAACGGAATTTTTTGACACAACTCTTCCCAAACCATCAAACACTGGTTGGCGAACAAGCTGACCAAAAGACCGTTATCGACACCCTTAGAGACGGGACTGGGTTCGATCTTATCCACTTTTCGTGCCATGGGGAATATGGCTGGAATTATTTCGATGACGGAGGAATACGGCTGGCTAATGGTGGAAAACTGTCGTTCAGAAATGTCCTTGAGAACGTAAAATTACATCCCGGTGCAATTGTCGTTTTGGCATCGTGCGAAAGTGGCATTACAGACTATGAACACATGCCTAATGAAACCTTTGGCCTGCAACTGGCGTTTCTTCACGCCGGCGCAAAGGCTGTTATCAGTACGCTTTGGCCCGTGGATGACCGAGCAACCAGCTTCCTCATGGGGCGATTTTATGAGGGCTTAACGAAAGACCTACCTCCATCAGAAGCGCTTCGAGTTTCGCAATTATGGCTTAAACGTGCCACAAATTTAGAATTATATGGTGAGGGAATGCAGGTCCCGATATCCAGCCAGGTGCGAATTAGCAACCAAGACGGCGAGCTCAGCAAAATCACCAATGCCGATAAAAATAATCGGCCATTTGCCCACCCTGTTTATTGGGCAGGGTTTACAGTTTACGGTGCGTAGCGTCTGGAATAGTACTTCTCGTATCATCATCCACATTGCGTGAGATTAGGTGTTACTTAAAAGGTTACGAAATTGGCCCGACCAACACAAAAAACAATCAAGAAGCTTTTCGCGCTGTGCAACAATTACTGTGCCCAGCCCGGATGTCATCGCCGGATTATCAACCAAAATGGGACGGTGGACGGAGAAATTTGCCATATCAGAGCGGCCAGCCCCGGAGGGCCGCGTTATGACCCTAATCAGAGCGACAATGAGCGACGTGCTTACGATAATCTGATTTTACTTTGCAGAGACCACCACGCCGCCATCGACATGCAACCGGAAATTTATACGGTCGATATCCTTGAGGGGATGAAACATGAGCACGAAAAAAACGTGAGTCGCTCCGAGCGGAGCACAGATTTGCACTCCGCGAAACTGCTCATCAACCTTTTCGTAAGTAACCAGGGGCCGATAGAAACACAAAACATTGCTGTGAACAGTCCAGGTGCAGTCCAGGCAAAAGTCGTCAACATTCGAAGCGGGAAGAAAGCGAACATCAAGCCCCCAGACGGCACAATTGGTTCGGATCAAGATGCTTCCCGCTATGTGGCACACCTAATCAAGCGGTATAATAAATTCGCGAGCGCTGAGCCATCAAGAAAGTCGAAATTCAGTCACGGTGCAATTTCACGAAATATCGACTCCAAATTCGGCGCGACCTGGAAGCTGCTACCATTGGAGAAGGCGGAAGAACTCTATTCATACCTCCAGAGCCGTATCAACAGGACCCGCCTAGCCCGCATTAACAAGGGCAAGGGTTACTCATCTTATTCAAAGTTTGAGGAATTCACGAACAAGCATAGATAAAGTATCGGCAGAGCCCAGCCCCTTCACTATGAAGCGTTTCCAAACAAATATGGGGCATGTTGATATTGACCCCCGATGAACTGGAACACATGGAGCATCTTTTGGCCGGGCTTCTTGGTTCAGCGCATGATGAAGGTGAGCGAGCAGAAGTGCTGAAGCTTCACCAACGGCTGTTGAGCCTCCATAGCGCTCAAAGTGGACTACGTACCTCACTGGATCGTCTGCAGGGCCTTACAGAGAAAATTTCTCGATAATCTCTTTCAGGTCTTCTAAGTCCTTGCCGAAGCCGTATTTGGGGCGTTGAAACTTATGACCCATCAGTTGTGCTTGTGCGCGGTCAACAACATCATTCTTGGTCAGTTGATCCTGGAACCAATGGCGGAGGGAATAGAGGCTCTGGGTTTTGTCTGGAACCAAGCCACTTTTCCGGAAATGTTTGCTGATCATGGTGGTCGCATACATATTTTTGCCCGCCCATTTACCCCAACCGCCGCCGGTGACGATTTCACGCGCGGCGCTCAATGATACGCCGACCAGAGGAATGAGGCGTTCGGAATGGGGTGTTTTCAGTGCGTGAATTTTGTTGGAACGAATGTGGATATGGGGGATTTCCGCATCCAGATTAAAATCACAAAGCTCTAGGCCCAGTAACTCACTTGGCCTTGCACCGGTGTTGATCATTATCCTGATCAGGGCTTGCAAATGCGGCTTCAGATCGCCCAGAGCGCCGGGCGCTAGCAATCCATCCCGCAAGAACTTGGTGCTGAACGGTTCGCGTTGGCGTTCCTGCGTGTCTTTCAGGCGTATCCGGTGGAATGGGTTTTGCCGTTCAATGCTGTCGATATCAAAATTGATGGTGATCAGACGACGCAGACTGTTGATTTCGCGGTTGGCGGTATAGGGTTTCAGGCCCTCTTTCTGAATACGGACCAGCCACCAGGAACGATACTCTAGGGCGTGTTTGCGCTCAATTTTGTGGAGCGGCATGGCTCCCACAGCCTTCTCGAAATTTCTAATGGCCTTGAGATAGACATTTCGTTTCCCTCGCCGTTGGTCCTTGCTCTGGTCCATCCATTCGTCACGCACATGCTCCCAAAAGCGATCAAATGCTTGCCCAAGAGAAAGTTCAGGAACCGGAACCAGACCAAGCACGGCCTGTTGCTCTCCCACGGTCTTCTCACCCAAGATCAACATGCGCAGACGCGCTAAAAGCTGTTCGTCTGAGATTTCTCCAGCCGATAGATTGTCCAATTGCAAACCCTGCGTGACAGCTTTTGCCGCAGTGTAGCGGATCTGGCTGTCTTCAGATGCAAGCGACACGCCTCTGTCCAGAGAGTCAGCCCATATCCGGTCAAAATGTTGGGTTTGCTGAGCGGCTAAAATCTTCGCTTCCTGGAAATCCCGTGTCTTGAGCGAGAAGCGAATCAGGGTTCTTTTTTCGATATCATTGTATTTTTTCGGCACTCGACGTTGAAAATGCCAGACAGTACCGATTTGTTTCAGGTGCAAGGCGCGCATGCTCAAATCCTCGACTTAGCTACAAATCGAGCTACAAACTCGATTTGGCTATTGTTGAGGAAAACCCTAGACCTAAATATTTCAGTGGGTTAGCCGACAACCTCCGCCCGTTGACAAAGGTTTGGTGCCCAGGAGAAGACTCGAACTTCCACGACCTTGCGGCCACAGGCACCTGAAGCCTGCGCGTCTACCAATTCCGCCACCTGGGCTTGCGGTTCGTCAGAAGTAAATTCCTGGGAACCGACGCCTAGTGATTATTGACGATCAGGTGCATTGTCAACCGCAATTGTTGGTGACGGCAAGCGCAAGGTTGACGCTTGCCCGGTTGCCATGTAATTCCTAGGATTATGGGACGGGGAGTGTCGCCCGGAATTCGGGCATTTGCCCTCCGATACCCGGGACAATGGGCGCAGCCCCGTTGTGGAACCGTTGGGAGAAAATTTATGGCTAGAATTACCGTTTTTGGTGGGTCCGGGTTCATCGGACGCCATCTGGTTCGGCGTTTGGCGGCAAAAGGATGGGAAATTCGGGTGGCGGTGCGTGATCTGGAAAGTGCATTGACGCTTAAACCGGCGGGCGACGTTGGCCAGATTGTCCCCTGGTGTTGCGATATTACCCGCCCGGACCATGTGGCGGCCGCCGTCGCCGCTGCCGACGCGGTGGTCAATTTGGTTGGCGTCCTGTTTGAGACCGGTCGTAACAGTTTCGAGAACCTGCACGCCCTGGGGCCGCAGACGATTGCCCAGGCGGCGGCGACCGCCGGCGTTAAATCCTTCGTCCATATGTCCGCCATGGGGGCCGACAGCGCTTCCCAGTCGGCCTATGCCCGTTCCAAGGCGGCCGGGGAAGTGGCCGTCAAAACGGCCTTTCCCAAGGCCGTTATCCTGCGCCCCAGTGTGTTGTTTGGACCGGAGGACGGGTTTTTTAATTTGTTTGCCGGTCTGTCGCGGTTCACCCCGGTTCTGCCGGTCTTTGGCTGCCCCATGGTACCGAAAATGGAAAAAACCGAGAGCGGTTTTAAACTTAATTTTTATGGTGACGGCGGCACCCGCTTCCAGCCCGTCTACGTCGGCGATGTGGCCGATGCGATCATGGTTTCCTTGGAGACAGCGGCGGCCCAGGGACAGCTTTATGAATTGGCGGGACCGACCGTATATTCCTTTAAGCAGTTGATGGAGATGCTGTTGCGTTATACCAACCGCAAGCGGATGCTGGTTCCAATTCCGTTTTTTGTTGCCGAGTTCTACGCCTTGTTTTTGCAGCTCATGCCCAAACCCCTGTTAACAAGGGATCAGGTCATCTTGATGAAAACCGACAATATAATGGCAAAGGGGGCCAAGGGATTGGCCGATCTGGGCCTTCGTCCTACCACCGCCGAATCGATTTTACCAACCTATCTGAGCCGCTTCAGACTGTCCAACCGGCACGGGTCTCTGAACGCCTGAGCGGCCCACCCGTTGCCTGGCCACCCTGCCGTCAGCCGTTAATAACGGTGCGGCAGCCCGCTGTCGCGGGTCGCCGCTTCTTGCTGGGCGGCGGCGACAATCAATTCGCCAAATTCCCGCAAGAATACCGAGCCGCGGACCGTGCGCTGGATAAGAACACTGCGTTTGTCGGCGGGATCGGGTTTGCGACGGACCAGCTCGAGCTCGCTTAACCGATTAACGGCGCGGGTTATCGCCGGCTTTGAAACTTTTAACAGATCGGCAAGGCCCCGAACCGTATGCGGGGCCTGGGTCAAATAAACCGTCAACAGCAACGACATTTGGCGCGCCGAAAGGTCCGGCGCGTCCAGTCTGACACTTTCGACGATTGCCCGCCGCCAGATATCAAGTGCCTTTAATTCATCAAATTCTACGGCCATGAAACGCAACCCTTCGATTGGTAAATTTCATTTCGGTATCGGAACTTTTAGGCGAATTGAACCGGTTTGGCAACAAAATTATAGGTATTGGTATCGGTGACCCCGTCCTATTGGCCAAAGCGTTTTTCCAGGGCCTTAAACACTGCCCGCATTCCCATGGCTTCACCGCCCTCCGGCCGGCCGGGCGTCGATACGGTGTTCCAGGCCATCAGATCGATATGGGCCCAGGCGATATCGGGCTCGACAAACCGCTCTAGAAACAGGGCGGCCGTTATTGCACCGCCGAAACGACCCGCCGGAGAATTGGTGATATCGGCGATTTTCCCGCGGATAAGATTTTGATATCCGGCCCACAGGGGCATCCGCCAAAGCGGGTCCTCGGCCGCCACCGACGCCGCCAGAATCTGTTCGGCCAGGTTGTCATTATTTACAAACAACGCCGGAATATCCGTTCCCAGGGCGACCCGGGCAGCGCCGGTCAGGGTGGCAAAATCAATGATCACCTCGGGCTGTTCGCTGGCCGCCTCAAACAGGGCATCGGCCAGGATCACCCGTCCCTCGGCGTCCGTATTGCCGATTTCAATGGTCAGTCCTTTGCGGGTTTCCAGGACATCACCGGGCCGCATGGCGTTTGCTGATACGCTGTTTTCAACGGCCGGGATCAACACCCGCAGGCACACCGGCATTTGTGCGCTCATGATCATTCCGGCAAGCCCGAGAACGTTGGCGGCGCCGCCCATGTCCTTTTTCATCAGTTCCATTCCCGACGCCGGTTTGAGATCCAGGCCACCCGTATCAAAACAAACCCCTTTGCCGACTAGGGTCAATTTGCGGTCCTTGCGGTCGCCCCAGCGCATGTCAATCAGCCGCGGTGCCCGGTCATGGGCCCGGCCGACGGCATGAACGGCCGGATAATTATGGGTCAGGAGATCGTCGCCAACGATGATCGAAATATCCGCATTATGGGCGTGCGCCACCTCTTCGGCGGCCATCGCCAGTTCCTCCGGTCCGAGATCGTTGGCCGGGGTGGTGATCAGGTTGCGGACCCGGTAGGTATTGCGAAGTGCCGCATCGACCCGGGCACGATCACAGGCCTTGGGATAAACCAGACGCGGCGGTTCGAGCTCGGATCGCCGGTAGTGGTCATAGATATAGGTCGCCAGGCCCCAGGCCAAAACCGCGTTATCCGCATCCGCTTCAGCCAACGCCGTCTCGTCGATCTGATAGGCCCCGGAGGGCAGGTTCCCCGGCAAGCGGGCCCAATCCCACAGCCCGGGCAGGTCTTCGGTCAAAAAAACCTGGGCGCTGATGGTACCATCACTATTGGGCATGGCCAGGGCCTGGCCGGAAGCGGCGGTAAAACCGTTCGCCGTCACCCAGGCCGCCTGGGCCGGTGGCAGGGCGGATTTCCAGGTGGCAAAATGCCCGCGCCGAACGATTTGAATGGCGGTGACGTCGGCGGGCGGGTCGATGATAAGATTAAAAGACATGGAGGCTCCGGCGCAAAAAGAGGACTGGTCACAGGATGACGGTAAAACGCGGGCTTGAAAACCATCTTACGTTCGGTATTTTCCCACTACCTGTTTTACCCGCCCTGAAGGACTTAAACCATGTCAGACCTCGAAATTGTCATTGGCAACAAAAACTACTCCTCCTGGTCCCTGCGGGCCTGGATCGCCGTGAAACGCTGCGCTGTGGATTTTGACGAAGTAATGGTTCAATTGTCGGTGCCGGGAAGTCGGGAAACCATCCTAACCCATTCACAGGCCGGTCTTGTGCCCATTTTAAAACATCACGGTCTGGTCATCTGGGAAACCATGGCGATCTGCGAGTATTTGGCAGAAACCTTCCCCGAGGCCCAGCTGTGGCCGACGGACAAAACGGCGCGCTCCCAATGCCGCGCTGTCGCCAACGAAATGCACGCCGGATTTGCAGCACTTCGGACCCATATGCCCATGGATATAAAAAACCACTACCCCGATCATGGACGAGGACCGGGCGTGCAAAAAGATATCGACCGGATCACCCAAATCTTTGTATCCTGCCGGGCGACCTATGACCAGGCGGGTGCCTTTCTGTTTGGCTCCTTCACCATTGCCGACGCCATGTTTGCCCCGGTTGTCGCCCGCTTTAAAACCTACCAGGTGGATTTGCCGGAAACGGCGGCGGCCTATTGTGACGCGGTCTGGAGCAGCCCCGAGATGCTTGAATGGCGGGCTGCGGCCGAGGCCGAAACCTGGGTCATCAAACCGTAAAGCAAAGCTGGCTCGCGAGCCGGTAAATTTGCTAGGGTCGTCACCACCCCCGCCGGCACAATTTTTACCCGGGAAAAAGAAAGATATTTGATGTTCCGCTGGTTCTTGACTTACCGCGCCGCCATGGAAGCCCGCCAACTCAACCGCGACGCGCCTGAGATCATTACCCACGCCGTGGAATTGTTTCGGCCCGAGCGGGTGGCGGAGATAACCACCCTGATCGGCGATCACATAAAACGCGCCCATGGCCAATATGGCACCAATGCCATCGACTTAAAACGCGCCCTGTTCGACTACCAGCGCCTGCACAAGGAGGCCCGCCGACGGGGCGATCAAACCGCCCTCAGCGCCCTGACCCTGACGATCATCTATTTAAGGGCCGAAATCGCCGGCCCCGCCGCCGCCCCGGCCCGGGCGGCGATTGACGGGTTTGTTGGGGAAAACGAAAAGCCCGGATAAAACTCATTATCACCAAACGTTAAAATTATCGCAAAAATTGTCTAATCTCACCCCGCACCCAGGCCGTTCTCGTCCAATTATTTAATCGGTGGGGACTGACCGACATTCGACGGTCACCCCGAAATTTCAACCTGTCCGAAGCGAGATAAAAGAACGGAGCAACCGTTAGATCGCTCCGCTCAGGTTATTCCTCGGAACTTTATGCAAATACTTTGCGGCTACCCAATGGCCTTCCAAAAGCCCCTTCAGTCTTTTACACACGCGTCGTCCAGCATTTCCCAAACCTCAACTTGTCGATAAATGTCAGACGATTGCCTATTTTTTTGGTGATTCATTTTCATCACGAGATTAAAGTCCACGGTCCTCAAGGATCCGCAAACCAGTTTGCATAAATAGAACAAAAATGTTATAATCATGACGTGGACTGTTGAAACCCTGAACACGGTCGTCGATAGAGAGATTGCAGCCCTGCCTGCTGATATACAGGCGAGGTTTATCCAAATCATCGATCTCATTGAGGAACATGGACCCCGTGATGTTGGTGCCCCCATAATGCGCCTGTTGGCGGAAAGATATGGGAGATAAGGGCAAAGAGTAAAAGCGGCATAGGCCGTGGTTTGTATGTAATAACAACAGGACAAAACTGACAATCTTACTTGTCTTCCATAAAAATCCCCAAAAGACACCAAAACGTTATTTGGATAGTGCAATTAAGAGAGCCAAGGATGCGAACCTATGAGCAAATTCAGTGACCTCAAAAAAGAGTTGTTGAAGAACCCGGAAGTCCGCGCAGAGCATGCCGCCCTGAACAAAGAATTCGCCCTAGTCAATATGCTCATTAAAGCCAGAAAAGAAGCTGGCCTAACTCAAGAAGAAGTTGCCCAACGTATGGGCACCAAACAAACTGCGATTGCGCGAATGGAAAGTGGGCGCCAGAAACCAAGCTATAAAAGTATCGAAAAATACGCCGAAGCAACGGGACACCGCGCCGTTGTAACTCTTATTCCTGACGAGACTGTATAGGGTCACACCGTTGCAGCCAGGTCAGATATTCTGACAACAAACCGCCGCCGATTTAACGGCGGCGGTTTGTTTGCGAGCGATTTATTGTCAGGTGACGTTAATGGTGATCTCGCCGACCCCTTCGACGGTGCCTTTCATGACATCGCCCTTGACGATGGCACCGACCCCGGACGGGGTACCGGTATAGATCAAATCGCCGGGTGCCAGGGTAAACAAACCGGACAAATAGGAAATGGTTTCGGGAATGTTCCAGATCAGCTGGTTGATATTGCCGTCCTGGCGGGTTTCGCCGTTCACATCGAGCCAGATCCGCCCATCGGTGGGGTGGCCGAACTCCCGCTCCGGCATAATTTCGCCACAGGGCGCACTGTTTTCAAAGGCCTTGCCTATTTCCCAGGGGCGGCCCAATTTTTTGGCGACGCCCTGCAGGTCGCGGCGGGTCATATCCAGACCAACCGCATATCCATAGACACAATCCAAGGCGTCGGCCTCGGCAATGTCTTTGCCACCCTGTCCCAGAGCAACCACCAGTTCGACTTCGAAGTGGACGTCTTCGGTTTTATCCGGGTAGGGAAAGTTGCCGCCGTCAGGGACAAGGGTGTCGGGGTTTTTTTGAAAGAAAAACGGCGGTTCCCGGTCCGGGTCATGGCCCATTTCCCGGGCATGGGCGGCATAATTGCGGCCCACACAGTAAATCCGGTGGATCGGGAACAGTTCGTCGGTTCCGCGCACCGGTAATGTGGATTGGAGCGGAGGTATAATTACATAAGCCATAGGGTATCTCACTTTTTGGTGTCTTTAGAAATTGAATAGAAAAACAGGGCCGCCCGATAACCGGCATTACCCCGTGTTATTCGGGCAGCAATTCCCATTCCGCATCGACTTTCACGTCGGCGGAACGAAACAGGTTCATAACCGGGCAGCGGTATTCGACGTTTTTTGTCAGTTTGGCAAAGCGTTCTTCCGTTTCGTTGCTGTATACCCGAATTCTCAGTTTAACCCAGTTAAAATAGGGCCGCACCCCATGCACACCGCGCGAGCCGCGCTGATCAACCTCGCCTTCGCCCTCCATTTCAACCGAACGGTAGGCGAACCCCATGGCTTCGGCGCACCGGTTGATAATCACACCCTCACATCCCATCAGCGACGACAGGCACATTTCCAGGGGCGTCGCCCCGGTATTTGTGGCTTTTTCATCAGTGATCAAAACGTGGTCGCGAACCATCATTACGGTTCGGGTCGAGGCTTCATTGTGGGCCGAAACCCGGCGAATTCCGATGGCTTTTTTCTTCGGGTCGACGCTTGGCTCCAGCAGGTCATTGTCCGGCATTGTGGTCTCCTTCAATCTTCGATAGGGGCAAATTCATAGGGACATTTCCAAAATATCCAATCCGATGTTTCGGTCTAATAGATAGATCAAACCGGTGTCGTCGACGTCGCAGTCATTCGACTGGGGTGCCGGTTGGTCGCCGACGGGCTCGGGAATAAAATGCGCGACTTCCGTTGGTCGGCTCGGGTCGGCAACGTCGACGACCCGCAGACCGCCGGAAAACCAGGTTAAATAAACCAGATTTGACTGCATTTTTTCACGGAACTGATGGGCCCCAAAGCGCCCCGGCGCGCGGCTCCAGGGGCTGTCCATCTCGCTCACATCGAACGCCGACAGGGCAAAAATATTGTGCATATCGGTGACATCAAAAACCCACATGAAACCGTGCAAGGCACCGGCCCGATGGTCGTGTTCCTCGTCAATACCGACGGCGATGCGGCGACCGTCAAACAATCCCGGCAGGGGCATGACCGTATGGGTTGGCTCGGGAAACGGCGGATGGTAATCGTGACCGCCCAAAACCCGGGGTGCCGTCATATCGGAGGCATCCAAAACCCGGAAACCGGCGTGCCAGCAAGCCGCCCAAAGTTCATCGCCGACCCGCATGGCGTGGTGCAGGCGGTTTTTATATCCGCTCCAGGTCGGTTTTTCGCCACCGGCCAGGTGCTGGCCAGGCATCCACCAGCGCGAGACTTCGACCGGCGCCTCCGGCTTGGAGACATCATAGGTGACCAGAATGTTGCCCATAAAACCTTCCATTTCCGTCGAAATGTAGGCGTAATTTTCATCCACATCAAAACGGTGGACGCCAAACCCGAAGGTTTTGGTATCACTCAGAAGACGCGGTGCCGATTTGTCGGAAATATCGTAAATGCGAAAACCACCGGCGTCATAACCACGCACCCGCGCTGCATCCAGTTCGGCAATTTCCGACGCCCGCGCCCCCAGGTCGGCGGCAACCTCCGCGTCGGTCGGTAGCCGGCCAAGGGCGGCGCTCAGGCGCTGGCGGATTTCCGGCAATTTGTCGCCCCGGCGTAAATGATGGCGGTTATTCTGCTCGACGTTGGTATACATCAAATTGCCAACGACCCGGACTTTGTGGCTGTGCGAGTAGGTATCGGCTAATTCGACCGTCGCAATCACCTTGGGTCGGGTCGGGTCCGAAACATCGATAATCGACGTGCCATGGGGCGGTTTCATATGTCCGACAAACGCATAACCGCCGTCGACCACGACTTGGCCGCCACCGGGGATATCCAAATGGCCGATCCGTTTGATGTTTTTCGCCAGCTCGAAGTTTATGGTTTTCTGCATGTCAATGGGTTCCGGTTTCTAGGCGGCTGAAGAACGGGATTTGCGCCGCCGGTAGCGGTCGAGGACGATGGGAAACACAATTGAAGCCGCCAGAAAGGCCCACAAGGTATTGCCCAAATCCGAGGAGAACAGGACCATCAGATCACCATCCGATTTTTTCAACGCGCGCAGGAAGTAGGTTTCCAGCAGTGGGCCTAAAATCACCCCGATCAAAATCGCCGCCACGTGGTATCCGGTTTTGCGGGCGATATAGCCGATCACGCCAAAGGCCAGCCCCAAATACAGATCAAACAAATATTCCCGCGGGACAAACGACCCGACCAGGGTGAAGGCGATGATAATCGGTGCCATATAGACCGTGCGGGCCAGGGTCACGCGGGACATATAACGCGACAGGGGCAGGATGGTGAGGATCATCAGGGCATAGGTAACCGCCATCGCCATGAACACCCCGTAGGCCAGTTCGGGTTGATCGAAAAACAGGCTGGGGCCGAAATTGACGCCGTGGTACTGCAGAACGACGAGCATAATCGCCGCCGTGGCACCGCCGGGAATTCCCAAAATCAACAAGGGAATCAGGGTCCCCGACGTGACCCCGTTATTTGCGGCTTCCGGCGCGATAAGGCCTTCGGGGTGGCCGGTTCCGTAAAGCTCGGGGGTTTTTGAAAAGGTCCGCGATTGTTGGTAGGCGACAAACGACGCAATGGAAGCCCCGGCTCCCGGGATCACGCCGATGATCAAACCGATGAGTGAATTCCAGGTGATGTGCCACCATCGCGATAGTGCAAAAAACGTTCCCTCTAAGGTCGCGCCCCAGCCCGGTCGCTGCATATTGGCGCGGCCTTCATCGGTGACAATGGACGATTTTTCGATGATGATAAAGGCCTCTGAAACGGCAAACAGGCCGACCAGGGCCGGGATCAGCGGCACCCCGTCATACAGTTCCAGAAACCCCATGGTGCCGCGCGGCGTTGCATAAACCACATCGGATCCGATGGATCCAATCATCAGGCCCAAAAATCCGGCAATCAACCCCTTCAGGGTATCCTTGGCGGCGATTGTCGCGATCAGAGAAATGCCAAACAGCATGACGACAATCATTTCCACCGAATGCATATAATAACCAACTTCGGCCAGTATCGGCATCGCCGCCAGAGCAATCAGTGTGGTTAATAACCCGCCCAGGGTGGAGGCGACGAAGGACATGGCCAGGGCCTGTTGACCGCGCCCCTGTTTGGTCATGGGATAGCCGTCCAGGGGCGTTGCCGCCGCACCGGCGGTTCCGGGAATGTTGACCAGAATTGCCGGAATACCGGCACCCATCCGCGACGCACAATAAAGCGCGATCATAAAGACCAGGCCAATTTCGACCTCCATAGCCAAGGTCAGGGGCAACAGGATGATAATCGTATTGGCCGCGCTGAAACCGGGAATGGCACCAACCAGCAGGCCTAAAAAAATGGTTGGGATGATGACCCACCAGAACGACAGGGTGTGGACCAGCAGTTCGGCAAAAAATGCAAAATCAACTTCCATTGGATAAAACCAGTTCCATGAAGGTCTCGAACGGGCCGCGCGGGAAGCGGGTTTCAAAAGCCAGGATGAACAGCAGGTAACCGCCGAGCGACAAACCGGCCGAAAGCAGGGCGATAAATCCTTTGCTGTTGCCTTTGTTGAGGACCGTCATGGCGAGGAACAAAAAAACGAATGTGGTGATGGTAAATCCACCCCAGGCAATCAAAATCGCGTACCCGATGGTGATCATCAGCAAGGCCAGGCGGCCAGACGAAATATCGAGCCGTGAAAACAAGGTATGAAAGGTCATTGCGGCATCGCCACGGGCCAGGGCCATGCCGTTTTTTATGAACAGCGCCACACACAGGCACAACAAAATGGTGCCAATAAAAAACGCACTGACCTGGGCTGTCCACGGTGAATCAATAATTGTCGAAAAATAATACAGGGTGAAAAGCACGCCGGCCACGGGCAATACCAACTCCCCCCCGATGGAGCGTTTTTGTTTGGTCTCATTCATTTGATGTTCACTCATGGTCGCACAGGCAGGAAGCCCCGCATTGCCGACAGATGATCGCTACCGGCGGCCCGGCGGCCCTGTCGCCTGGGCGACAGAACTCCGGTAACCAGCGCTTGATCGGCTGCCGCGACGCCGGGGCTTAGACTCCGGCTTAGGCTTTGCCACTCAACAGGGGTTTATACCGTTCGCCGATCTCGAGAATGGCATCCGTGTATTTTTTACAGTCTTCGATGCCGCCCGGATTCAAATAGGCCATTTCACCCTTGGCCTTTTTGTAGGCGGTAATGAATTCCGGATCGTCAAATACCTGTTTGAAGGTATCTTGCAGAATTTTGAAGCGATCCGGATAGCTGTCGATTGCCGCCTTATGGATGCCAAAAGCCCGGGCCGAGAGCAACGGTGGGGTCTTCATGCCAAAATGATCGTTCATTGTCGGCGCATTATCCAATCGATCACCCAGCTTGTTTTTGTCATCGAAGACCAAAAGCGTGCGTACCGATTTATGTTTTGCGGCAACCGAACCAGACGTCAGAACACTAAAGTCGACTTCACCCGTGACCGCCCCGGCAATGGTGTTTTTACCGCCCGACAAGGGGATTAGATTAAATTCAACGCCAACTTTTTCACCGAGCGCCAGAATACCGACGGATGCCGGATGTGCCATGCGGCTGGTGCCGACGTTCAATTTGCGTTTTTTGCCTTCGGCAACGATGTCGTCAATCGACATGAACTTGCTTTTTTTGCCGACGAAAACACAACCCGGGTCGGTGTCAACCTGGCCAAAATAAACATAATCACTGACGGCAAAATTTTCTGGTGCCTTAACCACCCAATTCAACAGTTCCGGCCCCATATTGCCAAAGATCAGATTGTGACAATCGGCTTTGCGTTTGCCCATATATACCTCGTAACCGACCCGGCCCGACGCGCCGGGGAAAAATCCAGGCTCAAATTTGGCATTCAGGTATTTTTTCCAGGTTCCGGAAAACGCCCGAAAATTACGATCGGCACCGCCGCCCTCGCGGGTTGGAATAATAACATTGATATTACGCGCCGGAAATTTTTCTGCGGCGATACCGGCACCGGGGTGCAGGCCAACCGCACCAACACCGGCAACGGCCGCCGTACCCTTTAAAAAATCCCGTCGAGTTGGTTTCCACGAATAGCTCATCTTTTACCCTCCCAAGTAAAAATCGATGCCAGGTACGTAAACCGCACCGGCCCATAAAAAAACCTGTTTCGTCTGGGGTAATCCTAACCAAAATACGAAATGGTCGTCAATCGACCCAATGATATAATTTTATCTTTTAATAACATGTATTTATATATAAATTGGTCTAACCATTAGTAATTATTGGTTTGGTTGTCGGATAAATGGTATCGGAAAATGAACAACGGGCGCTCAATCATCTGCGCAGAATCATCCAGTTAGGCCATTATCCGGACGGCTCGCGCCTGCCGACGGAACGGGAGTTGGCATTTGAGTTGTCCCTGGGACGCGGCCCCATTCGACGGGCCTTGGCCGCCCTGGAAGCGGAAGGTCGGATCAGCAGACACATTGGTCAGGGCACTTTTGTCGGCAGCCGCCCGGCACCGATGCGACCGGAACCGTCGTCTCACCTCTTGGGGTCGGCAAGTCCCGGCGATATTATGGAGACCCGATTGACCATTGAACCCCGGCTGGCGGCCCTGGCCGCCGTCCGCGCTTCTGAAGAAGACATCAATTATCTAAAATTATGTACAAGTAAAAGCGAGACTGCCGATACCCTGACGTCGTGGCAACGCTGGGATGAGACTTTTCACCGGACCATCGGTCTGGCGTCGCGCAATGTCATGCTGGCCAATTTGATCGAGGTGATCAACAAGGCGCGACGGTCCCAATTCACGCCGCCGAAACGGAAATCCCCGACCGGATCCGACTGGCAGCCGCTTTTACTGCAACAACATCGCACCATCATTGAAGCGATCACGGCGCGCGATCCGCAGGCCGCAGCAAAGGCCATGCGGCAACACCTGAATAGTGTGGAGGAGCGGATTTTTGGCGATCCTGATCAATTATCAGACATAACCGACCACGTGTAGAGAACGAAGCGAGGCCGGACTTTGCTTTCCGGGTGAAAATACAATAATATGTAAATGCAATAAAAATTCGGGAAAAAAACGTGCCTCTGGTCCTTTTCAGTCTTGCGATTTTTTTGTTTACGCCACTAGCGACGGCCGGGGCGCAGCCCCTGAAAGTCGGTTATAGCCCCGATTGGGCACCCTATTCCATCACCACGGATCATACCACGGCCGGCATTTTACCGGATCTGTTAAATGAACTGATCACGGAACGTTTGGGTGTTCCGCTGGAACATGTGGGCCTGCCCTGGAAGCGGGCCCAGGCCCAGGTTAAAGCCGGCGCCCTGGACGCCCTGATCACCTATCCGTCTGATGCCCGGCTTGAATATACAGAAAGGTCCGAGAGCGTTGTCTACAATCTGATATCTGCGGCATTTGTCCGCAAAGCCTCACCGGCCTATCAGGCCCTGATACTGGACCCGGCGGTGGAGAACCTTAAGAATCATCGTGGCTGTGTGATTTTTGGCAACGACTGGGGCAAAAACTTCTACGCCAAACACGCCATTCCGTATGAAAATGCGGTTGACGTCAAAAACTGTTTGAGGCTTTTGCAGAGGGGCCGGGTCGATTTTTTTATTCAGTCAAGAGCCGTCGTTCTGGACAACATCCGACAGCTTGATTTCGGAAATTCCCTGGTTGCCCTGCCCGAAGCCTACGCCAGCATTCCCTTTACCCTGTTGATTTCGAAAAAGTCGCCTTTTTACAAAACGCTGATGCCAAAATTTGATAGGCTCATCAAACAGATGAAAAACGACGGTTCGCTGGAACGGCTGATCTACAACCTGGAACATGCCACTCACTCCTGAGGGACGCCGACAACACATATAAAATCGCCGACATTGATCAGGCCCGGGAAATGCCGGCCGGCAAAAACCCCTGAGATTTTTGCCCGATATTCCGTGACCGGTGCCCCAGTACGTTCCACATTATAAATGCGGGCGACGACGTCGCCTTTGTCGACCAGGTCACCAAGCGACGCACAGGGTTCAAACAACCCGGCGTGTTTCGACGTCAGAAAACAGCGTTGGTCGGGCATGTCGAGCGCGAGCGAGGCCTGTCGTTCGGGTGCGCCGGACAAAACGCCCGCGTGTTTTAAGAAGTTGCGCACGCCTTTTTTGGCAATTTGTGCGGTCGATATACTGACGCTGCCGCCGCCGCCAAGTTCCGTTGATACAAAAACCTTGCCGAGATCCTCGGCCGCCGTGTCATACATACCGGTCGCATCGATTTCCAATAGCATCACAGAATACGGCGCGTTAAAGGCGTGCATGGCTTCGACGCAGCGTTTTTCCTGGTCCTTGTCGGATAAACGGTGGGCACAGGCGAAAGGCACAAATTCCAGGGTTTTGCCGCCGGAATGAATATCGAGGACAAAATCCGCCAGGGGCAGTAGCGTGCGTTGAAAATAGTCGGCTATTTTTTCGGTGATCCCGCCGATCGGATTGCCAGGGAAAACCCGGTTCATGTTGCCTTTATCAATGGGAGAGGTGCGGGCAGCGTCCTTAAAAGCCGGATAGTTCATCATCGGCACAAGGATGATCCTGCCACAAACCTCATCCAGACTTAAGCTGTTGGCCAAATCCATAAGGGCGACCGGGCCCTCATATTCATCGCCATGATTGGCACCCGTTAACAAAACGGTCGGTCCATCGCCCGCTTTGAATTGGCTGATCGGGATCAGGACCGAACCCCAGGCCGAACTATCATGGGAATGGGGTAAATTTAAATGGCCATGTTGAATACCGGGTGTTTCAAAATCGATATCCGTCGTGACCGGTGACCGTGGGGTATTTCTCATAACCTACGCTTTAACCATTAATTGCCGGGGCGTTGTGGTGAAACAATCGGCACCCCGGTCGGTGATCCGTATGGGTTCGGTTATTTCCAGACCACCGTCGTCAAGCCACAGGGCGGGCATAAAATGGATACACATGTTCGGCTCAAGCACCGTTTTGTCGCCCAGCCGCAGGCTGATCGTCCGCTCGCCCCAATCGGGCGGATAGGACATGCCAATGGAATATCCGGTTCGATTGTCCTTCTCAAACCCATGTTTTCGCAGGGTGGTAAAAAATGCTGCCGCAATATCTTCGGCCAGGTTGCCGGGTTTGGCTTTATCCAGCCCCGCCTCAATGCCCTCAAGAACGGCCTTTTCCGCAGCCAGATATTTTTGCGGAACCGGACCGAGATAAACCGTACGCGATTGCGGGCAATGGTAACGCCGGTGGCAGCCGGCGATCTCAAAAAACGTACCCTCGCAGGACTTCATTTGCCGGTCATCCCAGGTCAAATGGGCGGCGGTGGCATCCATGCCGCTCGGTAACATCGGCACAATCGCCGGATAATCGCCGCCATGACCGTCGGCACCGACCAGGCCCGTATGATAAATTTCGGCCGCCAACAGATTTTTTTTCATGCCCGGTTCAATGATCTCAAAGATCCGCGCATGCATGGCTTCAACAATCCGCGCCGCCCGGTTCATGTAGGTAATTTCCTGCGGCGATTTTACCGCCCTTTGCCAATTCACCAGCCCCGTTGCGTCTTTAAATTTTGCGTTTGGCAAATTTTTGAGCAGGGACCGGTAACAGGCCGCCGAAAAATAATAGTTATCCATTTCCAGCCCCATATGCAGCGCCCCCAGGCCCCGGTCCGTGAGGATTTCAGAAAGATAATCCATGGGATGACGTTCCGTCGACTGCACATAATGATCGGCGTAAGCGATGATCCTGTCTGGTGCCAGGTAGGTCGTGCGCAGGGCCCCCGCCGCATCAATGCCTCGGCCAAACCACAGCGGATCACCGGAGCCGGTCAGCAAAACACATTGGTGGGTATAAAAAGACCAGCCATCGTAGCCGGTTAACCACGCCATATTGCTCGGATCGGTAACCACCAACAACTCGATCCCCTGGTCCTCCATGGCGGCCCGGGTTTTGTCCAGGCGGATCGCATATTCTTCGCGGGTAAAATTTAGGTTCACTTCGGGATTGTTCATGGTTGGCTGCTCACGGTTAAGGACTAAGGTGTAACATTACCCCCGAAGATTTGATTAAAGCATGTTAAAAATTGATGTCTTATGGAGATATTTTTTCACGCCAGCCCTACCGGCGACAGCTTTGCCCGCTCACCGGGGCGACGACCAAACGTTCAGCCGTCAGCGCGTTTCCCGCGAATTACCGGGTTATTCCGGTGCCTGATCGGTCGCTTTGATCATCGTTCCCGCACCCCCGGGAGTAAAGAACTCGACCAAAATCGCATGGGGAATGCGACCATCACTGATCACAGCCGCTTCAACGCCTCGGTCGACGGCATCTAAGCAGGTTTCCACCTTGGGGATCATGCCACCGGACACCGTGCCGTCGGCGATTGCCGCCCGCGCTTCGTCGGCGGCCATTTCAACAATCAGATCGCCTGACTTGTCGAGAACGCCACTGACGTCAGTCAACATGATCAAGCGTTTGGCATTCAGGGCGGCGGCAATGGCTCCGGCCACCGTATCGGCGTTGATATTCAGGGTTTCACCGTCGGGGCCAACGCCGATCGGCGCAATCACCGGCGTAATGTCAGATTTTTTAAAACAATCGAGAATATAGGGGTCGATCTGATCCGGTTCACCGACCAGGCCCAAATCGAGGACCCTTTCAATATTTGAATGTTCATCGCGTTTGGTTCGCACCAGTTTTTTCGCCCCGATGAGATTTCCGTCTTTGCCACTGAGGCCGACCGCCCGCCCGCCCGCTTGGTTAATCGCCGAGACGATTTCTTTATTGATCGATCCGGCGAGCACCATTTCAACGATCCGCACGGTTTCTTGGTCGGTGACACGAAGCCCGTCGATAAATTCGGATTTTACGTTCAGACGTTTCAGCATGGCACCAATTTGCGGCCCGCCGCCGTGGACGACGATGGGGTTCAAACCGACCTGGCGCAGCAAGACCACGTCGCGGGCAAACCGTTTGGCCATTTCCGGATCACCCATGGCGTGGCCGCCATATTTAATAACCACGGTTTTGTCCGAATAACGTTTCATGTAGGGCAGCGCTTCGGACAGCAGCTTGGCTTGTTCCAGCCATTGCGGTTGGTAAGAGTGATTGTCGGAGTTCGTATCGTCAGTCATTGGAGGACCTTAACCTGAGACATGGAAAAAGATCAGAAAGCGCTTGCTATCGTAGTGCGCCAAATATCTGATCTCTACGTGTATCCGCAACCTTGCATTCGGTGAAGCCATACTCAACAGAAATCACACAGGCCGGGCCGATAACGATGGATTTACCCGTCCGCCAGGGTTGCCAGCATGGCGCGCAGTTCGGCGATCCCCTGACCCTTGCGGGAACTTGTTTTCGGAATGATCGGATGGGCCGCCGGATGTTTGGCAAGTTCTTCCGAGATTTTGGCTTCCAGCCCGTTTAAAAAACCGACTTTGACCTTGTCGACCTTGGTCAGGACCACCTGATAGGGTTGCGCCGCCTTATCCAGCATCTCCATGACACCGCGGTCGGATTCTTTTAGTCCGTGACGCGAATCAACCAACACGCAGGTCCGGCGCAGGTTAACCCGGCCCTTCAAATAAGAATCGACCAGCCCGGTCCATTGTTTGACCTGGGCCTTCGAGACACGGGCGTATCCATACCCCGGCAAATCGGCAAGCATCAAAATTTGGCCCAAATTAAAAAAATTAATTTCCCGGGTGCGACCCGGCGTGTTGGACGTCCGCGCCAGGGTGTTTTGCCGAACAAGGGCGTTTAACAAACTGGATTTTCCAACGTTCGAACGCCCGGCAAAAGCAATCTCCGGCAAGCTGCCGTCGGGAATTTGATCCAATTTGACACAGCCCATAACAAAGTCACAGGATTGTTCAAACAGGACGCGGCCCCGTTCCAACACAACGGGGTCTTGCACATCTAATTCAGTGGCCATGGACATGGCGCGTTCCTAAAGGTTGGAAGCCTCAACGCTAAGTTATTTCAGCGCATCTTTGCCGGAGATCCCCATTCTGCGCATAATCACCCACTGCTGAGCCATGGAAAGGGTATTGTTCCAGGCCCAGTAGATGACCAGACCAGCCGGGAACCGGGCCAAAAGGAAAGTAAAAATAATCGGCAGGAACATAAAAATTTTTGCCTGCACCGGATCCGTCGGCTGCGGGTTCAGTTTCTGTTGCTGGAACATGGAAATGCCCATGATCAAAGGCCAGACGCCGATCATCAGGAAGTCCGGCGGGGTGAAGGGAATCAAACCGAACAGATTAAATATGGTCGTCGGATCCGGTGCCGACAAATCCTGAATCCAGCCAAAGAACGGCGCGTGGCGCATTTCGATGGTCACAAACAGCACCTTATACAGGGCAAAGAAGACCGGGATCTGAATGAGGATGGGCAGACAGCCGGAAGCCGGATTGACCTTCTCTTTTTTATAAAGCTCCATCATCGCCTGATTGAGTTTCATCTTGTCGTCGCCATAGCGTTCCCGCATGGCCGTCATCTTCGGTGCCAGTTTTTTCATTTTACTCATGGAGACGTAGGATTTATTGGCGAGCGGGAACAGCACCGCTTTAATACCGACGGTCAGCAGCAAAATCGCAACACCCAAATTTAAAACCAAATCGTTAATCCACAAAAGGGCATAAAACAGCGGTTTGGTGAGGAAGTAAAACCAGCCAAAATCGATCGCCAGGTCAAACTGGCCAACGCCAATTTGTTCTTCGTAAGCGTCCAGAAGTTTGACTTCCTTGGCACCGGCGAAAAAATGACTGACGGAGCTAACGGAACCACCCGCCGGTACGGACACCTGGGGGCCCAAAAAATCAACCTGGTAGGTATCAATCAGACCCTGGGCCCGGTGCAGATAGCGGGTTTCGGTTTTTTGTTTCTGGTCGGGAATCAACGCCGTTAACCAGTATTTATCGGTAATCCCGATCCAGCCGCCAGTTGCCGTCTGTTTGATTTGCCCCTGATCCTTTAAATCATCATAGTCAATTTCCGATAGGGTTTGTTCGGAGACCCCCAACAATCCCTCGTGCAGGATGTAAAAACCCGTGGTTTCAGGCGTGCCGCGGCGCGACACCAAGCCATAGGGGTTCATCGCCGCCGCACTGGCGCTTTTATTTTCGACGGTTTGTGTGACTGTGAACATATAGTTGTTATCAATGTCAAAGGTCCGTTTGAAGAGAAGACCTGCACCATTGTCCCAACTCAGTGTGACCGGCTGATCGGGCGACAGGGATTTACGGTTGGCCGCCCAAACGGTTTCCTGGCCCGGCACATTTATGCCCTGGGCACCAACCCAGCCAAATTGTGCGTAATACCCGCCGACAGCGCCCTTCGGTGACAACAGGATGATTTCCGGACTTTCGGGGTCCTGCTTTTCGCGGTAATCCGCCAGGGTTAAATCGTCAACCCGACCGCCGGTCAAGGCGATCGAGCCGTGCAGGCGTGGGGTATTGATTTTGACCCGGTTATTGCGCGCCAATATATCGGCCCGTGTCGATCCCTGGACGGTGGCTGCAACAGTTCCCGGAATCATCGGGGCCGCCGTGTTGCCAGCGGCGGTCCCCGGCAGACTTGGCGTTTGCGCGCCGCCGACGGGTGAACCTGGAAGGTTTTGACCGGCCCCCAAAGACTGTTCCGGCGGCGGCGGACGCGTCGCATCAAAATAAACCTGGAAACCAACCAAAATGGCGATCGACAAAACAATCGCCAGTATCATATTTTTATTGTCAATCATTTGACGACCAAAACCTTCTTATGGGAATGCGCGCAGCAGGGTTCGCTATCGCTAACTATTATTTCAGGAACCGGATCATAGCCGTATCCGCCGAACGGATGGCACCGGGCAATTCGTTTCGCGGCCAACCAGGACCCGGCAATCGGCCCGTGGTGGGCGAGGGCGTCGAGGGCATAGGATGAACAGGTCGGTGCGAACCGGCAACTTCCGGCCATATAGGGGGAAATCACAATCTGGTACCCCCGGATCAGCAGCCGAAGGGGAAAATTAAGTCCTGTCGCCAAGCGGTTCATGACGTGTTCTTAATCTTTTCTTCCGTGCCTCGGTCAGCCTTAAGCTTTCGGAGCGCTGTTTGTAAATCCTTCACCAAGGCCACAAAGGGGCGTTTGATTGTCCCCATACGTCCTATGATGACCAAGTCCAGACCGCCCAGGGCGGCGTTGGGCAACACCTCATCCGCAACCGCACGAAGACGCCGACGCACCCGGTTTCTGACGACCGAATTACCGACCTTTTTCGTCACGGTAAAACCGACGCGAACGACGTCAGCTGCTAAATCTATGTCCGTGTCCTGGCCAATGCGCTGGTGCACCTGCAGGACAAGCCCCTGGGTTGCCCACTTTCGGCCCTGTTTTGCGGCTCTCAAAAATTCCCGGCGCTGCTTTAACCGATAAAGGGTCTTGGCTGACGGATCTTGATCAGGGCGTAACGGGATCGATTGTGGAACCACGGGCTCAGCCGTTAAGCTGAAAGACGTTTAC
Source organism: Rhodospirillales bacterium (assembly GCA_021775095.1). GTDB lineage: Bacteria > Pseudomonadota > Alphaproteobacteria > Rhodospirillales > Casp-alpha2 > JABMNT01. The sequence continues at coordinate 33,808 of JAJFII010000046.1, forward strand.
GTCCCTTGGCACGCCGATTTGCCAATATGTTACGGCCACCAACGGTGGACATACGGCTACGAAAACCATGGCGACGCTTACGAACTATTTTACTTGGCTGAAACGTGCGTTTCACGATCCTGCTCCTACTATGAATTTTCCCGGTGTATAAGGTCTTCGAAGTGGGAAGTCAACGCTGGTAAACAGGCAATCCACATTCTACCCATGCGGAAATGCAAAAGCCCGATCCTCGAGCTATTTTTTCCGTGCCCGGCAGGCCTGTATATCGAACAGACATCATGAAAAAACACAAAATACTGTGGCCGTCCAGGGCTGGACCGCATTGACGGCTTTCCTGCGGGAATTCATCACCCTGCTGGGCACGGAAATTATTCGCCATCCAACCGTGGCCCTTGATCAGGAGCAAGCGGCGGAATAAACACTCAATAATGCCGGGGTCGCGGTATGCGGCAATTTTCCCGGGCCTTTTCTGAGCGTCTGGCTTATAAGGCAATTCACTGCCTTTTAAGACCTCACCCCGATCCCAGGAAGACCAATGCCGCAGGGCACTCCGACGTTTTCGTTTATGCACCGGGAATGGCGATTCCTGTTATTTGGTGGACTTGTCATTTTCTGGACCAGCCCCGGCCAGACCTACCTGATCTCGCTTTTTGGCGATCAATTGCGCCATGACTTCGGCCTGAGCCACACGGATTTCGGCAGTATTTACACCCTTGCCACATTGGCCAGTGCGGCAATCCTTTGGCCCGCCGGCCGACTGGTTGATCGGCTTCGCCTGGCAAAATTTGTCTGGTGGGTGTGCGCTGCCATGGTTGTCGGCACATTGGCCTTTTCCCTGGTCGAAGGCCCGGTAACACTTTTTCTGGGAATTTTGTTTGTGCGTTTTCTCGGCCAGGGCATGATGTCACATATTGCGGTTACCGCCATGGCCCGGCGGTATGTGGCCGAACGGGGCCGGGCGATCGCTATCGCCGGGTTTGGCCTGCCCATTGGCGAAGGGATAATGCCGGTACTGGTGACCATCGGCCTGACCCTGACCAGTTGGCAAAACATCTGGATCGGCATGGGCGTCCTGGCCGCCGTTATGTTGCTGCCGACCGTACCCTTTTTATTAAAACGCACCGCCAGCCAGGACGGCCAGGGGCCGCAGGCCCTGGCCAAGGCCGAAAAAAATCAAAAACAATGGACACGCGGCGAAATGTTGCGCGACTACCGGTTTTTTATGATTGCGCCACTGATTATGACCATGTCGGCAATCTTCACCGGCATTATTTTTCATCAGAAGTTCATCATATCATCGGTTAAAGATTGGGATTTTTTATGGTGGAGTGTGTGTTTTTCGGGTTTTGCGGTATTTCAGGTCGTCGGTAGTTTTTCTGCCGGATGGTTGGTTGATCGCATATCGGCGCGGCGCATCGCGCCCTTTGTTTTGATGCCATTTGCCGTCTCCTTAACCCTGCTGGGTGTTGTCGAACACGACTATTGGGCAATGGTCATTATGGCGACCATGGGACTGAGTGCCGGTTCCACGAGCCCGGCGTTTTCGTCTCTGTGGGCCGAACTCTATGGTACACAGCATTTAGGCGCGATCCGCTCGGCGGCAGCCGTGCTGTCGGTCTTTGCCTCAGCGCTCGGGCCTGTGGTCGTGGGTTGGGCGCTCGATGCCAATGTCTCGTTACTGTCAATTACCATGGCCTCCGTCCTTATTACGCTTTTTACCTGCGGCCTGTCGGCGGCCGGTTTAAAACGGTTTTAGGCGGCGCTGATATCGCGCTGTTGCACAGGCATTGCTTGCCGTTCGGGTTATTCGCTGGTAAACCCCCCGGCAAATAGAGCCAACCCCTTATGATGCCAAATCCAGGAGCCAGAATATGCCGTTTGATGATTGCAAAGTCGCCGATATCGCCCTCGCCGAATGGGGCCGCAAGGAAATCAATATTGCCGAAACCGAAATGCCCGGTTTGATGTCATTGCGTGAAGAATTTGGGCCCAGCCAGCCGCTTGCCGGCGCTCGCATTGCCGGTTGTTTGCATATGACCATTCAAACCGCTGTTTTGATTGAAACACTGACCGCCCTTGGTGCCGAAGTGCGCTGGTCGAGCTGCAACATTTTTTCAACCCAGGACCAGGCCGCTGCTGCAATTGCCGCGACGCATGTGCCGGTTTTCGCCTGGAAAGGTGAAAACGAAGACGAATTTAACTGGTGTATTGAACAAACCATTGAAGGCCCCGACGGCTGGACGCCCAATATGATCCTCGATGACGGCGGTGATTTGACGGTGATGATGCATGACAAATACCCGGAACTGATGAAACAGGTTAAAGGCCTGTCGGAAGAGACAACAACCGGTGTGCATCGCCTTTACGACATGGAAAAGGCCGGAACCCTGATGGTGCCGGCAATTAACGTCAACGATTCGGTGACCAAATCCAAGTTTGACAACAAATATGGCTGTCGCGAAAGCCTGGTTGACGCCATTCGTCGGGCCACCGACGTTATGATGGCCGGCAAGGTGGCGGTCGTTGGCGGTTATGGCGATGTCGGCAAAGGCTCCGCCGAGAGCTTGCGCTCTGCCGGATGCCGCGTCCTGGTCACTGAAGTAGATCCCATATGTGCTCTGCAGGCGGCAATGGAGGGTTTTGAAGTTGTCACCATGGAAGACGCCGCGCCGCGCGGTGATATTTTTGTCACCTGCACCGGCAATATTGACGTCATTACGGTCGACCACATGCGGGCCATGAAAGACCGTTCCATCGTCTGCAACATTGGCCATTTTGATTCGGAAATACAAATTGGTGCCTTGCGCAACTTCAAATGGGACAACATCAAACCGCAGGTCGACGAGGTCGAGTTTCCCGACGGCAAACGCATCATCGTGCTGGCCGAAGGCCGATTGGTGAACCTCGGTTGTGCCACCGGCCATCCGAGTTTTGTCATGTCGGCGAGTTTCACCAACCAGGTGTTGGCGCAGCTTGAGCTTTGGGCCAATTCGGCAAAATACGAAAACAAAGTTTATGTCCTGCCCAAACATTTGGACGAAAAAGTTGCGGCCCTGCACCTGGAAAAAGTCGGCGCAAAATTGAGCGTGTTGTCGAAGGAACAAGCGGCCTATATCAGTGTGGATCCGGCCGGCCCGCACAAACCGGATGCCTACCGATACTAGAGTATTTCCGGGGCAATACGACCAGGGGTATCGGCACCCCAACAAAAAGCGGCTTCGTTGGAAGCCGCTTTTTTTATCTGACTTTTAATCAAAAACAACGGGTAAAAACCTCATCTCCAACCGATAGGAGGTGCCAACCCTGTGCCGGTGGGTTGGACCTCGGTGGGTAGAATCGTCGGGTTACAGGTTTTTCACAAAATTTGCGACGGCCTGGCCAACCGCATCGGGGACATCTTCCTGCATATAATGGCGACCGTGCACGGTGATTTCCGTTTGATTTTTGAAGGTGCGGGCGAGATCCCGCGCCGCGCCAGCCAATCCATGACCTTCATCGGCGTTGATAAATAATTTCGGAATTTCTGATTTAACCAACCAATCGGCGTAGAATTTGACCAATTCGTGGTTATTTTTTGGGTCACCATCAAAGGGAATATCGTTAGGCATGATGATACCGGGCAGGTTGGTGCCACCCGGTCGCGTTGTGGGGCGGCGATAAACTTCTTTTTCCGGTTCCGAAAGGGCGCGGATAATGCCTTTTTCAAACAGCATCGTTTCAACAAACAGGTTTTTCGCCAACACGGCTTTTTCGCCTTCCGGCGTACGGAACCATTTGAACATTTCAACCCGTTCCGACGGCATATCGGACCAGTGGCGGGGCCGCACCATCGCCTCCATAAAGGCGATCCCCTTGATTTGTTCGGCAAATCGAGCGGCCCGGTAAAAACCGACGGCCGCACCCCAATCATGCAGCACAAAAGTGACATTTTTAGTCAAATTAAGGGTTTCAAAAAATGCATCAAAATAGTCGATATTGTCGATGAAGTGATAACCGTTGGTTGGCGACACCGACGACCAGCCGTGGCCAATGAAATCAGGCGCGATGATGCGGCCCAAGCCTTGCACATGGGGCATGACATTTCGCCAAAGAAACGATGACGTCGGGTTGCCATGCATAAAAATGATGGGATCACCCTCGCCGACATCAATATAGGCCATTTCCGCATCGCCGACAGTAACGGATTTGCGCAATTCAGGATTTTCCGTCGAAAGGGTCTTTGTCGGGTCCGGCGTCGGTAAAATTGTTTTAGGGGGCATTAAAATTTCCTGGTTTTAAGTTCATAAAAAAATACACCGTCGTTGATTTAGGGTCCTGACGCTAGGTGACGATCGCGTCGATGGTCCATAATTTACCAATATCGTCGCGGGTATCTTTAATGCCGAATTTCCTGAGCGCATACCAATAGGCGGCGGCGTTGGACGAGACAATGGGCCGCCCGAGTTTATCTTCCAGTTCGTTTAACATGGCAACAATGCCAAGGGCGCTGCCAACATGCAAAATGGTATCCACTTCACGAAACCCGTCCGCATCAAAGGCTGCGAGGATTTGATCAACCGTCACTTTGATGATGTCCTTGGGTCGTTTTACGTCAAGCCACGTCGTGTAAGGCGTCTCAAATCCATAGGTGCCATAGTAGGCCTGCACGCTTTTTGAATAGTCTTCGGACATGGGCGATAAAACAGCAATGCGTTTTGCGCCCAGGGTCCGCAGCGCCGCCAAACATCCATCTGCTGCCGTTGAAAACTGCACATCGCCAGCGAGGGTTTTCAGTTTCTGGTGATAGGCCGCGTAGTCTTCCGGGCTGACTTTGCGCATCTCAAAGGAATTACCAACGATGATCATATCCGGATAACAACCGTGCGTTTCCGGCAGGGTTTTCATAACCGCTTCCGGTACCTGGTCGTGCACTGAAATATCAAAACGATAGGCCTGATTGTTTATCCCCTCGGGGCGCATCAGCTCATATTCAGGCTGCATGTTGGCATTTTGCTGGGGGATTATAATGGCGCAAACACCGCGCGGGCCAAAACGATCAGGCATCTTTTAAGTTTCCTTTATCCGGCCTATTGCAAAATGTCTTCCGTATGGAGCCAATTCTAGGCGGGTTCCCCCACGGAAAAAAAGGCTTTTCCCCGTGCGCTTCCGCCAAGGCGGTTTTCTGGTACCACATCGGATGCCATCAGAGCGATCTGCCCCGTCGTCCCTGTGACCCTAATTAAAATTGCAGAACGCACCGAGCTTAACTTATCGGCGCATCCGGTTTACGGCGGTTAATCGCAGGCGGCACTTGCTCAAGCTGACATCTGCGGAGTAATCTGCAGCGGTGATAAATCTAGTTAAAACCCAATTGGCAGCCATCGATCCGCAGCTTTTTGCGGCAATTGCTGTTATATCGTTTCTACTGGCGTTGGTCTTTGCCCTTGGTTGGGCCCGCCAACGGGGCAAACGCATTCAATGCGAAGGCGAACGTGACCGCTTGTTTGCGGTTGCGCAAAAGGGCAAAGAAATACTGGCGGCGGCTCCGGACGGGTTGTTTTTGTGGGATCATGTGTTGGGAGGCGTCACCGTATCACGCCGCCTTGCCGTCCTGTTGAATTTGAAAGCCGGCACCCACGCCCGCTATGACGATATTCGAAACGGTTTCGAAGGGGAGTCTCTGAAGGCCCTGGAACGGGGCTGTTCGGCCCTGCGCGGGAACGGCAAGCCCTTTGATCTGGTCCTGATGTATGGCGACCGCCTGATCCAGGCGATCGGCCAACGGGCAGAAACGGAAACCGGGGAGGTGCAGGCAGATCTGGTATGGATGCGCGACGTCACGCAACTCAGTGTCGGCAACAATACCGCGCCCGAAACTTCGAAGACCGGCAATCCCTCAGATCGTTTTGATGACCGACATCTGACCGCCCTTTTGGACGCCATGCCCCTGCCGGTCTGGTTACGCGATTCAAAACTGAATATCGCCTTCGCCAACCGGGCAGCCACCGGCGTCGTCGACGCCAAACCCGATTTAGCGGCGAAGGCAAGGTCCACTGGCACCATGGCCAGCGAACGGCGGCTCATTGATCGTGACGGTAAGGCCCAACTTATTGAGATGATGGAAATACCTCTGGGTGTGCAGACCAATGGTGAGGTTAAACAAAATAGCGGAACATTGGGCTACGCACTTGACCGGTCCGAACGCGAGGAGATGGAAAGTGCCTTCCTTCGCCACCGCCAGGCGCGCGATGCGGTCCTTGAGGGTCTGCCCAGCGCCGTCGCCATTTTCAATTCCGATACCCAGCTTGAGTTTGCAAATACCGCCTACGCCGGATTGTGGAATATGGAGCACCATTGGCTGCGCGACGGTCCGACCCTGGGTGATGTGCTGGAAAAACAACGTGAAGACCGGCGCCTGCCGGAAGTTCCTGATTTTCGTGCCTTCAAGGAAGAACAACTGGCGCGGTTCCGGGCCTTGACGAATGTCTATAGCGAGATGCTTTATTTGCCCGACGGTCGGGCCCTGCGCCAACGAATTCAGCCGCACGATGGCGGCGGTCTGGTTTATACGTTCGAAGATATGTCAGAACGCCTCGATTTACAGCGCTCCTATAAGGAACTGGACGCCGTCCAGTCGGAAACCCTCGACAATCTGCACGAGGGGGTCGCGGTATTTGGCAGCAACGGTCGCCTTAAACTCCATAATCCGGTTTTCGCCAGCCTATGGAAACTTGATGCGGCAAAGCTGGCGCTGAACCCGCATCTGTCGGAAATTCTGGAACAGACCCGGTCGCTACGCCCCCCTCCGGACAACTCCGAGCGCTGGTCCGATGAGGACTGGGTGGCGCACAAGGCTCTGGTTACAACCCAGCTCCTGAGCCGGGCGCAATATTCCGGTCGGTTAGCGTTGACCAATGGCACGGTTGTCGATTACGCCAATGTTCCTTTGCCCGACGGCGCCGTTCTGCTGTCCTATGTGGACGTCACCGACAGCGCCCGGGTCGAAACAGCACTCCGGGACCGGGCCCAGGCCATGGAACAGGCCGACATCATGAAATCAGAATTTATTGCCGACGTTTCACGCGAAGTGCGGACCCCGATGAATACGGTCATCGGGTTTTCAGAAATGCTGGCAAAGGATTATTTTGGCCGTTTAACGCCCCGGCAACACGACTATGCCACGGCCATCGCCGATACCAGCCGTAGTTTAATGGCGGTCGTTGGCGATGTCCTTGATTTGGCGAGCATGGACGCCGGTCAACTGGAACTGGCAAAGGAAAGCATCGATATTCACGGTTTGCTGGTCTCGGCATTTAATTTGATTCAGGATCGGGCCAACCGACGAAATTTAAAAGTCGAATTTGATTGCCTGCCCGACATCGGCTGGATGACCGGCGATAGCAACCGCCTCAAGCAGGTGATCTATAATTTGTTGGCCAATGCGGCGACCTACACGCCGCCGCGCGGCACCATTACCCTAAAAGCCGAGCGCCTTCAGGACGAGATTGTAATTCAGGTCATCGATACCGGCGTCGGCATCCCGCAATCCGATAGGGACAGAATTTTCACGGCCTTTGATAAGGGCGCATCGGCCTCGCCCGCTAATGTTACTGACAAAGCCCACAACACTGACGGCAATGGCGAACGGGGGGTGGGTCTGGGTTTGACCATCGCCAAACGATTTGTCGAACGACACGGTGGCACCATTGACGTGAAATCCCAGGTCGGTCGTGGCACCCGCGTTGAAATCAGATTGCCAAGCGCTGAATTGCCCGAAGGTTAATCGAACAGGGCGTCGATGTCGCCCTGGTCGAGGGTTATCCCGACTTCTTCTTCCATTTTGCCGAAATCGCCATTAATAATGGCGCTCGATCGGTCCATCAGCAATTGAATACTGCGGGTCACGGAGGTCACGGTGTCGCGAATCTGTTCATCGATTCCGCCCTGCTGGACGGTTTCAATTTCGACAATTCCCTGTTTGACTTTTTCATTGATTTCCAGGGTCGTCTGGTCAAACGGCTCGCGGCACTCGGACGGCGCATTTTCATAGGCCAGAACGGCCAGTTTTTTGTCAGAAAACGTCGAGTCCGCAAAATGTTCGGCGTAGGTTTTGGGCTGCCACTCTTTCACGTCATCTAAACATTCGGGCATGTCCGGAACCAGTTCCAACAACATAATCACTTCATTGAAATGGTTTAAATAGTCGGTTGCCAGCAACGTATCCTCATTGATGTTGGTCCCCTTAACCAACTTCTGGATCGTCCGCGTCAATTTAAGCGAATCGTCTGTCATTTAATCTGAAATCCATACCTTTCCAGAAATCTAACCAATTTTGATCTCCATAGCCACTTCTAGCTTATGAATGAATGTAAACACAGATTCCCACTGCGCGGATCAGTTGGCCCTGATCTCGCGAATTAATACCTCTATAAACCGATCGATTTCCTGCTCCGTGTTATAATAATGCAGGGATGCCCGTACTACCGCGTCGAGCCCGCGCCGCTCCATATCCAGTCGGGTCGAATAAATGGTCGAGTGGGTTACATTAATTTGATGGCGCGCTAAACCCTGGCGAATTTCATCGGCGGCCACAGAGTCCACCGTAAACGTCACAATGGCACCCGGTGTTGCACCCAGATCACGGACCTGCACGCCAGCAATTTCCGACAGTCGATTTCGTAAAATCCCGGCCAAATGCAGGTTACGCGCATAAATCGCATCCATTCCCCAAGACAAGGCGTAATCGACAGAGACGCCAAGGGCAATTTTACCCGCCACATAATTTTCCCAGTTTTCGAACCGTTTGGCGTCCCGGCGAATTTCATAGGAATTGCGCTCCGTCCAGGTTGCCGAATGGTTATCCAGGACCGGCGGCGAAAACCTCTCGTTGAGTATTGGGTTGATATACAAAAATCCGGTTCCCCGGGGGCCCCGCAAATATTTTCGGCCCGTGCCGGTCAGCATATCACAACCAATTTCCATCACATCGATGGGCATTTGCCCGACGGACTGACAGGCATCAAGCAAATAGGGGATGCCCGCCGCCCGGGTGATTTTGCCGATGGCCGCCGCCGGATTGGTCAAACCGCCGTTGGTCGGAATATGGGAAATCGTCACCAGTTTAACCCGATCATCGATCATGTTTTCCAGGGCTTCAACGGATAAGGCCCCCGTCTCATCATCGGGAACGACGTCAATCTGAACACCGGTTCGCTCGGCAATCTGCAAATAGGCAATGTAATTGCTGCTGTATTCGGCCTGGGCCGTGACGATCCGATCGCCCGGTTTAAAGGTTTGTGCCATTCCGTAAAACGCGCCGCACCATCCGGCTGTTGCATTTTCAACAACGGCCACTTCGTCCGCATGACAATTGATCAGTTTTGCAATGGCCCCGTAGGTGTTCGATTGGCCCTCGTTTTGCCGATCAGCCGCTTCGTACCCACCGATTGATGCTTCCAGGTCAATATGGCCTTTGATGGCATCAATCACCACCTTCGGCATCAGGGCGGCACCCGCATTATTAAAATGCAGGACGTTGGCCGTCCCCGGCGTTTCAGCCCGTGCTTTATTTATATCAATCATCGTGCTTCCTTTTGCGCAGAATTCAGCTGCGCCCTACTAGGGTCGGGACCGGCACACCTTTCGATGTGGAATGCTGGAACCGCAGGGGCCGGTCGGGATGGATATGTCCGTGGGCCGCTTCTGCGGCGAAGGCGGCCTCGGAAAAACCGGTTAAAATCAGTTTCTGTTTATGCGGATAACCGGCAATATCGCCAATTGCATAAATCCCCGGCAGGTTGGTTTGTGCCGTGGTTGGGTCGATCCCAATGCGTTTTTTATCGATCTCCAACCCCCAATCATTGATCGGTCCGAGTTTTTGCGATAATCCAAAAAACGACAACAGGACGTCGGCCGGCAAGTGCCGGGAATCGCCATCCAGGTCCTCGACAATAACAGCTGTCAGATCGTCCGGCCCGCCGATCAGGCCGGCCAGTTGATAGGGCACGACCAGATCGATGTGGGCACCATCAACCGCCCGGCGCAACTGATCAAGACTGGCCTCGTGCGCCCGAAACCGCGCGCGCCGATGGACCAGGGTGACGGATTTGGCCAGATCGGCCAAATTAAGGGCCCAATCAACCGCCGAATCGCCGCCACCGGCAATCACCACACGTTTGCCCCGGTAGGGCTCCCGTTCGCGCACCCAATAGTTTACACCGCGGCCCGGGCCCAGACTTTCATAAGTTTCAATGCCGTCGAGGGGCGGGCGCCTGGGTGCAAACGCACCAACGCCGGCGGCGATGATAACCGCGCCGGCGTCAAACTGCTGCCCGGCCGAGGTCAGGAGCGACCAGCGGCTGCGGCGGCCCTTGCGAAGCGCACACACCGACTGGCTCAGATGGTAGATGGGATCGAAGGGACGGGCCTGCGCCGTTAAATTGGTGATTAGATCTGCCGCAGAAATTTGCGGGAATCCCGGAATATCATAGATCGGTTTTTCGGGATACAGCGCCGTACACTGGCCGCCGATCTGAGCCAGCGTATCAATCACATGACACCGCAAACCCGCCATCCCACATTGAAACACCGCAAACAATCCAACCGGCCCCGCACCAATGATTACCACATCTGTTTTTGTTGTTTCCGCCGGGGTCAATTTAGGGGTCCTCTCCATTCAGTTCCTTAAAATGCCGTTCGTCATCGGCCTGCGCAAGCCCTTGCTCAAGGGCATCGAGCCGGATACATATCTATTATGTTTTATGAAGAACAAGATACCCATACCAATATCGATATTGCCGATGAAGCGGCAATGGAAAACCTGGCCCGCCGAATAGCTGACATATCGGGGGTCGGCGACGTGATCGCCCTCAGCGGCCAACTGGGTGTTGGCAAAACGGTCTTTGCCAGAGCCTTTATACGCACCCGTACAAGCCCCGATGAAGAGGTCCCAAGCCCGACATTTACCCTGGTTCAACCCTACGACTGCACGCCGGTGCCGATTTATCATTTTGACCTGTATCGGATCAATCAGCCGGACGAAATCCTCGAACTGGGATTCGACGATGCCGTGGCCGACGGTACCATTATTGTCGAATGGCCCGACCGACTGGGGCCCTATCTGCCGGCTGACCGCCTGGATATAGAGATTTCCCAGGGGTCCAGAAACGATGCACGTACCGTACGATTGACGGGCCGGGGATATTGGCTGGCACGGGTATCGGATGTCATCAATGCCGGCAAGATACATGCCTGATCGCAATACCGCCATAAACCGGTTTCTGGCGGCCAACGACTGGAAACCGGAAGATCGTTCGATTTTGGCCGATGATGCATCCTTTCGCAGTTATGAACGGTTAAATAATGGCACACGACAGGCGGTTCTCATGAACGCGCCGCCTCCACACGAAGACACCCGCCCTTTTATTCGCGTCGCGGCGCATTTACGAAAGTTGGGTTTAAGCGCGCCGGAAATTTATGCCGCTGACACCGACTTGGGGTTTTTATTGTTGGAGGATTTTGGCGATGCCACCTACACCCAGGTTTTAAGGACCGACCCCAAACGCGAGTGGCCGTTGTACGAACGCGCCGTCGACGTTTTGATCCATATGCACAAATTGGCCCCTGAACCCCTGAACCCGAAAGGCCACGACCGCTATACAACCGCCTTTTACCAAACGGAAGTGGAAATTCTGCTCGACTGGTACCTGCCGCAGATCGCGGCATCTCCATTGCCGCCAGAAGCAATTGTCAGCTATCACGCCCTGTGGCAGGAACTGTTTGAATTCACCCAAACCCTGCCGCCGGTATTAGTTCTGCGGGATTACCATGTGGACAATCTGGTCTGGCTGGCAAATAAGGCCGGCATCAATTGTTGTGGAATTCTGGATTTTCAAGGCGCGCTCATCGGCTCACAGGCCTATGATCTGATGTCGCTGCTGGAGGACGCGCGCCGCGACGTTTCCCCTGAGCTGACGGATCATCTCCGGCGACGTTATTTTGCGGCGTTTGACAAACTGGCAGTGCCAGGGCATCACCGCGATGCCTTCGAAGCGGCCTTTGCGGTTGTCGGCGCCGGACGTCACGCCAAGGTTATTGGGCTTTTTACCCGCCTCAGCAGGCGCGACGGCAAGTCCGATTATCTGCCCCATATCGCACGTGTCTGGCGGCTCTTGGAAAGAAGCCTGAGCCATCCTATGCTGTCTTCCCTGGCCGATTGGTTTAATACCTATATTCCACAAAATTTAAGAACCTTGCCGGCAGATTTGGCAAAAGAGGATAAATGAGTAAAACACCCAAACCTCTGAACAAAGCGATGATCCTGGCGGCCGGCCTCGGCACGCGGATGCGCCCGATCACCGAACGCACGCCAAAACCGTTGGTTAAAGTCAATAACCAAGCTCTCATTGACCATGCCATAGACCGGTTGCAGGAAGGCGGTGTGACGGACATTGCCGTTAACCTTCATTATTTGGGTGACCAGATTGAACGCCATTTGGCGCGGCGGAAATCACCGAACATAAGCTTTTCATGGGAGCGCGATGCCTTGTTGGATACCGGTGGCGGCGTCCGACAGGCCTTGGCACAATTGGGTGATGATCCGTTCTGGATCGTCAATTGTGATTCCTTGTGGCTTAATGGTCCAACCAAACTGACGACCCGCGCGCTTGAACAGTGGAACCCGGAAACCATGGATGCCCTGCTGGTCTTACATTCAACGGTCGACGCCTACGGATATGATGGCCTGGGCGATTTTAACGCCGAACCCGACGGATTGTTGTCTCGCCGCCCGGAGCTTGAAATTGCCCCCTGGTTATTTACCGGCATTCAGATCATGCACCCGAGACTCTTCGACGACATTCCTGAAGGTCCCTTTTCGTTAAATCTTTTGTATGATCAGGCAATGGAAAAAGATCGGCTATTTGGCATGGTTCACGACGGCGAATGGTTTCATGTGGGATCACCAGACGGGTTAAGTGAAGTTGAGAGTTTTATGAAATATCGATACGCCGGGGTAAAACACCGCTAGGGGTATCACCAGTTAAACTTAGGGTCAGGACCCGAGGCCACGGGCAGCCATTGACAACGGGAAGGCCGGAAATGACATTTGACGGGGACAGGCCACCGGCCGTTTACACGATTTCCGCCCAGTTGCCGTTTGTTGATACCCTGGCCGCTGGAATTCTCGACCTGGCGGAACAGGACCCGGCCCAGTTGACTGCCATCCATGTCCTGTTGCCAACCCGGCGGGCCTGTCGCGCCCTGCGTGATGCGTTTTTGCGCCTCAGTAACGGCACCCCAACCCTGTTGCCTGCCATGACCCCGATCGGTGACGTCGACGAAGATGAGTTGCTATTGTCGATGGGAGCCGATACCACCGACGTGGTCGGAACAGACCCCCTTCATATTCCCCCGGCGATCTCCAGTTTACGCCGCCAATTGTTATTGGCGCGGTTGATTATGGCCCGTGGCGATACATCGCCCGACCAAGCCGTCCGGCTGGCCATCGAACTGGCACGGTTGCTCGATCAGCTGCATACTGAACGCCTGGATTTTTCCAAGTTCGCAACCCTGGTTCCCGATGCCTATGCGGAACATTGGCAGGAAACCTTAAAATTTCTCGAAATTCTGACCCGCGAATGGCCGGCAATTCTAAAAAGCGAAGGTACCATTGACGCCGCCGACCGACGCAATCGTTTGCTTGAATCCCAATCCCGGTCCTGGCAGATCAACCCGCCTTCGACACCGGTCATCGCCGCCGGTTCAACCGGCAGTATTCCGGCGACGGCTGACCTGCTCACAACCATTGCCGCCCTGCCCCGCGGTGCCGTTGTTTTACCCGGATTGGACCGGGACCTCGCAGATCCGGCCTGGCAGGAGTTGGAACCCCATCACTCACAATTTGGCCTGTCCCGATTGTTAATCCACTTAGGTATTGAACGGCGGGCGGTGAAGGACTGGCCATTGACAGGGACCGCCATTCTGGCGAGCGAGCGATTGACACTCGCCCGCATTGCCCTGGCCCCTGCCCAGGGGGCGCTGTCCGACGGTCCGGCCCTGACCGGTGAATCCTTTGAAAATATCCGCGTCGGCCATTGCCCGACGTCGCGCGACGAGGCCGGAGTCATCGCTCTGGCCATCCGTGAAACCCTGGAAACGCCGGGAAAAACCGTCGCTCTCATCACCCCGGACCGGCCCTTGGCACGACGCGTCGCCTCGGAACTGTTGCGCTGGCAGATCGAAGTCGATGATTCGGCCGGGCAACCGCTGGGCCTGACAGCGCCGGGCTCGTTTTTTCGAACCACGGCACGGATGGTCGGCGAACAATTTGCGCCGGTGTCCCTGTTATCGGTGTTAAAACACCCCCTGGCATCGGGCGGTATGAGCCGATCCCGGTTTCGACAGTTGACCCGGCGCCTGGAAATCCAGGCGTTGCGCGGTCCCCGCCCGGCCCCTGGCATTGCCGGATTGCGCAGTGCTTTGGTGGAAAGCACGACCACCGAGGAAAGCATTTTCGACCTTATCGATTGCCTAGAACAGGCAACCTGGGACTTGGCCGAGTTGGTCGCTAAACCCGCTGTCGCGTTATCGCAAATGGTGCGGGCCCATGTCGACTTGGTTGAAAAACTGGCGGCCAGTGAACTGGAAAGCGGCGCGGCGCGGGTCTGGACCGGCGATGCCGGCGAAGGGTTGGCTGGATTTATCGCCGAGCTTCTGCAACATGCGGAGACCCTGGCGGACATCCATCCGAACACCTACCCGGCTCTCCTCGATGGCCTGATGGCCGGGCGGGCCGTGCGGCCGCGCTACGGGTTACATCCCCGGGTCTTTATTTGGGGGTTGATGGAGGCCCGCTTGCAACGCACGGACCTGACCATCCTGGGCGGCCTGAACGAAGGCACCTGGCCACCGCAGGTCGATGCCGGCCCGTGGATGAGTCGGCCGATGATGGCCCAGCTCGGCCTCGCCCAACCGGAGCGGCAAATTGGATTAACGGCCCACGATTTTGTCCAGGCATTCGCCGCGCCCGATATTTTATTAACCCGGGCCGAGCGGGTGGACGGCACGCCAACGGTCCCGTCGCGCTGGTTAATGCGTTTGGATAACACCTTAAAAGGTGCCGGGTTTACCGATGGGTTGCCCCAGGACCCTACCTATCTGAACTGGTTTGACGGCCTCGACCGACCGGCCCAGGTGAGTCCCTGCCCGCCGCCGGCGCCGCGTCCGCCGGTTGCCACACGGCCAAAAGGGCTGTCCGTCACCCGGATCGAAACCTGGATCCGGGACCCCTACACGATTTTTGCCGAACAGATTTTGCGCCTGCGGGTTCTTGATCCTTTGGATGCCAACCCCGGCGCTGCAGATCGCGGCAATCTGATTCATAAAATCCTGGAAACCTTCATGCTCGAATTTCCCGACACTCTGCCGGCAGACGCCGAGGCGCAATTGATCGCCATTGGCGGGCAGGAATTTAAACGCCATCTGTCCAGACCCGGTGTCGGGGCTTTTTGGTGGCCCCGGTTTTTACGGATTGCCCACTGGTTTATTGATTTCGAATCCCAGCGCCGGACGATGGGCATTCAATCTCCGTTGATCGAAAAAACCGGAACCATGGAAATTACCGTCGGTGCCACCCACTTTACCCTGCGCGCCAAGGCCGACAGGATCGACCGTTTGACCGACGGCAGTCTGGCGATCATTGATTATAAAACCGGCCAGGCACCAACCGCGCCACAGGTCGAAACCGGATTGGTGCCGCAACTGTCTTTGGAAGCGGCCATGGCCATGGCCGGGGTTTTCCCCGACCTGGGCCCGGCACCGGTCAGTGAACTGTTATATCTGCGTTTGTCCGGCGGACGCATTCCGGGCGAAGTGAAACGCCTGAAGCTGAACGTTGACGCGGTTGCAAAAAGCGCCCTCAAGGGCCTGCGCCGATATATCGCCACCTACGACAAACCGCAAACCCCATACCGCTCGCGTCCACGACCCATGTTCAAAAGTCGGTTTGGGACCTATGATCATTTGGCCCGGGTTCGCGAATGGTCGAGTGCCGAGAGCGAGGACGGCTGATGAACAGTGCCGCCGTAAAACCCACTCCAGAACAGGTCGCCGGGCAACGGAGCGCCGCCGATCCGAGGCAATCCGTGTGGGTCGGAGCCAATGCCGGAACCGGGAAAACCCGGGTGCTGATTACCCGTATCCTGCGTCTCATGCTGGAAGGGGTTCCGGCATCGCGAATCCTCTGTCTGACCTTCACCAAAGCCGCCGCCGCTGAAATGTCGAACCGATTGAACCTGCAACTGGGGAACTGGGCGGTCATGCCGGCCGATCAGCTGCGGCTGGATCTGGTTGACCTGCTTGGCCACCTGCCCGATGAAAACCGGATCGGCGCGGCGCGGCGATTGTTTGCGCAGACTCTGGACACACCCGGTGGCCTTAAAATTCGGACCATCCATTCCTTTTGTGAATCCCTGTTGGGTCGTTTTCCCATTGAGGCCGGGGTCGCGCCGCATTTTAGCGTGATCGACGAACGGACCGCCAACGAATTGCGCCTGGAAGCCCGTGACCAGCTCATGCGCCACGCCGGAACGAACGACAGTCAGATCCAAACCGCCTTTTCTTTCATTGCCGGGCTGGTTGACGAAGCCGGCTTCGAAACCCTGATGGAAGCGATCGACAGCAACCGCCATCAATTGGCCGAACTGTTGCTTCGCCATGGCGGTGCCGATGGACTCGACCGGGCCGTACGTCAGCGCCTGGCCCTTGGCGATGGCGACACCGAAGTTTCCCTGGTGCTCGAGCCGATGGGCCGTGATGATCTGGCTTTGGCACGGGCTGCCAAGGGTCTCGATCAAGGGTCAATGACGGACCAAAAAAAAGCCCACCTTATCCGTGCCTATCTAAGGGCTGACACCCCTGCCGAGATCGTTGCCGCCTATGCCGATTATAAATCCATCTTCGTCACCCAAAAGGGCACCCCTTCGGCGGAAAACCGTTTGGCAACCAAGGCCGTGCGGGAAAGCGATCCCACCCTGTTCGATTGCCTGCTCGGCGAACAGGACCGTCTGCTGAACCTTGAGAACCGCCTGAAAGGCCTGCGCGTTGCCGAAGCCACCCATGCCCTGGTGCAGGTCGGCGAAACCCTGATCAAAGCCTATGGAAATTTAAAAACCCTCCGCGCCTTGCTCGATTATGACGACTTGATCCTCAAAACCCGCGACCTGTTAGGCAATGGCCGGGTCCGTTGGGTTCACTACAAACTGGATGGCGGCATTGACCACATTCTGGTTGACGAAGCCCAGGACACCAGTCCCGAGCAATGGCAGGTCATCGCGGCGCTGGCGTCGGAGTTTTTTGCCGGCGAGGGTGCCGAACCCGACGGTCGAGTGCTCGAGCGCACGATTTTTGCCGTGGGCGATCAAAAACAGTCGATTTACAGTTTTCAGGGCGCGGATCCGGCGAAATTTGCGGAAATGCGCAGATATTTTGCCGCCCAGGCCGAGGCCGCCGAACACCGATGGCAGTCGGTTGAACTGTTGCTGTCGTTCCGCTCGGTCTGGGCAATTCTCAACACCGTCGATTCGATTTTTACCGGCGACGGTGCGCCCAAGGGCCTGCAGGTCGAAGCGGAGCCCATCAAACATTTGTCCTTCCGCGACGGCCAGGCCGGACTCATTGAATTATGGCCGACCCTGACCCCCGACGACGCCTCCGATGACGACCCCTGGGACGCGCCGGTCGATCAGATGTCGCAAAAAAGCCCGCCGGCCCGGTTGGCCGAAAAAATTGCCGCGACCCTGGCCGGTTGGCTGGCCTCGGGTGAACATCTGGAATCTGCCGGACGTTCGATCCAGCCGGGCGATGTGATGATCCTGCTGCGTCGTCGCGGTGCCTTCGCCGAGGAAATGGTACGGCAATTGAAACAACGGCAAATTCCCGTTGCCGGCAGCGATCGAATGGTTCTGCTGGACCAGATGGCGGTCATGGATCTGGTTGCTGTCGGTCGTTTTGTGTTGTTGCCCGATGACGATTTAAATACGGCGGTTGTCCTCAAGACGCCGTTGCTCGGGTTTGACGACGACGCGCTGTTTGAGTTGGCTTACAACCGCCCGCAAGACACCAGCCTGTGGCAGCGATTGCGTGATTTTCGCGCGCAAAACGCGCGATTTGAAGAGGCCGCCAGTTGGTTGGAAAGTTTGGCCGCCGGCGCCGATTTCGCGCCACCGTTCGAGTTTTATTCCCGGCTTCTAGGTGCCGGGCGGGGGCGCCACAATCTGTTGGCCCGACTGGGGCCTGACGCGGCCGATCCGATTGATGAGTTCTTGAACCTGGCTCTGGCCTTTGAGCGCGACCATCCACCGAGCCTGGAAGGATTTTTAAATTGGCTGGAAGCCGGTCATACACAAATAAAACGGGATCTCGAACAGGGCCGTGGTGAGGTCCGGGTGATGACCGTGCACGGGGCAAAAGGTCTGCAGGCCAACGTGGTGTTTTTGCCTGACACTTGCGCCACACCCGATGCCCGGCTCGATACCCGGCTGTACTGGGAAAAAACCGGTACCAATCCCCTGTTGTTCTGGCCGGTGGTCAAGGATAACGAAGAAACCGTATGCATGAATTTACGGGACCAGGCCCGTGACAGCGCCCTGGATGAATACAGCCGCCTGCTTTATGTCGCCCTGACCCGGGCCCAGGATCGGGTTTACGTTTGCGGCTGGGAAACCAACCGTGGCCGCAGTGAAGGCTGCTGGTTCGATCTGGTCGAACGGGGCCAGGACAACTGGAACGTCAACCGGGCCGTGGGATCGATCCTCAGGGTCTCTGAGGCTGTGGCCTACGCCCACAGCAAGGGCGTGCTCCATCGTGACATCAAGCCCAGCAACATCATGGTGGGCGACTACGGCGCGACCTACCTGCTCGATTGGGGACTGGCCCGGCGTCTGCACGGGGAACGGCGCTCCCTGGGCGGTGACGACGACGTAGCACCCTACGTGGCCAGCGAGGTGCTCACCGGACACGAGGGCGAGTTCACCTTGGTGGACAGCTGGCTCTTCAGCATGGATGGCCGGGTGGTGGGCACGCCTCCGTACATGTCGCCTGAGCAGGCTCGGGGGGACATCGACCAGGTGGGTGTGCGCAGCGACGTCTACTCACTGGGCGCACTGCTCTATCACCTGCTGACGTCGCGCATGCCGTACTACGAGCCGGACGAGCTGCCCCTGCCCTTCACCATTCTGATGAAGGTGCGCCAGGGCCCGCCGCCCTCGGTGCGCGAGTTGGCGCCGGACGCTCCTCCCGGCCTGCTGCACATCTGCGAGCGGGCCATGGCTCGTCTCCCAGAAGACCGCTACAGCTCCGCCGCGGACATGGCCGTCGACCTTGAAGACTATCTGGAGGTGATCTCGGACGCTCGCGAAGAAGCGCGCCGCCAGGAACAGCGGGCCACCACCATCAACGAGTTCCTGCTGAAAATGCTGGCCTCTGGCGACCCCGCCCGGGCTCAAGGCCGTGAGGTCACGGTGAGGCAGGTGCTCGATGAGGCCGCCGCCGGCATCGAAGCCGGGATGGCTGGCCTGCCCCTCGACGAAGCGTCCCTGCGCAACTTCATCGGCACGCTCTACAAAGAGCTGGGCCATTACGAG
>JAJFII010000047.1 GCA_021775095.1 Rhodospirillales bacterium
ATGGATCCCTATTGTATGGCCAACTTCCTTAAATATTATCCAAAAGCGCAATTTTTGACGATTATCCGCAACCCCTTACAAAGTTGTGAATCCTGGTGCATAAAATCCATCAATCAAAATCAGAATGACAAATATAAAAAATTTCATGATATCCAAATCAACATCATTGATATGTTGTCTGGTCTAAATAGTGATTCATTTAACTCACAAGCATCAGCAGCGGTGCGTCTGGAGGATATCAAAAATGCCCCACAGAAAACCATGCGCCGGATATGTGCCTATCTGGGAATTGCAGAGACCGCGTCCTTATATGATTCGACCATGCAGGGGTTGAAATGGTGGGGCGACCCAAGCAGTAAGCTTTACGGGAGAACCCATAGTACCGCAACTTGGGATGACGACCCAACCCAGAAAAAGGTTGGCAAAATTTTCAGTGAAAAAGACCAGTATATTTTAGCAACGTTGTTTTATCCGTTAAGTGCCAGATTTGGTTATGTGCAGCCCAATAACCAAAAATTCAAAATAGACTTATCAGAAATTCGCCCGCTGCTTGAGAAACCCATGGATTACGAACTACGGCTCGCTAAGGATTTTCCACCCGACTACCCGGACCTGGAAATGACCGCAGGTTATAAATCGCTGCATGGTGTTTTAATCGGATTGTGGAGGGTGTTGGACGAATTCGGGACTTATCCGAATATGTTTAGGCCGCTACCCGAATTAAAATAAATTCATTACTTTACATCGACCAACAGCCCGTCTCGCCAATGCTTGACAGGACGCGTGAAAAAATTGAATGACAGAATAAATTTGGCCCATCGAATCAATCGTTCACCGTGTGATTTGTGTCATCGTGTTCCGATGCGAGACCTACGCGTACGGCTGGTCGTGCTTGTGTTTTGGGACCGACGGTCAGTGACAGTGAATTGTATCCACATAATGATTTGGTGGTCACAGGAGCACATTCTGAGATTTGATTAAATATTAGATCTGCCAACAGATAACCCGCTTATATCAACGACTTGCCGCCCTATCCTCGATCAATGTTCCGATGATGCGAAGATGTGTAAGCGGTTCTCCGCCCCCACTTTCCACCAACTTTCCTGATCCCTTATTTTCTCTGGAACGTTTCTTTTTCAGTTGAGGTTTTTATGGATGTACAAACGGAGGTCTATTTGGAACCTCTTGATTAAGTGGAGGTTTTGGCCGGGCCGACGGGTCGGCGAACGTGGCCCGATGAAGTGAAAGGCCGACTTGTTGCTGAGAGTATGGTTGCCGGCGTAAGCGTGCGGGAAGTTGCTGAGCGTAACGGTCTTGTGGCCAATCGCTTGTCGAGTTGGCGTGGGTTGGCAAAGCGGGGCCTATTGGTCGTTCCTAAGCTGGCCGGAGAGGATTTAGCGAGCGTTGTTTTGGATGACACAGATACAGTCCCGGCCCTCCCGACGGCGACGCCTTGCTTAAACGCGATTGAGTTGGAGATCGGCGGTGTTAGGTTGCGACTTGATGTGAATACTTCGGTTAGCCGGATTGCCGAGCTTGTCTCGGCCTTGAGATCAACCCCATGATGCTTCCAGCCAATGGTCTGCGTATCCTTGTCGTCACCAAGCCTGTTGATTTCCGCAAGGGCCATAATGGGTTGGCGGCTCTGGTCAGTAACATCCTTGGTGAGAAGCCCTTTTCCGGCACGGTCTTTATCTTCCGCTCCAAGCGTGCTGATCGTTTGAAGCTGTTGTACTGGGATGGCACAGGACTGGTGATGATTTACAAGCGTTTGGAGGATCACAGGTTCGCTTGGCCTTTGCTCAAGGACGGCTTGATGCGGCTCAATTCTGCGCAGTTTGAAGCCTTGTTTTCAGGCCCAGATTTACAATCGCCAGGGCATCGAGTTGGATCGCTCGACCCTGGCAAACTGGGTCGGCAAAGCGGCCTTTGAATTAAAGCCGGTGTTTGAGTGTCTGCTGGAAAACCTCAAAACATCTAGCAAGCTATTGATGGATGAAACCCGGGCACCAGTGCTTGATCCCGGGAGAGGTAAGACAAAAACCGATTACTTCTGGGCTCTGGCGCGAGATGATCGAGCCTGGGGCGGTGATGATCCACCGGGTGTGGCCTACAGCTACGCGCCCGAACGCAGCGGTGCGTACGGTGAATCCATTGTTGAAGGATTTGGTGGTATTCTCCAGGTCGATGGGTATGCCGGTTATAACCGGCTGACCAAACCAGACAGGCAGGGGCCGCCGATTGAGCTCGCCTATTGCTGGGCGCACGCCCGGCGCAAGCTGCATAAGGTTGCCAAAAACAGTAAAGCACCGATTGCCGAGGACGGGCTCAAAAGGATTGCTGAGTTGTACCGCATCGAGGCCGACATCAGGGGCCAGCCCCCGGAAGAGCGCCTTGCCGCACGCCGTCAACGCAGCGCACCACGCATCGAAGCCTTCGAACTCTGGTTAGCCAAACATCGCGCCTGCGTTTCTGGAAAGTCCCCTCTCGGCGAAGCGCTGCGTTATATCACCAAGTTCTGGAAGAGGCTAACCCTGTTCCTCAGTGATGGTCGTATCGAGATCGACAACAATCCCGTCGAGCGAACCATCCGTCCGATTGCTCTCAACCGAAAGAATGCGCTCTTCGCCGGTCATGATGCCGGGGCTCAAAACTGGGGCATCATCGCATCCCTGATCGAAACGTCTAAACTTAACAACATCGAACCGCAGGCCTATTTGACGGCAACGCTCAGGGCTATCGTCGACGGACACCGGCAAAGCCAGATCGAGCAACTGCTGCCATGGAACTTTGACGCCCAAATTAATCACGTGTGATTGCCGCACCGCTTACGAAGATGTTGCGACAGGTGAATATTTGGCCTTCAGCATTTCATGGTTCATTTTGAGAGGGTTGATTCGGACCTTATCGTAAATCGACTGATGGTCAGACAGCAGCTCTTCAAAACTCGTATTTGGTTTCCGGCGTTCAAAATGTCCTACCAATTTACGGGCGGTAAGAATAGAACCTACCGGATTGTCGACGATCACCGTCTCCGCCGCCAAAACAAGTCCGACGACTCCCATTTCCAAAGTGCTGACGACATCATTGATTTCAGCCCACATTGGTTGCTGTGAACCAATCATCAATTCAAGTAAATTTTTCACCACGCAGACGGGTTTTGCACGGGCCCTGACGCTGGAAATGATACGGCGTCGCAGAAAGGGAAATTTCTGGATTGAAGAAATTTTTTATAACACTAACATATTAGCATGGAACATGACAAAAATAGCCAATACCTGTTCTTAGATACCACCGTCCTGTCGCGGGAGCTTCCCAAAGCTACCCAGGTTTACGAAATTATGCGCAGCGCAATCATCGATATGAAACTGCGCCCGGGTGTGCCAATTAACAAGGATCTGATCAGCTGCAAACTGAAAGTCTCCAAAACCCCGGTCTCCGAGGCCGTCAGCCGGCTCGAGGAAAACGGCCTTTTGGAGGTTTTCCCACAGCATGGAACCTTCGTCACAAAAATTCGCAAATCCGACGTGCGCCAGGGTGCGTTCCTGAGAAAAGCCCTGGAAGTTGCCGCCGTCCGCGAAGTCGCCGCCCAGGCGACGGTCGCGCAGGTTGACCAGCTTAGAAAAAACATGCGTTATCAGAAAAGTGCCCTTCAAGCTGGCGATCTGGAAGATTTCCATAAATTTGACGAAGAGTTCCATACGCTGATTTGCCGGTTCACCGGATACCCACGCCTGCCCAGACTGGTCGATGGCTCGCGCGGCCAATTGGATCGGGTCCGAAAACTCCTGCTGCCCGATGCCAAACGCCCGGACGAAACCCTAAAAGAACATAAAGCCATTTTAAAAGCCATCGCAGCCCATGACCCGGATGGCGCGGCCCTGGCAACCAAGGCGCATCTCGACAAAATCCCAAATCGACTGGAGGATTTGGTTCAACACCAACCGGAAATGTTTGAAACCGAAGCGTAACCCCGACCACTAAGGACAGCTCCGGCCAAAACAAGGGAAAACCGACACAGGCGAGGCAAAAAAATCCACAGCGAATGACCACCAATTGAAAAAGGAGAAAACCCGTTTAACATCCATTTGATACTCAAAACCCCGGCTCTGTGAACTGCCAGCGGATTTATGTAGAAAAAGTGGCAAGAAAAACATTTGTCTGCATTCACTATTTGGCTATCGTAAGCGAAGGAGGAAATCCGGTCCTTTATATTTTTGGGGGTTCCTGGCGCATTGGGAATCAACCAACTGCAACCTGGTGGCCCAACCACCGACAAAAAACAGAGATAAAAACAGAGATAAAAAAAGAATTTAAAAAACAGAGTTTAAAAACACAGTTTTAAAACATAAGGGAGTTCATTATGAGACATCATTACACAGGTTTAGGGCGCTCACGGCTTGCCGTAGCCACCGCAGTTGCCGGTGTTCTCGCCGTCAGTTCAGCCGCACAGGCCCAGTACAACGACGTCACCATTAATATTCTGACCCGGCCCGGGCCGGTAATCGCCCAACGGATGGTCGAACGGGGGGAAGAATTTACAAAAATGACCGGTGCCAAAGTCAAGGTCGCCGAAGTTCCGTTTGCCGAACTGTTCCAGAAACTGCTGACCGACTGGTCGACCGGTACCAACTCCATTGACGTCGGGGTGTTTGCCTCGGGCTGGGGCGTTGAAATGGTCGATGGCGGATTGTTGGAAAATCTCGATCCTTATATTGCCAAAGATACAAAAATCCACCTGCAGGACATTGCCCCCTATTTCCGCGAGTACAACCAAAAAATTGCCGGTAAAACCCATCTGATCACCATCGATGGCGATTTCCAAATGCTTTATTACCGCAAGGACATCCTCGAGCAAAAGGGTCTGAAGGCGCCGCGCAACTGGGCCGAATATATGAACGTTGCAAAAGCCACCCATGGTATGGACATGAACGGTGACGGCGACGCCGACTATGGCTCATGTATCTTCAAAAAACGCAACGCCCAATCCTACTTCGCGATTATGTCGATTGCCGCGGCTTTTGTTCAAACCAAAGGCACGGGTCACGGTATTTTCTTTGATCCAGAAACCATGGAACCGAAAGTGAACAACGAAGCCTGGGTCGAGGCCTTTAAGATTTACAAAAGCACCGGTGAATACGGGCCGGCCGATGAGTTGAACCAAGATATTGGCGATACCCGGGCTTTGGTTACCGGTGGCCGTTGTGCCCTGGCCATTGACTGGGGTGACATTGGACCGCTTTCCATCGACAAAGACGGTGCTGCCATCAAAGACAAAATGGGTGCGGTGATCATGCCGGGCACCAGCAGGGTGCTGGATGAAGCCTCCGGTAAACTGGTCGCCTGCAACGCAACCACATGCCCCTATGCGGTTGACGGTATCAACTATGCACCGTTCGCCGCATTTGGTGGCTGGTCCGGTGCGATCAACGCCAAGTCTCCTGCAAAAACCAAACAGGCGGCTTATGAGTTCCTATCCTATATGAACCAGGCCGCCCAATCGAATGTGGATGTGACCATGGGATGGACCGGCTATAATCCTTACCGGAACTCACAATTGGACAACACCGCCAATTGGGTCAAAGCCGGTTTCAGTCAAGCCTTTGCGGAAAACTACCTGGGTGCCATCAAGGACAGCCTGAACAGTCCAAATATGGCCTCTGACATCCGCATTCCCGGTGCCCAACAGTACACGGGTGTGGTTTTAGACCGCGAACTTGCGCGTTTCCTGGCCGATGAAATCACCGCCGAAGAAGCGGTCGAAAATATTGAAGAGGGTTGGGAGGAAATCACCGAAGACTTCGGTCGTGAGCGCCAGGCAACCTTGTACAAACTGTCCCTAGGCATCACCAACTAAACCGATCCCTATGACCAACCTGGGGACACACCAAGACGACAACCGGCCGGGGACGATAACCCCGGTCGGCGTCGCCCGCATGGCACCGCGCCGCACTCGGATCAGCGAATGGTTTGATCAGCGCGCCGGTACCTATTTCATCATGCCCGCCGTGGTCATGATTTTAATCTTTTCCATTTTCCCCCTGGTCGCGTCGCTGATCATGTCGGTGTCGCGCATCCGGTTGCGTGGCGGCGGTTACAATGTGCGATATGTGGGAACACAAAATTTTGAAAAACAGTTTTTCGGCTCGGAGCAGTTTCATTTTTTGGGCACTTTTGCCGACCTCAGCCCGATCGCCTGGATCCTGATTCTCGCCTCGGCCGCCGGTATTTTGTGGTGGCTGTTTCGATATGTGACGACGCGCTTCAGTGTCATTGGTTTTGCCGGCCGGCTGGTCACGGCAAGTATGGTTTTTGGCCTTATTGTTTTGTTTTCGGCGACTCTCGTCAGTGGCGGTCGTATGGGCACCTTGGGTGTCACCTTGTTTTATGTTTTTGTTGGTTGCGGCGTGCAATTTTTGATTGGCCTTGCTCTGGCCCTGTTGTGTTCGCAACAAATTAGGGGCCGGACGTTTTTCCGCATTGTCTTTTTTATTCCCCTGATGGTGACACCCATTGGCATCGGTTACGCCTTTCGCATGATCGCCGATACCACCAAGGGGCCGTTTTCGCCGTTTTGGCAGTGGGCGGGACTGGGTGACTTTGCCTGGGCCGCAGATGCCTGGACCGCCAGAATTTTCATTACAGTCGGCGATTCCTGGCAATGGATTCCTTTCATATTTGTCATATTGCTGGCCGCCTGTGAAAACATCCCCCGCGATTTTGTCGAAGCTGCGGAAGTCGATGGTGCTTCCCAGCGTCAAATCTTTTTCGAAATTACCTGGCCACAGATCATGCCGGTCGCCGCCTCGGTCATGTTGATCCGGATGATCGAGGCCTTTAAAATCGTCGATTTGCCCAACATTATGACCTCCGGCGGGCCCGGCATCGCGACAGAATCCATGAGCCTGCATTCCCTGTTCGCCTGGCGATCCCTCGACCTCGGCCAATCGGCGGCCATTTCTTATTTGCTGTTGTTTGTCACCGTCGTGCTTTGTGTCTCGTTTTTTAATTTGGTTGTCTTGCAATATGTGAGAAAAACATGACAACAGAACCTTCACTTTCCCCCATGAACCGGTCGCTTTTTGCCCGCTTGTTTACACCCCAGGTGATCGGAAAAATGCCGCCGGGCACGCAGTTTTTTGTTTATACGGCGTTGATCCTATGGTCGCTTTTTGTGTTGTTTCCCATTTATTGGGTGTTTATCACCTCTTTTAAGGAGGCCGTCGATGTCAACCGGGGGCCGTTTTTTATTCCCTGGGTCGATTTTACACCCAGCCTGCATGCCTGGCGGGAGCTGTTTATCATTGACTATGAAGACACCCTGACGGCCTACGCAAACTCCATTGTCATTGCCCTGTTTTCCACCGGGCTGTGTGTGATGATCGGTTCCATGGCGGCCTATGCCCTTGCCCGCATCCAGTACAAACCAAAATTTGGCACCATAGCGCTTTTTGTCGGTATCATGATCGTCGCTTCTGTCGCCATTGCCAAAGCCGGACTGGACTGGCGCATTGCCATGGCCGTCGCCATCGCCGTGTTTGTCGTCCTGGCCCGCGCTCTGGGGCCGAAGTTTAAGGCCAGCCTGGGCAATGGTGATATTCTGTTCTGGATGATTTCCCAAAGAATTTTACCGCCCATTGTGGTTGTTGTGCCGATTTATATGATGTTTCAAAATGTCCGATTGCTCGACACCCACCTCGCTCTCATTCTCACCTACAGTGTTGTTAATCTGCCCATTGTGGTTTGGTTGATGTACGACTTTTTTGTCTCGATCCCCAAGGACCTGGAAGAAAGCGCCCAGCTCGACGGAGCAACCCGGTTTACAACCTTTTGGGAAATCGTCCTGCCGATGGCCAGGCCCGGGTTGGCGGCGACGACCCTGCTGGTTATGATTCTCGCCTGGAACGAATATTTACTGGCCCTGTTCATATCGACAACAAAAGCTCAAACCATGCCCATTCTGGTCGCCGCCATGAACGCCGGTGAGCGGGGCATCCTGTGGTGGAGCATGTCGGTGGTTATTGTCGTTATGATCATACCGGTTGTCGCCATGGCCATTGTCCTGCAGCGATTTATTTCAAAAGGTGTTCTGTTAGGAGCGGTAAAAGGGTGACCATACAATCGAACGGCGCGCCGGGTTCCGCCGCATTACGAGCTGCAAACAAAGCCTCTGCCAAGGGCCTTGTCATAAAAAATCTGAACAAATCCTTTGGCAAAACCCATGTCGTCAAAGACCTCAATCTCGACGTGCGCCCCGGCGAGTTCCTGGTCCTTTTGGGGCCGTCCGGTTGCGGCAAAACAACGGCCCTGCGCATGGTTGCCGGGCTCGAGGAAGTGCAGTCCGGATCGATAACTCTGGGGGATAGGGATGTCACAACCCTGCCACCTAAATATCGCGACGTTGCCATGGTGTTCCAGTCCTATGCCCTGTATCCCCACAAGACCGTGGCGGAAAACATTGGCTTTCCCCTGAAGATGCAGGGGATAGACATCGCCGCCCGGACGCAGGCCGTTGAAGACGCCGCCAAACAGGTCCAGCTCGACTCCCTGCTGGCAAGATATCCGCGCCAATTGTCCGGCGGTCAACGCCAACGGGTCGCCCTGGCGCGGGCCATTATTCGCCGTCCGTCGGTGTTTTTGATGGATGAGCCCCTGTCGAACCTGGACGCCCAATTGCGCGGTTTTATGCGGGCCGAATTAAAACACATGCAGCACGAACTGGGGGTAACGACGCTTTACGTCACCCATGACCAAATCGAGGCGATGACCCTGGCCCACCGGGTGGCGATTATCAGCGATGGTGCCTTACAACAATTGGGCACGCCAAAAGAAGTCTATAACGATCCGGCCAATCTTTTTGTTGCCGGGTTTATGGGATCACCGCCCATGAACTTCATCAAGGGACGGGTTGCCGACAACCGACTGCAGGGGTCGGGCATTGACCTTACCTTGTCGGGCTCCCTGGAAGGTGCCGAGGTGACCCTGGGTTTTCGCCCGGAAGATGCCGAAGTTGTTGACCCGGGCCTAGGTCTTTTTGACGCTGAGGTATATGCCGTCGAAATGACCGGCGAGCAGACCCTGGTAACCATCACATTGGACGACGCCCATTTTGTTGTGAAAATGCCGAAGGACTATGAGGCGGAAGTGAACAGTCTGGTCGGCGTGCAGTTTGCCAGCGCCAACGGATATCTGTTCGACACAAACTCGGGCGAACGCCTGCGTTCTGGTGCGGTTGCCTGAGGCCGGCTGGCGGCTTGAATTTTTATCCAACGGATTGAAAAACAGAACAAAATGAACAAACGGAAAATTGGTCAAACCGCAGTTGAAGTGCATACTCTGGGCGTCGGCGGTGCGCCGTTCGGGGGCAATTTTGCCGAACTGGGCCGCACCGAAGCGGCCGAAGCTGTGCAGACCGCCCTCGATGCCGGTGTCGGTTATGTGGATACGGCACCGTTCTACGGGTTCGGTCGCTCGGAACGGGTGATCGGTGATGTCCTGCGCGGCCAGCCTTATGTTCTGTCGACCAAGGTCGGCCGTTTGTTGGCACCCGGTGCCGCCGCCAATCCCATGGATTACGGCATGATCGACCCGTTGCCGTTCCATCCGGTCTATGACTATACCTACGACGGTGTTATGCAGTCCTTTGCGGCCAGTCAGCATCGCCTGGGCCTCGACCGAATTGATATCCTGCTGGCCCATGATATTGGCGAATTTCAGCATGGCGTTGCCGATAATGCCCGGCATTTTGGCGATTTGGCGCGGGGCGGTTACCGAGCCCTTGAAGACCTTAAAACCTCCGGTCAGGTCGGTGCCATTGGCTTGGGAGTCAACGAAAACGAAATTTGCCTGAAGGCCCTGGAGATCGGCCAGTGGGATGTCTTCCTGTTGGCCGGGCGATATACCCTGCTGGAACAGACCGCCCTCGATAGTTTGTTGCCGGCCTGTAAGGCGGCGGGAACGTCTATAATCTGTGGCGGGCCGTTTAATTCCGGCGTCCTGGTGGGCCGCGAAATGTGGAACTATGCCAAGGCACCGGCTGATATTGTCGAGCGTGTTGGCAAACTCAAGTCTTTGGCGGCGGCCCATGGCGTGCCCCTGCCGGCGGCTGCCCTGCAGTTTCCCCTGGGCCATCCGGTGGTTTCCAGCGTCATCCCCGGGTCCCGTTCGGCGGCAGAGTTTGCCGGCATTTTGAAATGGGCCGCGCATGACATTCCGGCGGCATTTTGGCAGGACTTGCAGGCGGAAAACCTCCTGCACAGCGACGCGCCGACGCCCGCGGGAAATCCCTTTTATTAAAGCTTTAGTGTCGGCGCAGGGACAGCGACGCAGAAAAATCGCCTGGGTTTTCTGACGAGGAAGGGTTTTATGGGTGCGGAACAGGCGCTTAGGGCCCTCGCCGTTCCGTCAACGAACGGTGATTTACCCTTGTCGCCTCACAATAAGGAATGGCAGCTGGACTTGCCCTGGCGGCGAAACTTCGACTAAACTCCCGAAAAGTCCTCTTGCCAGTACGGGTCGTATGACTCAATACCACCTCGTCTGTCGTCCAACTTGAAAGGAAAGAACGTGAGCACGTTAACTCAAAAGCTCGACACCATCCGAACCGGGTCCTATGGGCCGGCAGATTTTATTATCGCCGACGCAAAAGATGGCGATATGGCCATGGGCATCGTCGCTCCCGGACCGAGGCGCGATGACAAAGGCAAAATTACGGCGGTCCCCAAAACCCTTTCGGAATATCTGGCGGCGATTGAGGAGATGAGCAAAAGTGGCCTGGTCGATATTATGTTGATGTCGGCGTCCAATGCGGAAATTTTATCGAACAGGGGCGTGTTCGCCGACGGCAAAGTGACTCCGGCCATTCGCCATAACGACACCACCGACATCTGGAGCGCGCGGGGCTCCAGTTACCGGGACCATCCGTCCATGCCCTTTCGCTCTGCCGATCTGGAAATGGTTCGGGGCATTTCCAAACTGGGTCTGTATTCGATTACTTTTTCCAACGACATCGACCAGGACCTGGAAACACTGGAAGCCTATGGCGCGTACCGTGAAGACGTGGTGGAACTGGGGCTGGATCATTTTCTTGAAGTATTTAATCCGGCTTTTGATATCGGGATATCCGGGGCGGCGCTCGGCGACTATATTAACGATTGTATTTTAAAAACCCTGGCGGGACTGGTCCGTGCCGAACGACCGCAGTTTTTGAAAATGCAATACAATGGTCCAAAAGCCATGGAGGAACTGGCCGCTTATGATCCAACCGGCCTGATTGTTGGCATTTTGGGCGGCGCCAAGGGCACGACCCGCGATACCTTCGAACTGGTCAGCCAGGCCGAAAAATATGGTGCCCGGGTTGCTCTGTTCGGTCGTAAGATTAACCTGGCCGAAAACCCGCTGGCATTGGTTGCCATGATGCGACAGGTGGTTGAACGAACGATCAGCCCGCTCGATGCGGTCAAAGCCTATCACGCAACCTTGAAAAAAGCCGGACAGGTAGCGGATCGTGATATCGCTGACGATTGCGAAATCACGGATCCCATATTGAAGGCTGGCTAAGGATGCGCAGCGGAATCATTTGCGGCGGCAGTTTCTGTGTTGACCACAACAAACAGATTGATCACTGGCCGGACCAGGAAACCGTCGCGCTTATTTGTCAAGAACACGCATCGGGCGGTGGATCGTGCCATAATCTGGGGGTAGATCTGAAGAAGTTGGGTGCACCGTTTCCCGTCGAAATCGTCGCTCTGGTTGGCGATGACGCGGACGGTGTTTTTTTGCGCAGGATCGTCGTCGATCACGGCATTGATGATCGGCAAATTCATACCATCGACGGTGTACAGACCTCTTATACGGATGCTCTGATGCCGGCCGATTCAGGACGTCGAACCCATTTTTATCACCAGGGAACGAACGGTTATATCAGCCCGGCGCATTTTGACTTCGAAAAAACCAATGCCCGTATTTTACATTTGGGATTGCCGGGTCTCCATGAAACCATGGACCAGCCCTGGGAGGACGACGCGAGCGGTTGGATTACGGTTCTGAGAAAAGCCCGGGTCGCCGGTTTAAAGACCAACCTGGAACTGGTTTCCGTCGACGAACAAACCATTCATCGCATGGGTCGCCCGTGCCTGGCGGAACTCGATTATTTGATTATCAACGATACCGAAATTGGCGGCCTGGCCGGCATCCCGACCGTAACAGACGGTGCCGCAAATATTGCGGCCTGTGAACAAGCCATCGAGCTGGTAATGGGGCTCGGGCCCATGGAATTTGTCATTGTCCATTTCCCCACCGGGGCGATCGGCTGTACGCGTGATGGGCAAAAAATTAAGCTGCCATCCGTCGCCGTTCCGCAAAAGGAAATCGCCGGAACCAATGGTGCCGGGGACGCATTTGCCGCCGGTGTTCTGTTCGCTGTGCATGAAGGATGGCCCCTGAGCGAGGCGATGCGGCTTGGCCATGCCAGTTCAGCCAGCAGTCTTCGTCATATGACAACAGTTGGTTCCGTTGAAAACGTCAAAACCTGCCAGGACCTTGCACGCGGATGGGGGAACAGGGCCGATTTTTAGCTGAGTTGGCTTTAACCCAAATCCGTTTGTTTGAACAGAACGTCGCGATCAAGGGTAAAATTGGCAAGAATGGGAAGCATGGCCGCGCCCACGGACCGTGCGTCATAACCCACATGGCCGGTCAATATTTCAACATCCGACAGGCCTTTTCTGTCCTGGCGGGCATAGATTTTTTTTACCGCTTCGACCAGCCGGTCGCGGACCGCAGCCGGAAATGAGCCATCGATCACAATACATTCGAAATCAAGAATGGAGATTGTCGCGATGATCGCCATGCAAAGTGCCTCAGAGACCTCAGCAATCCATTTGTCTATGGTTTTATCCGCATCTGCCCATCCGGCTTGCGGCGACCAGATAATAGAGGGGTCATGACCGTCTTCAATCAGTTTGTCTTCCAGCGTATAAAGCGAGGCTTTTCGTAACAGAGGAACCGGCCCCTCTTTCGAAAAAATCGGCAGCGCTCCATAGGCGCCGGCATTGCCGGTCGGTCCCGGAAACAATGATCCATTGAGGACGATGCCGCCGCCGATGAACCAACCTACATACAAATAAGCGAGGTTCAGGTGTTGGCCGTCGTCGGCAATTGAAATTTCTGCCGCACAGGCGGCCGTTGCATCGTTGACCACAAGAACCGGCAATCGGGAGATCGTGCCGATTGCTTTTTTTACATCAAGGCTCCGCCAGGGTTCCAAGGCACTTTTGGGGGCTTTAATCTGTTCGTGCCAGTTCCAGATCTCGAACGGTATGGCCACCCCGACGCCGATGATCCGGGATCGGGTTTCTTTTGGCAGGGTTTTTTTCATGTCTCTGATATGTTGTTTTATGAATCCCAAAATCGGATTCGGGGTCGGATATGGATAGGGTTCGCGCGCGCGCGCGATAATTTCTCCGAGAAAGTTGCACAAGACAATTTCTGCACTGCGTCGGCCGATTTTCACGCCAAACGAATACATGGCATCTGGATTAAGCGAGTAGGGAACCGAGGGCTGCCCGACCTTCCCCCGGGTGAGATCGGTTTTTTGAACCAGATTCTCCACTTCCAGGCGGTTGACGATGAGCGTTAAGGTTTGCGCCGAAAGGCCCGTCTTGCGGGCCAATTCGGCTTTTGCCAGGCGCCCATGCCGGCGGATAAGTGACAAGACAAGACGTTCATTGTAGGCGCGGGCACCAATTTGATTGGTTCCACCCCCCAGGCGCATTGATTTTGTTTGTTTCATGTCAAAAGTTTCAGGGCCCATATGTCAGGCGTCGGACGGGATTCGATGCGGTTCTTTCACGATGGCAACGGCAAGCTGGTTCGTCAATAATAATATATAAATCAATTTGATTATCTTATTGACAATCGTTTATTCCCCTGTGAAATTGTTTGCTGAAGTTACTGCACTGTCGACGTAACGACGCGGCAATGCGACGAAGCCATATAACCATGAGATATAACCATGTAATATAATCATGGAAGTGCGTAACGGTAATAACAGCGAGCGAACACCAACACTAGGGAGAGAAAAAAATGTCACTTAAGCACGGAATGTCGAAACTATTAGCTGCGGGTGTTGTTTCCGTAGGCGCACTCATGGCCACGTCGGCCTTGGCCGAGAGCCCGATCGTCGGTTTGATTACAAAAACCAACAACAATCCTTTCTTTGTCAAAATGAAGGAAGGTGCGCAAGCCCGGGCCGAGGCGTTGGGTGTTACCCTTCGGACCTATGCCGGTAAAACCGATGGCGATGTGGCGGCTCAGGTTTCCGCAATCGAAAGTCTGATGGCGTCGGGTGCGACGGCCATATTGATCACGCCTTCCGACCCGAAGGCTTTGGCCGATACGGTCAAGCGCGCGCGCGATGCCGGTATTCTGGTGATCGCCCTGGATACGCCGTTTGATCCTGCTGATGCGGCCGATGCGACCTTCGCGACGGACAACTTCAGGGCCGGTGAGCTCATCGGTATGTGGGCAAAAGCCAAATTGGGTGACGCGAAAGTCAAATCGGCGAAAATCGCAACGCTTGATATTAACGAAAAACAGATCACCGTTGACGTGCTGCGGAACCAGGGTTTTATGACCGGGTTTGGGATTGATGTGAAAGACGTCAAGCGCATGTATGACGAGGATGATCCCCGAATTGTCGGTCATGCGGGAACCGATGGGGCTGAAGAAGGCGGCCGCACAGCCATGGAAAATCTTCTGCAAAAGGATCCGGGAATTACCCTGATCCATACGATTAACGAACCGGCTGCCGCCGGTGCCTATGAGACCCTTAAGGCCTTTGGAAAAGAGAACGACGTGACCATCGTTTCCGTTGATGGCGGTTGCCCCGGCGTCAAAGATGTCAGGGATGGTGTGATCGGTGCAACTTCCATGCAGTTCCCGCTTCTGATGGCGGCGCTGGGTGTTGAAGCTGCAGTTCGCTTTGCAAATACCGGCAAAAAGCCGGGCACTTCAAAAGGCCTGGATTTTTACAATACCGGTGTGACGTTGATTACCGACAACCCGATGCCGGGTATCCCGTCGATTTCCAGTGCTGAAGGTTTGACGAAGTGTTGGGGATAAAATGCCGCTGAAGTTGATCGTTGGCTAGATTGGCGATTAAATTGGCAATTGCCTCCTTGAACGGGGGGAGGGTACCATCTTGGCTCTCCCCCTTTTCTGTTTATCAATTAAATAGAAGTGTAATTTTGAGGCTATGAACAACAACCAAAATTATGAAGATTCTGTTGCAGAGGATGCATCTGTTGCGGAATTTGAGCATGAGCGCCACGGGTTGATGTCGCGTATTCATCATTTCCTGCACGCCAACCCGACGGCAGCCCCAATTATCGTATTGCTGATAAGTCTGGGGGCTTTCGGATTGATTGCCGGCGAGCGGTTTTTTACGCCGTTTAACTTTTCGCTAATCATCCAGCAGGTGACGGTGATTGGAATTCTCGCGGCTGCACAGACCCTGATTATCCTTTCGGCGGGTATCGATTTATCGGTTGCCGCCATCATGGTTCTCAGTTCAGTCGTGATGGGCCGAATTGCGGTGACGCTCGGCTTGCCGGTGGAACTTGCTATTATTGCCGGTTTCTTTGCCGGGACCTTATGCGGGATGGTCAACGGGGTTATGATTACTTTGTTCCGATTGCCGCCTTTTATTGTGACCCTCGGTACCTGGTCGATCTTTTATGCCTTAAATTTGTGGTATTCAGGGGCCCAGACCATCCGCTCGGCGGATATAGATGCAACCGCACCAGTGCTTAAGTTTTTTGGCGAACGTGTCGGATTCTTCGGAGCCCAGTTTACCTATGGTTCTTTTTTGATGATATTTCTGTTTGCTGTGCTTTGGTATATTCTCAACTGGACGGCGTGGGGCCGGCATGTCTACGCCGTTGGTGATGACAAAGAGGCGGCTGAACTCAGCGGTATTCGCACCAACCGGACGCTGATTTCAATTTATGGCGTTGCCGGTCTTTTGTGCGCCATTGGCGGGTGGATTTCCATCGGCCGGCTGGGCTCGATCAGCCCGCAAAGTTTTTATGAGGGCAACCTGGATGCAATCACCGCCGTGGTGATTGGCGGCTGTTCCCTGTTCGGTGGCCGTGGCTCGATCATTGGCACCTTGATTGGTGCCCTGACTGTGGGCGTTTTCCGGTCCGGCCTGAAAATTGCCGGCGTTGAAGTGCTTTGGCAGGAATTTACCGTTGGCGCATTAATCATCGCGGCTGTCGCCATCGACCAATGGATCAGGAAGGTATCGGCATGACAAATGATCCAATAAAGCCGGTTCTCGAAGCCACCGGGCTGGTTAAACGTTATGGCCGGGTGGTGGCGCTCGATCACGCCGACTTCGAGTTGCGTCCCGGCGAAGTCCTCGCCGTTATTGGTGACAATGGTGCGGGCAAATCCAGTTTAATCAAAGTCCTTTCGGGCGCCGTTTCTGCTGACGAAGGGGAAGTTCGCCTCGATGGCGAAGTGGTCAATTTCAGCTCGCCCATGGAAGCACGGGAACGCGGTATTGAAACCGTTTATCAAAACCTTGCCTTGTCACCCTCCCTATCGATTGTTGACAATATGTTTCTGGGCCGTGAAATTCGCTCGCAGAGTGTCCTTGGTAAAATCGCGCGCCGGCTGGATCGGGCCAAAATGCGCGATATTGCCCGCGAAAAACTGACGGAATTGGGGTTGTTGACCATCCAGAATATAGATCAGGCTGTCGAGACGCTTTCTGGCGGTCAACGTCAGGGCGTTGCGGTTGCAAGAGCTGCGGCCTTTGGCTCAAAGGTGATCATCATGGATGAACCAACGGCGGCCCTGGGGGTCAAGGAAAGCCGACGTGTGCTGGAACTGATACAGGATGTGAAATCGAAGGGAATGCCGATCGTCTTGATTTCGCACAATATGCCACACGTTTTTGAGGTGGCGGATCGTATCCATATCCACCGCCTCGGTCGTCGCATTGCCATTATTGATCCAAAAAAACACTCCATGTCGGACGCCGTTGCGATCATGACCGGTGCCCAGGAGCCGCCCGCCGATACCATCGCCGCTTAACTCCGGGAGACGCAGATGGCAGCCAATTTTAAAGCCGAACTGGTCGGGTCGTTTTCCACCCCCTGCGCCGAAAACCCAACCGTCGCCATGATGGAGGCGGCATTTGTCCATCACGCGATGGATTGGCGGTATATCAATGCGGAAGTGCAGCCCGATGGGTTGGCTGCCGCCGTTGCCGGAGCCCGTGCCATGGGGTGGCGCGGGTTTAATCTGTCGATCCCCCATAAGGTTGCGGTGATTGAACATCTGGACGGATTGGGCGAATCCGCGTCGCTCATCGGTGCCGTTAATACGGTTGTCCGCCGGGACAATAAACTGGTTGGCGAGAACACCGACGGCAAAGGTTTTTTAAAAGCCCTGCAGACGGTTGTTGATCCGCAGAACAAATCGGTGGTTATGTTTGGCGCCGGTGGTGCCGCCCGGGCGGTGGCTGTTGAACTGGCCCTGGCCGGCGCATCCCGGATCACCGTGGTTAATCGCAGCGTTGAGCGCGGTCAGGGGCTGGTCGATCTGCTTAATGACAAAACCCCGACCGATGCCCGTTTGCAGGTATGGCAGGCGACCTTTGAGCTTCCAGCGGAAACAGATATTGTCATCAACGTCACGTCCATCGGACTTTATCCAGATCTCGATGCCCGCATCGACTATAATGTGGAAACCCTGAAATCCAATATGGTGGTTGCCGATGCCATTACAAACCCGCCCCGCACTCATTTTGTCAGGGACGCCGAAAGTCGCGGATGCCGGGCCCTCGATGGTTTGGGTATGCTGGTTAATCAGGGTGTGATCGCGCTTAAATATTGGACCGACAGAGACGTCGATCCCGAACCCATGCGGACGCGGGTCGAACAAGTCCTGGGCCTTTGACGTGACGCCAGGGACGGCGTCAAAACCGCAAAAATCAAACGATTATTAAATCGTTATGGCCGAAATTTCGACCTGATTGGGGCCTTTGATTTGTGCCTAAATGATCAGGGTCTGTTGACAAAAAGGACGTAATATCAAAGGGTTTTGCACTTTGGGAAATTCCGTGGCAGGGTGCCGCCTGATCATTTTCATTCCCCAATTCTGAGGTCCCCATGGCAAGCCAGTTATTCACGCCCATTCAACTTCGTGACGTCCAACTTCCGAACCGCATTATCGTTGCTCCCATGTGCCAATACAGTGCCGATGAGGGTTCCGTAACGGACTGGCATTTGATGCATTTGGGGCAATTTGCGGTTGCCGGTCCGGGGCTTGTTTTTGTTGAGGCAACGGGGGTTGAACCGGCAGGCCGAATTACCCCGGGTTGCGTCGGTCTTTATTCCGATGCCAACGAAGCCGCCTTAAAACGGGTTGTCGATTTTTGCAGAGGATATGGAAACTCAAAGATCGGCATGCAGCTGGCCCACGCCGGGCGCAAGGCCTCAACGGACTTCCCGTGGGCCGGTGGCAAACCGATACCGGCGGATAACGAGCGCGGTTGGCGGACGGTCGGGCCATCGGCAACGCCCTATGCCGAGGGATGGCAGGTCCCTTTGGCGCTCGACGAACAGGCCCTGGCGGCGACCAAACAGGCTTTTGTTGAGGCCACGGAACGGTGCATCCGAATCGGTTTTGATGTGTTGGAACTGCACATGGCGCATGGATACCTGTTCCATCAATTCCTGTCGCCGATCAGTAATGAACGGACCGATGGGTATGGCGGCAGCCTGAAAAATCGCATGCGATTCCCGCTCGAAGTCTTTGACGCGGTCCGCGCCGTATGGCCTGACCACTTGCCGCTCGGCGTTCGCTTCTCCGCCACGGACTGGGTCGACGGATCCTCTTGGAATGTGGATGAAGCTTGTGCATTTGCAAAAAACCTGAAAACCCATGGGTGTGATTTTATTGACGTCTCGAGCGGTGGAAATACGCCGGCACAGGAAATTGACGCGGGCCCCGGATATCAAACCGATTTTGCTGCACAGGTACGAAAGGCCGGCGAAATTCCAACCATGGCGGTTGGCCAGATTACATCGCCGCAACAGGCTGAAGCGATCATTCGAAGCCACCAGGCGGATATGGTCGCCCTGGCCCGGGGGATGCTCTACAACCCCCATTGGGCCTGGCATGCAGCGGAAGCGCTGAACGCAGATGCGGCTTACGCACCGCAATACATGCGCACCCACAGTTCCCTGCGCGGGCTGCCGATTCCTGGAAACCCGCCGGCCCCGAAAAACTAAGCGGGCACCGCCGATCAGGCGCGCAGAGCTTAACAAAATAAAACGGCGGGTGTCGCGGCGCGGCGCGCCTGTATAGATTGAATATGCCCCAATAATGCCTGATAGGTCAGCGAATTGTACCAAAAAATTGCTATATTTGTGGACTCTAAATTGTTGGAGGGAGTAGACTTCGCCAGTCCAAAATTTCAGAGGATAACGGCATGGGGGCACCATACAGGCCACTTGTGATTGGTGACCCGCACTTCGCGGTTGAGGATTTGGCGGGATTAAAAAAACAATCTGCCTATTTTTCCAACGCCAGAGTTGTGCATTCGCTGGCCGAATTATTGACCGTTCTGGGCCAGGAAAGGTTTTCCTTTGTGGTGCAGCTGTGCCGGGCGGCGAACGATATTCCCTCCCCTGAAGGCGCCCTGAAAATCATCAAAGCGCAACTATTGCCTGTTCCCTATATTGCCGTGGGCGCCGGATTAACGGCGACAACAGCCCGCCATTTGATCGACGCCGGTGCCAAGGATTGTATCTCCCGGGAGGATCAACGCGATGTTGATCAGGTCATCCGCCGGGTTTGTGCGCCAATCGATGCTAAGCCGAATATATCATTGCAAGAGACCCCGGTTCTTGACGATCAGCGGTTATTTGACGTTTTGGCGGAGGGATTGGTTCTCATTGACCCGGACCTGCGGATCCAGGCGGTTAACCCGGCCCTGCAGAACCTCACCGGTTATGGAAATTCGGATCTGAAAGACACGTCGGTTTTTGCCCTCGACGCGGGCGGATTAACCCGTCACTTGCGCGAAAGCCAAAAAACCGCTGTCGAATGGCGCGGCGAAGTCAAAATCCGCCGCCAGGACGGTTCGGTCTTCCCTGCTTGGGCTGTCATGTCGTCGGTTGCCGCCGACGATACAAATACCGGAGGGATTGCCCTTCTTTTGAGCGATATATCCGAACAGATTGACCGCGAACAACGGATACGACGCCAGGCGAGTTTTGATGTGTTGACCGGACTGCCCAACCGCGCCCTGCTGCAGGATCGAATGGATCAGGTTTTGGCGACCGCCAAACGTAAAAAAACCGGTGCTGCGATCCTGTTTGTGGATCTTGATCATTTTAAGGAGGCCAACGATACCTGGGGTCATGGTGTCGGCGACGAAATTCTGACTGAAGCGGCAAAACGTCTGCAGTCATGTATTCGTCAATCGGACACGGTTGCGCGCATCGGTGGTGATGAATTTGTCGTTGTTCTAACGGATATGAATGAAGACCATTTGGCTGAAAAGGTCGCGTCGAAGATTGCCGGGGCGATTGAGCGGCCTTTTGTTCTCTGCGGCGCTGGTATTTACCTGTCTGCAAGTATTGGAATCGCCCTCTATCCGATCCATGGGGAAACGGCGGAAACCCTTTTTGCCAATGCCGACGCGGCCATGTATGAGGTCAAACGCAACGGTCGCCGCGGTTATCGCCTGTTTGGTGATTTAGCCGCCATATCCCACACGGCTGCAGCGACCGGTCGCCCGGATGTTGCCAAGGCTGCAAGCGGGGTAAAACCAACCGTGTTCAATCGTTTGGCTGAGTTTCTCGCACGGGACATTACCATTTCCGCCAAATCACTGCTCCCGGTCGGTGCGGCCGCTGCCTCAATTGTCGTGATTTTTGCCTGGTTGTTCGCAAGCGGAATGGTTGGATTTATGGCCGGCCCGACGGATGAGTTGTATTCGGAATCGGAGCTGAACGACTTTGGTACGGCGGCCGGGTCGGAAGACGGGCCTGACCAGCTCGAGTCGTTTGGTGCCGGGTCAAACTAAATCAAAATCCATTGATATCCCCAGCCCGCGAATGCACTCATTTCCCTGCGGTCGCAGCGCGGTCTCCTGCTTGGCCAGTACCAGGCCGCCAACAGGGTTGTTTCGGTTCGCGATGGTCTATCAAAAAAATTCGATACTTAGGTGGCAAGGGATTGATACTAAATAATTAAAATAGTATCGATACCGGAATATAATTTTATTTTCCTCGATAAACCCATCCCCCTCGACGTGTTTGTGGTTGCGGGCGAGGCCGACGCATTGGTTGCCGATGGTTGCAGCGGCACTGCCCTTTGACCGTCGTTTGCAACCAGGATCAACACCGTTCCCGGGCAGCTTTTTGATCCGGAGGGTTCGGTCGGGATATTGTTTTGATGGAGACATCAAAAGATCTTTACGGCGATCAGCGACGGCTTACGACACGGGTGTCCCAACGGAAAGAGTCCCGGCAGTGGGTTTCCGTTTTAAAACGGAAACGAAGCCTCCGGGACAGATTGATAGCCGCTTGACCTTCCTGCGGAACGGCCAACGATTCTTTTTAACGGCGTAGTTTGTTAACCATAGGATGTCACACGATACTGTTTTTTATCACCAGAAAACCGGATTTCGAGTGTTTCAAGGGATTATGGTTAATGGAAAGTAAAGGCCTACAGGCCTTTATTCCTGTGGCGTTTTTAGCAAATTTTTGTGAA
Source organism: Rhodospirillales bacterium (assembly GCA_021775095.1). Taxonomy (GTDB): domain Bacteria; phylum Pseudomonadota; class Alphaproteobacteria; order Rhodospirillales; family Casp-alpha2; genus JABMNT01. The sequence goes on from JAJFII010000047.1 coordinate 21,799, forward strand.
CGGGATGGTTCTCGATCAAAATTTGCAAAAAAATTCCAAAAAAACAACTTATGCAGTTGATTTTTGCCCGTTAACCCTTTTTAAAATTCCCTTATCGATTCAAATCCGTTGATACTTCTTGGGTTTTCCGATGGAAGGTACGAATGGCCGAAAAACAGATAAAACAGTCCTATACGGTCACCTGCTCCCGCGCCTTTCGGGATGATGTCCTGAAAATGGCAGAAAACCGGGGTGTAAATGCAGCTGACTTGGCCCGGTCCGTCGCTCTGGTGGTGTCACGCGATGCCATCAATGCCTTTTCGGATCCGGGCGAACCGGAACACACTGACCGCGAAACGGTCCTTCTGAAGTCCGGGCGATCGAAGGGGCGGCCCTGGCAACGAAAACCCCGCCTCCAGATCCGGATGGCGGCGGGCTACGATCGCGTGTTTCTGCGCAAGGTTTTGGCGGTGGCCCTGGAACTCGACCGGGGAGCGGCGCACCTGCATTTGGAGGCTCCGTCGCACGGCCTCGAGCCCCAGGCCATATATAAAAAAACGCACAGGGAACAGGCCCAACTGGCCGCAGAAAAACTGCAGAATATGGTTTCAGTGCTCGCCTTTCAGCCCTTGCCGAGCGGCGTTCAGACAACGGAAGATGCGCTGTATGTGCTTGGGTTTCCGCCGAGAACCGTTCCCAGCCCCGTGGCCCTAAGGACACGGTTTCGGGCCCTGGCGTCGGTTTTGCATCCGGATTCCGGAAATGGCAGCCACGCCCACATGAGCCAATTGAACAGCGCCATGGATCTGATGCGTGATTTCGATGCGCTTTGAGGGAAATGATCCTGTTCGACCAGGCGGCGAGCTGCTGAGCGGTGGATAACCGAGCGTAAAACCGCAGCAAACGGATTGCATCTTGCACAGGGCGAGCCGTCGTCGTAGGACTCCACACAGAACCTCCAGAAGGGGCGATCCACTTGAAACACATGAATTTAGGGGCAGGAAAATGCGACTTTCAGGGAAATCGACAATTGTGACGGGAGCCGGTTCGGGTTTTGGCGAAGGTATCGCCCATCGTTTCGCCGAGGAGGGCGCCAGGGTTATGGTTGCCGACATCAACGAAGAAAACGGCAAACGTGTTGCGGGTGCCATAAAAAATGCTGTCTACTGTAAGGTTGACGTCACCAACACGCTTCAGGTGCGGGCCATGGTACAAACCGCTGTTGATGAATTTGGCGGTTTGGACGTGCTGGTAAATAATGCCGGCATTGCCCAGCGCAACATGCCGATGCTCGATGTGCCCGAGGAGGTCTTCGACAGGATCTACGCGGTTAACGTCAAAAGTATTTATTTATCGGCCATCCACGCGGTTCCGGTACTGCGGAAAAACGGTGGTGTCATTATCAATACGGCATCGACGGCAGCGGTGAGCCCCCGTCCCGGCCTGACCTGGTATAACGGATCAAAAGGTGCCGTTGTAACCCTGACCAAGTCGATGGCGGTCGAATTGGCGAAGGACAATATTCGGGTCAATGCGATAAATCCAGTGGCCGGTGAGACCGCCTTGCTGGCAGAGTTTATGGGCGGCGAAGATACCCCTGAAATTCGCCAAAAATTTATCAATACGATCCCATTGGGTCGATTGTCGACGCCAACGGATATCGCCAATGCGGCGCTTTTTTTGGCCTCTGACGAAGCCGAATTTATTACTGGAGTCTGCCTCGAGGTCGATGGCGGTCGGTGCGTATAAAGGATCTACAGATGCCCAAACCAAAAATATTACTGACCCGCCATTACCCCGAAGCGGTTATTGAACGGGCCCATCGGGACTATGACATGGTCCTGCCGGATAGGGACGTGTCAGCCAATGGCGATGATTTGATCGCCCAGTTGCAGGGGGTGGACGGGGCGCTCATATGTGCATCCAACAAGTTCTCCGCCGATATTATTGCCAAACTTCCCGAGCAATTGAAAATCATCGCCAGTTTTTCCGTGGGTTATGAACATGTGGATATTGACGCCGCCAATTCAAAAGGTCTGATTGTCACCAATTCACCGGACGTTTTAAACGACGCGACGGCGGATACGGCGTTGCTGCTGTTGCTGGCCGCGTCGCGGCGGGCCCGCGAAGCTTCAGAGATGGTCATTCAAGGGCAATGGCATGGCTGGAGCCCGACCAAATTATTGGGTGTTCAGCCGACCGGCAAACGCCTCGGCATTATTGGTATGGGCCGAATTGGCCGGGCGATGGCGGATCGTTGTCGGGCCCTGGGTATGAAAATCCATTATCACAACCGCAGCCGGCTGAGCGCCGATCTGGAAGGCGACGCGACCTACCATGCAACCAGCGACGCGTTGTTTAAAGTCGCCGACTTCCTATCCATACATTGTGAAATGACGCCGCAAACGACGAAACTGGTGAACGCCAGGACGATTGCTCTGATGCCCCCGTCACCGGTGATCGTCAACACCGCACGCGGCGGTATTGTCGACGACACGGCGTTGATCGCGGCCTTAAAATCGGGCCGGGTCGTGGCCGCCGGGCTCGATGTGTTTGACGGCGAACCCAATCTCAACCCGGAATATTTGACCCTGCCTACGGCGTTTTTATTGCCGCATATTGGCTCAGCCACCGTCGATACCCGTAACGCCATGGGATTTCGCGCCCTCGATAACCTGGACGCCTATTTTGCCGGGGAACAACCGGGCGACCGACTGGGATAAAGAAAGATACCAAAAACCAACCTGTTTTAGATGACGCGGACTGCCTTTTAACAAACCCGTAAAAGCCATATGGGTACCGTCATGACCCTGATCGGAGGCTAAGTAAATTTTCAGTAGGAGCTAATAATCCCATGCAATCGCCTGCGACAATTTGCCTTTTGGTGCCCGACTATGATCCGGCCATCGCCTTCTATAGGGGGATTCTGGGTTTCCATTTGATCATCGCCGCAAAACCACGACAATCATTTGTAAATTGCCGACCAGCTCCATCGGGAAGCCGATGCACATCAAGATGGTCTTTAGAAATATCCACTCCGATTGTATACTGTGTCATCTTTTTTCATGTCCTATGCTTGTCATACGGGCCAAATGCCCGTGTATCCGTTCAGGCCTCATGAAAAGACGCGGGTGATCACACTCTAACACGGTCCCATATCCGCAAGGATATCGACCAAGCCCGTCCCGATCCTTCCCCCACCACTGCCAGGAATAGCTGCTCCTTGCAGAGGTTTATCTTCGCAGAAAAACCACAATAATCATAAGACAAGCGCGTCTTCCCTAATTGGAACCACTGAGTCAGCGCGTCCAGCCCACCGAACCGCGTCAGGCGCCGTTTGGTAACAAATGGGATCTGATCGAGCGTAAACCCTAGGTTTTGCCAGGCGACTAAAACGTCTCCACCGACGGTCGTAATTCGATTTCCCAGGTCCAGGCGCTGGGATTTTGCCGGGTCACATGGAAATAGGTTTCAGCAATATCGTCAGGATTGAGGGACGTTTTCGGGTCATTATAGGGGGCACCGCGCTGTTCATTTAAAATGGTGCCATCAATGACAAAGTGGGCCACATGGATGTTTTGTGGGGCCAGTTCCCGGGCCAGACTTTGGCACAGGCCGCGCAGGGCAAACTTGCCCATGGCAAAGGGTGCGGAGCGCGGGTATCCCTTTATGCCGGCCGACGCGCCGGTGAACAACAGGGTCCCGGAGCCGGCCTTTACCATTCGTTTTGCGGCTTGCTGGGCCGCCAGAAAAGCCCCGTAGGCAGTGACCATGAGGGCATTTTTGGTGGCTGCGGCGTCGACCTCGGTTATCGCCCCTCGGGCCCGGGCACTGGGGTTATAAACAACCACATCCGGGCTTCCCAGGTCGCGATCAAAGGCGTCGAACAGGGCCGCCACCTGGTGCGGTTCCGTGGCATCGCAGGCATAGGCGGTGGCATTGATTTCCTGGGCCAGATCGGAAATTTTGTCCGGCGTGCGGGCGGCCAGTCCAACCCGTGCCCCGGCCTTGGCAAACCGCCGGGCAACAGCGGCGCTTAATCCATGCCCGGCACCAATGATTAATACGTTTTCACCCATATTTGATTCCCTTCCTGACTCGTGATTTGGGTATAAACCGGGCCCACAGGGCTGATGATTAGGGGGCAAGCCTAGATTCAAAACCAACGATAACCAATAAAAAAGCCGTCCCGGAGACCCGGGACGGCTTTTTGTTTGATCGGCGCAGCGCGTTTATTCGCGGTTGCCAAACAGATGCAGCAGCATCAGGAACATGTTCAAGAAGTCCAGATAAAGGCGCAACGCGCCCATGATGGCCTTCTTTTCGTGGGTTTCGGAATGATCGCCTTCCTGGTAGATCGCTTTGATGGCTTGCGTGTCGTAAGCGGTCAAACCGGCGAATACCAATACACCGACCACGGAAATGACAAACATCAGGGCGGAACTGGCCAGGAAGATATTTACAACGCTGGCAATAATGATCCCGATAAGCCCCATAACCAGGAACGATTTCATGCCGGAAAGATCACGCTTGGTTGTATATCCATAAAGGCTCAGGCCGGCAAAGGCCGCCGACGTAATAAAGAATACCCGGGTGATGCTGGCACCGGTGTAGATCAGGAAAATATAACTGATCGACAAACCCACCAAGGCCGAATAAACCCAGAAGACGGTTTGTGCGGTTTGCGCTTTCATCTTGTTAATGCGCGCACTCAGGAAAAACACCAGGCCCAGCGGTGCCAACATAACTACCCACTGCAAGGGCGTGCCATAAATGGCGGCCATCAACGATTGAGAGGTCGAGGCCGCATAGGCGACAGCGCCGGTCAATCCGAGCGCGATGCACATGTAGTTGTAAACCTTGAGCATATAACTGCGCAGGCCTTCGTCTATCTGCGCCGCCGACGCTTGGGCGCCTGACATTTGAGCCGTGCGCAAAGTGAAACGATCATCAGCCATTGGAAACTCCTTTTAATAGCGTGAACAGGACAGCCCTACTCTTGGGCTAAATATGGCATGAAACGCAACGAATTCAAGGACAACCGGCTTAATACCCGGCAAAAATCACAAAATCGCCATAATTGCGAAATCAGTCATTTCTCAAATGTGGGCTGGCTTTCTGGCCAAGCGCCCGCCAGGTGCCAAGCAAACCAATGGATGTGGTCATTATGATGCACAAAACAACGGTCGTAAGGACAATCTCGGGGATAAAAATCCATTCAGCACGCATTAAATAGGTAATCACTGCCCAGGCCGTCAGGGTGCCGATGACCGCAGCAACAAACCCCGTCAACAAACCGAGAACTCCGTACTCCAGCAGGTAAATATACAGGACCCGTCGGGCACCTGCGCCCAATACCTTAAAAACCACAGCTTCGTAAACCCGTCGGCGATGTTCAGAGGCCATGATGCCGGCCAATACAATCAGGCCGGCAACCAGAGTCAACGCCGCTGTGCCTTTTACCGCCGCGCCAATGCCAGCGAGAATTGTTGCCGCCGCCTGCAGGGCGTCGCGTACCCGAATGGCTGAAATATTGGAAAATTGATCGGTCGCCGCCCGTTCCACCGCATCCTCAACCTCTGCCGTCGCTTCGATGGCTGCAATATGGCTGTGCGGTGCCCCTTCCAGGGTGCCGGGCGCAAACACGATGGCAAAGTCGAACTTCAGACTGCGCCAGTCGATTTCCCGCAGGCTGGCGATTTTAGCGGTGATTTCCCGGCCCAATACATTCAGGGTCAGACTGTCGTTGATCCCGACCCGGAACCCCCGCGCCAATCCCGCATCGAGAGAAATCAACGGCGGGCCGGCATAGTCGGCGGCCCACCATTTTCCCTGTGACACCGTCGATGCGATGTCTTCTTCATGTGCCGCATAGGTAAGGGCCCGGTCGCCGCGGATCGCCCATTGACTTTCGTTCGCAACGTATGCGTCTTCGACCGCCGTGCCATTTATTTTTACGATGCGCCCGCGCAGGCTTGGCACCCGCTTGTAAGCGCCGGTACCGGGGATCTCGGTCACCGCCTTGTCGAAGGCGCTGACCTGATTGGGTTGAATATCAAGAAAGAAAAAGGCCGGTGCCCGCTCGGGAAGCCGTTCGGAAATCTGCCGGCTTAAATTGCCTTCGATCAAACCGATGGCAACCAGGACCGTCAGGCCAAGACCCAGGGAGACAACGATATGGGGGGTTGCGGCGCCGGGCCGATATAAATTGGTTTGCACCAACCGCCACAGGGCACCGACATCCGGCTTCCAGGTGCGCGCGACGCGCATGACCAGATAAGCACCGAGACGCAACAAAATCAGGGTTAACAAAGATCCGGCAATGAACCAGATGGCAAAGAACCGATCCGACGATGTCAGCAAGGTGCAAAGCGCCAGCAACCCGGCGCCCACAACCATCGCCACAATATAGGCCAGCCGCGGCCTTTGCCCGGTGCTATCGAGATTAAACCGAAACAGGTGTGCAGCACTTACATCGCGGGCCCGGCCCAGGGGCCACAGGGCAAAGGTCACCGTCGCCAAAAACCCGAACAGGGCGGCGATCACCGTCGGCGCAAAATAAACCCCGGTTTCGGCGCGCACCGGTAACCGGTCGCCGATCAGCGCCAACAATCCAACGGGGGCGGCGGTGCCGATCAGCAAACCACTGACGATACCGACAGAACCAATGACCAGAATCTGCATCATGTAGATGCTGAAGACCAGACGGCCCGGCGCTCCCAGGCATTTAAAGGTGGCAATGGTTTCGGTTTTGGTATCCAGATAACTGCGTACCGCACCGGTTATCCCGAGCCCGCCCACCAGCAGGACAGTCAGGCCGGTAAAGGACAAAAACAAGGTCATCCGCTCAAGAAACCGTTTGATGCCGGGTGCAGCTTCTTCCGGTGTTCGAACGCGCCAACCGGCCTGGGGAAAGGATTCCTGCAGGGCCTGTTGCCAGGCTTGCGAATTTGTTGCCGGCGGCAGGGTTAATTTATAATGGTAGCGCAGTTGACTGCCGGGCTGGACCAGCCCCGACAGGTTCAGGGCCTGCAGGGAAATCATCAGGCGCGGGCCCAAACTGAAGACACTGGCAACCCGGTCCGGTTCGGTTTTTATCAGACGGCGGATCTGCAGGGTAATAGCGCCGAGTTTGATGCGGTCTCCCAATTTAAGTTCGAGCCGGGTCAATAAATTGGGGTCGACGGCCGTTCCCCAGGCTCCGTCGGCCAATCCATAGGGGGCTACCGGTTCCATTGCCGGCTGGGTTTCCAGGGACCCGACCAGCGGATAGGCGGTATCGACAGCCTTCAGTTCGACCATGGCTCGGCGCTCGCGGGTTGTCGCCGGACGGACCATGGCGCGCAGGGTAATGGTCGCCGAAAGGGTTTGCGAACGGGCCCGCAGATAGGCCAGTTGTTCGGGTGAGGCCGACCGATGAAGCAGCCGGATATCGATATCACCGCCCAACAGCTTTTTACCGTCCGAGCGCAGGCCACCGAGCACCGATTCGCTTAAATTACCAACCGCAGTTATCGCCGCAACACCCAGTATCAGGCAGGCCAACAGGATGCGAAACCGCCCGAAACCGCCGCGTAGTTCACGTCGGGCCAGGCGCCAGCTTAGGGTCAATTCAGACATCTATGGTATCCATCGGTCTATTACCCTTTGGCCTGAGCCCTATTGATTTGTTAACCATTTGATAGGGGAACGGTGGTGCCAACCACCTGCCCATCGGCCAGTTGAATCAGCCGCGCGCACTTGTTGGCCAGTTCCGGTGCATGGGTCACCAAAATCAGTGTGGTGCCATAGCGGTTTTGCAGATCAAACAACATTTGCATCACCTGTTCGCCGGTTCCCTGGTCGAGGCTGCCCGTCGGCTCATCCGCCAGCAGCAGGTCGGGCTCTGTCACAAAGGCCCGGGCGAGGGCGACACGTTGCTGTTCACCGCCCGATAATTGACCGGGATAATGCTGGATGCGATGGCCCAAACCGACCGCTTGCAATTCGGTTTTTGCCCGTTCGAAGGCACCGCTGCGTCCGGCAAATTCGAGCGGCAGAGCGACGTTTTCCAGGGCAGTCATGGATGGCACCAGATGGAAATTCTGAAAGACAATACCAATGTGGTCCCGGCGGAAGGCCGCCAAACCATCCTCATCGAGGCCGTTAAAGGTTGTGCCGCAGGACTGGACCGAACCCGACGTGGTGTTTTCCAGGCCGGCTGCAATCATTAATAAGGAGGTTTTTCCGGATCCCGATGGCCCGACGACGCCGACGGTTTCGCCGCGCCCGATTTCCAGGTTTATGCCCTTCAGGATGTGGACCGGGCCGGCGTCGCTGGACAGTTGTAAATGCACATCTTGCAGTTTTAGGGCAGGTTCTAAAGAATGGGGTATGACCATATTCATGAAAAAACAAATTCCAGGCCGAGGTTCGAAGGTTAGACAAGACAATCTCTCATTGCGATATGGGGCGCGGTTGTGGCTTGTCAATACGGGGCTCGTTCTGGTTGGTTTGTTCTTGTCCTTTCAGGCTGTGGCGTCGGAGCCGTACAAAATTCTTATGCTGGGTGACAGCCTTACCGCAGGTTATGGTCTCGTCAAGGGCCAGTCGGTTCCGGCCCGCCTGGAACGGGCACTCAATAAGGACGGCCTTCAGGTAACCCTGATCAATGCCGGGGTCTCCGGCGACACCTCGGCCGGCGGCCTGGCCCGTCTGGCCTGGGCCATGGCGGACAATCCGGATATGGTGATTATTGAATTGGGGGCCAATGACGGGTTGCGGGGCCTGGACCCAAAACAGACCCACGCCAACCTGGATTCGATCATCACCCAGGTGAAACGCACACCGGCCCGGATTTTGTTGACGGGAATGAAAGCACCGCCAAATTTGGGGCCGGAATATGGGGCCGAATTTAACGGCCTATTCGAGGATTTGGCGAGCCGCCACAAGGTCGCCTTTTATCCATTTTTCCTCGACGGTGTCATTGCCGATCCGACTCTCAATCAAGCCGACGGTATCCATCCCAACCCAGACGGGGTTGCCGTGATCGTCGAAAAGATCATGCCCATGATCAAAAAAATAATTGCCGACCGGTAAACCACATCACCCGAATTGGGACCCCGCGCGCTGGCCATAGGGCGGGCACATTGTCCGGGGCATGCCGCTTGTTGGTCATTCGGCGGGCCGGTAAACACAAAATTAGGGCAAGACGTTGGTTGAATAATTGGCTAGCATGGATCCTGCGGGGGCGGCAAAGACGGAGGATCAGTCAAACCAATGGCCGGAATTTCAAATTGCACGACCGCCCTGTCACAAGCGCCGGACTGGGTTGAAGCGGCCAAGGACCTTGAAGCCCAACTTATACCCCTGGCACGGCTCAAACCCGGCCATAGCTGGCTGGCTTTTATTTATGCGACCGATGCCCTGGCCGATGATTTATCCAGCATCCTCACCTACCTGAAACAAAAAACCGCCATTGGCCATTGGGTTGGCAGCCTCGGCGCCGGCATCTGTTGTGGCCGGCACGAGGTATTTGGCCGGGCTGGTGTCACGGTGATGATTTGTCAACTGCCGGAAAAGGCATTTAACGTGCTGCCGACAATATCGGCCGGCGCTGATGAAATTCCCGCCGCAAAACGGCAATGGGCGCGCGATACCATGCCGCCCTTTGGCATTGTCCACGGCGACCCGACCAACCGGCACATTGTCGCGCTAATCGAAGGGTTATCTATGGATATAGAAAACCTGGCGCTGCAGGTCCCGGGTTTCCTGGTGGGCGGGTTAACGGCCTCCCAGGGGGCGTTTTATCAGGTCGCTCAAGTGGTCACACAAGGCGGATTGTCCGGTGTTCTGTTGGCCCCGGATATTGAGGTTGCGACGAGTTTAAGTCAGGGTTGTTGCCCGGTCGGGCCCAGTCACCGCATCACCGAAGCCCAGGGCGGCGTGGTCATGGCCCTGGATAACCAACCGGCGCTGGAGGTGTTCAAACACGATATCGGCGAACTGCTGGCCCGTGACCTGAGCCGCGTCGACGGTTACATCCATGCCGCCCTGCCCGTCAGTGGTTCCGATATGGGCGATTATGTGGTTCGCAGCCTGTTGGGTGTCGATCCGGAACACAAATGGATTGCCATCGCCGGTGACCCGAAGGTCGGCGAGCAGGTGATGTTCGTGCGGCGCGACCCCAAGGCCGCCGAAGAAGATCTGATGCGTATGGCGGCGCAATTAAAAAGACGGGTTAACGGCAAACCGCAGGGCGGTCTTTATTTCTCCTGTGTCGGTCGTGGTCCCGGTCTGTTTGGTGCTGAAGGTGCTGAGATGGCGGTATTGGCGCGGACCCTGGGGGATTTTCCCCTGGTCGGGTTTTTTGGCAACGGCGAAGTTTCCAATAACCGGCTGTATGGGTATACGGGGGTGTTGTGTCTGTTTCTTTAGCGACCGGGCGGTTATTCAAAACCAACAGATAACCATCGGAAAATCGGCTCAGGACCCATTAATTTCATCCATTCTGCGGAGGGGATTTATCTTATCGGTTAGGCGGAAAGACGCAGGAAACCCTTGCGCGAAATCGCTGTTCGATGGGATCAACGCCATCCCTGCGGACAATCCGAATCCAGCCCACCTAAACTAGGGGTTTGCGTAAATCCCGTTCGGAGGTAAGCTCAAACAGGGGAGTTGCTCATGCGGTTATTTGTGGCCCTGCCGTTACCAACGGAAATTCGCGCTTCGCTTGCCGGTCTGTGCGGCGGGATTGCCGGCACCCGTTGGATCGAACCGGAAAACTTCCACATTACCCTTCGATTTATCGGCGATGTCGGTCGTGGTGAAGCCGATGATCTGCACACCGAACTGGCGTCCGTGCGTTTCCCCGAATTTGAAATGGCATTAAGTGGTATTGGAACCTTTGAGAGGCGCGGTCACGTGCACATGATCTGGGCTGGATTGGATAGGCCGCAAATTATTGTTGACCTGCGTGACCGGATCGAAGCGGCCGCCGTGCGGGCCGGGTTCCAGCGCGAATCGCGAAAATTCAAACCCCATATTACGCTGTGTCGGTTTAAATCACACAGCATGCCGGACATTGGGCCCTATCTGGCCATGAATAATGATTTTTCCACCGCAGCCTTTGCCGTGGATCACTTCAGCCTTTACCAAAGCCGCCTCGGGCACGGCGGCGCACGGTATGAGGTTTTATCGCAATACCGGCTCGAACAACGGGTTTATTATGGTGACGATGCCGTGGCCTTTGCTGACCGGTCATAGACCGATTGAGGACGCGGGTATTCTGAGTATTTAGGGTCCTGACCCAAGGATTGTCGGTCGGTAATTTTATGCGTGATCCATCCAGGGGGCCAATTGCCGCGCCGCGCCTGTGGCCAGGTTTTCCGTTGTATATCGATTGTCGACGTAACCGCCAATGGGGAACCAGCCAGACAGATCTTCCACGTCGCGGCGGTAGATCTCGAATCCAAAACTGTTATCGGCGCGCTGGAAGATATCAACGCAGCGGTTGCCATCAGCTGTTTCAAGAGATTTAAGGACGGTTTTTTTCATGCAGCGGCCTGTCGGTTTGTTAATTTGTATCCATACAATAAATCCCACGTACGGGACAATAGGTCCTTTGCGTCGCGCCTGGGGTATGATTATCTGAAACTGGCAAATATCAGATAAGTGGTGGCGACAGTGGCGACGGATCATCGGATTGCAGACTTAGATACCCGTATTGGCGGGATTTTGCACGCCTGTACGGCCTGCGGCGCATGCGTTAAAGCCTGCCCGACGCCGGCGGTCACGGGCACCGACGTGAGCCAGCCGCAAGCGGTCGCCGCCGGGGTTCTCGACATTTTGCGGGATCGGCCGGCAGCGAATCAGGCCAAACGATGGGCAACCGAGTGCTGTGGCAGTGGAAACTGCCTGTCGGTTTGCGAGGAAGGGATCAATCCGCGATTTATGCTGACCATGGCACGCCGCGCCCTGGCCGAAAAAAAACCGGAATCCATTCGGCGGGTCGAAGGCAAACGGGCCTTTAAGGCCATGAGCCGCGGGGTTCGGGTCCTGTCGCGGTTGCAATTGCCGCCGGACCAAATGGAACGTTTGAGCCCGGCGTCCCATCCCGAGCGCGATACCCCGCCCGACCTGATCTTTTATACCGGCTGCAACATGTTAAAAACGCCGCACATTGGTCTGTTGTGTCTGGATGTTCTGGATCGGCTGCAGGTTACCTATGAGGTCTACGGTGGCCCTGCCAACTGTTGTGGCATTTTACAATTACGCCCCGGCGACACGGCCAACGCGGCCCGCCAGGCTGGCCGCACCCTGCAACGGTTTGCCGAAAGAAATCCGGCGACCCTGGTTTCCTGGTGCCCAACTTGCCAAATGCAATTCAGCGAAACGCTGACGCCGGTTACCGCACGGGATCAGCAAATGGACATGAAAATGCTGCCCGTATACCTGGCGGCACGGCTTGAAGAGCTGCGCCCATTGATGACCCGCCCGGTCCCGAAACGCGTCGCCCTGCATGAATACCCCGGGTCCCCTGAGGTGGTTGAAAGCGTGACCGCCGTGTTGGCGGCAATCCCCGGCCTGGAAATTGTCGATCTGGGCATTGAGAGCCTGGGGTATCAATTAACATCGCTGTCGCAGATGCCAGATAAACAAAATCAACATATCGCCGAGAGCCTGCACAGGGCCGAACAGGCTGGGGTGACAACCCTGGCCGGGATCTACCATGCGGATCACCGGGAATTGGTGGCGCATGAAAACCAATGGCCGTTTGAAATTGTCAATTATATGGAACTGCTGGGCGAAAGTATGGAATTGCATCGTCCGGATCTGTTCAAACGCCTCAAACTGATGCAGGACGTCACTTCCATTGTCGCCGAATCCGAGGCCATGATTGCCGCTTACAATCTGGACCTGGAAGAAGTCCGCGATGTTATTTTGAAAGACCTTCTGGCTGACCAGTATTTGCCCATTGACCGGACCAAACATCCGCTGATTGATGTGGGCGTTGCAAGTTAGCCCGGGTCTGTTAAATTACGGATATGGTTTCTTTCTTTGCAAAATTATTTGGCGGCGGCTCATCGGACACCAGCGCCAGCCCCAAACGGAGCGACCCCGTCGAACATGAGGGTTTGACCATTCGCGCCGCGCCGATGCCCGAGGGCAGCCAGTTTCGGCTGGCCGGTGTTATCATAAAAACCACCGATGCGGGCCCCCTGGAACGCCTGTTTGTCCGTGCTGATCTGTTCACAACCCGTGAAGAGGCCGAAGACTTTACGGTCCGTAAGGGCAAACAGATCATTGATGAACAGGGCCAACGCCTGTTTGCCGACGGCGCCGAGACCGGCCGCGCCTGAGGGGTCTTGATCCTATGGTGCCAGCGGTTCCTGTTTACCCTGAAAAACAAAACACTGTGGTTCTTCACCGCGGGCAACCCGGTTAAAGTTCTCGGCGACAAATTTCCAGCGGCGCTCCCACATTTTGTGGCTGGAGGCACTCTCGTGTGCGCTTAACAAAACATTGTCGAGCGATTCAAACGGGTAGGCGCTGGGCCACACCTCGTCCGTGTCCGGCGCATTATAATTGTACCAGACGTCAATAACGGCACCGCCGATTTGCCGGGCTTTTAAGGTCTCAAACAGGGCCGTTTCATCAATCACCCGGCCCCGCGCCACATTGATGATAATGCCATCGGGTTTCATTAACGCCAGCTGCGCGGTGCCAATCATGCCCTCGGTTTCGGCGTTTAAGTCGCAGGCAACAACAACAAAGTCACTTTCCTGTAACAATTGCGGCATTTTGTCGGGGGTCGCCAACCAGTCGAGAACGTCCGGTGTGGGTTGTTGGCGCCGTCGGGTGCCGATCACCCGCATATCGAAGGCGCGGGCGCGTTTTGCCACTTCAAATCCAATATGCCCGTAACCGATAATGCCGACGGTCGCATCGCGCAGCTCGCCATGGGAGGTATTTTGGCCCGGCGATTTGCCGTTCCACCCGCCGCTGCGAAATTTACCATCCATGACCCGCAACCCCAGGCGCATCTCGAGCATTCCGGCCAGCACGTATTCGGCGATGGCGCTTTCATGTTCGAAGGTGTTGCAGACCGGAACCCGGGCCGGCATCGATTCCGGTGAGCAAAAATCATAGCCGGTCCAGGGGATTTGAAACAGTTTGAGATTGGGTATCGCCGGCCACTGGTCCACGGGAATGCTGCCGCCCACCATACAATCGGCTTTTGCCGCCATTGCAATAAATTCGTCCGGATGGTTTTTGGCCGGATCCCAGACCAGAATCTGCCAGCTCTCGTCGAGAAAGTTTTCGAGCAAATGGCTATATTGAACGGCAATGCGGCCTTGAACGAGCGCTGTTGGCATGGACCTGTCCTCCTGGGAAAATCAATTGTCTACGGGCTTAACCCGGAAATGCACTATCAGGCACCGGCCCGTTTGGTAATGAGCGACGGCAACAGGGCCATGTCCGAAAAAATAGTTTCGATTCCGGTTGTAACCAGTCGGGCCCGATAGGCGTCGTTGCAATGGCTGCCGCCGGCGAAACCCAGAACCGGCATTCCCGCCGCCTGTGCCGCCTGAATGCCGAGGGCTGTATCTTCGATCACCAGGCAGTTCCCAGGATCCACATTAAATTGTTTGGCGGCGTGCAGGAACAAATCCGGTGCCGGTTTGGCATTTTTAACCATATGTGCGCTATACAGATGGGAATTGAAATAATCAATCAGGTGGGTTGTCGTCAGATTCCGGCGGATTTTGTCCGGTGCGCCGGACGAGGCGACACACTTTTTATGGGGCAATTGCGCCAGCACATCGGCAACGCCGGGGATGGCTTTCAATTCCGCAGCGAACAGGTCTTCATCATTTCGCTTTAGAAATGGTTCAAAATCGTCGGGTAAATCAATGCCACTGGATGTCACTTCGGCTATAATTTTTGCCGTGGAATAACCGACAAACCGGGCCAGGCATTGTTCTGTCGTTACCGCATATCCCAAGGCCGTGAGGCGCTCTGAGAGAATTCGATTGGCGATGATTTCGCTGTCGACCAATACGCCGTCGCAGTCAAATATCAGGAGTTCAGGGCTGGCCATGTATTAAAATCCAAATCGTTTTAAGGTGGTGTCTACGGAAATCGCATAAGTGCCGCCAAAGAGACATAGGTGAACCAGCAGCGGGTAGAGGTTGTATAAACCACAACGCTGTTCAAAGAAACCCGGTTTAATCGGCCGATGGGCCTGGTAGGTATCAAAAAAAGCCCCGTCAAACGTCGAGAACAGGGTGGCGAAGGCCAGTTCGATTTCCGGATCGGCAAAATACAGGGCCGGGTCAATAAATGCCGCTATTTTGTTATCGAAACAAAGGATGTTTCCGGCCCACAGGTCGCCGTGGATCAGGCCTGGGCGATCGGGTTCGATCAAATAATCACCCAGATGACCGGCCAGGGACAGCAAACGCCGCCTGAAACCAGATGGCAATCGTCCCGATTTCCAAGCCTGCTCTGTCATTGCAATCAACCGGTGATCCCTGAAAAACGGAATCCATTCTGTGGTCTTTTGATTTATTTGGCACAGGGGGCCAATGACCGTATTCCAATCGAAGCCGAAATGATCAGCGGAGATGGCGTGTAAGTGAGCCAGATGACCGGCGGCATCGCGTTGCGAAAGTTGCGATAGGGATGCGTTATTTGGAATGTGTTCCATGACCAGCAGGTTTTGGCTGGCATGGACGACCTGTGGCACCGGCAATTCCGTGTGGTTCGCCAGATAGTTTAACATTTGCCCTTCGGTCGTCAGATCGACGCCCCCGGACAGGGTTTTGGCAACCCGGCGCTGGCCATTGTCCAGGACCACCTCGTAGACGCTGGCAATACAGCCTCCGTTCAGGGCGGTCAATGAGCGCACCGGTGATCTGCATACCCGCGACAGGGTTTGGTGGATCGAAGGGCGCTCCATCCTACAGGGTGTGCGTCGTCCGAATTTCCGCCAGGAGCCCGAAGCAGGCGGTTTCGATGAGGTCGAATACCCTATCGAAGCGGCCTTCGTAGTAGGGGTCGGGGACGTCGGTTTTGCCGCTTTCGGGGGCAAAGGACAAACACAGGTGGATCCTGTCCTGCTGACCGGCGGGGCACAAGGCCAGGAGTTTTTGCCGGTTCGACCGGTCCATGGCGATCACATAGTCGAAGGCAAAAAAGTCGTCTGTACGGGTTTGTCGGGCCCGCAGGCCACCTAAATCAATGCCCCGGGCCTGGGCCGTGGCCTGCGCCTGTTCATCGGGCGGGCCGCCAATATGCCAGTCGCTGGTCCCGGCGGAATCGACATCGATGGCACCCGCCAAACCCTGCTGGTCAACGAGCTTCCTAAAAATGCCCTCGGCTGTGGGTGAACGGCAGATATTGCCCAAACAGACAAACAACACTCGGATCAATGGATTTCCCCTTGGCCTGCGGTGATTGGTGATTATCATGACCCGAGGCGGAGATCGCAAGGATTTGGTGGGCATGCGTGATAACAAGATCGTGGTGTTAACGGGCGCTGGTATATCGGCTTGTTCGGGGGTGTCGACGTTTCGCGATGCGGACGGGATTTGGTCCCGTGTATCGATCGACGATGTCGCTACTCCCGAAGCCTTTGCCCGGGACCCGGCGCGGGTCCATGGCTTTTATAACGACCGTCGTCGTGCCCT
Source organism: Rhodospirillales bacterium (assembly GCA_021775095.1). Lineage (GTDB taxonomy): Bacteria > Pseudomonadota > Alphaproteobacteria > Rhodospirillales > Casp-alpha2 > JABMNT01. Next base: position 38,451 of record JAJFII010000047.1, read on the forward strand.
CCTGGATCCTCAAATCCAGGCGAATTCCGCCCACAAGGCCCTGGCAGTGCTGGAAAAGACCTGGCCGGCAGAGGTATGGATCGTCACCCAGAACGTTGATGATTTGCACGAAAGGGCCGGATCCGAAAATTTGATCCACATGCATGGTGAGCTGATCAAGGCCCGGTGCGACGCCTGTTCAGGGATCCACCGCTGGCGCACGGATCTGTCGGTCGACAGCCGGTGCCCCGTGTGCAACCGGATCGGCAATCTGCGTCCCGACGTGGTCTGGTTTGGTGAACAGCCGCAGGCCATGGAAATGATTTACCAGGCGCTTAAGGACTGCCAGCTGTTTATTTCCATCGGCACTTCCGGCACTGTCTACCCAGCCGCCGGTTTTGTTGACGCCGTCGCCGCTCGCCCGCAGGTGCGGACCGTCGAGCTTAACCTGCAGCCGTCCGAAGGGGCCAGCCTGTTCGCCGAAACCCGCTATGGGCCAGCTAGCCAAATCGTCCCGGAGTTTGTTGCGGAGTTATTGTCTGAACGATGAGCAAATCCTTTGAGCAGTTGGTCAAAGATATTCGGGCCTGCCAAATATGCGCCGACCATTTGCCGTTGGGCCCGCGCCCCATTGTCCGTGGTACCGATGATGCCAGAATTTTGATTATCGGTCAGGCGCCGGGTACCCGTGTGCACGAATCCGGCATCCCCTGGGATGACAAATCGGGCGAGCGACTGCGGCAATGGTTAAATGTTTCGCCTGAGTTGTTTTACGACGAAAGCCGGATCGCCATTATGCCGATGGGGTTCTGTTATCCCGGGCGCGTCGAAAAGGGCGGTGATCTGCCGCCCCGGCCGGAATGTGCACCGCAATGGCATGGTCCGTTCAGGGATCACCTTAAACGGCTTGAATTGACACTTTTGGTCGGCAGCTACGCGCAAAATTATTATCTCGCCGATAAAACCACCAAAACCATGACCGATACCGTCAGGGCGTGGCGTGATTACATGCCATCCGTGCTGCCGACACCCCATCCCAGTTGGCGATCGGCAATGTGGCTCAAAAAAAACCCGTGGTTCGAGGCCGAAGTTTTACCTGAACTGCAGAGCCGTGTTGCCCAATTGACGTGAACGGTTAGCGTTTTTGAGCGCCAACTTCAGCCATTAACTGTTCAAGAACTTCGTAGGGTTGCGCCCCGACCAGACCCTGGCGGTTGCAGACAAAGGTCGGCACTCCGGTGACCCCATAACTGCGCGATTTGGCCCAGTCGGCGTCAACAGCGTCGCGAAAACGCCGCTCCTCCAGCACCGCCCGGGCTTCGGTTTCATCGAGGCCGACAGATTTGACGATGTCGATGATAACCTCAATATCGCCGACATTGCGGCCTGCGACAAAATAGGCATCAAAGAACTTGTCGTGGATCGCTTCACCGCCCGGTTGGGTTTCTGCCCAGGTCCCGATTTCCTGGGCCAGACGGCTGTTGAAGGTGTGGCTGCGGTCCTTAAAAGGCAAGCCCTCGGCTTCCATCAAACCTTTCATGGTGCGATTTTTTTCGGCGATGGCTTCCGGCCCGGTGGCAAACATGTCTTGCAGTGTCCGGCCTTCTTCCGGGGTTTCAGGATGCAGGGGGAAATGCACAATTTTTACTTCGATATCGTAGTTTTGTTTTAATTTTTTGACCCGGTTATCGCCCAGATAACACCACGGACAAACGTAATCGGTAAAGACTTCAAGGGTAATCGGTTCGGCCATTTAAGATCTCCAGTGGGGTGGGTTGTCCCTCAATTTAGGTCGCTCGGACGAATTTGCAATTTGCATTTGGGAAAATTGTTGGAAATTCCCCTTCAGGGCTTGCAAATGGTTGTGCAAAGGCGAATGGATGGCAGATGAATATGGCAACCGACAACCTCCGTGCCGCCGCCTTTATGAGCCTGAGTATGGCCGGGTTTGTGCTGAACGATACCTTGATGAAAATCACGTCGGAAGACCTCAGCCTGTTTCAGTCGATTTTCCTGCGGGGGATATTTGCAACATCGCTTATTGGCCTGATGGCGTGGTATCAAAAAGCCCTGTTTGTTGTTATTTCGAAACCGGATTGTATAATTATGGGGGTGCGGCTGGTTGGTGAAATTGGTGGTACCGTCTGTTTTTTGACGGCCTTGTTCAACATGCCCATCGCCAATGCGACGGCCATCCTGCAAGCCCTGCCCCTGGCCATTACCTTGGCGTCGGCGGTGTTTTTGAAAGAACAGGTCGGGTGGCGACGTTACACCGCCATTGCCATTGGTTTTATCGGTGTTTTAATCGTTATTCGCCCCGGATCGGAGGGTTTTAATGACTATTCCTTCTGGGCCATTGGTGCGGTAATTTTTATTGTGATACGCGATTTGGTGACCCGCAAATTGTCGACCACCGTGCCGTCAATGTTTGTTGCCTTCACGACCGCCCTCGGCATTACCTGCGCCGGTGCCCTGATGAGCCCGCTCACGGTATGGCATCCGGTCGAAGCCGGCCACATCGGTATGCTGGCGATCGCCGCCCTGTTCCTGATTATTGGGTATCTGTTCAGCGTCATGACCATGCGCGTCGGTGACGTTAGTTTTGCGTCGCCATTTCGCTATACCAACCTGTTGTGGGCTTTGCTCATCGGATTTGTGATTTTTAACGACCCCCTGGACAGCTGGACCCTGACGGGCAGTCTGATCATCGTTGGTACAGGGCTTTATGCCTTTTATCGCGAACGCCGACGGCTGCGCGCCTCGGGGCGGGTCATGCTGTCATGAGACGCCTTGACTTCTGATTATAAACGGCGCAATGATCCGAAATAAGTCCTTAAGGTCATTACATTGACCTTAAAATTGAGTAAGTCCGGCGGAAAGGGTCGTCACACGCATGCATACCATTGCAGACAACGACTTGTTTCATCGACTGGCTTTTGATAACCCCTGGTGGGAATTAAAGGCCGATACCAAAATCCAGTTCAGAAATCCTCCCAAACGAATTTATTACAAGTCCTTCTATAAACGCCTGACCGGCAGCAAATCAGGCCAGATTCTGGCCCTCGCGGGGCCCTTGCGCGCTGGCAAAACGGTGATGTTGCGACAGGCCGTTTCAGGTTTGATCGAGCAGGGTGTGAAACCGACCAGCGTGTTTTATTGTAACATGACGGTGCCCAGTTACACGGCGACCGATGTGGCAACCCTGTTTGAAATGTTCTGTCGGCGTTATCGCCATGGCCCCGAGGCGGAATTATATATCCTTTATGACGAAATTCAGTACGTCAAGGATTGGGAAAAGGCGCTCATCAAACTTTCGAAACTGCGGCCCAACGCACGTATTGTTGCGGCGGTTTCTTCCGGTGCGCCGGCCAAAACCACCGGTCAGAAGAGCCACGATGGACAGATCACTACCCATGTTTTGCCACCCCTGACTTTTTTGGAGTTTTTGCGGTTTCGCGATTCGGAGCGCGCTTTGTTTGGTGACCTGTCCGAAAAGAGTGACACCAAAATGGCGCTCAGGGCCAACGCATTACCTGCCCTCAACACGGAATTTTATCGATACATCAATTTCGGCGGCTTTTTAGAAGGCATTGTCATGTCAAAGGAAGGCACACCGGCACCGACCTTTATCCGCGACGGCGTTGCTGATCGGGTTTTGCACAAAGATTTGGCCAGCCTGAACGGCATTAACGATGCCCAGGAATTGAACCGGTTATTTGGTGTTCTGGCCTTTAATACGGCCCGGGAAGTGACCATCGACGACCTGGCCAAATCTGTGGGGATCGCCAAAAACACCCTGCGTAAATATCTCGATTATTTGGAATCGGCGTTTCTTATCCGCCGCCTGCCCCGTGTCGACCGCGACGCCAAACGATTTCAGCGCGCCGTTTCCTTTAAGGTCTATCTGACAGCACCGTGTTTGTATGCGGCGCTTTTTGCGCCGGTTGCCAAGGACGATCAATTTTTTCACCGGCTGGCAGAAACCGCCCTGGTCGGACAATGGCTCGGCACCCCGGAAATGGCCAATCTGGCTTACGCCAGTTGGCGCGGCGGCAGCATTGATTTGCTGATCATGAACCCCGACACCGGCAAACCCGATCACGCCTACGAACTTGACTGGAATAACAGATATGGAAAACCCGGCAAAGGCCCGGAAGAACTTGTCAATTTTGTCGAAGGTACCAACCGTAAGGCCGAAACCTATATCCTGACCGGCGGCATTGCCCGTCCGGCGTCCATGCGTGGAATCAACATTACCCTGGCCCCCATGGCCCTATATGCCTATTGGCTTGAGCGCCATCATTAAAAAAAATCGATTCCTTTCAATGAGTTATGAGATAATTCCCTAATTTTTGACATTCAGAGATGTTGTAAGGTTTGCTTCAGCCTTTTCCAGTATGTTTATGCCTAGACGATTCGCTACTTCTTTTAGCTGCATTAGCGCATGGCGTTGCCTTTAATTTTGTCGCCCCTATGCAGCCCAAATGACTTAAAACTCAGACGGAACCAATGAAACCAAGAGAAATAATCCAAACCTTATTTGCAACTGCGTTTGCGGCCCTGATGATAGCCGTGCCGGTTACCGCCTATGCAGCTGCCGAATGTGGCGACATCCCTCAACTCAAAGCGTGGGGCGGCATGACAAATGCCCGGGTCGAGCGTTATGTCGACCGCAAATTGAAAGGCGATTGGCAGCCCTATGTTGACCATCTGGCCGCCCAGCTGGAGAGCGTTAAAACCATTCAGGCATCCGGGGCGTCGGCGAAAATACGCTACAAGGACAAATCAATAAAGCTCACGGGCAAAACCCTGGATTCTTATGTGAAAGCCTCGGAAAAACGGTATCAGGTGGTTTCCTGTCTGGCGGATCAGGCGACCGGTGTCCTCGCTGCCAGCCTCAACGATTTCTCCACAGCTGCCGGCGGTGCCACGGACGAAGCCAGTGAACAGGAAATTTCAACAGATAAAGGAGTTCCAGAGCTCCAGAAGTCGGCCATTCCCGCCGGCGCTCTTAAACTCAACATTGCGACGTCATGTGAAAACGGCAATGCCATTTTTAAGGTGACCAATCGCGGCGGTGCTTGGCCCAAATCCAGCACCTTCGGTATTTATCGTATGGGCAGTGGTGACAAACAGGTTGTCAGTTCGCGCCGCATGCGACTGAAGGCCAACCAGACATCGACCTTTCGGATAAAGGCCTCGAAAAACCCAACGGGACAATTGGGCCTGTTCGTCGATCCGTCCTGGTACAAACGGGGTTTCGACTACGACGCAACGGTACGCTGCCGCTAACGCGCCCTATGCGCCCGCAGATGTGCGAGCTCTTTTTTGTTTATTCTGTGATCCCAATCACAGACCGCGCGTTGCCGACACGCTAGTTTGGCTTATCAGCTAGTTTGGCTTATCAAAAGCAAAAACCGATCAACAACTCGGTCCTCGAAACGGCAAACCGCTCGGAAACGACGGGACGCAAAGCAACCGGCCTAAATTTCATCCATTGAAACAAGGCAGCGGATCCTCCGATAAGGACAATACGATGATTACATTCAGGAAGTCTCAAGCCTTTCAAAACCCCCAGGTAAGCCGCCGTTCGCTTATCATCTTGGTTCTGGTGGTCGGCTTGCCGCTGGTGCTAATTGGTGCGGCCCGGCTGTTTTCAACGTCCCTGGCGAAGGCAGATGTTATGGAAGTGGCGCGCGCAGTTCTTGAAGAACATGTCCGTCGAAATCCACCCAACCGAGAGTGGAAAATGACAGCGACGCGGATTTCGGACGACGACAATCTGGAGATGGATGTTGAAGTGGTTAATTACGATCAAGCGCAGTTCATCTTGTCCCGGACCGGCAGAATTCGCCATTCTTATATGAAGCTCGCCTGTCCAGATTTCGGTGCCGAGGTCTATCGCCAGTTACCAAAAAACGAAACCATATGGATCCAGCTTCATTACAATGGATCACCCATCGTCAGAGGCGCCTGTCCGTTGGCAAAATCACTTTTTTGACGGAAACGCCGCCCTATTTGCCGAGCCGCAGGCGCAGGGCATTGAGCTTAATAAACCCTTCCGCGTCCCGCTGATCGTAAACGTCGTCTTCTTCGAAGGTGACAATGTCTTCATCGTACAGGCTGTTTGGAGATTTCCGCCCGGTCACCATGACGTTGCCTTTGTAGAGTTTGAGGCGCACGGTTCCTGTTACACGCTCGCTGGCTGTGTCGATAAGCGCCTGCAGCATCTCGCGTTCCGGGGCAAACCAGAATCCGTTATAAACCAGCTCCGCATACTTGGGCATGATTTCATCCTTTTGATGCATGGCACCGCGATCCAGGGTCAAACTTTCGACGGCGCGACGGGCATGGAACAAAACCGTGCCGCCCGGTGTTTCATAAATGCCCCGTGATTTCATGCCAATAAATCGGTTTTCCACAATATCCAAAATACCGATACCATTGTCGCCACCCAATTTATTCAATTTTGCCAGTAATTCGGCGGGCGACAGCTTTTCTCCATTTATCGCCGTCGGATCGCCTTTTTCAAAATCGATGGTAATTTCCGTTACCACGTCAGGTGCATCCCAAGGCGGCACCAGGCGCGTGTATATATTGTCCTCGGCACCGATCCAGGGATCTTCCAGGACTTTTCCTTCCGATGAAATGTGCAACAGATTAGCGTCCTGCGAATAGGGCGCTTCTCCGCGTTTGTCCCTAGGTACGGGAATTTGATGCTTTTCGGCAAAGTCGATGAGTTTGCTGCGGCTGGTTAAATCCCATTCGCGCCAGGGGGCAATAATTTTAATAGCCGAATTGCAGGCATAATATCCCAGCTCAAACCGCACCTGGTCGTTGCCCTTGCCGGTCGCACCATGGGAAACGGCGTCGGCGCCGACTTGCCGGGCGATTTCGATTTGCCGTTTGGCGATAAGTGGCCGGGCAATGGCCGTACCCAAAAGATAAGTCCCCTCATAGAGGGCATTGGCGCGAAACATCGGAAAGACATAGTCGCGCACGAACTCCTCGCGCAGGTCTTCAATAAAAATGTCCTTAATACCCATCATTTCGGCTTTTTGGCGGGCCGGTTCCAGTTCTTCACCCTGGCCCAGGTCGGCCGTAAAGGTAACAACTTCGCACTTATAGGTGTCTTGTAACCAGCGCAGAATGACGGATGTATCGAGGCCTCCAGAATAGGCGAGAACGACTTTTTTAATGGCTTCGGGCATACGGGAGAAATCCTATCTGCATCAGTTTGGGAGGAACGGGGCGCAGTATAATAAAATGTGCGGCTGGGGCAAGGACCGGTCTTGTCAATTGACGGCTTGCATACGTATAAGGTTTTTATGAGCTTTTCAGATATTCAGACCCCGGCGTTGATTTTGGACATATCCAAAGTTAAATCCAACATTTCACGCATGACGTCCCATATCAAATCCTTAGGTGTCGACCTGAGGCCCCATCTCAAGACGTCAAAATCCATCGACGTGGCACGCTTGGCAGTAACTGGCAATTTTGGCGGCATTACCGTATCGACATTGCGCGAAGCGGAATATTTTGCAGAACGGGGATTTGTCGACATTACGCTGGCCGTTTGTTTGGTACCGTCCAAACTGGATCGGGCCGCCGCGCTCACTGCCCGGGGGGTCAATCTCAAGATCCTGATTGATCATCCGACCCTGGCCCGGGCCCTTGCAGAACATTCCGGTGATCACCAGGTGCTCATTGAAATCGACTGTGGAGAACATCGAACGGGGCTCGCCTGGCAGGCACCGGAATTATTGGAGATTGCACGCCTATTGGACGGCGCAGCGAACGTCCAGTGCGCCGGCGTTTTAACCCACGCCGGCCATTCCTATGGCTGTCGCAGTGCCGGCGAAATGACAGCACTTGCCGAGATTGAGCGCACCGCCGTGGTTGGTGCCGCTGGTCGGCTGCGGGAAATCGGTATCACCAGTTCGATTGTTAGCGTCGGCTCGACGCCGACGGCAGTCTTTGCCAGTGACTTGACGGGGGTAACCGAGGCCCGGCCGGGGGTCTATATGTTTGGCGATCTTTTCCAGGCGGGAATTGGCTCCTGTGGCATTGATGACGTGGCCTTAAGCGTCCTGTCAACGGTGATCGCCCATCAGGAAAAACAGAATATATTGGTCATTGATGCCGGTGGACTGGCCCTTTCCAAAGACCGTTCAACCCAGTCGCTTGCGCACGATTGTGGCTATGGCCTGGTTTGTTCAGCCCACTCAGGCAAGCCGTTTCCGGGCTGGACCGTCGGCGCGGTTCATCAGGAACACGGGCAAATCATTAGCCAAAATCCCATCGATTTTTCGAACCACCCGATCGGCTCTCAGGTCCGGATTCTGCCCAACCACGTGTGTATGACGGCCGCAGCCCATGAGCAGTATCATGTCATCGATGGCAGCGATCCCCATGCACCCATGGAAATGTGGCCGCGCTGCAATGGCTGGTAAGGCGATCGCGTGATCCTCTGGCGTGCCGATGGTCACGCCAGGGGAAGGGAAAACTGAAAAGTCGAGCCTTTCCCGGCCTGGCTTTTGACATGGATGCTGCCGCCACATTTTTTGACCAATGCGCAACACAAGTGGAGGCCCAGGCCACTTCCAACTTCACCATCGGTGCCAGGTGTCGATTTGCCGGCGTTAATTTCAAACAGGGTGATGATGCGGTCTTTGCATATACCGATACCCGTATCCGAGATGCTGATCCACATCCACTCATTGTCCGCATCGGCGGAAACCGAGACCTGACCACCGTCCGGGGTAAATTTAAGGGCGTTATGGACCAGGTTTCGAAGCACCGTATGGGCCATATTTTCATCTGTCAGAACCGGTGCCTTGGGTAAAACGCCCGTGCGCAGGCGAATATTCTTTTCCTTGGCGACGGCACCATACAAAGCAAAGGTCGAGCGCACCAGAGGTTCGAGCGGCAGGACTTCCGGGTTAAAGATCGTTGCGTTTTGCTGCAGGAGGGACCATTCCAGCAAATTTTCCAATAATTTAAATAAATTCTGACCTTCCTGATGCAGCGATAGGTGCAGGTGTGCAACTTCGTCATCATCCAATTGGTTGTCGCGATTTGCCAGCAGTTCGGTTACGCTGACAAGACTGGCGAACGGTCCGCGCAGATCATGGGCGATAATCGAAAAAAGTTTATCCTTTTCGGCGTTAAGAACTTCCAGTTCCCGGCGCGCCCTGTCCATCTTTTTGGCCTGGGAAACCAGTGTTTCAGCCTGGTTTTCCAGGCGTTCTTCCCGGTCGCGCAGTTCAAGCACCTGGCGGCGCAGCATCTCTTCATTTTTTATCAATTTGGTTTCATTGGACTTTAGTTTGGTAATATCGGTCTGGGTGGTGATATGACCATATCCGGGCACATAATACCGCCGCACGAATAAGATTGTGCCCGATGCCGTGGTTACCGTCACGTCGCCGGCATCCCGTTCACCGATAATCTTTTGATATTGGTCCTGGGCGATGACATCCGGATCACCGCTGCCATAGGTTCCCAATTGGGCCTGATAAAATATGCAGGCAAACAACGAGGTCCCCGATTGCATCAGGCGATCGGGATATCCCATGAATTCCTGGTATTTTTTGTTGCAGGCGAGCAACTGGTTTTGTTCATTCCAGATGACAAAACCCTGGTCAATCAGGTCGAGGGCGATTTCCAGGTGTAGGGACGGTTCGGAAGCCTCAAGGTGTCGGTCCTTTTGATTCGCTTCCGCCGTTAGGCGCGAAAGGCCAAATCCGATGGTCATCAAGCCGCTTGTCGACGCCGCTAGGGCAAGCCCATGAGGCCAAGCCGCCCATCCCAGGTTGTCCAGCAGCAATAGGCCAAACCCGGCGAGCAGCAATACAAAACCCGTCGCCAGGCCATAGCGGCAGATCCGACCGCTTGCCAAAACCCGTCCGTCACGAAAAACAAGGATTATCAGGCCAACAACACTCAGTGTTTGCAGACTATACAAGAGGGTATCAATTGTTGGCGGCATAGGACGATTCCCGGGGCCGGTGCGCAGACAATGCGCTTGGCGGTTATCCGACCGCAGCGCGCGGCGATTTTTTCAGGCGTTCGCTTTCCGATTTCAACTGTCCGCAGGCCGCCATGATATCGCGTCCCCGGGGAACCCGTATGGGTGCCGAATACCCGCCGTCCAGGAGGATTTCGGAAAATCGTTTAATGGTCTCGGGTTTTGAGCAATGATAGTTGGAGCCGGGCCAGGGATTGAACGGAATCAAATTAAATTTGGCTGGAATTCCCTTAACCAACTTGAGCAATTCCCGGGCGTCGGTTTCACTGTCATTGATACCGTCGAGCATCACATACTCAAAGGTAATGCGGCGCGCGTTGTTTGACGCCGGATAGGTACGGCAGGCGTTGAGCAGTTCGTGAAGGGGGTACTTTTTGTTGATCGGCACCAGCACTTCGCGCAGGTCGTCGCGTACGGCATGCAGGCTGATCGCCAGATTGACCCCCAATTCGGTGCCGCATCGCTCGATTTCAGGTACCACGCCTGAGGTCGACAGGGTTATTCGGCGTTTGGACAGGGCAATGCCTTCACCATCCATGATAATTTTAAGCGCTGTTGCCACATTCTCATAGTTGAACAGGGGCTCGCCCATGCCCATCATGACAATATTGGAGATCATCCGACCGCCGTCCTGGGGGGTTGGCCATTCGTTGTAGGAATCCCGCGCCAGCATGAACTGGCCGACAATTTCGGCTGGGGTCAGATTGCGTACCAGGCGTTGGGTTCCGGTGTGGCAGAAGGTACAGGTCAGGGTGCAACCGACCTGCGAGGACATGCAGATGGCACCCCGATCGTCCTCCGGGATATAAACGGTTTCGGCTTCGTTCCCATCTTCAAACTTGACCAGCCATTTGCGGGTCCGGTCCGATGAGGTCTGCTCCAGTCCGACTTCCGGTTTGCGAACCTCGTAGGCCGCATGGAGTTTTTCGCGCAGCGGTTTGCCGATGCTTGTCATCAGGTCAAAATCGGTAACACCTTGATGGTAGATCCAATGCCACAGTTGTTTGGCGCGGAACGGTTTTTCATCGATCAGGGTTAACTCGGCCGCCAATTGTTCGCGGCTCAGTCCAACCAAATTTTTATGTGTATCCGTCATCTTAAGGCGTCATATGGCACCTTGTGCGCCCCGGCAAAAGGAAAAAATGAAAAAATTTATACCGGCCGGCGATATTCAGACCTTACAGGCCGCGCTTATCGCCTTGTAGGCGGCAGTAAACCCTTTGAGGGAATAGGTGTCTGTCGTCTCGGTATCGCGCAAGGATGTACCTTTTACGGTCATCCCGGCACCCCGTATCATGGCCTTTACCAGAGCATCGTCGGTTTTTGAATCATAGGCGAACGCAGTGCTTCCGGCGACGAACAGTTTGGTGCTGTCCTTGCCGATGATAATTTCAACTTCACTGTCTTTTTTATAGGTATATCCCGCCTCTATGCTGATCACGTTAGTGCTCTTTTCGGCCGGGCGATGGGTGACAATCATATAGGTTATACCGCGTTTGTTATAATTGCCGCGGGCTTTTGTGGCTTCAGAGGCCATGTAACAGATCAGGTTTTTGCCTTCCCGTTCGGTGAAGGCGTCCCAGGCACCAAAATTGCCCAAAGGTTGCTCTGCACGGATGTCATGGGCGACCCCGACAAGGGCGGCGAGCACGGCGAAAAGAGTAAGATTTTTCTGTAGGGGTTTCATATGTTTTATTTATAACCTGATTGTGGCCTTGCCAAGGCTTAGTTGGAGTGGCAGAGATACCAAATGATTGATAAAAATCCGTTAACCGTTGAGGTTACCCGCGGTGATATGGTTGAAAGCCGTCACCGAGTTCATGCCCTGGTTTGTGATGCCAGGGGAAATGTTGTCCACGGTTGGGGCAACCTGGATATGTCTATTTATCCGCGCTCCGCCATCAAACCCATGCAGGCTTTGCCGTTTATTGAGACCGGGGCGGCCGACGCCATTGCCGCCAATCCACAGGAAATCGCCTTTGCCTGTGCATCGCACAATGGCGAGCCCCATCATACGGCTATGGCCAACGCCTGGTTAACGCGGATCGGAATGAAGCCCACCGATCTGCAATGTGTCGGCCATTATTCACACGAAGAAAAAACCCTGCACCAACAACTGTCCGGCGGCGAAACCCTGTCAAACGCCCATAACAACTGTTCGGGAAAACACTGCGGGTTTTTGTCCACTGCCCACCATCTGGGAGAAACCGTTAACGGATATAGTGCCCGCGACCATCCGGTCCAGGAACGGCTGATTAAAGTTTTGTCCGAACTGGGTGATTGTGACTTGTCGACCAGTGCCACGGGAATTGATGGTTGTGGGATACCGGTTGTTGCCATGCCGCTGTCCGCTCTGGCCCTGGCCTCGGCGCGCATGGCGGCGCCCGAGGGACTATCAACCGCGCGGGCGGCGGCGTCGGCGCGGATTACCCGGGCAATGGTTGACCACCCCTATAATGTGGCCGGGCAGAACCGCTTTGATACCAACCTTATGACCGCCGGCAAGGGCCGATATGCGACAAAAACCGGGGCCGAAGGTGTCCACGTCGGACTGTTTCTCAAGGAGGGTTACGGCGTCGCCGTCAAATGTGAAGACGGCACCAAACGGGCGACAGATGTGGCCATGGCAAATATCCTCGAGTTGCTGGGTGGACTGGACGATGATGGTCGCCTGACGGTTGCCCATCACCTCAATACCCCGATAAAAAATGCCGCAGGTGTCGTGGCCGGAGAAATCCGACTGGCCGACGGCTGGCGCGGTTAAACCGTTATTGCAGATTGCCCTGGCAATCGACCCGGGCCGTCAAAAGGGTCTCGTGGCCGCCCTGCGGTGAACAGGCCCGGCTGAAGCTGTAATTCGGCAGCAGGCGTTGCAGTTCGGGAACAAGCGTATTGGCATAGACACCGCGGGCATAAAGGCACGGGTAAGAAGTGGCCACCTGGCGGATGTCGCGCGGGCCGCGCCAATCCCGAAATGTCTTGCTGACGATTTCATACCAGTAGTCATTTGTCGGGTATAAGTTTTCAAGCTGTTGGGAAAACGGATTGCCGACCATGTTATTGCCAAGTTGCAGGGCATAGGACGGGCTCGCCGCCGACCAGAAAAAAATGCGGGCGCATCGATTGAACCGGTCGTCATCCAGGGCCGTCGCCACCCCTGCCCGTTCCCGGAACTGGCGACTGAGCTTCACGGTGGTCAGGGTTTGCGCAACAATAAGGGCCAGACACAGGGTGGTAAACAGGCTGCGGAGGTAACGGCTGCCCCGGTCCTCTGGGGCTAACATCTCTAGCCATAACCGGTATATGAGAGCCAGGCCAAGGGGGGCGAGGACCAGAATAGGGATCATATAATGACCCGACGGGTGGCGTGCGACAATCAGCGCCTGGACAAGCTCAGCAAAGCAAAGCCCGGCCAGCAACCGACCGGCCAGGGGAAAGTGAATCGCCAGGAATTTCCACCGATAAGACAGGATCGCGAGCATTGTCAGAGATGCAAAAAACACAACAAAAATCGCCGGTCGGCTTGTGACCCGACGGAACTGGGTCCAGTAATCCTGTAAAGGGTTACTGTCCATCGACCCATCGCCCAGTTTTGCCGTCACCCCGGACACGGACTGCAGGTGGGCGATCAGATCGCCGTAGGAACCGGCGGCAGGCAGAGTGAAAATCACCAGTCCGGCCAAACCGGCACAGCCATAGACAAACAGCGGTCGGGGCGCCCATAACAAAAACACCGGCAGGAAATAAACCCCTACGGATGTGACCTTTGTGGCCATACCAAACCCGGCAATAAGGCCGAAGAGGAGGGCATACCGATCGCGGTTTTCGGCCAATTGCCCCGGTCGCAAAGCCAACAGGGAAACGCCGGATAAAACCAGGACAACAATAATCAACAGGGGTTCGGGGGCGACATGGGTCATCCACTTGATGGTTAACTTGGAAATGAACGGTGCCAATTGCAACAACACGATGACGAGCCGGTCGTTGAACAGCAAATACCCGGACCAGCCAATAAATCCGAGGGCCAGCGCGTTGGCAATGATCAGGACGCCGTTGATCAGCTGCAGATAAGGCTCCGGATTGGCAAGCACAAGCTGGGTAATCTGGTCTGCCGACGTCAACGGATGCAGGCTTTTAATGAGAAACGCGCCGAGCACCTGCAGGGGTGTGCCCGGATGGGCAATATGGACCGGCCAGTTCAGGTTGATCAGGTTCAAGGAATCAAGCAGATACCAGTAATCCGGATCAAGATTAGACCATAACCAAAAGGGCCCGGCATGATCGCGTAAAATAATACCACTGATCAAACCGACCAGGGGAAGGGCGCCGACAATCATCCACACCGGCACCACCACGGCACGAACCTGGGAGAACGGGAAATGCCGAAGGTTCAATCGTTGTACCCCTCTGGCGGGACGTCGCGATAGGGTTCCATACCCGAGCGAAAGATCTGTCCGCCGTGCTGGTGGGTTGGCATGGCGTCAAAGTCGGTCGGTCCGCCGGGCCGGGCCGGGCGACGCGGAAATTTGCCCCGGCTTTTGATCCGATCATACATGACAATGGCACCGGCGATGCCGACATTGACACAAAAGGCAGTAGGAATCTTGATCACGTGATCGCACCGCTCGGTCAGTTCAGGCGAAATGGAACCGCGCTCCGGGCCCAATACGTAAGCCGCCTGACTGGGGTGATGAAAACTCGGTAATTCAACCGCGTCGGGGGTCAGCTCGATGCCCACCAACGCACATTTTTCCGGCAGCTGGATCGTCGCCAAATCGGGGAAACTATAAAACGGCACATGGCCCAAACTGTCCGAGGTGTCGGATCTGCCACCTTCTTCCCGGCTATAGGTGGCGGCGACGGTGAACACAAAACTGGCGCCAAAGGCATGGGCCGTGCGGAACAGATTGCCGACGTTCATGACCTTGTTTATGCCTTCGACACCGATGCCAAAATAACCGCGCATAGGGAATTCCTACTGGATGATTTACCTGTCAGCGCCTAACCTCAGGGAAAAGCCGGAAGATTTCAAGGAGAGCGTTATGTGGGCGATTGTTTGCCGCGACTGGTGCGAAGCGGACCAGTTAGAATTGGCCGAAGTGGCACCGCCGCCGATGCAGTCCGGTGCGGTGCGCATCGCGGTGCGCGCCGCCGGCCTGAATTTTGCTGACAGCCTGATGATCAAAGGCCAATATCAGGTGAAACCGCCGCTGCCCTTCAGTCCCGGCCTGGAAATTTCCGGCCATGTAGTTGACGTTGCGCCCGATGTGACCGGTTATGCGCCGGGTGATCGGGTGATGGCGGTGCTGCCCTATGGCGGGTTCGCCGAACAGGTGGTCGCCCAGGCAACGGATGTTTTTTCGATCCCCGATTCGCTGGACGATGTGCAGGCGGCCGGGTTCCCCATTGCCTACGGCACCTCACATGTCGGTTTACGTGATAAACTGAACCTGCAAGCTGGTGAAACCCTGCTGGTCCACGGTGCCGCCGGCGGGGTCGGTCTGACCGCCGTCGAAATCGCTAAAAAACTTGGGGCAACGGTCATCGCCACGGCGGGTGGCGCGGAAAAACTGCAGATCGCCAAAGACTACGGAGCCGATCATCTGATCGATTACAAAACGCAAGATATCCGCGCCCGTGTCAAAACCCTGACCGCTGGTCGCGGCGCAGATGCGGTTTATGATCCCGTTGGCGGTGAGGTGTTTACGTCGTCGTTGCGGGCCACGGCCCAGGGCGGTCGCATTTTGGTGGTCGGTTTCGCCAGTGGCACCGTCGCCCCGATACCGGCCAACATCCTGCTGGTCAAAAACATCTCCGTCATCGGCTTTTACTGGGGTGCCCATCGGGTCCTGGATCCGGCCCTGATCAGCCGGTCCTTCCATGAACTGCTGGCCTGGTACGACGCCGGCACCCTGCGCCCCCATGTCTCCCATAGGTTCGACCTGGCCGACGCATCGACGGCCCTGAACTTGTTGAAAAGCCGAAAATCCACGGGAAAAATTGTTTTAAAAACCTAGTTGACCCTGGGTGACAGCCAATGGCAGGTGATCTATGACAAACGAATGGGATGATTACGCGCAAGCTTGGGACGACGACCCGGCTGTGCTTATTTATGCGGAAAAAACCTACGGTGAAGTGATCAAGCAGATAAATCCGAAAGGTCTGCGAATTCTTGATTTTGGATGTGGGACCGGGCTGCTGGCGGAACGGCTGGCGCGAACGGCAGCCCGGGTCATTGCCCTTGACGGATCCGAAAAAATGATCGACCGGGTGATCCATAAAAACCCGGCACGGGTATCGCCAATTGCCGGATTTCTCTCCCGTGAGCTGATCGCCAGCCATCCCCAATTCCAGCAAAAATTTGATTTAATTACCGCGTCATCGGTTTGTGCCTTTCTTTCTAACTACGACGAGGCGTTGGCGCTGTTGCGGTCTGTTTTACTGCCCGCTGGCACCTTCCTGCAATGGGACTGGCTGGCAAATCCCGCAATGTCCGGGTTTGGGATGACAGAGGATCGCGTACAAAAGGCGCTTGAAAACGCCGGCTTCAGCGACATATCCCTGTCGTTTCCGTTCCAGATGGAAACCCCAAAGGGATCCCTTGTGGTTCTCATGGCGGCGGCAAAAAACACCTGACGGTTTTTGCCAAGAATTAAGAATAAGACCCGCCCCCCCGCATCGCACCCCGCTCCTAACCTCCCCCCATGTGGGGGAGGGTTGGGGTGGAGGGTAAAGGATCGGCACCTTCGGGCTCACAGCTTATCCGACGGTGTCACCCCCATCCTAACCTTCCCCCATCAAGGGGGAAGGGATTCTTTTGGAAGTGGTCGTGGGATTTTTATCTATTTTCGCAAGATCCCCCTCCCCCCGTGTGGGGGAGGGTTGGGGTGGGGGGTAAAGGTCCAGCGAACTCTCACGCCCAGATTATCTGGCGCTATCACGTCGCTCCTAATCTTCCCCCACGTGGGGAAGGGACAGGTTGAATTCAACCGCTGCCATGGTGCGGCCATTGATCACGATTTCGATTTTATGGTTGCCGGCGTAATGTTTGCGGGTAGTGAAGTCCTTGAAGACTTGTGATTTGCTTAGGCTCACAGTGTCTTTGGGTTCAAGGGTCAGTTCCTTTAACTTAAAAACCTTCGGTGCCCGATGGCCGGATTTTTTCACATAATGGATTTTGTAATCGACGCGAAGTTTTTGCCGCGTCGATTTTTGTGAAGTGAGATCAAAGCTGAATTTAATCTTTTCACCCAGTTCGATGTGGGTTTTGTCGAGCTTGAGATTGGTGGCGGCGATCTGCGGTTTCGCCGCAAAATCGAACAGGGCAAAGGCGCGGGGGTGCCCCTGTTTCAAAAGACTACGGGACGCATGTTTGGCGATCCATGCGCTATGGGGATTGGACCGGTCCCAGCCATTGAGCCAATCGAGCATGGTGTCCGGGTTATCTTTGGAAATATCGTTTAAATGATTGGCAACGGATTTACGCACATACAGCGCGTCATCGGCTTTCAGTCTGTCGAGGATTTTGTGTGTCGGGGTTGGATCTTTAATCAGCATGGGTAATTTGAAGGACCAGGGAAGGCGGGGGCGGCTGCCTTCGGAAGCCAGCCGGCGGATGTGTTGATTTTCGTTTTCCGCCCATTTTACCATGTGATTTAGGGTTCGCTCGAAGTCAATTTTCAGAAATTCGCGGATCGCAAACTCACTTGACGAATAGCGGGTGAAATGTTCAAGGGCGGCGATCGAGCGGTCATAATGATCGCGTCCATAGCGGCCCACATAGTCCGGGAATAACATGCTGGCGAAGGACATGTCGTAGGGCACAACCAGAGGATAGAGAATCTCCAGGGATTTGCCATAATCATCGGGCAAAACGCCGTGCATCAATTGACTTGTGCGTCGCAATCGGTCCATTAATTCCAATTGATCAAGTCCAGCAAGGGCGGACTTGAGAAAAAGATCCGTGTCGAATTTTGGATAGGCCTCATAAAGCCGGCCGACGAAGGTGCGGTAAAAATTTTCGTTGAACCCGTTTTTAAGTTGTTCCGCCACGCAGTTCCTCTTTCAGGGTTGATTTGGGTTTTCTCAAAATAAAGACATTGCCCGTCAAAATAAGCGCTGTGCCGACCATAGCCAGAGGCGTCCAGCGAAAATCCTCAAAGATGACGGACAAAGTCAAGGCGATGATCGGGAACAGGACCGATGAATAGGACGCCCGGTCGGCACCGATTCGCCCGAGCAAAGTCAAATAACAGCTAAATCCAATGACCGAGGCGAACAGGGCGAGGAAAGCCAGGGCCGCCAGGTAACTGACACGGCTATCGATAACAAAGGGTTTTCCCAAAATCAACGCCAGCAAAACCATATATGCCGCACCGTAGGCCATGGCGATGGCGGTGGTTTCGATGACTGGCAAGCCGCGTTTTTGATAAACCGCCGAAGACAACATGCCGATGGATGCCGCCAGAGTTCCGCCGATCGCCAGGGTCAGGCCCAAGGCCGTGTCGGATGATAAATCAAAACCCATCAGGTCGCGCCAGAACACAGTGGTGATGCCGCACAAACCCAACAGGCCACCCACGGCAACACGGCCGGAAATGGCATTGCGAAACAACAGGGCACCGCCCAGAATATTCATGACAACTATGGTTGAGAAGATCACCGCAACCAACCCCGTCGTCAGATATTGTGACGCATGATACAGCAGCAGGTAATTGGTGCCAAAAAGCATCACCCCCTGAAACGCCATGCGCAGGTGATCACCGCGGTTAAAGGACAGTCGCCTGCCGCGGATGGCACAAAAGAGTAGCAGGATGGCCGCCGCCAGAAGAAACCGGTAGGCGACGGAAACCTCCGGCGGAACGATCCCCAATTGAAATTTGATGGCGAGCCAGCTCGATCCCCAAATGGCAACGGTGGTCACATACAAAAAGATATTGTTCATGGGAACAGTTAATCGTCGACGTCGCGCAAATAATAAATCAGGTCCAGGGCGGGCGGCTCGATTTTGGCCTGCGACAACAGTCCGTGGACATGTCCCCGGTGATGGGTTGCGTGATTAAAAACGTGGGTCAGAACCTGGCTCATGGGGGTCACCAGGGTCGTCGGATTGAGAATTGGTGAGTAGGTCAGCGACCCGCCCAGGGCCGCCGCATCCATATCGTCGATCACCTGGCTAATGCGTCGGTCTTCACTTTCCCGGGCCGCAGCAACGCCTTCTAAGGTATCGAACAGCTGCGCGCCCAGATCGGTCAGGCCACTGTCGACGCCGGTGATCCGGCCAAACCAGATCCGGTCGCCCACAAGAATATGGTTTAAGGTGCCGTGGATGGATCCAAAAAATGCCCCACGGTCCAGGAAATAGGCATCGGCAGCGAGAGTTCGCGAAGCGGCAATCAGTCGCTGATTTGCCCACGCCCCATAACCAGCCATCATTTGGAAATGTGGTTTATCCATGTTACCTGTTCTCGCACAGTTGAACTTATAAAAAAAGGACCGGTGCGGTGACCGGTCCCCAAGGCGGAGAAAAAACCCTGCGGAACTGCGTGTCCCGTTCCGCAGGGTAATGACGGTGGGTCACACCGTCAGGGGATTAAAAAAACCTTGCCGGCTTCCGCATCGGCGGCGGACCGGGTCCAGCCAATATCCTTCAACTGGGCATCGGACAATTGGCGAATATGTTGGCGTTCGTCGATGCGGGTCTGCCAGATGTATAAGTGGCCGATTGTTTTTTCTGGAAGTTGCACAACCGCACGGAAAAGATTTGTCAGGACGGCGCTCAAATCGCCTGTTTGAACAGTGGAGGATAAAGCGTTGTTTTCAAATCTAGACATTTTAATGTTCCTTTCCGAACGGTCCCGGACTTTCCAAGTGCCGGGGTTTTGGTTTGTGTCGATGGCCCATTTGTATCGGTGATTGGTTCAGGCGACAAACGATCTTTTTTGATGAGTGCATAAGAAAAAATAATGCCAATGTATGGGTGCAATCCTTGAAAATCCCAGCTTTTATGAATTTTCTATGAATATCTGACGAATTGGCTTGTGTAGAAGATAATAATTTTTTATTAAAATTTTATGTCACGTCGCCTGCCACCGCTAAATGCCTTAAAGTCCTTTGAAGCGGCAGCTCGACACCTGAGCTTTACCAAAGCGGCCGAGGAGTTGTTTGTCACTCAGGCGGCGGTCAGCCACCAGATCAAAACCCTTGAGGAGTTTTTGGGCCTGCCCCTGTTTCGGCGCCTGAACCGATCGCTGCTGTTGACCGACGAAGGACAAATTCTGTATCCGGCAATGAGTGAGGCCCTTGATCTGATTATGGTGACCACCGATCGTCTGCATCGGTATCAACAAACAGGTATGCTGAATGTGGCGACAATGGATTCACTTGCCGCCAATTGGCTGGTGCCGCGCCTCGGCCGGTTCCGGCGTGCCAATTCGGATATCGATGTCAGGGTGACAACGTCTGACCAGTTGGTTGATTATGTCCGTGATGGCATCGATTTGGGCATTCGCTATGGCCGCGGCACCTGGCCGGGAATGCACGTCACCCACCTGATGACCGAGGAGGTGTTTCCGGTCTGCAGTCCCAAACTGCTGGAACAGGGCCCGCCTCTGAACAAACCCGACGATTTGAAACATTACACGCTTTTGCACGACGACATGCGTGAAGACTGGCGCATGTGGTTAATGGCGGTTGGCGCAACGGAAGTAGACCCGACTCGCGGTCCCGGATACAAACATTCAAATTTTGTCTATCAGGCGGCCGTGTTTGGCGATGGTGTTGCCCTCGGTCGCAGTGTCCTGGTGGCTGACGAAATTGAGCAGGGCCGGCTGGTTAAGGTCCTGGATTTTGCCCTGCCCGCCAATTATGCCTACTGGATAGTATCGCCGCAGGCGATGGCCGATAACCCAAAAGTAAAGCTGTTTCGCGACTGGTTGTTGGCGGAAGCCCAGGATAGCTGAGCGGGCCGTCGTCGATCGGCACCGACCAGAAAGCAGGCAAAAGCATCGTTCAGGGGATATCGCCAAGACGCGCTCTAGTGGCCCGTCGACGCCTGATAGGCGGAACGAAAGCGCAATCGGCATTCGGCCAAATTCATATTTCTTTTGTATGGGGTGGGCGGTCCATCCCTGACACGCAGGTGGACGAAGCGCGGTCCCGGTGCTTCTGTCAGGAACTTTGCCGCCGCCATCAACTCGGCTTGCGTCTCGACCCGAAGGGTTGACGTGAACCCGGCACCCCGGGCCATCACGGTCAAATCGGTTTTGTTTGATGTGTGCCCGGTCTGGCCACCGGTTTCACCGTGGCAGCCATTATCGATACAAACAATTGACAGATTATCGGGGGCAATTGTCGCAACCGTGGCAAGCGATCCAATGTTCATCAAAAGTTCACCATCGCCGGTGACGACCGCCACCGGGCGATTTGGCGCCGCCATCGCAACTCCCAATCCCATGCTTGTTGCCGCCCCCATGGCACCAGCCATGGTGAAAAGGTTGTCGCCATCTTCGGTCAGGCCCGCCGTATCGCGGGCCGAGCCGGCAAGGCCTGTAATGAATAAATAGTCGTCGGGTTTTGGAAACAGGTTAGCGAGAACGTCGCGCCTGTCGAGAGTTGCCGGGATCATGATAACCGTCTCCACCTTAAAAGGGTTTTGCGCCGAGGAAGCGCTGGGAAAGAATAAGGGCGGCTGAATTTCCGCCTTTGAAGGTCGCAGCAATGGCGGCTTCTGTCGCCGGTGCCAGATCATCGAGACAATCAACCCGGAACAGCAACACGCCCATAGCCGTTAAAATCGGCTCCACGGCCTGGCCCATGGGATACTGCCAGGGGTTTTGTTCACCGTAATCACCGCGCATGGAAACCATCATCAGAATCGGAAACCGCCCGCCGTTCACCAGGGACAAAAAGTTCGGGATGTTGCCGACGCCGGACGATTGCATGCATATGACGGCTTTTTTGGCAACCAAATCAGCCCCCGCCGCAATCGCCACGCCTTCTTCTTCCGTCGTTAACAGGATCGGCCTGACGCCGTTATGCGCTTCGGCATATTCAATCAGGCGTTTGTTGCCCGCATCGGGAATATAAGGGAAAAGTGTGACCCCGGCCTCAACCAGGGCATCGAACAACTGCTTCGGCCAATCCGTGTCCTTTTGATCATTCATTCCGCCAGACCCTTTCTTTTTTTTACCATTGCAAATTTTTTTAACCTCACGCGAAGGAAAATCCCATGGTCCGGCCGTAACTGTAAAGCCCACCGTCCTGGACGATCAGGAAGCGGGCCTGCCTGGAGCCTTCATTGTGATGGGAATGTAAACTTTGCGGTGGCGTGACGGTGGTTGCCCAGGGGGTCCAGTCCTTACGGTTCCCATCGACCATTGAATAACAGTTTTCACCCTGGACAACCAACGTCACGGCAACCGAATTATGGCGGTGTGCACGCTGCATATCGCCGGGTGGTAGGGTGTTCATTGCCAAGGTCGAAATCGGGATTATGCTGCGGCCTGTCCTCTGCTTTTGCGATGAGAACATAACCGCAAGGCCTGCCGTCTCGGCTTTTCTGGCGAGTTCGTAGACCCGTTCGATCTGGCGGTCGATTTCAGCCGCCGGATAAAAAACAACTTCGATACCGCTATTTGCGGGTTCCAGCGGGCGGACGTTTTCAAATTTCATCTGAGGTTCGTTGGTTACCACCCATAAAACCGCATCGGCTCCGCTGGCTTTTAAGGTCGCGGCGGCACCACCGGGAAGCAAAAAAACATCGCCCGGGTTCCAAAGAATGGACTGCCCGGCGATTTCTGTTACCCCTGACCCCTGAATGACATACCAAATTGAGCCAACTGTATTAAATTCGGCTTCGAGGGTATCGCCGTCATTGATCCGCGCGTAACGGGCCAGCATAAACGGTGAGGTTGCCGGACCGACATCATCCCTACCGAGCTGGCTGTCGCAAACGATCAACCCGGTTGGCGTCCCCGCCGCCAAGGCTTTTTCCGGCTCCGCCTGAAACACCCTGTCCGGCACTGGCTGCAAGACCCTGTTAAAAGCGTCATCCGAATTGAAAAAAAGCGCGCGCCTTGCGGCGGCGTTTGCCGGCTTCAGGGGCCGGTGGGCCTTATGCGATGATGCACCGTGTAGCGAGAGTTCATTTGGCATTTTTTGGTTCCACCTGGTTATAAGGAAAGCAAAAATTCAGGTCGTAAAATGTTGAGCTGTCGTCCCCTAAGAATTTTTTGCCGGACGTGTAAAAATCCGCCGGTAACCACCGAGCATTTATGCGTCGGTTATGGCGTTGCATTTGTTGGCCCCGCATCTCGGGTTTTCCATCGCCGGTTCTCGACCGTCGAAAAAAAATCCGCACACAGTTCATTAAACCGCGCGGGTTCTTCCAGATTAATCAAATGGCCGGCTTTCGGCATGACCGATAACCCGGCCATCGGCATGGTCCGTTTGAGCCAAAGATTGACGTCCAGACAGGCATCGTCCTCATCACCCACCATCAAAAATGTTGGCACCATAGAGGCCGCCAGCTGATCGGCAAAATCGTGCATTCCGGGCCGCGCCGCCTGAACGCGCCTGTAGGTATAAGCGCAGCCCATGGCCGGATGTTCCGCCAGGTGGTCGCGAAACTCGGCCCAACCTTTCGGGTCTTTGTGTTTAAGCTGGATACGGCTCGGGCTGCTGGCCATCTCATCGGCCGCAAACACACCGCTTTTGAGCGTTCGATCCGCTGCCGCAAGGGTCTCAGCAATAAACGCTTCACGGGTTGGCGGATGGGCACCGGATCCACCGCTGGCGGCAACCAACGCAGAAACCCGATCCATGTGCCGAATGGACATTAATAACCCGATATAAGCGCCCATGCTCAAGCCGATCACATGGGTTTTTTTAATCAGCAGATGGTCCAGAACGGCGATCGCATCGGCGAGGTTTTGCTCCCACCCATAGGCCGTTTCCTGTTCCGGCACTTGCGACGGCGGATAACCGCGGGCCGCCATAACAATGCAGCGATAGCGACGCGAGAAAAACCGCACTTGCAGTTCCCAGGCCCGGGCATCACCGGCAAACTCATGCAGAAACAAAAGCGGGTGGCCGCTTCCCGTTTCTTGATAAAAAATCTCAACGCCTTCGTTGGTTACAAATGCCATTTTTTGCCATCCCTCGAACTCTAATCCGCGGTCTTTAAGTGCCCCTCGCAACCCCGACCGGCTTCCAACCTTAACCGGCCGTTCAGACCATTGTGATCAAATAAATAGACTTTTGGATATGATTTATAAGGCCTCACTGCAGGGAGCCGAGCAGACGTCGAAGACCGTCTTCCAGGGGCATTTCCGGCTTCCAGCCTAACAGGGAATGGGCTTTTGAATTGATGTAATGCAGGCCTTTTCCGGTTTTCAACCGCACCCGACCATCGTCTTCGATATATTCGGGCTGAATTGGCGAGCCGACGATATCGGTGATCATTTGCACCAGGTCTTTGGTCATAATGCTGCGCCCACCGGAAATATTCATCGCCGCATCGGTTGCCTCACTTTCCAGCGCCATTACGAGGGCGCGCGCCACATCGCCGGCGTAAACGAAATCCTTGCTTTCGGTTCCGTCGCCAAAAAGCTGCGGTGCCTGGCCGCGCGTCAAACGCTCGTAAGTTTCGATGATATAAAGGGCGTTGGCGGCGCGATGATGCTGACCTTCACCGTAAACGGTTGAAAAGCGCAGGGCGAGATAGTCCAGACCGTATTTCTGTTGGTACATCCGGCACAGCTGCTCGCCGATAATCTTGCTGCTTCCATACGCCGCCGCCGGTGCCGGAATGCCATTGGTTTTATGGGGCATGTCCTCAGCAATGCCGCCGCCAATGCCAAACCCGTAAACCGCGCTGGACGAGGCAAAAACCACTTTTTTAAGATTATTCAGGCGGGCACTTTCCAGGAAATTGAGATGGCCTTTTATGTTGACGTCGATGGCATCCCATGGATTTTGTGAAAATCCCAGCGACATGTAGGCCGCCAGATTGACCGCCCCGTCAATGCCATCCATCTGTTCGATAAACTGATGCAACTTGGTCACATCACCGGGCACAAGATGAACCCGTGGGTCCTCTTTAAGCGCCCCAAGGGAATCCGTTTTATCAAACAGTACGGGATCATAAACAAGGATTTTCGCCGCATTGCCGGCAATCATCGCCTTGACCAGATGCGAGCCGACCAGCGAAGCGCCGCCTGCTATGAGGAATTTTCCACCGTCTATTTTGATTGCCATTACCCCGCCCCGCGTCACTGCCGACCCACCGTTTACCAATTATATGGATTTTATGTCCCGATAAAAGCGGGTTTCAGGACTAACAGCTGTGCCGACTACGACCGATAGGAGGGCGCTAACGATGGCCAAGGATATCGCCGTAGAATTGTTTGGCTGCTACCAGGTCTGTGGCATGGATGTTGGCGACACTTCGCTTAACGGTCATATTTTAAGGGCCCACACAATTGGCACCTAGACCTTTATTTCTGTGCGATTTTTAAAAAACCCGAGGGCTTCCGGATTGGCCAACGCTTCAACATTTTTTACAGTCCTTCCGTGCACAACATCACGCACCGCCAATTCGGTGATTTTACCCGATTTGGTTCGTGGGATGTCGTCGACCTGGACCACCCGTGCCGGCACATGACGCGGCGTGCAGGTGGCCCGGACCTGGGCCTGAATTTTTTTGATCAATTCATCGTTAAGGGTCAATCCGGGCCTGAGGACGACAAACAGCACGACGCGGACGTCGTTATCCCAATCCTGACCGATGACGATACTTTCCGCAACCTCACTCAGGCGTTCGACCTGGCGGTAAATCTCGGCGGTACCTATTCGCACGCCGCCCGGGTTGAGGGTCGCGTCTGAGCGACCAAACATAATATAACCGCCGTGTTCCGTATGTTCGACAAAATCCCCATGGCACCAGATGTTGTCGTAGACGGCAAAATAAGCATCGTGATAGCGCTGCCCGTCGGAGTCTCCCAAAAACCCAAGCGGCACCGATGGAAAGGTCTGTTTGCAGACCAGTTCACCCTTTTCGCCGCGCAGGGAGTTGCCCTGGTCGTCAAAAACATCCACATCCATGCCATAAACCGCCTGCTGCAATTCACCCTGCCAGACCGGTTTTGTCGGGTTGCCGGACATAAAACAGCCCATAATATCGGTGCCACCGGTGAAGGAAATCAAATGAAAATCTTTTTTGATGCCGTCATAAACAAATTTAAAACCTTCCGGTGCCAGGGGCGAGCCGGTCGAACAGAGGACTTCAAGGTTCGTCAACTCGTGGGTGTCGGCGGGCCGATGGCCGCTTTTCGATAAGGCATCGATAAATTTGGCCGAAGTGCCGAACAGGGTCATGCCTTCTGCATCGGCATAGTCGAATAAGATGTGGGAACTGGGGTAAAAGGGTGATCCGTCATACAGCAGGACCGTCGCTCCCCAAGCCAGGCTGCTGACCAGCCAATTCCACATCATCCAGCCACAGGTGGTAAAAAAGAAAACCCGGTCGTCGCGTTTGATATTGCAGTGGAACAGGTGTTCGGAGGCATGTTTTAACAGACTGCCGCCGGCCGAGTGGATGATACATTTCGGGGCACCCGTTGTGCCCGACGAAAACATGATATACAGCGGCTGATCAAAGGGCAATTGGGCAAACTTGATCTCGCCCGGCGGGTTGTGTTCCAGCAGGTCATCCCAATTCTGGGCATGGGTTATGCCCGATACATCTGTCGGAAGATCCAGATAGTTGACCACAACCACCGCTTCGACCGACGGTAGCTGGTCGGTAATTTCTTCGACTTTATCGAGGCTGTCGTGGGTTTTACCGTTGTAGTGGTATCCATTTGCACAAAACAGCACTTTCGGTTCGATTTGATGGAACCGATCCAAGACACCCTGTACGCCGAAATCCGGTGAACAGGAGGACCAAACGGCACCGATGGAGCTGGCCGCCAACATGGCGATAACGGTTTCTGGCAGGTTTGGCAGATATCCGGCAATTTTATCGCCCCGACCGACCCCCAATTTTATCAGGGCCAGGGCAACGCTGGAAACCTCGTCATAAACGTCCTTAAAACTGAGGCGTCGTTTGACTTTGTCTTCACCCCAAAAGACAAAAGCGTCAGCCTGATCCCGGCGTTGAAGCAAATTCTCCGCATAATTAAAACGCGCGTCGGGAAACCATTTTGCCCCCGGCAGTTTTTGTTTGTCGACAAGTTCGGGGCCGGCCCAGGTCTCGCCCACCAGTCCGACATGATCAACCAGGCTGCGCCAAAATTTTTCCATTTCCCGTACCGAAAAATCGGATAAGTGGTCGGTGTCGGTAAGCGTCGCCCCCCAGTCCCTGTTGATCTTTGCCATCAACGGGAAAACATTGGCTTTTTTTACGCGCTCGGCATCGGGCGTCCATAGGGGGTGCGGCACAGTCGGCTCTCCGGGTTCTGTCAAAACGGCGGTCGACGCAGTATGGGGAGCAGGCCTGCTGGCTTCAAGCCCCGAATTGACGTCGTTTCACGGATAAAAAAATCACCAAACCAAGACCTCTCCAGGAATTACAGGACGGCCTTACGGTTGCGGAGCAATCCGCTCCATAAAGGTTGCCAACTTGATATCTTTTTCGGTGACACCACCGGCGTCGTGGGTCGTCAGGGTGACCTCGACCCGGTTGTAGACATTAAACCATTCGGGGTGATGGTTGGCTTTGTCGGCGGCCAGGGCAACCCGGGTCATAAAACCGAAGGCTTCATTGAAGCTCTTGAATTCAAAGGTTTTTTGAATGGCGTCCCGGTCTTTGCAATCGACCCAGCCAGCCAATCCCGCGAGGGCTGATAAACGTTCTTCCTTATCCATTATCGAGGTCCATTATCGAGGCTTTCGATGGCGGCAATTAAATCATCCATGCGAAAAGGTTTTAAAAGGATCCTGTCGGCACCCAGTTTTGCGCTGGAATTTAAATAATCGGAATTGCCGGAAATGGCAATAATACCAACCTCCCGGTCGAGCTGGCGTAGGGTCAGGATCGATTCAATCCCTTCACCACCATCCATAATCAGGTCGGTGACGACAACGGCCGGCCGGTGCTGTTCGAATAAACGCAAACCGAGCAATCCGTTCTCCGCATCATAGACCCGGTAACGGGCGTCGACCAACCCCTCATACAGCTGTTGCCGCAGGACTTGGTTGTCTTCGATTAGCAAAACGTCACTCATTACTCCATTTATAGGTCGATCTAATTCCCAGGTCTTAACAACTCCGATCACGGTCCCGCGAGCGGACCTAAAACAGCCGCAAACCTGCGGTTCGGCTGTCACTGCACCGCAGGTTCCAGCCGATTACCCTTTCCCTATACCAAAAGTGAATAGTCGCAGGTTATTTTCGAATTTTTCATCATAGGTGCAGGGCGTTAGCTTGGCGTTGTCGAAAATTATGAACTTAAGGCGGCGGAATGAAACAAATTAATGTGGGGATCATCGGGACCGGCTGGTGCGGTGGAATACGTGCGCAAACCTGTGCTGCAAATCCCCTGGTCAACGAATTGCATATTGCCGAAACCAACCCCGAGCGATTGGCCGAAATGAAGGCATTGCACGGGCCGGTAACGGCGACCGCCAATTACCGGGAGCTTTTGGAAAACCCGTCGATTGATACGATTATTATTTCCGCCACCCCGGAAACCGCGCATTATCCCATGGCCAAGGAAAGTTTGCGTGCCGGCAAACATGTCTTTTTGGAAAAACCCCTGGCCCTGACCTTGACGGAAGCCGATGAACTTGTTGCCTTGGCGAAGGCCCGGAACCTGAAATTTACCGTCGGTTATTCACAGCGGTTTAACACCAAATATGCCTATGTAAAAAAGAGTTTGGAAGACGGTACCATCGGTGAGCCGGTCAGTGTCCTGGTCAGCCGTCATATCAGCCGAAGTCTCGGCAGCAAAATTGGCGGCCGGATCAAATTATCACCGGCGGCCATGGAAGCGACCCATGATATTGATTTTGTCCTGTGGTGTCTGGAACCGGCCAAACCGGTACGGGTTTATTCGCAATGGGTCAATAAGGTGATGCACCCAACCCACGGCGTCCAGGATTGCCAGTGGATCATGGTGACCATGGACGACGGTACGGTCTTCACCATTGGTGCCGGGTGGATTCTGCCGCCGGCCTATCCGAACTTTTCAGCCACGGCGATTGAATTTGTTGGCTCCAAAGGCGCTTTGTTTATTGACGATTCACACAAGGATACGATGTTGACAACCCTGGAAGACGGTATTGTTTTCCCCATGTCGACGATGCCCGGCGAACAGGTCAATCACGTTTTTGCCGGGCCCATGCAGGCCGAAACAAATCATTTTGTTGATGCGGTGGCCTTCGACAAACCGGTCCTTGTGACACCGGAACAGGCGCGCAATGCCATGGAACTTTATGTGGCTGCAGATTTGTCGGCAGAACGTAACGAGCCGGTGGCGTTGCCGCTCAACCACGATCCTTTGACACCGGCATAAACAGACGCCTGCGCAGATCGATATGAGACGCCCGGCCAAATCGACCACGAGGGATAGTAATTGAGGGGGAGACGGCACCATGCAAACACCGGCATTTCCTGAAGTTGGCGGAATCGTCCACCTGGAACATGTTAACTTTGTCGTTGACGACCATGATCTGGCGACGACTTTTTTCATGGGGGGGCTTGGATTTACCCGCGATCCGTTCAAGCGTGCCGATGACACCAACATGGGTGTCAACGTCGGCAATCAACAATTTCATTTACCAAAACGCGGCAAGACCATGCCGTTTCCCGGTGAAATCGGCCTTGTCGTACCCGATTTGCCGGGCATAAAAAACCGCCTGGCCCGGCTCCAGGGCATGGGGCGGTTTGACGGCACCGAGTTCGCGGTGTCGGATATGGGTAACAGCTGTCACCTGATCAGCCCCTTTGGCATTGCCATGCGCTTGTATGCGGCGGGAACGACACCCAGTTTAAAACCCATTGCCATCTCTTACGTGGATATCGCGGTGCCGCGCGGGCGGGCCAGACAGATCGTCGGCTTTTACCGCGACTGGTTCAATTGTCCGGCGGTGCGCACGGTGATCGATGGGGAAGTTACGGCGTTTGTACCGGTCGGGCCCTACCAGAGCCTGCGCTACCGGGAACGCGACTGCGGCTCCTATGACACCCACAATTTTCATGTTGCCATTTATGTCACACACTATAACCAACTGCATGAAAAACTGTCTCCCCTGGCCGGCTTTCAGGGTGATGGATTAAACCAGACCTTTTTCTTTAATGGCATCGTCGATCCTTTGAGCGGCGATAGCCTGTGCGGATTACAACATGAAATTCGCGGTATTTATCATCCCGATTTCATGCGGTCGCTGGTCAATCGCTGGCCCATGAACAGTGAACCGTTTTCTGACCAGGCGGCGGTCATGGCCGCCCAGGGTGACGGTTCGGGGTTGCCGTCGCCGGGCCAATAAGCGAACATCTGTTTTATGGCTGACCAACAAAAAATCATCCTGAAATTTGGCGGGTACCAGGCAAGCGCCTCCGTTCATACCCGTGGCGTAGAGGTGTTTGGACGTGAACTGAAAACCCGCCTTGGCGAGCAGATTGACTTTCAATTTGAAGAAAACATTGTCAAATCCGGGTTTCAGGCCAAGGATTTGCTAAATCAGGTTGAGGACGGTTCCCTGTCCATGTGTTATTTTTCGGCCAGTTATCTGGCCGATCGGGTGGCCGAATTTGCGCTCCTGGATTTGCCGTTCATGTATACCAACCGCGACCAGGCTTATGCCGTTCTCGATGGACCGTTAAAGTCGCTTTTGGCCGAGCGCTTAACTAAATCCACCGGTTACCGGTTAATGGATTTTTGGGACAACGGATTTCGCCATTTTTCAAATTCCGTCAGGCCCCTAAAAACCCCCGAGGACTGTCGCGGCCTGACCATACGCAGCCTGTTCAGCGATTTGCATTGTGAGGTATTTCGAAATCTTGGATTCGAACCGAAACCCCTGGACGTCAAGGATTTAATTTCCGGAATTGAATCTGGCAGCGTTACGGCGCAGGAAAATCCGCTGACCAACACCTTTAATTTTGGCATTCATCGGCACCATAAATATATTACCCTGTCGGCGCATTTTTTTGGCGCGGCGGCGCTGCTTTGTAATGCCGATGCCTATGCATCGTGGCCGCCTGGCGTGCAGGCGGCGGTTGATGACGCGGCGAGAATTGCGACCCAGGCGCAACGTCGCTTTGCCTCCGTGGAGGACGCGGAGATGCTGGCCAAATTGGCGCAGACCGACGTCGAAGTGATTGCATTAAACGCCGTCCAGCAAAACCAGTTTAAACGGGCGGTGCAGCCGGTTATCGATGCCCAGAAAGCGCTTTTTGGCGACCAGTTGTTTTCGCTGGTCGAGCAAAGGCAATCGGCATGACAGAATCAATTCGGGTCCGTCACGCGGCCTTAAAAACATTTATTCATGGCTGTTTCGTTGCTGAAGGTATTCCCGAAGCTGATGCCGCCATTGCCAGCCGGATGATGTCGGAAGCCGATCTCAACGGCTCCGACGGCCATGGGGTTTTCCGGTTGGCGCAATATATTGAACGCATTCGTGTTGGCGGCATGACTAAAAATCCGAAGCTCTCGGTGATCAGAGAACGCGCCGCCATGGCCTTGGTTGATGGCGATAACGGCCTTGGTCATTTGGCCGCCACCCGGGCGGTGGAAATTGCCATGAAAAAAGCCGAGACAACGGGAGTTGCCTGGTGTGGCACGCGAATGAGCAACCATGCCGGGCCGGCCGGCCTGTATGCCCGAATGCCCCTCAAAAAAGATATGATCGGTATCTATATGGCGGTCGGCAATGCCAACCACCTGCCGCCGTGGGGGGGCACCGATATGCTGTTGAGCACCAACCCCATTGCGGTCGCGGTGCCAACCAAACACGAACCCCCCATTGTTCTCGATATGGCGACGACAGTTGCCGCCTATGGCAAAGTCAAAACCAAGGCGCAACGGGGCGAAACCATGCCCGAAGGCTGGATGATTGACCGCATGGGACAACCGCTGACGGATCCGACGAAAGCCGACCAGGGGTTTTTATTGCCCATTGGCGGTGCCAAAGGATATGGCCTGGCTTTGATTTTTGGCCTGCTGGCCGGCACCTTAAACGGTGCCGCCTTCGGCAAGGATGTAATCGATTTTAATGCGGATTGCAAATCCCTGACCAACACCGGGCAAATGATTATCGCGGTTTCTGTTGAGGCCTTTTGCGACGTCGATCAGTTCAAGGAAAACGTCGATCAGGTGATCTGCGATATCAGAGCGTCGCCGACCTTGCCGGATTTCGACAGCGTCCGCTTGCCCGGCGAGCGCGCCCATTCCGTGCGCCTGGATAACCAAAAAAACGGCATCCCCATCCATCCAGCCCTGTTCGAAAACCTTCAGGTGCTGGCCGATGAACAGGGCGTTCAAAGGCTTGGGTAAGATTATCCAGCCATCCAGTTCAACAGAACCGCCACAGTAACCACCGACAGACCGGTTGAAATCAAGGTTGCCGACGTGGCACGGGCGACGTAAATGCCGTAGCCGCTGGCGTAGATAAAAACATTGGCACCGGTCGGCAGGGCCGCCGTCATCGTTGCCACCGCCACCCACATGGGCGTCAGTTCAAACACGTAGGTGGCAAAAAGCCAAACCAGGAGCGGATGGACAACCAGTTTGAGGACAACAATCGTCAGGCTTTGGTTGAGCTTGCCGGCAATTTTATATTCGACCAGCGAAGCACCGAGGGCAAATAAGGCACAGGGCGCTGCTGCCGCACTTAACAGTTCGGCAAATCGATCGACGGGTTTCGGCAATTCCCACTCGAAGATCATCAACGGCAGGGCCAGACAGATGCCGATCACCACGGGATTGGCCGCCAGGGTTTTGAGCGACGCATAAATAATCGCCAGTTTCGATTTGTTATGGCCGCGGCCGATTTCGATGACCAGGGCGACCAGGGTAATAAACGCCGGATTATGAAAACTGATGATAATCAGCATGGGCAGCACGCCGGCTTCGCCATACAGCGCATAGGCCAGGGGCAGACCCAACATGACCGTATTGCCGTAAATGCTGCCCATGCCAAAAATCGCAAGCTGGTCAAGGGGCAGCCGGAAAACCAGCTGACCGCCGACGACAGCGGCAAAATACAGCAAAAGACTGCCGCAGTAATAGGCACCGATAATCGCCAGATCGTTCAGGCCCGGCAGTTCATTGCGCGCCACCGTGCGGAACATCAACACCGGGATCGCCACATAAAACACAAAATTGGTCAGTCCGTGAATGCCTTCAGGCGTCAGAATTTTGGTCCGCCCGACCAAATAACCGCAAAACACCAGACCAAAGACCGGCAAAACAATGTTAAAGGTCATTTCCACTGGTGGTCACCCAAGGCCGGAATAATTGACTGAAGGGGTATCACCACCAATCGTCGCCACCGAAGCCCGCAGGGTCTGGATAAACGCCTGGCTCATTTGCGAGCGGGTGACGCCGGTTGGAAACAGCAATCCATATTCGAACCGGATGGCCGGCTCAAACCGCCGACTTGCGACTTTTGCGCCGACGGTGTCGGCGATAAACGGGTGCACGATTGAGACCCCGACACCGGTAGACACCAGTGAACAGACCATCACCGTCGATTTGGCTTCAATGCCCAATTTTCGCCGAATGCCCAGTCGGCCAAACAATTCATCCGTTCGGTAACGAAACAGGCCCCCTGGTTCGACCGAAATGAATGGCTGGTCTTCCAGGTCGTGGGCACTGATGATTTTTTTTTCGGCCAGGGGGTGGTCGATGGGCGTCACACAGACGGCGTCGACACCGCACAGGGGTTCAATATCTATGGATTCGTGTTCGATCGGCAGGGTCGCCAGACCGAAATCAAATTCCGCATTGGCAATGGCCTTTTCAATTTCCTGACGGTTGCCCAGATCAACCGAGATTTTGACTTGAGGGAAGTTCTTTTTGACCTGGGCAATGGTATCGGGTAGCAGGCCGTATCCCAAGGCCGGCATGGCGATGATGCGCAGGGTGCCGGTGCCCAGCGTCTGGATATCACGGGCGGTGGCTGAAATCTGATCAATGCCCGACAGAACCTTTTCCGCAACCACATAAAATTGCTGGCCCTCCGGGGTAATCAGCAATCGGCCGTGGCGCCGGTCAAACAGATTAAACCCCAATTCCTGTTCCAATTGGGTGATCAGTCGGCTTACGGCGGATTGTGTCAAACCCATTAATTCTGCGGCGTGTGTTGTGGTTCCGCGCGACAGAACGGCGCGCATGGCTTCCAATTGTCTCAGTTTCATGGCGTTATCTCATCCAGAGGCAAAGGCCTCGGTTTTTTCTATTCATATAAATCATAGGGATAGGTAATTTTTGAATTTTCTTTCATAGTATAAAATTTCTACGATCAAACAGGATTTAAAAGCAATAGATATCTGCCGAAATTCTGTCGGACTATTCTAAAAGTAAAAAAAGCAGACGTTAACGGGAGGCATAAGCTGGAGGCAAATTCCACATCGCGTGGAGGGAAATCCGGTTTCTGAAGCAATAGATGAATTTTAATAGGGTCTCAGCCATCGGCTTTGTCGGGTTTTCTGTTTTTTTGTTCCTTATCATTCCGACACAAATTGAAAAACCGCTTTTGATCCTCGGGCAATCGCCGGGACTGGACCCGGCATTGTTTCCGCAGATTGTCGCGGCGGCGTTTGGTGGTTTGGGGGTCTGGTACTTTTTTAAAAGCCGCAAGATGGCAGAACCCAACGGACTTCGCGCCCTGGACCGAGAAGCCATTGTCAACGTCAGTGTCTCGGTCGTGGTTTTTATCGCCTATGCCCTGCTGATGGAACCGCTGGGTTTTGTGCCGTCCAGCACCCTGATGATATTCGGCCTTTCGGTTTTTTATGGGGTTCGCAATTATTTGCTGGTTGCCGCAGTTAGCATTGCTGTGCCGTCTATGACCTATTTTATTTTTACCAAAGGTCTGAAGGTTTTCCTGCCGGAGATGCCGGGCCTATGAATTTCCAGTGCAGTCGATAGAGGGCCCAAACAGTGATGCTCGATAGTTTTTTGATGGGCCTGGAACTGGCTTTCCGGCTCGATACCTTCGCCATGATGGCGGTCGGGCTGGTATTGGGTATGGTGGTTGGGGCGCTGCCCGGATTTACCACGGTGATGGCCATGGCGGTACTCCTGCCTCTGTCGTTCTTTCTCGAACCGCTGGTCGGCATTCCGTTTTTGATCGGGGTTTATAAAGGCGGTATTTACGGCGGCAGCATCCCGGCCATTCTGATTTCCATGCCGGGAACCGGCGCCGCCGTTGCAACAACCTTTGACGGGCCGGCCCTGACAAAGAAAAAACAGCCCCGAAAAGCCCTGGAAATGGCCCTGTTTTCGTCGGTGTTTGGTGATTTGTCCAGTGACATCATCACGATTCTTGCGATCGGCCCGATCGCCTTGATCGCCATGCAAATCGGCCCCCCCGAACTGGCGTCTGTTTTGTTTTTGAGCCTGGTGATCATTACCATCACCGGCGGCGGGGTTTTTGTTAAAGGATTGCTGATGATGACCCTGGGCCTGTTTATTTCGCTCATTGGTCAAGACCCCATTGGTGCCCTGTCGCGGTTCACTTTTGACTTTTTTGCCATCAAGTCGGGCATTCCCCTGTTACCCATGTTGATTGGATTGTTCGCCCTGCCGGAGATTTTGCTGGCGGTTGAGAAAAAGGCGACCAGTGCCCTGCGACAAAAGCTCGATACCAAAGAAGGCGGACCCTTGACCTGGGGCGAGTTCAAAAGGTGTTTCAGGACCATGTGCCGCTCGACGGTGATCGGCACGACGATTGGTATGATCCCGGGTGTCGGCCAGGTGGTGGCGGCCTTTATGGGGTATGCGGCGGCGAAAAACGCATCGTCGCACCCGGAAACCTTTGGCAAAGGCGAACTGGAAGGTGTGGCGGCGGCAGAAGCGGCCAACAATGCGGTCAATGGTCCGACTTTGGTACCGCTTCTGACACTCGGTATCCCCGGCGATAACGTCACGGCAATTCTGTTGGGGGCGTTTGTCGCCCAGGGGCTGCGCCCCGGCCCGCAATTGTTTAACGAACAGGGCTCGTTGGTTTATGCCATTCTGATTGCCATGGTTATGGCTAATATTCTGTTTCTGATTCTCGGCTATTTCCTGGTGCCGCTGTTTGCAAAGGTCGTCACCATCCAAAAGGGCATCCTGTTGCCGCTGACCATCGTTTTTGCCTTTGCCGGATCCTATGTTTTCCGTTCCGATCCCCTGGACCTGATCATATTGTCGGTCTTTGGGGTTTTTGGATACCTGGCAAAAAAATTACATTTCGATGTGACACCGCTGGTCATGGGCTTCATTTTGGGACCGATTCTGGAATACAGTTTTGGTCAAACGGTCACCATGTCACAGGGTAACATCTTCGCTTATATTCTGGGCGAGCGTCCGATAACCGTCGCCATTATCGCTGCGACCCCCGTTCTCACCTATTATCTGTGGAAACGCAGCGCGCGGTTGCGCAGCGATTTTGGCGTTACCGAAGACTGAGGAGATTTGATTTTGAGTAATGGCATTTGGGCAACCTGGTACGATCTACCTGAAGGCGACCTGTCGGCTTACTTCAATTGGTTGCATGATGACCATTTGCCGCGTCTGCAGCGCCGGGTTGGCATTGCCTGGGCCGCCCATTACCGGATAACCGGCGGCGGCGCAAAAATGGACCAGATCCATAATCACCTGGCGCGGGCCGACGACGATATCGGCCAAGGGGCGCAATACCTGGTTCTGGTGGGCGCCACGTCGCCGCATGTGTTTTTTAAACCGCGCATCGATCAATGGCAGGCCTCGCTCCGGGGAACGAACGGCCAGATGCTTGCCCTTCGGCAGGGATCCCGCAGTTGTTTTTTCGCCGAAGAAGCGTCAGTGACGGGGCCTGAATACGATACCGCCGTTGACGGCGGCTGCTCGGCCCCGGCCATTCAAATGGGCAGTTTTCAAACCAAAACCCTGGACGATGAATTGGATTTGGCGGCCTGGTATGCGCAATACCGGTTGCCGGCCATGGCCCGCATGTCCGGTTGCGTCGCGACCCGCAAGTTGGTGTCCGTGGCCGGTTGGGCAAAACATTCGATCCTCTATGAATTTACTTCGCTGCAAGCCCGGCAAAATAATTTCCAGAATCACGAGTCCCTGGCCCTGGATGATAAGGTCTGGACCAACAAAATTATCAATTACACAGTTCATGCGCCGGGCTCACCGAGCGTCGGCGAACGAATCTGGCCCCCTGCAGACAGGGGCTGGGAAACCATGAACGAAACCGGAGACCGTTAACAATGGCGATGATACCCTATCCTGATGACGAAAAGTTGTCGAAAGATCAAGAACTTCTCTTTGACCACGCAAAGATCCTGATGGGCCGTTTGGCCAATGCCGTTCGTATGGCCGGACATTCACCAAAGGTTATGCAGCCGCTCATGGGTTTTATGGTTGCGGCGCTGCGTCACGAAGTCTCGGGCGTTTTGCCAATGGAGATCAAAGCGCTGGTTATCCTAAAAACTTCAACTCTCAATGGCTGTACCTACTGCATTGGTCACAATTCGACCCTGGGGCGTGGACTGGGGTTTTCAGACGATAAGATTGACGCCGTTGCCGGTGACTATCAAAATTCCGAGCTGTTCACCGCGCCCGAAAAAGCCGCCATTGCCTGGGCTGAATGCCTGACCCAAATCAATTATCACCAGGGCAAGGGAAAAGCCGTCAAAGAACAACTGAAAAAACATTTTTCTGATCCGCAGATTATCGAAATAACCATGGTTTCCGGATTCTTTAACTTTTGGAACCGCTTTACCGATGGTTTGGAAATCGATTTGGAGTCCGAGGAATCGGTTGGTAAAATCAAAAACTCGAAAAAAGTCGATGTCGAAAAATACGTCGCGTTCATGCGCGACGCATGGTGGAATGACTAACAACAGAAACGCCGGCATCAACGGCGTCAACAGGCCTATTTGCGCAACCTGAAACCAGTGAGGTAAAACCGATGAAACTAAATAAACTGATTAGCTATGCAATGGGAGCAACCGTTGCTCTTGGATTGAGCGCCGGTGCGGCGAAAGCCCAATACCCGGAAAAACCCATTACCCTGGTCCTGCCTTTGGGGGCCGGCGGTTCACACGACCTTAATTCGCGGGTGTTTACCAGCATCATTCCGCAATACCTGGATAATGCGATGATCGTGAAACTGATGCCCGGGGCCAGTGGCCAAAAAGGGACTGCCCATGTGGCCCAGTCGAAAGCCGATGGTTATACCTTGTTGTTCACCCACAACTTCTTTGACCAGCTGCAACAGCACGTAACCAAACTGCCCTACGCACCAAGCGATTTTGAGACGGTCGTGCGCCTGAATTACGCAACGCCGTCGATTGTTGTTTTGGCCTCCAGCCCGCACAAGACCCTGAAAGATATGTTGGATTGGGGCAAAGCCAATCCCAATAAACTAAAATTTGGGCACAGTGGTAATTGGGGCGCGATCATGGTTCCAGGAGCCATGTTACTTTCAGAAGCCAGCGTCAAAGCAACTTTGGTGCCGCACAAAGGTGGCGGCCCGACGATGAAGGCCTTGTTGTCAGGCGACGTCGATTTCACCATGGCCTTTCCATCGGTTATTGGTGCCCAGGGGAACAAACTCCGGGTCCTGGCCTCGCTCGGTACGGAGCGTACCTATAAGGACGTTCCAACTCTGAAGGAGTTGGGTTACACCCCTAGTGTCGGCCTTATGAACCGGATCGTTATGGCACCAAAAGGCATGCCGGCCGATCGCATGAAAAAACTGCGGGACGCCTTTGCTGCCATGCAAAAGGACAAAACCTACGGCAATATGATGAAACGGTTAGGGGAAAATACGGAGCTTATGCAAGGCGGCGAATATGAGGGTGTCCGCTTAGAGCAAAGTAAAAACTACGAAATGCTGGTGAAGTCGATCACCAGTAAATAACGGTTAGGCTCGGGAACAAAGGGAGCGGCGTGGTGGATGCCAACTCGCTGCTCCCGGTGCCCGTCTTTGCCGGTTGAAATCAACACAACGGGTTAAAAATGTCTGTTAAATCTGTCGGAATAATTGGTTTGGGTGTGCTCGGTTCGGCCATCGCCGAGGTATTGATTGCCAATGGATTTGACGTTTGCGGCTGTGATCCGGATCCGGACAACAGCTCTAAGGCCGATGCTTTGGGCGTGCAAATGGTCGCCAGTCCTGGACAAATGGTAGACCGGTCTGTGCCGATAATCACCTGCCTTCCGACGCCGGTAGCCCTGCACGATGTGGTTGCCGAGCTGCAAAAATGCGACGCCCCGTCGCTGACGGTCATCGAGGTTTCAACCTTTGCCCTGACGGACAAGGAAAAGGCCAGACAAAATCTCGCAGACAGGTCAATTACGCTGCTGGATTGTCCGCTCAGTGGCAATCGGATCATGGCCCTTGCAGGCGAACTGACTGCTTTTGCCAGCGGCGACAAAGAGGCCTTTGACGGCATTCTCCCGATCCTCCAGGGGTTTTGCCGTGACGTCCATTATGTCGGTGCCTTTGGCAACGGAATGAAAATGAAGATCTGCGGCAATATTTTGAACCTGGTGCACAACAGTGTCGCCGCAGAAGTGATGGTATTGGGCATGAAATCCGGATTGGACCCGCAAATCATTCACCAAGTCATCAGTGGCAGCGGCTCCAGTTCAAGAATGTTTGACGTCCGCGGTGGCCTTATGGCGACCGAAGACTACACCAAAGAAGGCATGAATTTTTCCATACCCCTGAAAGACGCCCGCATCATTTCAGAGCATGCTGCGTCCTTACATTGTCCAACGCCGGTCTACCAGGCGGCCCTGCAACCCTATTATGCAGCCGTTGCTCAGGGTCATCATGATGAAGATGCGTCGGCCGTGTGCAAGGCCCTGGAGCGGGCTGCGAATGTAGATCGTAAAAGGATTGGCAAATGACAGAACCAGAATTTGACACCCGCGCCTTTCGCAACGCCTTGGGAAGATTCCCGACCGGCATTACCGTGATCACCACCATGGGCCCCGACAACAAACCGGAGGGTCTGACGGCAAATTCCTTTGGTGCGGTGTCATTGGATCCGCCATTGGTCCAGTGGTGCCTGGGCAAAAAAGCACCGTCGTTGCCAATATTTCGGGACGGCGGTTATTTTGCCATCAACATTTTGAAAGATACCCAACGCGATATCTCCAATAAGTTTGCGACGCCGGCAGAAGACAAGTTTTCCGGTGTTGACTGGCGACGTGGCTTAGGCGGCGCACCAATTCTCGCCAATTCGCTGGCGGTTTTTGAGTGCCGAAACGAAACGCAATACGAAGCCGGCGACCATCTGATATTTATTGGTGCCGTCGAAGACCATACCCACGTGGACGGCACGCCGCTTTTGTATAATGCAGGAAATTATGGTGTCGCTGTTCCCCATCCTGATGACTATCACCCCAATGCCGATGCCATCAGATTTAACGATCTGGTGCTTTAACCCGCGTTTTCCAGGAGACGACAATGACAGCCTATTGGGTGGCCCGTGCCAAAGTGAATGACCCGGTCGCATATAAAAAATACACGGACTTGGTGCCGGCGATTATTGCCAAATACGGCGGCCGGGTTATGGCCCGCGGCGGCCGCTTCGAAAGTTTGGAGGAACCACAAAAATTCGACCGCCATATTGTCATCGAATTTGCGACTTTTAACCACGCCGTGGCCTGCCACGGGTCTGCGGAATATCAGGCAGCCCGCAAGTTTCGGTTGAACGGGGTCGGTGAAAACGAATTGATCATCGTCGATGGCGGCGACGCGACAAAATGAGGTTGGCACCCTATTGTCTTCCGCGACGCCATCGCGGGCGTCATGCGGTACAGGCATAGGGAAAAATAAATTTGGAATTATTCTTAACTGACAAGACTTTTTAACATCATCAATTACACCCGCAGGTGACGCCATTTGGGCACCTGCAGAAATTAAAAAGGATAAAACACATGGATCTTGGTTTTTTTACTATGCCCATTCATCCGCCCGGTCGCAACCTGACGGAGACTCTCAAGGAAGATTTTGAGTTCGCCGTGTTTGCCGATCAATTGGGTTATACGGAAGGTTTGTTTGGCGAACATATTACGGACGGCGCAGAAACCATTACCTCGAGCCTGATTTTTATTGCCTGGGTGTTGCGCGAAACCAAAAATATCAAATTGGGTACGGGCACGGTCAATTTGCCTAATCATCATCCGGCCATGGTTGCCGCAGAAGTGGCGATGGTCGATCACATGGCGGAAGGCCGTTTTCTATTTGGCATTTCACCGGGCGGTCTGATGTCCGATGCGGAAGTCTTTGGTAATC
Source organism: Rhodospirillales bacterium (assembly GCA_021775095.1). Taxonomy (GTDB): domain Bacteria; phylum Pseudomonadota; class Alphaproteobacteria; order Rhodospirillales; family Casp-alpha2; genus JABMNT01. Next base: position 79,911 of record JAJFII010000047.1, read on the forward strand.
TGGACAACGACCGGACGGCGATGTTTGTTGAATCGATCAATCACATTCTGGCCATCTGGGAAGGCGAAGCCCCCTACAACTTAAAGGGCGACTTCTGGAATATAACCACAGAAAAAACCATGATTTCCGATTTGGCCCAGGGATTTATTGCCAAACCCTACCAACGCCCGCATCCGCCAATCGTTGTCACCGCTGTGGCACCGTTCTCGAAAGGCGTTACCGCCGCCGCCGAGCGTGGTTGGGAACCCATTTCAGCCAACTTCCTGCAACCGCAATGGGTCAAGTCCCACTGGCCCAAATATGTTGAGGGCTGTGAAAATGCCGGCCGTCCGGCAGAGACGAAAAACTGGCGGGTCGCAAAAAGTATATGTGTCGCCGATGATGATGCGGTGGCGGAACGCTATGGCACGGAACCAGATGGCCCCTATCATTTTTATTACAATTCGCTGTTTACCAAACTGAAGCGCGGCGGTCGGGCCAACCTGTTTAAAACCGACCGCAATCAGGCCGATGACGACCTGAATACGGAAACCATCGTCGACCAGTTGGTCATTCGCGGCAGTGTCAATAGCGTTGTCGATCAGTTGTTGGCATTCCGCGAAGACATCGGTGATTTTGGCACACTTTTATATGCGGGTCATGACTGGAAAGACAAAAAACTGGCGCGCCGTTCCATGGAATTAATGACGACGGAAGTCATGCCAAAAATCAACGAAGCGATAAAATAAACCAAGCCTAACAGGGGAGGGTCGGCAGGCGATGGAAACGATAAACGCAAACGGCATTGGAATTCGGGTTAAGGTCAGCGGCAAAAAGGGCGCGCCGTGGTTGACCTTCTCGAACTCGCTGGCGACAACTCTGGCCATGTGGGACGGGCAGGCTGAGGTCTTCGCCGATGATTTTCAAATTCTGCAGTATGATACCCGCGGCCATGGCCAGACGGCGGCACCGGCGGGCGCGTATACCTGGGATCAGTTGACCGGTGACGTGGTTGCCCTGTGGGATCATCTGGGTATTCAGGCGTCGCACGTGGTCGGTTTATCTTTGGGTGGGATGACAGGCCTTGGCCTGGCGCTTGAACACCGGCAACGGGTGTTGTCGCTGATCGCCTGTGATTGCCGGTCCGATGCGCCGGAAATGTTCCAGAAGATGTGGGACCAGCGCTGTGCCGGAATTGCCGAAGGGGGGATTGCGGCGACCGTCGAAATGACCTTGGCCGCGTGGTTTACCGAAGGGTTTCGCGATACGCAGGCAACCATTGTCGAGCAGGTGAAGGAAATGATTTTAACCACGCCCGTGGCCGGTTACCTGGGCTGTGTGGCGGCCCTGCGGGCGCTTGACTACAAACGGCGGCTGGCCGAAATCACGTGCCCGACCCTGTTTATGGTCGGTCAGTTTGATGGTCCCCATCCGGCGGAAATGCAATCCATGCAGGAGCAGGTCGCCGGCTCCCACTACCAAGTGATCACCGGCGCGGCACATATCAGTAATATGGAGCAACCGCAGATTTTTAACGCACATCTCGCGCAGTTTTTGCAGACCAATCGATAAATTGGGAGATTTTAATTTCGAGTAAATCGACTACAATGACGAAATATCGATTTTTACCGATGTCCCGTCAGGGACCAAAAAGTCGGGTTAACCGGCAGACTAAGACCGTCGTTTATTTTTCATCATGTTATTAGGGAGACAACCATGAAGTCCGATAAAACGAAGAAACCACAAAGCCTGAAACTGAACAGACGCAGCTTTATTGCCGGTGCCGGCGCGGCGGGTGTTGTTGCCGCGACGCCGCTGTTTTTTACCAAAAATGCTCGTGCCGCAAGCTGGCCAGAGCGACCGATAACGGCCGTCGTCATGTATGGGGCGGGGGGCGGAACGGATACCATCATCCGCACAATTACCGCAGAAATGGCAAGGATTGCCGGCTGGGAAATCAATGTCATAAATAAACCCGGTGCCGTTGGCGGTGTGGCTACCCGCTTCATGCTGAACAAACCCGAAGACGGGTACTGGTGGCTGGGTGCTGCCAACTACAACAAATTTGTCCGCATCATGGGCCACTCGGAATCGAAAGCCTGGGAAGACTGGCAGTATTTTCAGGCCGCCAATTCCCTGGCCAGCTGGTCGGTTCGCGCCGATTCTCCCTACAAAACATTTGAAGATGTCATTGCCGCCGCGAAAGCCAACCCCGGAAAAATTTCGATTTCCACATCTGGTACCGGCGGGTTGTGGCAGGAACTGGCATTGATCGTTTCCGAAGCGGCTGGCGTTCAACTGAAATACGTTCCCTACAAGGGCGGTAAAAAAGCCACCCTGGCCGGTTTGCAGGGCGAGGTGGATATTGCCGGCGGCGGTGTCCACGAACATGTTGAGTTACTGAAAGCCGGCAAACTTCGGAACCTGCAGCAGACCGGTCCTTCTGACATTGTCATTGACGGCGTCGGAACCCTGCGCTCGGTTGGCAATATGTTGCCTATCTTGAAACCCCTGTTGCCGCTTAGTGGGATTTATAATCTGGCCCTGCGGCGCAACACACCGCTGGATATTCTCGAGAAAATCCAGCCGGTTTTTGCCGAAGCGGTTAAATCCGAAAAATTCCAGGGAATTCTCAAAAGCAAACATTTCCAGGAAGACATCCGTTTTGGTAAGGATGCGGACCGGCGCGCCGCGCAGGTTGAATCGGTTACCGCCAAAACCTTCTGGAACACCAAGGATCAGATCGGGAAAAAGGTAAAAAGCCCGGATCAGCTTGGATTACCGGATCCGGACAGTTTTGATAAATGGTGGCCGCCACAGAATTATAAACCCCGCATGGGTTAACCGGTTCGTCAAAAACACCGGGTGGGCGCACCGGCGCCCACCCGCTTTCATAAGTAATCCTTAGCTATGGCCAATCAACCAGACGACGCGCTTGAGCGCGAAATAAAACAAATCGAGACGTCGGTATTTGTCGGCGAAGAAGGCGAAGATCCATCGACGGCAAATATGAATATGGGAGCGGCTTTGTTTCTCTGCGTCTTTGCCCTGCTGGCGATTTATTTTGCCTGGGGCCTGGATGTCCCGGGTTCGCCGTATACGGCACCCGGACTGCTTCCCATATTGACCGGATTGAGTCTCCTGGGCATGGCCGGTGGACTGGCCAGGCGGGCCTGGAAGGCCGGCGCTTCGACCCAGGTGTTTGACTACAAAAAACGCTTAACGGTTCAGTTCATGGCGGATGAGGAAAACCGCCGCGGGATTTTGCTCATCGCGATCATTGCGGTCTATGTCTTTGCCATCGATTTTTTTGGCTTCGACCTTCGCTTGCCGGTGGCCGGGTTTAGTTTGCAATTTGGCAGCTACGAACTGTTTTCGATTCTTGCCCTGTTTGCCATTCTGAAAATTTTTTGGCGGGCCACTTCCTTGCATTGCGCCCTGGTAGCCATCGGCTGGGTCATGGCCCTGGCCACGGTGTTTCGATATGGGTTCCGCATTCTTCTGCCCGGCTCGGGCTGACGGGGTTCATCATGCTCATTGAAAACATCCTGCTGGCCCTGTCGCCCTATATGTTATTTATCTGTTTGCTCGGCGTCACCCTTGGCATTTTGTGGGGCGCCATGCCCGGTTTGTCGACGACCATGGCGATGGCTTTGCTCATTGGTTTGTCGGCGACCATGGACCAATATCCGGCAATTATGTTCATGTTGGGGGTATATACGGGCAGTGTGTTTGGCGGTGCCATTTCGGCAGTTCTGATCAATATCCCGGGAACACCCGACGCGGTTCCGACAATGATAGAAGGCCATACGCTTGCCAAACGCGGCGAAGGCGGGCTGGCCCTCGGTACCGCCATCGCCGCGTCGTTCATGGGCAACTGGGTGGGCATCATTCTGCTGATCCTGTTCATTCCGGTGATTTTGTTTTTGGCCCTGGAATTTCGCTCCTGGGAAATGTTTCTGCTGGCCATGTGGGGCATTGCCATCTGTGGTTCCATGTCGGCCGGATCTAACCCCCTGAAGGGCTGGATCTCGGGCTGGGTCGGGCTGATCGTTGCATTTATCGGGCTCGATTCGATCCATGGCGTGCCGCGCTACACCTTCGGCAGCCTGATTCTTGAAGACGGAATCAGTTACGTGCCGATCCTGATCGGCCTGTTTGGCTTGACGGAGATCCTGCGGGTCCTGCCGCAAAGCAGTCCCTATGCCATTCCAACCGAGGTCGGGCGGATTGTGCCGCCCTTTAGCACCCTGCGCAAATATGCCGGTTCCGCCATCCGCTCGGGTTTGATCGGAACCATCGTTGGCGCCATTCCCGGTGCGGGGGCCAATGTGGCCTCATTTTTATCCTATGATGTCGGTCGCCGTCGGGCGTCGCCCGAAGAACAAAAAAAATGGGGCAAGGGCAGCTACGAAGCGATTGTCTGTGCGGAGGTTGCCAACAACGCCAATGTCGGGGGGTCGATGTTACCGACCCTGACCCTGGGCATTCCCGGTAATGCCGCGGCGGCGGCAATCCTGGCGGCTCTCGAACTGAAGAATGTGGTTGTTGGCCCGTCCATTGAACTCGAACACCCGGGTCTCATCTATTTTATTTATTTTGCCCTGATTATTGCCAATTTCCTGATGTACGGCATGGCCATCGCCCTGGTCAAACCCTGTGTTAAACTGTTCGCCTTGCCGCGTACCTTGTTGATGCCGCTCATAATCCCGCTCTGTGTGATCGGTGCCTTTGCGGTTAATCTGAATTTTTTCGACGTATACATCATGTTGGCGGCCGGCCTTGTCGGCTACCTGCTCAGACGGTTTGGCTTTCCCCTGGCACCGATGGTTCTGGCGGTGATCCTGGGGCCTCTGGCCGACGAGAATCTTCGCCGTTCCCTATTGGTTTTTGAGGACCAGACGATTTGGTCAATTATCGTCGGTCATCCCATTGGCACGGTTTTGGTGTTTGTGGTTCTTTTCACTTTTTATGACGGTATTTTTCGCCGCAAGGGATAGGTCTAAATGTTAAAAGCAGCGATCGTCGGGCTCGGTTGGTGGGGCCAGTATATCATCAACAGTTTGGAAAAAAGCGACCAGATCGAAATCATTCTGGCGGTCGATGTAAATGCCGATCAGTCGAGCGCCTTCGCCGCGAGCAAAAACCTGACGCTGACCCGCGACCTGGACGATGCGCTAAATAGTCCGGCCGTGGAAATGGTGATTCTGGCGACCCCACATTCCTTTCATGAAGCGCAGATCGTACGCTGTGCCGAGGCCGGCAAACATGTATTTTGCGAAAAACCCCTGTGTTTGACAGCGGCCAGCGCGGCGCGCGCCATTCAGGCCTGTCAGGATGCCGGCGTTAAACTCGGCGTCGGCCACGAACGGCGGTTTGAACCGGCCCTGGTGGAAATCAAACGGATGATTGATGCCGGCGAACTGGGCACAGTCATGCATGTGGAAAGCAATTTTTCCCACGACAAACTGGCCCATGTTGCCGCCGACGACTGGCGTGCCAATCCGGTCGATGCACCGGCCGCCGGCATGACCGGGATGGGTATCCATCTGACCGATGCCTATCTGAATATGTTCGGTCCCATCGACGAGATTTATGCGCAGACCACGCGCCGGGTGATGGCCAATCCCAGTGGCGATGTGGTCGCCGTGCAGGTGCGGTTTAAAAGTGGTGCGACCGGCTTTTTAAGTGCCATATTGGTGACCCCTTTATTTTTACGTTTTCAGGTGTTTGGCTCGGACGCCTGGGTCGAAGCGCGCAATGAAAGCCATCCCGATACACCGGGAGTTACCCACCTGACCCTGTGCAAATCCGGCGGCCAGCCGGCGACCACGATTTATCAATGGGTCGACACCGTACGCGCCAATTTCGAATGTTTTGCTCAATCCATTGCCGGCACCGGCGATTATATCTTCACGGATCGGCAAAAATATCAAAACGTCCAGGCCCTGGAAGCCATTTGTCAATCCGTCGCCACCAACACAGTCGTCAAATTATAAAACAACGGAGAACACGCAAACATGAAAAAACAAAAAAAAGAAATTGGTCTGGCAATCATCGGCTGCGGCACCATCGGGCGGATCCGCGGGATGTTTGCCAAGGAGTATCCCGGCATATCATGGATCGGGCTTTGTGATATTAACCAACAGTTGGGGCACAAATTAAAAGACGATGTTGGTGCCGACTTTTTCACCACCGATTATAACGAACTGATCCGCCGCCCGGAAGTCACGGCGACGATCATTGCGACCGAAGAAAACCTGCATTTTGGCCCGACCATGGCAGCCATCGAACAGGGCCACGACTTGTTCATTGAAAAACCCCTGGCGACCGATGCCCAGGAAAGTCTCGATATACTGAATGCCATTGAAGCCGCCGGCCTTGATGCGGTCATGGGATACACCCAGCGGTTTCGCCGCCGTTTTTTGGCCATCAAGGAACGTTTGATGACCGGACAAATTGGTGAAACAACGGCCGTTGTCACCCGCGCCTTCATGAACCGCATGGTCCCCATTGCAACGACCCGCCGCACCAACCAACGCCATAACCTGACACCCATGGTGGTTTCCGGTACCCACAGTCTGGATATGTCTATGTGGTTAATGGAAGGATTGCATCCGGTCTCCGTCTACGCGTCCTCATCGGATAAGGTGCTTGCCGAACACGGAACGAAAGACGCGACTTTTGGTGTTTTTACCATGAACGACGGGACCATTTTTTCCATGAACATCAGTTGGGCCCTGCCCGTGGTTTGGCCGGGTGCGGTCTATGGCCTGGAAATCGGGATTGTCGGGACCAAGGGTGTCATTGATGTGGAAGACACCCATCGCGACGTGGTGATGGCGACGGAAATTTCCCAGGGTGCTGGCTACAATCCGGATGGGTTTGATCCGGGGTTTCAGCGCCACGTGGAATTTTTAACAAGTTATCCACCCGGCGATATGTATAACGGGCAGCTCTGGGGGCCCATGCGCGAAGAAACCAATTCGTGGTTTTCGCGCATCTATGCCGGTCTCGAAACGCCGCATGCAACGGCCCAGGATGGCCACCGCAACTTGATGCTGACCATGGCCATGGATCTTTCGGCAAAGCGCGGCGAGGTGGTGCGATTACCGGTCACGCCGTCGGACTTTATGGGTTAACCCCGACCCCGAACCCGATTGACTAATCCGCCAATGGGCGAACAAGCTCGGTCGGCAGTATATCAGCAAGCGACTTTGACAACGGCGGCAGGGGCTAAATTCGACTTGGCATATTGATCTGGTCTTAGTGAAATTCGGCAGTGAACAAAAACACCGCATGGAATTTTTACGAATAAAAGGAATGCTCCGCGATCCTAACGACCTTTGCAAAAAGCGGGAAACTTAAATCGTATAGGCGAGCAAAACCCGCTCTGATAACAATCTGATTTCAACTACGTTTTCAGCCACTGGAATATCGCCTTCTCGTAGGATCCCCTGCCTGTATTGCGCCATAGACTATTACACTTCGTTGTTCATAAGTTCGAAGTCTGCGGTGTTGCGCGCCATTCAATCTCCATCGATACACCTGCGTCGCGAAATAGATTCATGACCGGGCACCGCAGCTCGACATTTCGCTGTAACAGATCAAATCGTTTTTCCGGCTCGTCGGTGCGTACATCTATGACCAGCCGGACGGACTCGAAGTAGGGGCGTATACCGCGCACGCCACGCGCACCGCGCAAATCGGCGACGCCCTCACATTCAAACTCAACGCGGTCGTATTGAAATCCGATTGCCTTGGCAACCGCATGGATGATTACGCCTTCGCAACCGACCAGACCACTCAAGACTGTTTCCAGCGGCGTTGGTGCAAGATCACTACCGCCCTTTTCCTTGGGCTCATCGACCATGACCTCCATATGGCGGACACGGACGACCGTATTGAGTCCGGCCGCATTGCTGGCCGTCACGCGTGGCCTGACGAGAACCCGCTTCGCGGGATCGATGGAGGGGGAGATTTCTTGTGTTGTCATGGCATGGTCTTTCAAAACATTGGTAATCCGGAAGTTAGAGTCGGGATCCGATAGACGGAAGTTGAGGCCGTGATGAAAAGCGTCGAGTGGTCGGGTCCGCCGAAACAGAAATTGGTGGACTTTTCGGGCATGCGGATGACTCCTAAGCATTCGGCTTCGGGGGAAAAGACGTGCACGCCGCCCGGTCCATTGCAGAAAATTCGTCCCTCACGATCAGTCTTCATGCCGTCGGGCACGCCTTCGCCCTCTCCGCTCACCGTGGTCCATACGTCGCCACCACTGAGGTTGCCATCAGCTTCCACGTCGAAGGCGCGGATTGTCGGGCCCCAGCTGTCGTTAACAAACAGAACACGCTCATCCGTTGAAAAGCAAAGACCATTAGGCTGGCTGAAATCGGACACCACCAAATGCAGAGAGCCATCCGGGTCGATTCGATAAACGCCCTGGATTTCAAGGTCCTGTTCACGAAGAATGCCAAGGTCCTCCCGGATGCGGCCGAAGCTGGGATCGGTGAACCAAATTCGGTTGAGGCTGTCGACCACCACATCATTGGGACTGTTCAACTGGCGACCTTCGTACTGTGTGGCTAGGGGACGGACAAGCTTGCCGTCGTGCTCATGGCGAACCAGATGGGAGGAGGCGTGCTCGCAGCTGACAATGCGACCCTCACGGTCGAAAAAGTTGCCGTTGGCTTGGTTGGATGGTGCCCGAAACAGCGTCAGCCCGTCTGCTTCCGACCATCGATACTGTCGGCTTTCCTGGATATCCGAGAATACCAGCCAATGATCCGTCGGGTGCCAGATGGGACCTTCGGTAAACCCGAACCCGTTAGCGACAACCGACAGTTCAGCATCTTCGGTGATGGCCTCGTAAAACCGTGGGTCGCGTATTTCGAATTTTTCCACTTTAACTTCTCCTTGAATTTAGGATCCCGCGCCCATTACCAGTTCCGGCAGGAACAGGACTATCTGCGGGAACATGATCAGCAGGGCAACGGTCAACACGTCGATGACGACAAACGGCCAAATCGACTTGAAGATGTCGTGCAGGGGAATGTCTGGACGAATACCGCCGACAACATAGACGTTGAGCCCGACAGGCGGCGTGATCAGGCCGATCTCGACCATCTTGATGACCAGAATGCCGAATAAAATCGGATTGATCCCAAGCTCAACAACAGCCGGAAAAATAACCGGCAGCGTCAACAACATCATGCCCGAGGCACTCATGAACATGCCAAGGAAGGCGTAGCCAACCAGGATCATGAGCAGTATCATTGTCGATGGATATGGCAGTGCGACGATCCATTCAGCGATCTCGGTCGGCAACCGGGTAAAGGCGAGGAAGCGGGCAAAGATGAAGACACCCCAAAAAGTTGAGAAGATCATCACCGTCAACTTCGCGGTCTCAACAAGAGAGTTATTTAGTGCCGAAAAACTGAGGCGGCGGCGCAGCAAGGCGTAGGCAAAAACGATGAAGGCACCGCTGGCACCGGCTTCGGTTGGCGTTGTCCATCCTGTGGACATGCCGCCGAGAATGAGCACCATAACCAGCACAATGGGTATGATGCCGCCAAGCGACGCCCCACGTTCCCGCCAGGGTACGCCGCGTATGGGCTCGCCAAGCGAGGGGTTGACGGAGAAACGGACGAACAGGAGTGCGGCGTAGAGCAGGGCCGAAAAAACCCCGGGGATGAACCCCGCAAGCAAGAGCCGACCAATTGATTGCTCCACTATCGCGCCGTAAACCACCAGGGCGGCACTCGGCGGGATCAAAGACGCGAGGGTTGACGAGGCGGCAACCGCCGCAGCGGAAATTGACGGATTATATTTGAATTTTAACAATTCGGGGATCGCGATCCGCGCGAACACTGCGGCGGTCGCCTGGCTGGCGCCAGAGACCGCACCGAAACCGGCAGCCGCCAGAACCGTGGCGATGGAAAGACCTCCGGGCATCCAACCCATCCAAGCCCGGGCAGCGCGAAAAGCACTTCCCACCATGCCTGAGGAATGCGCGAAAAACCCGATTAGGATGAACATCGGCAGGACGCTGAAGAGATAGCTTGATGCGGTGGAGTGAGGAATGATGCCAGCGATGTTCACAGCAACGCCCCATCCCTTAAGCATTGCGATGCCGAAAAAACCGGTCAGCGCGGTCGCAAACACAATGTGGATACCCATCATCACCATGATGATGAGAACAACGAAGCCGAGGGCGCCCAGTGTAAGTGGATCCATTTTAACTTCCTAAGCGTCCACGTCTTCGAGCGGATCCGGCGGCGACGGAACGCCGATCGGTTCGCCGTCAGGGTGTATGACCAGCCGCCCATACACCCACAATTCCAAGACAAGGCGCAGCCATAGGACGCCGAGACCGACGGGTACGGCCAGCTTCGATGGCCAGGTTGGCAGACCGACGCCGAAGGTCGTGTCACCAAAATAATAGGCGCGTTCGAAGTGGCTCCAAGTACCCGGAGTGATGATGGTGATCGTGAGTAATGCGACAAGTGTAACGAAAAGATGAGCGACCCAATTCGACCGGCCATGTGTCAGCTTCATCAACAAATCCATGCGAATATGCCCCGACTGACGGTAGCAATACGATATGCAAAGCACGCTGAATGCCACCATTGTCATCATGGTGAAATCCACCTGACCCGGGATCGGACTGTTGAACAAGCGGCGAAAAAGGACTTCGAATGTCACCAAAACCATGATTACAAAAATAACCAGTCCGGCAAATCTGGCGGTCGCCAATTCGACTTTCATCAACGCGTTATCAAGGATTGCGAGCAAGGGTGCCTCCGCAGTCGGTGTTGTGATCAGAGATGCAGATGTGTTGGCTCAGGGGTCCGGGAAGCCCCTGGACTGCCGGCGTTGTTACCGTCAGCCGTCAGCCGCCGGATTTTTTGGCTTCGGCAATGACGAAGTCAAAGATTTCGCGGCCGGGAAGCCCCTTATCTTCAAGACCTGCAATGTAATTTTCCCACACGGGCTTTGCCGCTTCCTTGCGAAGCTTTTCGATCTGAGCGGCGGGGATCACGATTTTTTTCAGGTTATGCTTTTTGAACGTGGGTGCGTATTTTGAACCGGCCTGCGACTGGGCTTCGATGGTCATGGCATAGGCATGTTTCTTGGCTTTAGCCAACAGCTCCTTGTTGTCCGCCGATAGAGCCTGATAGGCGTCGCGATTGGCGACAAGGGTCACATGCGCCGTCCCCGCATCCATACCGACGGTGTACCACTCGGACAGTTCATATAGCTTCCAGCCACCGTGAGCCGAAGGCGTCGCCGCTACGGCATCAATCACTCCCGTCTGCAAACCATTATATTGTTCCGATCCGGTCATCGAGACCCGGCGCGCACCGAAATGACCAAGAGCCTTGCCGATGCCGCTGGTTGCTTTCAGCCGCATGCCGTCAAACGCATCAAGTGACGTCGGCGGCTTGCCCTTGCCCATGATTTCATAGTTCGGTTGCACAACGGCCATCACCGGAAATGTGCTCCATTTGGCAAATTCCTTTTTTACGTGCTCATTGGCGAACAACGCCTCAGCCACGGCAACCCGCTGGTCCATCGACCTGATGGGCAGAAACGGCAGGTCAAGAACCGACACCAGGGGATTTTTGCCCGGATGATAGGAAGAGACAACATAACCGAGCTGGAACGCGCCAACAGACAGGTTGTCCAGGACTTCGCGGGACGGCGACAGGGTGCCCTTGTGTACGGTAATGGTAAAAGCGCCGTTGCTGTTATTGTTTACATAGTCGGCGAGTGCCTCACCGGTGACCCGGAACGCCGGACTGCCGAACAGGGCCAGGTCCCATTTGATCGTTTCGGCTGCCGCGATGGTTGAAGAAAGCGCAAGGGCAAGACTCGTCGCAATCACTGGCCCGGTAAACTTAAAAATGTTCATTTTTGCCTCCGTTAGACAATGGAATTGAAAATCTCGGATGTGAAGCCGTTTTAGAAAAATAAAATGCACACGCGTGCATAAATTAATATGATATATTTTAGGAGTCAAGGATAAAACAATTGGAAATAGTTTGATTATTATTGAACGCGTGTGCATAAAGTGTCAGGCGATTTTCAGATTGAGTCGCTTTCGCGGTGTAAAACCAACTTCCCAAGGCTTGAGCAGCCTGAAGGCACAAAGGAGCTTTCGAATGGACAGACAATCGGTAACGGCGGAGGACGTGGCACGTCACGTTGGTGTTTCGCGGTCAACCGTTTCGCGGGCTTTCTCGGCCGACCGACTGGTCAAGAAAGTGACCCGAAAAAAAATACTGAAAGCCGCCGAGGAACTGGGCTATCAGCCCAACGCCCTCGCCCAGGCGCTGATTTCGCGCCGCAGTCAGATCGTCGGCATCGTCATGGGCGAACTCAACAACCCGTTTCACGCCATCCTGCACGGTGCCCTGACCAGCAGTCTACAGGCCAACGGCTACATCCCCATGACCGCCCAACTGGGGCCGGACAAATCAATCACTGACGCCGTCTCCATGTTTCGCCAGTACCAGGTGGGTGCCGTCTTGCTGACCTCCATGGTGGTTACACAAAGCATGATCGCCGCCTGCCGCAAGGCGGGTTTGCTCGTCGCTCTGCTCAATCGGATTGACGAAGAGGACTTGGCCGCCTCCGTATGTGCTGATCTTGAACAGGGCGGAATGCTGGCCGCCGAACACATCATCAGCCGCAGCCCTTCGCGAATTGCCATAATTGAGGGGCACGAGAAAAGCTGGACCGCGAAAGCCAGGTTGGCGGGACATCTTGCCGGCCTTCAGCGCGCAGGGATTACACCGGTATGGGTCTTGCCTGGCGACTACACCTATAAGGCCGGTGCGGTGGCGGCGGACGTTCTTTTTTCAGATGGACCTCGCCCCGATGCAGTGATCTGCGCCAACGACCTGACGGCCATGGGTCTTATGGATACCGCGCGTTCCAAATACGGGCTGCGAATTCCCAACGATTTTGCCGTCATTGGGTTTGATGATATCCCCATGGCAGAATGGGATTGCTTTGACCTGACCACCGTGCGACTGCCGGTCAACCGAATGATCGAACGGACGACCGATCTGGTCGACCGCATGATGGCCGAGCCGACGCAGGTCTCCGAAAAAACCTGGGTGCCGTGCCGTCTGGTGATGCGCGGCACAACATAGGTTGTTGGTGTCGATCACCTGAACCGCATTGCTGTGTCGGGCACCGCAAGCAATTCCGAGATAATATGGCGTACACTGATGGGGTAGAACGGTTCGTTCGGTTGGGCGCGGTCGGCAGCGCGATGCCCTCATTGTCACGAAAAAAAAGGACAGGGGCAGGGTGCGTCCTATGATCCCGCAGGGCGGTCTTCCGAACCCCGGGGCGCGTTGCACGGCGCTTTCCATGCGCCAGCATCGTGGCGCACCGTGCGCCTATCCGAATGACTGCGCAAGACCGTCCCAAGGATGCAATTAAGAGGATCCAGACCACGAGCCCGGATATTACCTGAACCTGCGTTACCGCGAGTTTTTTCTCCAATAGCTGTTCGTTGTACCGGTAGGCCGCCTGCAAGGTTGAAGACATCTGCTATCAAGTGCTGACAGGATCCATTCTGTCTGACACCGCCACTATTTTGCTTGCGCAACCGCTACCTCGGTTTTGCCACGATTGACGAATGGTTTCACATAAACAGGCTAGATCTCATGCCCAAACGCCGACAATTGGCGCGCCCAATAGCGGCTCGTGCCACAAGCTTCTATGCCAACAAGGCACGGTTCAAGCCTCGTGAAAAACGCAATCATCTGCCGCCGACCCTAAGGTCCTGCGGACGATAAGCTTTTCCTGTTCATCAATTCCTGGACCTGAAATACGGATTTGGCCAAATCAAGGCCAACATTCATATGGGTGGCTCGTCGTTGCCCGGAGTTATTAAAAACAACCGCTATTTTGGCACTTCGACGCGGTGAGCGGGAGCCACCCGCTCCGTCCGTTTAGCGGACACCGAATAGCAGGTCTATAGATCAAATGTAAGGTCGGGAAGAGCGGACGACCTGGCTAATTACCCATAGCGAAACTATCACGGCTCTTTGCCTAGGCGGCAGGGGTATCGGCGAAGGACAAGCGTTTTTTACTGTCCTGTAACATGCCGCCAACGCCCAGTTTCATGATGTCTGCGGCGGTTATCGGCAGACCGCAGAACAAACGCCTGAGGATCCAGTCAAAACCGTTGAGTTTTGGTGATCGGGCACATCCCGGTGCGCCGATCACTGGCACTTTGCCGATCCGGCCGAGCAGCAATAAATTTCCCGGATCCACCGGCATGCCGAAATGGATAATCTCGCCGCCGGCCCGTTTAATGGCCTGCGGAACCACATCGTGCCGGTCCGAAATCGCCGATGCGCCCATGACGATAATCAATTGATTTTGGCGCCGGAGTAGTTCGTTCAGGCCGTCGGCAAGGTCCCGGGTGGCATGGGCGCATTGCAGCTCGGAGGTGATGGTGCTGCCGAAGGCGGAGACTTTGCGGTGAAACAGCTTGCTGGTTTTTGTGACCAGTTCGGTTCGGGTCCCGGCCAACGTGGTTTGGATCAGGCCGACGGATTTAGTCTCATAGGCAACAGTTCTGAGATTTATCTGTTTTGCCTTTTTAAGGGTCGCCCCATAAACCGATTGTGAAACAAAATAGGGCATGATCTTGAGCGTCGCCATCAGGGTGCCGATTTCGACCGGTGAATGGTTGGCCAGGGTCGCCAGGGTAACGGATTCGTCGACCCCGTTCAACGCGTCAATGGCGGCCGGCTGCAACAACAAAATCCCCCGGACCGTTGCATAAAGATTTACCCGCCCGGTCGTCGCCGCACCGGCCCGGACGTGATCGAGGGTAAAGGCACGGGTCAGGTGATGGGCCGTCGTATCTTCATCCACGTCGCCGGCTTGCGGTTTGGCCACGGTAAGGGTTTGAATGCCGGCGGCGGCAAAGAGTTCAAGGTCGTCCGCTGTCAGCAACCGGCCCTTGCGTATCCGTGTTTTGCCAATCATCAGGGAATGGGCAAGTACACAATTTTCAGCTTCCGCAGTGGCAAGCGGTCCAAACTTCATTTGATTTCCCTTATGTGGCCTGGAAACAAGCGACCCGTTACCAGGTGTTGTCCACTTATAACCCAATTGCCGGGCGTGATAAAAGCGCCAGTTGCCTTGCACCGTTAACTGGTCATTGGCTGGCAAGCGCGTGCTGAAAACAGATATGTGACCCCGGCCGCGGTCGATTAAAGCCAACCGTCTCGCGCGGCGCGATGGTCATCGGAAATATCGTTGGGTCATTGCCCATAGTTTGGTATGATGACCCATTGATCCTCTTTTTAACGGCCACGAATAGGCACGGGGTGCCGCCCGTCGGAATGTCCAGATATACGATGATTTTAAAACGTCATTTAACAACCATAAAACGACCGATCGAGATGACGACGCGCGACCTCCATTGGTGCCAATCAGGGCAGGACCTATGAACCCAACGCAAGCGCCGTCCGCGCCGCAAACCCTGTCCCTTGAGCAAGCCATCGCACTTGGCATCGAACACCAAAAGGCTGGTCGTTTGCCACAGGCCGAAGACCTTTACAGCAAAATTTTAAAGGTCGATCCCAACTACTATGCGGCCCTCCATCTGCTCGGCGTGGTTGCCCATCAGGTTGGTAAAAATGAGATTGCCGTCGAATTGATCGAAAAGGCCCTGGCGATCCAACCCCGGTTCGCCGAAGCCTGTAATAATTTGGGCCTCGCCCTGCAGGGGTTGGGTCGAGGCGACGAGGCGGTTGCCAGTTTCCGCAAGGCCCTGGCCTTAAAACCGGACTATCAGACGGCGCAGATGAATCTGGATAAGGCCGTCGCCAATCCGCCGCCGTTGGTAGCCACCGCCCGGGTCAGAAATGCCGCCGTCGCCGGTCACTTTTATTCGGGTGATGCGGCAGAACTCCGAGCCGACGTCGAGCGGATGCTTGCGCAGGCTGCAAACGCCAATGATAAAAGATCGGCGATGCAAACACCAAAAGCCCTTATTGCACCGCATGCGGGTTATATTTATTCAGGTGCCAATGCGGCCAGAGCCTATGCCCTGCTGCAGCCCATGGCGGCGGTGATCAAACGGGTGATCTTGTTGGGGCCGTGCCATACGGCACCTCTTAAAGGCATGGCGCTCAGTGGTGCCGACAGGTTTCGCACACCGCTTGGCGATGTCCCCGTCGATAAGGCCGCCGCCGCCCGGGTCGCCGGTCTCGCCGGCGTTGGCGTGGTCGACACGGTGCATGAAAAAGAACACAGTCTGGAGGTTCATCTGCCGTTCCTGCAAGTGGTCTTGGACGACTTTTCCGTGCTTCCCCTGGTGGTCGGAGATACCACCACCAGCGACGTCGCCGATGTCATTGATGCCGTCTGGGGTGGGCCGGAAACACTGATCGTCATTTCCACGGATCTCAGTCATTATCTGGACTACGAGACGGCGCGCCAGCGCGACGCGGCGACCTGTCGGGCGATCGAACGCCTGGACAGCCAAGCCATTTCATCGGGCGATGCCTGTGGGCGGTTCCCGGTTGGCGGTTTTCTGGACCTCGCCAAACGCCGCCATATGACCATACAAACTTTGCATATCTGCAATTCCGGCGACACCGCCGGCACGAAAGATCGTGTGGTCGGTTATGGGGCCTGGATGTGCCTGGAAAAAACCGCCGAACCCCCGCCGCAAGGGCCATCCGATACCCATTCGCCGGCAGGCGAACCGGCCCGTGGCGAGACCTTCACCAGTGTCACCCGGGCCCTGCTCGACGTCTATGGTTGGACACTTCTTAAAATAGCCGCCAGGTCCATTGAATATGGCCTGAATAACCAGTGTCCGTTGCCGACCACCGTGCGCGGATACCCGGATCTGTTGACGGCAACCGGTGCCTGTTTTGTCACCCTCAATCGGGGTGGCCGGCTCAGGGGCTGCATCGGCAGCCCGGAGGCCCATCGGCCCCTGGTTTTGGACGTCGCCGAAAATGCTTTTAAATCGGCCTTCAAAGATACCCGGTTCCGGCCCCTGGCGGCGACGGAAATGCCGGGGCTAGCGCTTTCGATTTCGGTTCTGGGCCGGCAAGGCAAAATAACCTTTACCGATGAAGCGGACTTTCTTGCCAGCCTCCGGCCCGGAATCGACGGGTTGGTGATCGAAGATAACAATCGCCGGGCCCTGTTCCTGCCCATGGTCTGGGCGCAAATCGCGGATCGGAAAAGCTTCGTCGAACATCTTAAAGTCAAAGCCGGATTGCCCGCCGACCATTGGTCGCCGACCTTCAAAGCCTGGCGGTTCGATGCCGAAGAGTTGGCGGTCGCCGATCTTGAGGATCCCAACTCCATTTGGGACCATGCGGCGATTTCAAACCCGTGATCCGGACCGTGACCTGCTGGTGATCGTGTTAACCGGTTCCGATGAACAAATCGTTACGGGAAAACCCACGGTACTGAATTGTAACGCATTAATCGAAAACCCGTTCCAGACCAAAAACACCGGGAAGAACGTAAGTTTCGTGTGTGCCCGGAAAAGTCAAACTTGAGGGATCCGGATTTTTATCAGGCCGTAAAATTTCCGGATATTGTCGTTATACCAGGCGTAATTCCCATAAAAGAGGTTGATCGGGAATTGTTGTCGCCCCATTTGCGCCGGTTTTACGCGGGCCATCAGTTGCCCCGCCACCAGCCGAAGAGGCGCGGCAACCAACGGTTGCGTTTCTGGCCCTTCGGATGGGGCTTTAAGGCGACAATCGGCTCGCCCCAGCGGTCACGAATTATACGCCGTCCAGTTCGCGGATCCATATCGGGTTAACCTCCATAACATGGATAAATATTGTGAATTATGTTCATGTACGTAGACGTAAAATAATAATTAATACATAGTATTTCAAAGGAATTGTCCTCATGCATATCATGAGTTAATATTCATGTAATTATGGCTGATCATCTACCGCCACTTGCCGCCCTTCGCGCCCTAGAAGCCGCCGCCCGCCACGGCAGTTTCACCCGTGCTGCGGCCGAGTTGAATGTCACACAAAGCGCCATCAGCCATCAGATTAGACATCTGGAATCGCTCTGGGGTCTGGCGCTTTTTGGGCGCAGTGGCCGACCACTAACCCTGACAGCCAATGGCGCAGCCCTGGCACCGGTTGCCCGCGACTTTTTCGCCCGCCTGTCGATGACCCTGGAAAGTTTGCGCGACGACGACGTCTCGGGCCCCCTTAAAATCAGCACCACCGAATCCTTTGCCTTGACCTGGCTGGTGCCACGGCTCAGTGATTTTAACCAACGCCATCCGGAAATCGATGTCTGGATCTCAACAACCGACCACAGGGTCGATTTTGCGATCAACGATGTGGACCTGGCGATCCGGGTTGGCGACGGTGTTTATCCCGGGCTGCACAGCAGCCTTTTGCTGCGCGAGTATGTGTTTCCGGTGTGCAGCACACAGTTGGTCGAACGCCTGGGGAAACCACAAACCCCGGCCGACCTGGAACGCTACCCGTTGTTGTTACGCAACGACGATAATAGGACCACAAACTGGGATCGTTGGCTGGTCGCCGCCGGGGTGCCGGACCTGCCGCTCCATCACGGTCCGCGTTTTGCCAATTCAAATATGGCTTTACAGGCGGCAATCGCCGGCCAGGGCGTTGCGCTCGTGCGCAGTGCCCATGTGGACGGCAACCTGAGCGCGGCCGGCCTGGTCCGCCTGTTCGATATCCATTGCCTGGCCGATCTGGCCTATTATCTGGTTCATCCGGAAGGCGCGCAGACGACGGCGCGTATTGCTGCCTTCAGTGCCTGGATCCAAGCCGAAACGGCTCAGTCACAGCAGCGCTATGATCGGGAAGTGGCACCCCTGACCGGCGCGGGAAATAATCCCTGATTCCACCCAGACCCGTTTGAACCGGCTCGATCCGTCGACCCACGGTTTAGAGTTCATCTCAGTTTCCAGCTGGCAGCCATCGTAATTGATCACAATACCACAGGCCCGCGGTCGGCCCGCAGTTCAGCCAACGCCTGCCGGACAATGGATTGCGCCGCCCACAGGGATAACAAAGCGATCCCCGCACCAACTATCAGGTCCGGCCAGGGGCTTTGGCTGACCCAGACACCGGCACCGGCCGCAACGACGGCGACATTGGCAATGGCGTCATTGCGCGAGCACAGCCAAACCGAGCGCATGTTGGCATCGCCGGCGCGATATTTATATAACAAATAGGCGCAAAACACATTGGCTGCCAAGGCCAACAGGCCAATCGCCCCCATGACCTCGGCGACCGGTGGGTCGGCTTCGAAATACCGTTGAACCGTTGTTGCCAGCACCCAGGTTCCAAAAACCCCGAGGGAAATCCCCTTTGCCATACCGGCCATTGACCGCCGGCGGGAGCTCATACCAAGGACAATCAGGGTTACCGCGTAGGTCGCCGTATCGCCAAAAAAATCGACGGCATCGGCCTGCAGAGAGACCGAGCGGGCCTGCCAGCCGGCAATCAGTTCAACCCCGAACATCGCCCCATTGATTACCAGGGCGACCCACAGCACCTTGCGGTAGGATCCGCGCGGCGCTGTCGTCGGTGCGTGATGAGCGCAGGTCACGGACATCAGACATTAACCTCTTTGCAATCGGGTTCGTTCAGGTGGTCGATCATGTCGCCCAGGACGTGGCGAATATGGTGATCGGCTGCGACATAAAAAACCTGCCGGCCACGCCGTTCCGAACGCACCAGTCTGGCGGCTTTCAACAGACGTAAATGGTGGCTGACCAGGGACGGTGACGCATTGGCGATTCGGGCAATATCGCCGGCACTGCGCATTTCATCGAGGCAGGAATAGACGATTTTGAGGCGGGTTGGGTCGCCCAACAAATGAAACATGTCGGCAACGGCGGAAATTTGCTGGCCGTCCATTGGTTTATCCATGAGCCAATGGTACAATATTTAAACAGTTATTCAAGTATTCGTTTTAATATTACCCGACCAGTTCTTTCACATAGATCTCGATCGGGCCGCGCAGGGACTCGGCTTCGTCGAGCCGGGTCCAGCCGCTGTCCCGCATGGCACTGGTAACCCCACGCGACCCCACATAAATCCGCTGATAGCCCAACCGGAGGGCGTTTTTTTCAATTTCCGCCACCAGGGCGGCACTCACCCCATGACCGCGGTGACGTTCAACCACAAACATTGCCGCTAGCCAGGGGCTCAGGTGTCGGTGGGTTTCAATGGACCGGGCTTTGAGGGCCGCCGTCCCCATGATCTCGCCGTCGCCGTCAATGGCGACCAGGGCCAGGGGAATTGCATCGCGGTTGCAACAATCGTTCAAATCCGTTTCCGCGTCGCCAGGACCCTGGCGCCCGTAATAGGGTTCCCATTCCTCGATAAACAGCGGTGCCAAAGGCACCACCAGCTCCCGGGCATCGGCCAAATAAATGATTTTAAAATCCTCAGGCATTTATTGTGTGTCTCCCAAATCGCGCAACCCGGAATTCTAACCGTGTTTTTCACAAAAGCGCTAGTGGTTAATGATCAGGCGGACTTAGGTGTCTTGCCGGCTGATCCGGTAAACCATAACCGACGAGACCATCAAGGCACCAACGGCGGCGAGGGATGAGGGTAAAAAACTGCCACTCATGTCATATAGCGATCCGGCGAAAGTCGGGCCGATGATCTGGCCAAAGCCGAACGCCGCGGTCATCCAACCGACCACCTGGCGGGGATCGCCCGTGGTAAAGGTTCGCCCGCCGACCAGCCCCAGTGCCGTCAGGGCAATAAAGGTGCCGCCCAATAACATGCCTGAGATGACCAGTGAAACCGGCGATACCCACAAAACACTGGCACTCACACCAATGGCTTCCGCCAGGCAAGCCAAGGCGTAGGTCCTGAGCACCCCGTAGCGACGGCTGACGGCCATCCACAGGGCCACCGACGGCACACCGGTCAAGCCGACCACCAGCCAGATCACCGGTTCCAACTGGCGCGCACTTTCCGTATCGCGGACAATCGCCATCAGAAACGTTGCGGTGATGATATAACCAAAACCGAACAACCCATAGGCCAGAATCAGGGCAAACAGGCCAGGTTTGAACCTGCCTTTTTCGTGCACCCGGGTTTCACCACGATGTTCCGGCACCAGGAAAAACACCAGAACCGCAGCAATAAAGGACACCGCGCCGGCGCCAAACCATTGCCCCCGCCAATCGCCGCCGGCCCAGACCGTCCCGGTGACGATCAGCGCCGACAGGGTAATGCCAACCCCGACGCCGCCAAAATGCACCGCCGACAGCCCGCCGCGATTGAGTTCCAACAAACGCTCGACCACCAGGGCCGAGGCATAAACAAAAGCAAAGGCGCTGGCGACACCGCCGATACAGCGGATAACCATCAACGCCCAGATGCTATCCAAAAACCCAATGGCCGCTGTCGTCAGGCAGCAGACCAGCAACGCCCCGATCATCCAAAGCCGGCGGGATCCCTTTAATCCGGGGGACGATGCGGCCAGAGCACCAATCAGATAGCCGGCATAGTTGGCCGATGCAATCCACCCGGCCTGGCCTTTTGTCAGGCCGAGCGCATCGACCATAAACGGCAAGATCGGCGTATAAACAAACCGCCCGATGCCAACGGCAACGGCCAGGGATAAAAGTCCGCCCAGTGCCAGGGGCCAGGGGGATTGACGGTCCATCAGATTTTGGTGGCGGGCGCGGGCGGTGTGGTTGGCTGGCGGCTCGCCACAGCCTCACGATGGGAAATATAAGTGACCGAAGCGACAACGATCCCGCCGCCAAGGATAACGTAGGGATCAATCGCCTCGCCAAACAGGGTCACGCCGATGAGCGCCGCCCATACCAGCTGCAAAAACGTCAACGGCTGAGTGACCGACAGGGGCGCGGCCTTGAACGCCCGGGTCAGGGTATAATGGCCACAGGTTGCCGACACGGCCGTTAAAAAAAGCCAAAGGGTTTCGTGGGCCGTCGGCGTTTGCCAATAATAAACGGCCCCCGGCAACAGAGCGACGGTGCAAAAAATCGTCAACATGGCGACGATTATTGACGAATCTTCAGTTGCTGTCATTTTTTTTGCCATCAGGAAGGACGCGGCAAAAATCGGCGCGTTCAGCAATTGTGCCAATTGCCCGGAATTGATCTCCTGGAAGCCGGGCCGCAGAATGATCAAAGCGCCAATAAATCCGATGACGATGCTGGCGATGCGCCGGGCCTGCATTTTTTCGCCAAGAAAAACCGCCGCCCCCAGGGCAACAAAAATCGGTGCCACATAACCAATGGCCGTCACTTCGGTGATGGGAATCCGGGCCATGGCGTAGAACCACAACATCACACCAAAGGCGTGCAGGAAACCACGCAGGGCAAAAAACCGCAGGCGCGGAAAACTTAAGGGGGCTCGAACCAGCGGCATCAGGGCCGGGGCTACCAGGATGATGCCAAAGGCATAACGGATAAACGCCATTTCCATGGCCGGCAACGATGAGCCCAGGTACCTGACGATACCGGTTACCGAGACAAAAAATAAACCGGTCAGGATCATCCAGCCAATGCCGTGCAGGGGGTTTTGCGCTTGGGGAAGGGGGGCAGTCGGCAATGGGCTCTCGTTTTTACGGGTGTCAAAAGAAGCCGAATCTCATGAATTTCAAGCGGCTGAAGGGTCATCGAAAAAAAGGCTCAGGGAGAAAATAAACTTAGACCCGGCGGCACCGGGGACGCAAGTTTGCCATAGGAAATAAAGCTGTGACGGAAATGCACAAATTTGAAAACCCACACTCAGCGGTATTTTATCGCCAGGACTTCCAGCTCAACCCGCCCGGCCGGCGCCATGAACTCGACCAGATCACCCTCAAAGGCCTTTAACAGGGCCCGGGCGATGGGCGACACCAGGCTGACCCGGCTCCGATCCATGTCGGCTTCGTCAGCCCCAACGATGGTCACGGTTTTTTCCTGGCCCTGGTCGTTGGCATAGGTCACCGTTGCGCCAAAAAACACCTGATCCCGGTTTGCCTGTTGGCTCGGATCAACCACCTGCGCCTTTTCCAGACGTTTGTCGAGAAAACGAATGCGCCGGTCGATTTCCCGCAGGCGTTTTTTGCCGTAAATATAATCGCCATTTTCCGAACGGTCGCCATTGCCCGCCGCCCAGTGGACCACTTCGACAACTTTCGGCCGCTCTTCGCTGACCAGTTGGCGAAACTCGGCGCGAAACCGCTCATATCCTTCGCGGGTCAGATAGGTTCCGGCTGCCGTCGGCAGGGCCCGGGGTTCCGGTCCCGCGTCCGAGTCCTCCGGGTTGATCGGGTTTTTGTCGATCCCCACCGTGCAATCCCTTTAAGTTTTGTGGCTTTCACCTATATAAGGGATGGATAGCAAAAATCGCCGCCTCTGCCCACCCCGGAAACTTAAGGAAAATTCCATGAGTCAGCTCGAAATTCACCAGATCCCGGTCCTGAGCGATAATTATGTGTATCTGGCCCATGACCTTGAAACCGGCAAAACTGCGGTCATTGACCCGGCGGTTGGCGGTCCGGTGATCGACGCCCTGGCGGCGAAAGGCTGGACCCTGAGCCATATTCTCAACACCCACCATCATGCCGACCATACGGGGGCCAATCTGGAGCTCAAACAGTTGACCGGTTGTACCATTGTGGGCCCGAAAGCTGACCGCGACCGAATCCCGGGGATCGATGTTGAAGTGGCCGACGGCGATACCTACCAACTGGGCAAGGCGACGGCCCAGGTGTTTGACGTGCCTGGCCACACCCGCGGTCACAATGCTTACTGGTTCGAAGAGTCCGACGCGCTTTTTTGTGGCGATACGCTGTTTGCGCTGGGCTGCGGACGGGTGTTTGAAGGGACCCACAAACAAATGTGGACGTCGCTGAGCAAACTGATGAATTTGCCTGATGCCACGCGCATTTATTGCGCCCACGAATACACCCAGTCCAATGGCCGGTTTGCCCTGTCGGTTGAGCCGGGTAATCAGGACCTGGTTAAACGCATGGCGGAAGTAGACCAGTTGCGTCGCCAGGGCCTGCCAACGGTGCCGTCGACCCTGGGTGTGGAAAAAGCCACAAATCCGTTCCTCCGGCCGACCAGTAAAAATCTGCAGCAGACGGTGGGATTGGTGGGTGCCGAACTGGTCGCGGTTTTTGCCGAAACCCGCATGCGCAAGGACAATTTTTAAGGCTTAGGCATCGCTGGCGTTGACTGGGCACAAACCGCTGCCGGGTTTTACTGGTTTTCCCGGAGCACCGTGCCGGCCAAATAGAGGGATCCGCAAATCAGCACCCGCGCCGGTTGGTCAGCACCGCTGGTAATTTGTTTAAGCGCATCCCCGACCGAACCACAGGCCACCGACTCGATCCCCAGATCCATTGCACAGGCGGCCAGTTGGCGGGCACTGAGGGCGTTTTCTTCGCCGGCAATTGTCACCGTTGTTAACCCGGACAAGTGTTCCTTGAGGGGCGTGAGGAAGGTCGCCGGGTCCTTTGAATTTAACATGCCAAATACCGCAAAAAGTGGTTTGCTGGCAGCTCCGCCCTGCCAGATCCTGGCCTGCGCCGCAAGAACCTGCGCCGCCGCTGCATTATGTCCGCCATCCAGCCACACCTCCCAACCCGCCGGTACCCTTTCGACAAGCGGCCCCGATTTAAGCCATTGCAGACGACCGGGCCATTGGGCGCTGACCAGTCCGATCTCTTGGGAAGCTTGCGACGTTGGGCAGGCCAAAAACCGGTCCAGGGTGGCCAGGGCCAAACCGGCGTTGTCAATTTGATGGGGACCCACAAGGTTGGGCAGGGGCAGGCGTTTTTGACCCCTGGGGTTTTCATAAACCAGCTGGTCGCCGTCGCGGCAAACCGACCAATCTTCGTCCTGAAGATAGAGGGCGACACCCAGGTCCTGGGCTCTGGCGACGATTGATTCCATGGCCGCCGCCGGCTGGCGGGCGATCACCGCCGGGATTCCGCGCTTCAGGATTCCGGCTTTTTCCCGGCCAATGGCGGCCAGGGTATGGCCCAAAAACTGCTGGTGATCCATCGAGATCGGAGTGATCACGCAGACCGCTGGCTGTTTAACCACATTGGTCGCATCCAAGCGGCCGCCCAGTCCGGTCTCGAGCAACACCACATCGGCCGGTTCGCTGGCAAAAGCCACCAGGGCGGCACAGGTGGTGATCTCGAAAAAAGTGATCGGATTGCCGCCATTGATTTTTTCGCAACCCTCCAGCAGTTCCGTCAGGGCCGGTTCACTGATCACCTGGCCGGCAAGGCGAATGCGCTCGGCAAAACGCACCAGATGCGGTGAAATATGCGCATGTACGCGATAACCTTCGGCCTCCAGAACGGCCCTTAGGTAGGCGATCACCGACCCTTTGGCGTTGGTTCCGGCGACATGAATAACCGGTGGCAGAAAGTCCTGCGGCTGACCCAGCTTTTCTAACAGGGTTTCGACGCGGCCCAGGGATAAATCAATGAGTTTTGGATGCAGCCCCGTCAGGCGGGCCAGGATGGCGTCGTTTTTCCCGCTCGCCGCGACGTTGCAAGGTGCGCCGTTGGTCACCGGTTATTTGGGTTCGCTGGTTTCAACGGTGACCACATCGACATCGCTGACGATCACCGCCGGCATGGCCTCTTCCGTACTTTCCTCGAGCGCCAGGGGGATCACCGTCTGGTGATCTTCCGGGTCGGGTTCACCTGCGCCCGGATTAAGCAGGCCGAGAATACGAACCAGGGTCTGGCGCAGATCATGGCGGTTGACGACCATATCGATCATCCCGTGTTCAAATAAATATTCGGCCGTCTGAAAACCTTCCGGCAGGGTCTCTCGAATGGTTTGTTCGATCACCCGTTGTCCGGCAAAACCAATCTGGCAGCCCGGTTCGGCAATGGCGATATCACCGAGCATGGCAAAGGACGCGGTTACGCCGCCGGTGGTTGGGTCGGTCAGGATGACGATATAGGGCAAACCCGCCTCTTTGACCTCTTCGACCGCAACCGTCGTTCGGGCCATTTGCATGAGCGACAGGATGCCCTCCTGCATGCGCGCCCCACCGGACGACGGGATCACAATCAATGAGGCTTTTTTCTCGACCGCTTTTCTGGCCGCTTTGACAAGACCATCACCCACGGCGATGCCCATGGATCCGCCCATGAAGGAAAAATCGATAACCGCGACCACCGCCGGGTGACCACCCATGTCTCCGCTGGCCACGGTCAGGGCGTCATCCTTGCCGGTTTTCGCCCGGGCATCTTTGATCCGGTCGGAATATTTTTTAACATCCCTGAATTTCAGGGGATCACCGATCGCCGGATCAAGCGCCAGGGTGGAATAGACATCGCCATTAAATAACAGGTTTAAGCGGGCCTCGGCCCCGATCCGCATGTGGTGACCACAGTGCTGGCAAACGTGGCAGTTCTTCTGTAAATCGCGATGAAAAATCATCTGGGCACAGGACGTACACTTATGCCAGAGGTTCTCGGGGATATCCTTTTGTCCGGTCACCAAACTGCGCAGTTTGGGGGGGACGATATTTTTAAGCCAGTTCACTTAATTTAACTCCCTAAACCACTTCTTTGGTCGGCCTTTTGGCAACACTGCGAACCCCCGCCGCCAGTTCGGAGACCAGTTGGTGGACCTTTGCCGCCAGTCCCGGTCGCGCCCGGTTTTCCCCGTCCAGATTATCGGTTATCACCTGAACCAACGCCGAACCGACGACCGCCGCATCGCCTATTTTTACCATGTCGGCCGCATTCTCCGGCGTTTTTATGCCAAATCCTACGGCGATCGGCAAGTCGGTGAACTTGCGAATGCGCTCAATGTGGGGCGCAATATCGGCGGACGTCGCCGAGCGGGTGCCGGTGATACCGGTAATCGAAACAAAATACACGAACCCCGAGGCTTTTTCGACAACTTTCGGCAGGCGTGCGGCGTCGGTGGTTGGCGCGGTCAGGTAAATAAAATTTATTCCGGCTGCGAGGGCCGGGATACAAAGTTCGTTTTCCTCCTCCGGCGGCAGATCGACCATAATCAGGCCATCGACGCCGGCCGCTTTAGCGTCGACCAGGAACGCCTCAACGCCATAAATGTAGATCGGGTTAAAATAGCCCATCAGGACCATCGGCGTTTCGTCGTCGCGTTGGCGAAAGGCCCGGACCATGTCGAGGGTTTTTTTCAGGGTCATGCCGTTTTTGAGGGCGCGCAGGGAACTGGCCTGAACGGCCGGGCCATCGGCCATGGGATCGCTGAAGGGAATGCCAAATTCGATCATATCGGCGCCGGCGTCCGCCAGGCCCATCAAAATCTCCAGGCCGGTTTCAAAATCCGGGTCGCCGGCGGTAATGAAGGCCCCCAGTCCGCCCCGGCCCGCGGCTTTTAACTGGGCGAATTTGCGGGTGATGCGGGTTTCGGTACGTTGACTCATATCCATTATCCCTGATCCGTCTGGCCCATATCGAGGCCCAAATGTTTGGCCACCGCAAAAATGTCCTTGTCGCCCCGGCCACAGAGGTTCATCACCAAAAGATGATCCTTTGGATAAGTGCCGGCGATTTTTATCACATGGGCCAGGGCGTGGCTTGGCTCGAGGGCCGGAATGATGCCTTCCATGCGGGTACATAGCTGAAAGGCGTCGAGCGCTTCGGCGTCGGTGACGGAGACATAGCTTACCCGACCGCTGTCCTTCAGCCAGGAATGTTCGGGCCCGATTCCCGGATAATCCAGACCGGCGGAAATCGAATGGCCATCGAGGATCTGGCCGTCATCGGTTTGCAGCAAATAGGTTCGGTTGCCGTGCAACACACCCGGTTTGCCACCGGTCAAAGAAGCACAATGTTGATCCGTATCGAGGCCTTTGCCACCGGCTTCAACGCCAATGATCTCGACCCCTTCGTCATCCAAAAACGGATGGAAAAGCCCCATGGCATTGGAACCGCCGCCCAGACAGGCGACTAGGGTATCGGGCAACCGGCCTTCCGCTTCGTCCATCTGGTCCCGCAGTTCGTTACCAATGACACATTGAAAATCACGGACCATGGTCGGATAGGGGTGCGGTCCAGCGACCGTGCCGATGATGTAAAAGGTGTCATCGACGTTGGCGACCCAGTCGCGCAGGGCTTCATTCATGGCGTCTTTGAGGGTTCCGGTGCCCGACGTGACTGGACGCACTTCAGCCCCCAAAAGGTTCATGCGAAAGACATTGGGGCTTTGCCGCTCGACGTCCGTTGCCCCCATATAAACAATGCACGGCAGGCCAAACAAAGCACAGACCGTGGCCGTCGCCACGCCGTGCTGACCGGCGCCGGTTTCGGCGATGATCCGGGTTTTGCCCATGCGTTTGGCCATCAGGATCTGGCCAATGGTGTTGTTGATCTTGTGGGCCCCGGTGTGGTTAAGCTCGTCGCGTTTAAAATAAACTTTGGCCCCGCCCAATTGTTCGGTCAGCCGTTTTGCCAGATAGAGCGGGCTCGGGCGACCGACGTAATGTTTCATGAGATCATGAAACTCCGTCCAAAAGTCGGGATCGTTGCGGGCTTCGTTCCAGGCCCGCTCGACGGCGAGGATCAAAGGCATTAACGTTTCAGCCACATAACGTCCGCCATAAATACCAAAATGCCCGTCGTCATCGGCGCCGGCGCGGTAGGTGTTGGGTGTGTTCATCAATCCATCCTGATTATTTTTTTGGCGATCACTGCCGTTGCCCGCAATAAACCACACGAGAGCGGAAAAAACGAACCCGAAATTAAACAGATCATGCGCTATTCTGACATTTTCTCTAACCGCCTTTTGCCATAAATTTCCTTACCCGATCAAGGGGGAAGCGAAACTCACGGGAATCTATGGGAAGGATTATCTATCCAAGGCCTCGAGAAAGGCGCGAATTTTTGGTAAATTTTTAACCCCCGGCTGGTCCTCCACACCGGACGACACATCGACCATATGGGCAGCGCTGATGCGGACCGCCTCGGCAACATTTTCAGGCGTCAGACCGCCGGCCAGCAGCCACGGTTTGGCCAGGGAAAAACCCTTTAAAAGGGCCCAGTCAAAGGCCACCGCATTGCCACCGGGCCGGGTCGCATGGGCCGGTGGTTTGGCATCAAACAGAAAAAAATCGACAACCGCGTCATAGCCCCGGGCCACCATCAGATCGACGGTGTCTTCCACCGGCAACGCCTTGATCACTGGCAGGCCAAAGCTGTGGCGCACTTCAAACACCCGTTCCGGCGGCTCGGAACCGTGCAACTGCAACAGATCGATACCGGCGTTTTCGCTGATCTCGGCCAACAGATCGTCGTCGGCATTGACCGTCAGGGCGACTTTTTTCACATGATCGGGGACCCGCGCCGTCAACGCCGCCGCCTCGGCGATGGAGAGCGAGCGGGGGGACGGCGGAAAAAACACAAATCCGACCATCGCCGCGCCAGCGTCAACCGCACAATCCACCGATTGCGGCGTGCTCAGGCCACAAATTTTTGTCTGAATTTTCATGCCAGCACTTATTTCAGGCCCTGGCCGTAATTTCAACCGGTTATCACTGGGGCGGGAGGTTAGGAGGGGGGTGGAATTGTCGGATAATTTGTGCGTACGAGGTCGCGGGACCTTTGCCCCCCACCCCAATCCTCCCCCACGAGGGGCGAGGTTTTTGCCTCGATGCCGCTGCGACCAGTTACTGCAATTCATCGGCGATCTTTTTCGCCGCGTCAACGGGATCCTCAGCACCGGTGATCGGTCGGCCGATGACCAGGTAATCGGCGCCGGCGTCCATCGCCTGGGCCGGGGTCATGACGCGTTTCTGGTCGCCGGCGGCGGCGCCGGCGGGGCGGATGCCGGGGACGATCAGTATAAAGTCGGGGCCGCAGGCCGCCCGGACGGCGGCGATCTCCAGGGGCGAACAGACAACCCCATCGAGGCCCGCCTGTTGGCTCAGTCTGGCCAGCGCAACAACCCGCGCTTCGGCCGGCCCGGCCATGCCGATGTCGGCCAAATCTTCATCGCCCAGGCTGGTCAGTACAGTCACTGCGATCAGCAATGGGCGGTTGGCTCCGGCCTCGGCGACGGCGTCGCGGGCGGCTTCCATCATCGCCCGGCCGCCGCTGGCGTGAATGTTGATGACAAAGGGTTTGGCCGGCAAGGCGGCGCGAATGGCGCTGGCCACGGTATTGGGGATGTCATGAAATTTGGTATCAAGAAACACCGGCATGCCGCAGGCGGCGACTTTGCGAACCCCGGCGAGGCCAAAGGTCGTGAGAAACTCCTTACCCATTTTGACCCCGCCGACATATTCGACGAGTTGCCGGCTCAGGTCTACGGCCCGGTCTAAATCGGTGGTGTCGAGGGCGACAAAGATCCGGTCGGTCGGTTTGGCCGGGGATTTTGGCAGGGATGTCATGGGCGCGGCTCCAATTTATTCAGTTCAAATTGTCGACGCTTTTAACGTTCCCCTGTCGCTTAGGCAAGGGCTCTCACGGTCCAGACTGCGGCCACAGGCCGGTTAGGCGGCGTCGGAACTTTTTGGCAATAATGCGGTTTGCCCGGGCCCGGAAAAAATCGGACCGGAGGCCTTATCAGACGCCCGCAGGGCCTTCAAATCCTGCTCCAGGCGGACCAGGCGTTCCGCGGCGTGGCGCAGGTCGGCTTCCGCCGCCTCGGCCCGGCGGGTCGCTGCGCGGGCCCGCCGGCGCGCCGTGCCGGCCGATAACCAGGCGGCAAAACCACCCCACAGGATGCCAAACCCCAGGCAAACCAGGATCAGGGTAAAAATCGGCACCTCCTGAGTGATCGCCAAGGGCCACAGGTCAAGCCCGACTGAGGTTCGGTTGGCCAGGGAAAACAGGGCAATGAACGCAGCAAAAATCGCCGCGATCACCCACATCACGATTTTTTTGACGGCATGTATCACGGGTCGTTCCTTGGTTTGCAGAGAGATCAGCCGGTTAATCCGATGGATTCAGGCGTTCGCGCAGTTGTTTGCCGGTCTTAAAATAGGGAATGAATTTTTCGCCCACATCGACCGCTTCACCGGTCCGCGGATTGCGACCGACCCGCGAGCCCCGTTCTTTGATGGAAAACGCCCCAAACCCCCGCAATTCAACCCGGTCACCCTGGGCCAGGGCATTGGTAATTTCATCAAAAATCGTCGTGACAATCCGTTCAACATCGCGCTGAAACAGGTGTGGATTTTCGTTTGCAAGTTTTGCAATCAATTCAGATTTGGTCATCATATGGCCCCCTCAAGCCGCTCAACCCCGATATCAATTCACCAAAAGGTTGGTATCCTTTTTAATGATATATCTTTGCGCAATTAATACGCATTCCTTTTTTTACTCGAAGTCCACTTTAGGGTGCCAAAGAGACAACACGCCGTCAAGCCTAAGTCTTTCAGAAAACAGCACTTTTCCCAAACTTTCGCCAAGCAGTTCACGCCACGGTTCGTCCTTGTAATCAATCTCCACGTCGACAACGGGCAGTTGCTCCGACAGACCATGGGTCGTCGACAACCACTTCAGGCCGTCCCGTTCGCGGCCGATGGCATCGACAAGGCCGACGGTTTTAGCCTGTCGGCCGGAATAAATCCGCCCGTCGGCCAGGGCATAGGCAATATTTTTCGATAGATTCCGGCGTTCCATGACGATTTCTACAAACATCTCGTAAAAATCGCGGATCACCGCCTCGGTCACGGCGCGGGCGTCATCGGCAAACGGTTCCACGGGGTTGGGTTGCGCCTTCAGCGGCCCGCTTTTGACGATCACCGGTTTAACCCCGACCATTTCCAGCAGGCCGGTCAGATCGGCGGTTTGCATGATCACACCAATCGACCCGGTGATCGTGCCGGCACTGGCAATCACATGGTCGGCGGCGATGGCGATCATGTAACCGGCCGACGCCGCAGTTCCGCCCATCACCGTGACCACCGGTTTCACTTTGGCGACATCGCGCAGGCTTTGGTAAAGACTATCACCGCCGGTAAAGGTCCCGCCGGGGCTGTTGATCACAACCATCAGGGCTTTGACGCTGTCATCCTTGCTCAACTGGGCCAGGGCCTGGTCGCGCAAGCGGTCGTCAACGATGATGCCACTCACATCCAGGCGCGCAATTTTGTCACCGCCCGGCTTCAAGTCAAACCGCCCGGCGCTGGCAACGATCGCCGCCACCAGGGCGACAACCCCAAGGATCCGCCAAAAAATCAGGCGCCGCTTGAGGCGACGCCGGTCAATAATCATGTCCGTTTCAAACGACATTTTTTAGACGACCCACCGGTCGGGCACCGAGCGGTGCCCGACCGGTAAAGTCTGATCCTTACGCGTCAGCGTCGGCGCCATCATCGGCGTCGGCAGCTTTCTTTTTAGGCGCGGCCTTTTTCTTTGCAGGTTTTTCCTCTGCAGTGGCCTCGGCGTCGTCATCGGCCGCTTTCTTTTTAGGCGCGGCTTTTTTCTTGGCAGGTTTTTCTTCGCCGGGAGCCGTATCGGCTTCCTTTTGTTTTTCCTGCAGGGCAGCACCTAAGATATCACCCAAAGAGGCACCGGAGTCGGACGACCCATAGGCCTGCATGGCTGCTTTTTCTTCCTGCACTTCCAGGGCTTTAACCGAAAGGGTCAGGCGACGGCTGGCTTTATCGAACTGCGTGACTTTCGCATCGATTTTTTCGCCGGCGGCAAACCGATCAGGGCGCTGCTCGGAACGCTCACGTGACAATTCGGTCTTGCGGATAAACCCGGGAACCGACTCATTGACCATGACGTCAATGCCCGCATCCTGGATTGCTGTGATCGTACAGGTGACCACGTCGCCTTTTTTCAGGTCGCCGGAGCTTCCTTCAAAGGGATCCGCCTTCAGCTGTTTAACACCTAAGCTGATGCGTTCTTTTTCGATATCCACGTCAAGCACCTTGGCTTTAACCATGTCGCCTTTGGTGTAATCTTCCAAAGCTTCTTCGCCGGACTTGTCCCAGCTCAGATCAGACAGGTGGGCCATGCCGTCGATTTCACCTTCAAGGCCGACAAACAAACCAAATTCGGTGATGTTCTTGATCTCGCCCTCAACTTCCGTGCCGATCGGATAATTGGCGGCAAATCCGTCCCAGGGGTTATCCATGCACTGTTTGAGACCGAGCGAGATCCGACGTTTCTCCGGATCGGCGTCCAAAACCTGAACCTCCACTTCCTGCGAGGTCGAAACAATTTTCCCCGGGTGGATGTTTTTCTTTGTCCAGCTCATTTCAGAGACGTGAACCAAACCTTCAACACCGGCTTCCAGTTCAACAAAAGCGCCATAATCGGTGATGTTGGTGACCCGGCCGGTGAAGCGGGTGCCGACCGGGAATTTGGCATCAACACCGTCCCAGGGGTCGGCTTCAAGTTGTTTCATACCAAGCGAAATGCGCTGGGTTTCGGCGTTGAAACGAATGACCTGTACTTTGATGGTTTCGCCGATCTGCAGGGCTTCCGACGGATGGTTGATCCGCTTCCAGGCAATGTCGGTGACGTGCAGCAGGCCATCAACACCACCGAGATCGACGAAGGCACCGTAATCGGTGATGTTTTTGACGATACCATCGAGGATCTGGCCTTCGCTCAGGTTGGAGATCAACTCGGAACGGGCTTCCGAACGGGTTTCTTCCAGAACGGCGCGGCGTGAAACAACGATGTTGTTACGCTGTGCGTCCATTTTGAGGATCTGGAACGGCTGGGGATTACCCATAAGGGGGGTAATGTCACGTACCGGGCGGATATCAACTTGCGAGCCCGGCAGGAATGCAACAGCACCAGCCAGATCAACAATGAATCCGCCTTTGACACGACCGAAGATCGTACCGGTAACGCGGATGCCATCGTTGTAGGATTTTTCCAGTTCATGCCATGCTTCTTCGCGGCGTGCGCGTTCACGGCTTAACTTGATCAGGCCTTCCCGGTCCTCATAACGCTCAATATAGATGTCGACACTGTCGCCCACATTAAGCGTTACATCCGTGCCAAATTCTTTCAGGGGCACGCGGCCTTCGGATTTCATGCCCACGTCTACGGTGGCAGCATCGTTATCCAGGGCAATAACTGTACCTGTGACAACGCGGCCTTCGAGGCCATCGCCAAAGGATTCATCGAGAAGATCTGCAAAATTTTCGGTAATTACGGGTGCCGCATCTTCAACTGCGGCCTGTTTGGCAGAAGCCATTATGGTAGTCCTTTTCTATTGTCATTTCTGGCCGACCGGTTGGTTCCGGCGGTCTTCAG